>JBGSJV010000106.1:0-123646 GCA_041741535.1 Pirellulaceae bacterium
GGAAATTGAAAAATGCAAATTGCTGACAGCCATCGTTTGCTCGCGGAATGCCTGAAACTAGACGTTTGGTACCTTTTGAATTTTTCATTCTTCAATAATCATTAATCATTCAGCGCCAGAGCCAGCGAGAGTCATTCCGGAGTTTTCGACGTTCGAAATCCGGAACTTATTTCGCGACAAATCCTTAGTTGACGACCGCAACCGCAGGTCGAACAATCCGACCTGCGGTGATTGCGGCTTCACGGCCGGCTAAACCGGTGCGGCGACTACGTCGTTCGAAGTTAGTTACACTCGGCAACTATTGGGATGGGGACACCACTTCGGAACGTCGGAAATGTTCCGCGATCAGAATCCCATAAAATGCTCATGAGCTTGTCGGGCGTGTGCATGAACGTGACGCATAACGTAGTGCAAGAGAGTTTCGGTCTCCTCCAGTTGCGTACCGTCTTCTTGTTCCACGGGAGTGGCTACCACAATATTGTTGGCGATTACTCCACTCAGGATACACACACCCAGGACGCTGAACGCAGCGACAAGTGTTCTCTTCCAAAAGCGTCTTCGCGGACCGAGGATTGTCATTTCTGTCTTCATTTTTTCTTCCAAGAAAGGGTTGGTGGTTGGCGTACCAGAAGAGCTTTGCTTGAGCTCATTCCAGCAAGCTTGGAATTGTTCGTCGTTCAATGTCATGCTCCTGTGGTTCGGAGGAATCTAACTTTGCTCGCAATAACTCACGACCGCGCGATAGCCTCGCTTTAACAGTGCCCTGCTCTACCCCGAGAATCTCGGATATCGATTTGATGGACAGATCTTCGAGATAAAACAGAGCCAGTGTGTTTTGATAGCGACACGGGAGTTCCAGCAATGCTTTTCGCAGCCTTTGGACCGATTCGGATTCGGACCTCTGATCGGCATCGACCATCAGTTGATCGTCAAAGGGTGCCCAAAATCGCAACCATTTGCGCTTGCGAACCCAACGATTGATCTGTGTCGTCGCGATACAAAACAGCCATGCCTGAAACGGTGTTCCGGTCCAACGAAAACGCGAAAGCGTTCGAACCATCGTCAGAAAAACCTCGGACACGATATCGTGAACGTCGTGGGAGGTCGCCACTCGCCGCGACACGTAACGATGGATCGTTCCGTAGTGTCTCCGGTAGAGCGCGGAAAGCGCATCGGGTTCGCGTTTGGCAGCTTCAATGAGTTCCTGCTCGTCGAGCGAGTCCCACGTTGAAGCGCTAGGTTCGATCACAAATGGGTTTCCCTAAACGAAAGGAGTCTGGGGCCGACTTCGATAACGACAGCGACGAACCGTTCGTCCCTGAATCTCACCATCTCGCCGTCAACGACTTTTGCGAGCGATCGACACCAGTTAAAAGCCACCACCAGCCCAAAAGGTTGCGAGAATCTGAAAAAAAGCTGAAAAACGTGTCAGGACTCAATTGCGGTTGGACACGTGCCGTAGGTCAAGAAACCGTTCGCCGACCTTTCATCCGCAGTTCGGCTTTGCCATCCGTGGGAAGTCCCAATCGCACGGATAGGGTCGCATTGTGACTCAGGCCATCCAGCACCTCGGCGAATAAGACGATATGAACTCTTGGATTCACCAAGCTCGGACTCTCCCCAATCGGGAAGTTTCTCCACGGCTATTCCCAAGCACGAGCGATTCGTTTGAGCCATGAATCATAGTCCGATGGTTTTTCGGAGCCAGGTTTTAGCGACGGCGGGGTCTTCGGTGCCGGTGGTGATGACTCGGCCGTCAGGAAAGAGAGTCAGGGCGAACTCCGGATTCACGAGCTTGACTAAAAAGGCGTTGCGTAGGACTTGCCCGTGCGCCTGAAGTTGGCGTTCCAATTGTTCCAAATCCCACGGCGCTGTTAATGGAATTCGCAACTGCACCGAATTCCGGCCACACAAGATATGGGCCTGCGTCGTCCGTTCTCCGGTCAGCCACACGCGACGTCCTTCGCGGCAGACGGGACAACCGGTTCCGGCTAACTTCTCCAAGCGAAGCGTGCGAAATCGCAAGTTCCAACTATCGACCACGGTCAGCTGGCGACTGGCCTGATCGGCGTGCCCGCCCAAGATCTTCATGGCCTCGGTAACTTGAATGGAAGCAATCATCTGAATGATCGTGCCCAACACTCCGCCCGTATCACAAGTCGGCATCGTGCCGGCCATCGGCGCACCTTCGGGCATCAAGCAGGCGAAGCAGGCCGTCTCGCCTGGAATGATCGTCATTGATTGACCATCGGCTCCCAAACACCCACCATAGACCCACGGCTTGCCTTCCTCCAAGCAGGCCTCGTTGAGCAAAAATCGCGTCTCGAAGTTGTCGGTGCCATCCAGCACCAAATCGACCGACCGCACCAATGCTCGCACGTTTTCCCATGTCACGTCCGTGACGATGGGCTCGATGACCACGGCCGAGTTGATTCGCTGCAACCGCCGCGTTGCCGCGATCGCTTTGGGCAACACGTCTTGCACGTCTTGCTCGTCATACAGAGTTTGTCGTTGCAAGTTGGACAGATCTACAAAGTCACGATCTGCCAAGACGACTCGCCCAATTCCGGCTCGAGTCAACAGGTTTGCTTGGGCGGTTCCCAATGCGCCGCAGCCCACGATCAGGACCGCTGCTTGTGATAACCGTTCTTGGCTGGCCGTGCCCCAAGCGGCAAAGGCGATCTGTTTGCGGTAGCGTTCAAAGTTTCCAGTTCGGTCGGTCATGGCTGTGGTTTCCCTGGGTAGCGTTCTAACTCTGTATAGAAAATGGCCCCGACCGAGATCCGCTGTTCTCGCACCAATTTCTCATGAGCTGCAAAGCAAGACCAACTCAATACCCAGGGACAGAAGTGCCCCCAAAAAGCGTACAACAAGATCGCCCCACTCGCCAATCGCAGCCACCCCTTGGACGTGCTCGCGGTGTTCATGGGGTGGCCTCCGTCACGGCTTGGATCGTGTTGGGAAACAGCACCTCAAACATCAAATAAGCCATCGCCAAGGTGAGCGCCAAGTTGAGCGTTTGACCAACCACATACAATACGACCGGCTTGCCTGTCCGTAGATGTGGAACAAACGAACGCAGGTTCGAATCCAGCCCGATACAAACAAAGCCCAAGCAGAACAACCACCCACGCAGTGTTTTGGTCACGCCACCTTGGACCGCATTTTTCAGCCACAACGCTTCGTACGCGCCCTGTTCGACCAACCACGAAGCCATCAGTGAAACCGCCAAGAACCCCAGAATGAACTTGGGAAACCGTCGCCAGATTTCGTAGGCACCCAGCGAGTTGCGGCGAGACTCGGAGGGCCCGTCGTGTGAACCGGCGTCGCTTGATTCGGCCTCGGTTTGGGGCTCCACTACCGTCGACCAGTACGTGGCGACCGCCAACGCAATGACGCCGATCAGAGTGTTTTGAATCATCTTGATGGTGACCGCCACCTCACCCGCTTGCTTGCCAACCATCTCGCCCGCCGCAGCAACCGCTCCCGTCGAATCGATCGTGCCACCAATCCAAGCCCCCGAAACGACTGGCGATAACCCCAACCACGTGCAAGCGGCCGGCAAGACAATCATCATCACCATCGTGAAGGCCAAGGACAAACCAATCGCGAGCGATAGTTCGTCGCGCTTCGCGCGGCAGGCGGCCGCCGTCGCAATTGCTGCGGACACACCGCAGACACTCATGTCGGCGGAAATAACAATGTTCAAGGTCTTGCTTTGCATCTTGAGAATGTATTGGCCAAACAAATAAGTCGAAACCAACACAATGGGTGTCACGACCCAGGCCACCGCGATACCCGGCAGCCCGTACGCGACTAAAGCACCCAATAAAACCTCGGCGCCTAACAAGACAAGTCCCAACTTGATGTACAGCTCGCCCATCACAGCCGGGCGCCACGAGTTCGGCACTCCAATGGTGTTGCTAATCAAGAGTCCCAGCAATACGGCCCACAACACATACTCCAGCCCGAGGGCTTCCATCGTCGCTTGTTTACCCATGACCATCGCCAGCAAAGCCAAAAGAAATATTGCGGGAAACCCAAGCAAGAACTTTTCCATGCGCTGCCCGCGGAGCAATGCCGCACAGCCGCTTAAAATCGTCAGGATCAAGGCTGCTCCCAAGATCCCTGGCCAATAGGTCTTGTCGGCTTCGTCCGGCTTGCGTTCCGCCATTTCGAAGCGATTGTTCCACAGTCCTTGGCGCGGATCTTGAGACCAAGAGCCGCTGTTGCCCAAATAAGGCTTGAGAGGATGCGACCACTTCGTGCCCGGTTCTGTCTTCTCGGCGCCCCATGAGAAGTGCTGGGGGGCAACGAACCACGCCGAGCCCAAAGCTAAGAGAAAGACCGCCACCCCGAGGATGACGGCGCTCCAGTCCTCCGAGAGACCTGGAACCGGTCCGGGACGGGTTTCACTAACTGTCGGTTCTGTCACGTCAGGGCTCCTCAGTCGGTTCGCAGCTCGTGCATTGTCACAGCCAAAACTTAGGGTCTGGTAAAGGGGTCAGGAGTCCATTGTGCGAAGGACCCGCAGGGCCGTTCCGGCAATTGACTCCTGACCCCTTTACCAGACCGGCCCCAAAATTAAATAGTGACAAAGCACTAGGTTCGCCCCTGGGGATCTTCTGCCTCAACTTCCACCGTCTGACGATGGTCGTTGCCGCGACGGTAGCGACAGTCTCAGAAGCGACGTTCGCCAGAACGCGACTACGCTAATACGCGAACGACTTGGCGACTTCTGCTGGGGCGGGTTGGTACTCGAGCGGCTCCATGCTGGCACCCGCTCGGCCTTGGCTGAGCGAGCGCATCGTATTCGAGTACCCAAACAATTCGGCCAATGGTGCTTCCGCGTCGATAAAGGTCGTGCCGCCGCGATTATCCGAATCGACAATGCGACCACGTCGTTTGGAAATGTCGCCGATGAAGTCGCCGTAGTATTCGTCGGGCGTCGAAATGCTGAGCTTCATGATCGGCTCCAACAACACCGGTCCACCTTCGACCAATCCTTTTTCGAAGGCATCCGCAGCGGCGATTGTAAACGCGATCTCGTTGCTGTTTTCCATTGCTCCTTCGGCATCGATCAGTTTGACCCGCAACTTGCTCAGCGGGAAGCTACCGATGGTTCCGCCGCCTTGACCGCGACTGGTCAGTTCGCTGATTGCCGCATCGCGCCATTCGATAGGAATCTTATCCGGTGGGACGGTCGAACGAACTTCGACGGTCGTGATTTCATCCCGAGGTTGCATTTCCAATTTGACCTTGGCAAACAGTTGCTGCCCGTTGATGACCCGATTGCATTGTCCCTCGACGGTGACGGCTCGCGCGATCGTTTCGCGGTACGAGACTCGGGGCTTATGTACTTTTACGTTGAGCTTAAAATCCCGCAGCAAGCGGTGTTTGATTACTTCCAAGTGCAGTTCGCCCATCCCAGCGATGAGCATCTGGCCCGTCTCGCTGTTTTCCTTGGCGCGGAACGTGGGGTCTTGTCGTTTGAGCATCTCCAAGACTTCTAGCAACTTGTCTTTTTCCGAAGTGGATTCGGGCTCGATGGCCATTTCGATCACGGCCTCGGGGAAACAGATCGACTCCAGTTGGATGACTTCGCGAGTATCGCACAACGTGTCACCCGTGACGGCGTAACGTGGGCCAATCGCGCACACGATATCGCCTGGGCCTACCATCTCGATTTGCCCATCGCGCTCTTTCTTCGAGGCATGAATCTGCCAGAGTTGGGCCACGTTTTCTTTTTTGTCTTTGCTGGGGCAGAGCAAGCGGGAGTTGGCTTTTAATTGGCCCGAGTAGACGCGAATCCAATATTGATCGCCGGTCTTGGCGGGCAGAATCTTGAATACCACACTGCAAAACGGATCGTCGATTTTCGCCGCGCGTTCGACAGGGCGGTCCTTGTCGGTGGGATCGGTTCCCTTCACAGGCGGTCGATCCGCGGGGCTAGGCAGATAGTCGGCCACCGCGTCCAAGACTCCTTGCACACCCATGCCATGCAACGCTGAACCGCAAAGCAGCGGTTGGATTTGCCGCGCGAGGGTTGCTTTGCGCAAAGTCTGCTTGATCAGCGAGACTTCGATCGGCTGTTCTTCCATGGCCAGCATCGACATCTCTTCGCTGTAGTCGTAGAGGCTTTCCAGCATTTGCTCACGCCATAGTTGAGCCTCGTCCGCCATGTCGGCCGGGATTTCGTTTTCCTGAACTTGGTTGTCTTTGTAAGTCAGCAACTTCTGCTTGACCAAATCGATGACGCCGCGAAAGGGTTGATCGGTGTGGGCCGGGCCTTGGCCATACGGGATTTGCAGGACGATGGGGTTGGCCTGCAATCGCTGTCGCATTTGTTGCAAGACGCGCGGGAAGTCGGCTCCTTCGCGGTCCATTTTGTTGATGAACGTCAGACGCGGGACTCCGTATCGATCGGCTTGCCGCCAAACAGTTTCACTTTGCGCTTCGACACCTTCACGGGCACTGAACACCACGACCGCTCCATCCAGGACTCGCAAGCAGCGTTCGACTTCCGCCGTAAAGTCGACGTGTCCTGGCGTATCGAGTAGGTTGACGTTGACACTACCCCATTGGAACGTCACGCACGCGGAGTAGATCGTGATGCCCCGCTGTTGTTCTTCGGGGTCGTCGTCGGTCGTTGTCGAGCCATCATCAACGCGACCGGCCCGGTGCTTGGAACCCGACAGGTACAGCATTTGTTCGGTGACCGTGGTCTTGCCAGCGTCAATATGGGCGATGATACCGATATTTCGCAGGGTTCGAATGTCGCGTTTCATGGATTCTTCGCAGCACCAAGTTAGGATCGTTAGAAGTGTCCCTCGCATCCGCTTCGGTTTGAGAGGCCGCATATCATACCGTCCCGGTCCGAGTTGTCCTAGGCTTTGTCCTAAAAGGGGGCCGACTCTTCGGTCGGAATGCACGATCCCGGATAATAAAGACACGATCGGAGACCGTCTGGCCCTCTGCGGGCCAGGCCTAGGTTGGTCGAGTATCAAGGTCCATTCGAGCGTCGCGAAACGGGGGCCCTGGGGTAACCCAAACCGGGGGACCTGGCCCGAGCGGTTCTGGAGTCCTGGATTCCGTGTGGCGCCCGATACAACTCCCGACCACGTGGATGCTTGGTCGGCGCGAGAAGCGAGGTTATTATTGACCGGATTGAATGTGCAATCGACGCCCCGACTCCCTGAAGAGCCGACTCCCTGACTTGGCTTTCCGACGCCTCGTCTGACCGATTAGCGATTGGCTCACGGATCTCGGGTTCATTTCATTTCCTCCTGTCCACGAACTGCATTTCAGAAGGCAAACCCATGGATCGTTTCGCAGCCCAGCAACGTGGCCACAATTCGGCTCGCGTTTTTTTTGTCAAATTTATTGTCGTGTTCCTGTTCGCCATTGGAGCTGTGGGAGCTAGCTTCGGCCAAGAATCTCCGGTCTATCTGACGATTGTGGGCCCACGAGTTTGGTTGGCAGAACTAGAAGAGTACGCTCGGGCTCGTGAGCCGGAGGTGCACAGCACGGTGGTGGCCTGGGAGGATTTGGTCGAGAAGTCACCCGGAGTCGATGAGCCAGAAAAGATCAAGCGATTCCTATATTCTCAGTGGCAGAAGCAAAACGTCGGTCATGTGTTGTTGGTCGGCGACGCCAGTATGACTCCGGTGCGTTACATGGTCCTGGACCGCACGACTGCGGCGGCTCACGACTACGCGTTTTATCCCAGCGACCTCTACTACGCGGATTTGGCCAAAAGCGATGGGGCTTTCGAGGACTGGAATGCAATGCAGGATGGGATTCACGGTCGCTACTTTGGCGAAGTCCGAGGCGAGAAACACAAGCATGATCCGATCAATTTTGATCAAATCGATTATCACCCTGAGATCGGAGTGGGGCGTTGGCCAGTTCGTTCACTGGCAGAGCTGAAGACGATCGCGGGCAAGACCTTGAAACATGAAGCCGCGATTCAGGCACGACGATCCGAGGCGGCTCTTGCCAGTTTCATTGCCGTCGATGGTTGGGTTGATAGTCGCCCCCATTTGGATCAGGCTGCTGGATATTTATCGGGTTGGACGATTGAAAAGCGTTACTTCGCCGATCGCTTCCGAAATGATCAAACCAAGGCGCCCACGGAACATGAAGTCGCCGAGTTATTTGGCCACGGACCCCAGTTGATGTTTCACGCGGGCCATGGCCACCCCGATCATTGGCATGCGTGTGTGACGCTAAGTCGTTTGATGAAGGTCGAGACCCAGGGGCACTGGCCCATCGTTCTTTCGGCGGGATGCAGTACAGCCGTTTTTGCTCCGCAGGCTCCCTACGAAAGTTACGTGGATATTCACGGAGTTCGACATCCCGGCACCAACGCGGG
Organism: Pirellulaceae bacterium; assembly: GCA_041741535.1. GTDB lineage: Bacteria > Planctomycetota > Planctomycetia > Pirellulales > Pirellulaceae > M30B19. The sequence continues at coordinate 8,375 of JBGSJV010000106.1, forward strand.
AGAGCAGTTCGCGTCCCCACCTCCGCCCGCTGCTGCGATCCAGCCGGTTGAGCTAACGTTTCGCAGCATGGGTACCGACTTGTTGGTTGCCAGTCCGCACGGTGCGGTTGCGTACTATGGATGTGCCACTGGTTCGCAGCCGTGCGCTTTGACTCTGTTAACGGGATTTGCCCAGGCGGTTGATCGGTCGGCGAACAAAGGCCCGGTCCGTTTGGGAGACGCCTACCGCCAGCAAATCGATTACTACATTGATGCGGAACGCCTGAAGGATTTGCAGCCAACTGAAAGCTGGTACCCGCCCAGCATTTTCTTCCAAGGCCAGAAGTTCGTACTCTTCGGCGACCCCACCCTCACCCTCCCCTAAAAAGGTGTCAGGACTCTTTTTTAACCTCCCCAAGCCATGGAGACGCAAATTTATGGGACGTCCACGCAGAGCTGATCAAGCCGGTTGTATTTATCATGCCATCAATCGAGGGAACGCTCGTCATGACATTTTTCACAAGCCAGCAGACTACGACGCCTTTGAGAGAATTCTGAGTGAAGGACTTCAAAAGTACCCCTGTCAGATTTTGTCGTATCAGTTAATGCCGAATCACTGGCATTTTGTTCTAAGACCAACGGAAGATGGTGGGATGAGTAACTTCTTGCGATGGGTTTCGCTGACCCATACGATGCGACTTCACGCTCACTATCAGACCAGCGGCGATGGTCATATCTATCAGGGTCGTTTCAAGAGTTTCCCAATTCAGGATAACAATTACTTTCTGCTTGTTTGCCGCTATGTCGAACGCAACGCTTTGCGAGCCGGCTTGGTCAAGCGAGCGGAAGATTGGAAATGGGGTTCGCTCGCAAGATGGTTGCGCAGCATCGAGCCAGAGCCCAAGCTACTCGCGGCCTGGCCGTTAGCTCGACAACCAAATTGGCTCGAGCGAGTGAATTCGCCGTTGACCGACGAGGAGTTAAGGGCAGTTCGCCACTGTATCCGCCGGGGCGCGCCGCTGGGTGACCCGGATTGGGTGGATACGACTGCGCACGAAATGGGCCTAGAAACGACCCTGCGCAAACGTGGCCGACCCAGAAAAGAGTCCTGACACCTTTTTTGGTTATTGGCCGCGTTGGGCGGGTTCGCGGAGGCTTTCGTCCATGTGGCGGAACAAGGGGTAGAGGAAGTAGTCGATCACGCGGCGCGAGCCGACTCGCAACTCGACTTTACATGTCATCCCGGGCACAATTCGAAAGTTCATTGGCTTGTTCTGGATCGTCCGGTCATCAAGCGTGACATAAGCCTTGAAGAACGTGGTTTCCGCTTGACCTTCCTTTTTCTCAAAGGCGCCTTCACTGATCGTTGCCAAATGTCCCTTCAGCGTACCGTGTTTCTGATAAGGCAACGCATCAAGCTTGATAATTGCCGGATCATTGAGACGAATTTCGCCAATGTCTTTGCCACCGACTTCGGCTTCAATCCGCAAAGGATCCTTGGTCGGCATCAACTTGAACAAGGGGTCGGTTTCACGAACCACACTTCCCGTCGTCCGTTCCGACGCTTCCAGCACGAAGAACTCGTCATAGGGCAAATCCGTCGGCACACGCAACTCCGACAGTTCCTTCATGCGGGTCGCCTTGTCCAGGTCCGCCTGCAACACGTGCATCTCTTTGCCGGTTTCCACAATCTTCTCGTTGACTTCCGCCAAGCGGTCCGCATTGACTCGTTGTTGACGCTTCTCGGCGGCCGCTAGATCATGTTGCAGTTGTTTGTTTTGGTTCACCAAGTTGTTGATCTTCAATTCCGTCTCTTGTCGATTCAGCTTCTGACTCAAATATGCGGTTTCGGTTTGCGCGCCTTTTTCCACCAAGCCGCGCAGACGTTCCTCCACCTCGCGATGAATCGCCAACGCATCTTGCAAACCGGCGATTTCTTCGGTGTTCCCTTGGGCCTTTGCGTTGAATCCATTGATTTCAGCCGTGATCTCGGTGACCTGTGTATCCAACGCCAACTGGCGCGAACGAAACAGAGCGGCTTCCGCTTGCCAATAGGGCGAGTCGGCATTCGTTCCTAATTCAAAGGATTCAGCGGCTGATTGTTCGGCGACCAACCGGGCCATGCGAGCCTCGGCGGATCGCAGACGACTGCTCAGGCTTTCGAAATCGGCTTCGGGTACGGTCGCATCAAGCGTCGCCAACAGGTCACCCGCGCGGACAATGTCACCAAACCGCACGTGGATCTGGCGGATCGGCGAACCGGACGTGGCTTGAATCAAGACCGGTTCCGAAATGGGCACAAGCTTGCCGTGAGCGACAACAAACGTTTCCAGCTTGGTCCAATACGCCCACGCAATCGCGGTCAACAAGAAAAGCGTCACGGTATACAGCACCCAGCGCAAGCCACCCGGCACCGGAGTGACTTCGAGCTCTATCGCATCGGGTTGAAAGTCGACAAACGCCGGACCGATTTTTTGTGGCTTGTCGCTTTCCGCGGGTTGCGCCCGTTTGGCTGGAACCAAGGGAGAGCCCGACGTTCCTCCCCCAGCCGCCGTCTTTGCTGCGCCGCCTTGATTTGGGCCCAAGCGACCTTCACGAGCCGCTTGAACGCGATCCGCGATCACTTTGCCGATGCCTTGCTTCAGCGACTCACGCTGTTCTGGGCTCATGGCTCCGTCGTCGGGCTGGGTTGTTGGTTCTTTGATTTCACTCATGGTGGACTCCACTGGCGGCGTTTCGCCGGACGTTGGGTGTTAGCGTTTGGCAAAACCAGCCTGTTGTCGCCACAATTCTTGATAAGTTCCGCAGCTGTCCAACAGTTGCGAATGTTTGCCAGCCCCTTCGATTTGCCCGTCCTTCAAGACAATGATTTGGTCGCAATTGGTCAACGTTGACAACCGATGCGACACGATCACCAACGTTCGTCCCGCGGCGATCTTGCTGAGATTACGTTGCAAAATGGCTTCGCTCTCCGGGTCCAAGGCACTGGTGGCTTCATCCAGGATCAGGATCTTCGGATCGGTCAACAGAGCCCGTGCGATCGCCAAGCGTTGTTTTTGACCACCGGACAAGTTCGAACCACCTTCTTCCAAGATCGTATCGTACGACTGCGGCATACGTTCAACGAATTCAGCCGCACCGGCCAATCGTGCGGCGTAGACGATCTCTTGAAAACTTGCGTTGGTTTTGGCCATCGAGATGTTTTCACGCACCGAGCCACGGAACAAGAAGTTTTCTTGCAGCACCACGCCCAAATTCGAACGCACGTGACTGATGTCCAACTCACGCATGTCCAAACCGTCCATGCGCACCACACCAGACTGAGCTTGGTACATGCCCTGGATCAAACGCGTGATTGTGGTCTTCCCTGATCCGCTGCGGCCAACGACCCCCAGAATGCTCCCAGCAGGAACCTGGAAGGAGACGCGATCCAATGCCGCCGCCGCTGTAGCCGAATAGTGGAACGTGACCTTCTCGAATTCCAATTGCCCCCGCATGTCGATCCGCAATCCGCGACCGAGACCCTGCTCGACCGGATGATTCATCACATTGCCCAACATCTTGACGCTCAATTTGGTTTCCTGATAGGAATGCACCAAGGAGACCAATTGGACCAAGGGCCCGGTCACTCGGCCGGCAATCATTTGAAAGGCGATCAAGCTACCGATCGACAGTTGGTTGTCCGCGACCAATGACGCCCCCCAAAAGATCACGACGACCGTCATCAATTTTTCGAAGTACTTGGACAAACTGGTCGCGATGGCACTAATGTGGCCCACGCGAAAATGACTGCTAACGGATTGAGCGGAAGTGTCATCCCACTTCTTGCGTTGGGCCGGTTCCATGGACAGAGCTTTAACGGTCTGGATCCCGTGGATGGTTTCGACCAACATCGCTTGTCGACCACCTTCGGCCACGTACAACTCTTCCAAGCGACGACGGTAAGGACCCAACAGAACCCCAATCGTAATCATCAATAACACCGCGAAGAACACGACGATCAGTGCCAACTCGGTGCTGTACCAAAACAACAGCGGGAGAAAAATCACCAACGCCGTCGAGTCCAACAGCGTCATGAACACGCTGCCCGACAAGAACTCCCGAATCTTCGAAGATTGCTGCATGTGCTTGGTCAGCACACCGGCGGTGATGTGTTCGAAGAACGTCATCGGCAGTCCAAGCATGTGGCGAAACGTGCGCGTCGAAACACGAATATCCACTTTGCTGGTGGCGTACAGCAAGAGATAACTGCGCAAGTAAGTCAACACCATGTCGAACACCAGGGCGATGCAGATCCCAATCGTGATCACGCGCAACGTTTCAACCGCCGAGTTGACCAACACTTTGTCGATCACGATTTGGAAATACAGCGGTGTAACGAGTGCGATCAAGTGCAGCACCAACGCCGCGACACCCACATCAAAGAACGTTCGCCATTGTTTGGCAAATTCGGGAATGAACCACGACAATCCGAATGGTTGCTCTTTGTCGAGGATTGAAACTTTGCGTTTCAGGAGCAAGGCTTGCCCGCTCCATTTCCCTTCCAATTGCTCTTGTGTGATAAACAAGAAGCCCTGACCGGCGGCCAACGGATCGTACACGGCGACCTTTTGGATCGAGACTCCGTTTTCGCCCATCTCTTCCCGCATGCCGACTAAGATCACCCAATTGCCGTTGGATAATCGAGCCATGATGGGCCAAGACTTGCCAGCCTTGCCCAGTTGCTTCCAGTTGATGGACGTGTATTTGGCTTTGAACTTATGATCTTGAGCGATGCGGAGCAACTTGCGGAGGTTGGGCTCCTCGTGAGCCAAAGAATGATCTTGGGCGATGCGCTCAAAATTCACTTCCGCCCCATGATGCCGAGCAATCAGGGCAAAGCACTTCAACGCCGTATGAGCGGGGGCTGGTTCGCGAGGCGCATCCGAAGTTGTCGGCGCTGCATCTTGTGGCGGTAATGCCGGATTCTCTTCAGTTAGGGGAGGCATAGCGTACAAACCATCCTGGGGAAACACGATCAACCCACGCAAACGCCTCTCTTATGATGCATGGAGAGTCGTTTCGCCGATAATTAACACCAAATCCTACGGCATCGTCACCAGTCGAGGCTTATTATACCGGTGAGTCCAATTGTGGCGAACATTTTGATCGTTCCGGTCGTCGACGCAGTCTAACGTCAGCTCCGGTGCTGTTTCGTGGCAACCAGGCACACTTCTTGGCGATTAAAAACGAGTTGCCGCCCGATCGTCTGCGTAAAGCCCCAACTTGCGACTCGCTGCGTCCAATCATGCCAATGTTCCAACAGTTTGGTGTCGGGAAGTTTGAGCGTCAGCACCAGACCTTTTGGGCGGATCAACGGATGACGGACCAAGTCTTCGATCGTGTCCAATACGTAGTTGGGCGGCAAATTCGCGTCCGACAAAAGCCAATCACATTGCTTGATATCGTTTCGCTTCACCTCCCGGCCTCGACGGCGAATGTGGGTGAAGTTGGGGTGATTTGCGATGACCGGATCGATCTCGGCCGGATCGATCCCAATAACCTTCAAATCCTGCTCCAAGAGCCACTGGCAACTGCCACCCGGAGCCGAGCCAATCTCGACGCAGGTCTGCCCGGGTCGCAGATCCAAGCCGGACCAACTGACCGCCTCTCGGATCTTGAAGTATGCGCGACTGATCGGGGGAACTGCCGCTGGAACCGGTGGGATCACACCACCCGACCAACGTTGGAATCGATGTTGGACCTGATGTTGGCCGACGATGATTTGCGTCGGTTCCACCAAGCACAAATCCAAGATGCGCTGTCCAAGTTGGGCGTTTTCATTCGCGCGAGCATTCGCCGGAACCAAGTTCTTCGCGCGCAAGGCTTCGGTCAAATGTAGACAAAACCGCTGCCACCCAAGTGGCAATTCCAGGTTGGGAATTCGGCTCCAGTTGGTGGCGGGCATCAGTCCGTCGCGAACCCAAACATGAACCCCATCCCATGGACCCCGTTGGGTTCGTTCAGCCGCCGCGACGGTCTGTTCGATCAGGTGGCTTGTGGTCGTCGCGTCGCCAAAGCGAGTCACATCTTGAAGCAGCGACAAGAACTCGCGCGCCCCTAATCTGGCCGGCGCCTTTTCGCTCGCTGTGGACGAAGTTGGCGGTAGCGGCGTCTGTACCGTTACCAGGCTCGTGCCGAACGTTCGCGGCAGAATTCCACGTGGGGCCAAGTCGGCGGTTGTTGTCGTGGAGTCCGGCAACTTGAAGGTGACGATGCCGCGGCGCGAAAAAGCCAGACGCGCGGTGGGGACTTGAGCCAAGTACTCGGCCTTGACCAGCGACTCCATGCCGGCCTGGCACGTGACAAACAGATATTCGGCCATTTTAATTAGTGCCAAATCCAACAATTAGGTAGCGACTTTTGCAGACGAGCGACTTCGGACTTGCTGATGGCGGTGCCGACGAGCACCAAGCAACGCAACGCTCGAAGATAGTGCAGCGGTTTGGTTCCACGATCCGTTACTGGACAACCCGAAATATCGAGCACTTCGCAATTGGTCAAATTGACTTGCTGAACCAAGGTTCCATCGTTGATGTTCTTGCCACGCAAGTCCAGGATATTGCGGCTGTTTTCTTCGTCCGCCGGATCGTAGGACCAGTTGCGTTTGCGGGCAAAATGCAGAACCCACAACCAAAACGCTCGTTGCCACCACCGCAAATGGTAGTCCAGATTCGAACTTGCTCGGTGACAGGCATAAGCCACGTACACATAGAGCAACGCCAGGAATCCCGCGCCAATACTAATGCCCAATCGAGCTTCGGGCGGGGACATCATCATCGCCAGACCGTAGATCACGCCCAAGAACATGGTGACGGTGACATGTAACGCAATCGCCAGAAAGAACGGCTTCATGCCACTAAATGCGGTTGTAACCAGCCAGCGACTGAAGCCGACCGGTTTTTTTAGCTTGAGCGAGGGCGTGGCTAAGCCTGCCGGTACGGTCAGATCACCCAAGCATGACGGACACTTCGGCTGAGGCTCAACCAACAAAGTTCCACAATTGTAGCAGCGAATTGGCGCAGGGCGCTCGTTTCGTACGCCAGTCGCTAAGGCACCCGAGGCGTTTGGCTTGGGTTTCCTAGCGCCCTCGGGACCGCTGGCTTTGGCTTCGACGACGGGCGGGCTCTTGCCATTGCCCGGGGGGCCCCCGTTTGTGTTGGTCTTCGTTCCGGAACTCGAGGTGCCATTGGTGTTTGTTGGGCCAGCAGGAGCGGGTTTGCCGTTCGGGGCTTTTCCATTGGGAGCCGAGCTGCGTTCGGCCAACTTTCGCGCGTGTTGCTTGACGGCGTTCGGGTCCGCGACCGGTTGCCCGGTATCGGCCCAAACGTGTCGATGGCTTGTGCCCACGCGAATCGAATTTTGGCACTTCGGACAGCGGGTCACCTTGGCCAACAACGAGTCGTCGCACGTGAACGTGTGGTCGCAATACGCGAACGTCCCCGTCGTTGGGTCGTAGCCGGTCTCATTTTCACAGACAATGCGGATGGTCATGTACGACTAGACCCGTTAATGATGTCCCTGACCTGCCGGTTACCGCCCGTTCGGGAGGGCCAGGAAGTGAGACGACGGGTTTCGGTAAATAGGATTCGGATGGGATGCGGTTTCGCCGAGCCGTTATTATGCTCGGGATCTTAGGCAAAGTGAAGTATTCTTCGACGACCGTGATGCTCTTTGGGTGTTAGGAAACATTTATGCTGGACGTCCCCGAAATTCGGGTGCGGGTTGTACGTGATGTGCCGGTGGTGCCGGATCGCCGGTACGTATTGTACTGGATGGTGGCTCACCGTCGGTTGACTTGGAATCACTCGCTGCAACGGGCGGTCTCTTGGTGCCGTCGGCTGGGGTTGCCACTGGTGATCTTCGAACCGCTCCGCTGCGACTATGCCTGGGCCAGCGACCGAATGCATTGGTTTTTCATTCAAGGAATGCAGGACCAGGAACGAATTCTCCGGACAACTTCCGTTGTCTATTATCCTTACCTTGAGCCGCATGTGGGGGCTGGCAAAGGGCTGTTGACTGCTCTGGCGCAAGACGCAGCGGTCATTGTCACCGACGACTACCCGTGCATTTTCGTTCCGCAGATGATCCAGGCCGCGAGTGGGCAAGTGGGTTGCCGACTGGAAGCTGTCGATAGCAATGGTGTTCTTCCTTTGCGATTGGCCGAAAAGACGTTTGCGCGAGCCGTGGATTTTCGTCGCTTCATGCACCGTTCGATCGGAGCCCAATTGGCCGAAGTACCCGTTGCCGAACCGTTGAAGCAACTACCCTCGCTGCCAACCGCTAGTCGGAAGCTGACGATCATTAAACCAGAAATCCTGCAGCGCTGGCCGGCGGCTCGGGTGGAAGCCCTGCAGCTAAGTGATCTGGCCCGATTTCCGCTGGATCATTCGGTCGCTCCCGTTTCAACCGTAGGAGGGTCCACTGCTGGGCAGCAACGGATGTCGGAGTTCCTCGCGAGGAAGCTGCCGCAATACGAAGCACAGCGAAGAAACGTCGATCAAGTGGGCACCAGTCAAATGTCTCCGTATTTACGCTACGGACACGTCTCTGCGCATGAAATCGTCACAAAAGTCCTGGAACAAAGTCGCTGGACGCCCGACAAGATCAATCTCAAGAAGATTAGTTCGAATCAAGGCTTTTGGGGACTGGGCGAAGCCGCGGAGTCTTTCTTGGACGAATTGATTACGTGGCGTGAGTTGGGCTTCAATATGACTAGCCGGGAGTCCAACTACGACCAATACGAAAGTTTGCCGTCTTGGGCACGCAAGACTTTGCACCAGCACGCCTCCGATCCTCGTCCGGCCACGTACGACTTGGAACAGTTCGAACGCGCGCAAACCCACGATGAGATTTGGAACGCCGCCCAGCGACAGTTGGTAAACGACGGCGTGATTCACAATTACCTTCGGATGCTGTGGGGCAAGAAGATTCTGCATTGGTCGACGTCGCCCCAAGCAGCACTGGAGATCATGATCCACTTGAACAACAAATACTCCATTGATGGGCGTGACCCAAACAGCTACTCGGGAATCTTTTGGGTTTTAGGACGTTACGACCGCGCCTGGGGGCCCGAACGCGAAGTCTTTGGGCAGATTCGCTACATGACCTCCGACAGCACCGCCAAGAAGATCAACCTCAAGCAATATTTGCGACGATATTCACGGGCAGCCCCGTAACGTTCTTTGCCTGCAGCTGTCTCGCCCTTCATAAAAACCTTCGCATTGATTGCTTCCCTCTCCTAGTTTGAGTACAAAGGATCGTTCACTCACCAGGTTGAACGCGACGTTTGATGATCGGAGAACGCACGAGATGTATCGCACCAAAGTCCAGATTCTTACCCGAGAACTCGCCCGTTGCCTTCGACAGATCTTCTGGGGTTGGAACGACAGCAATCGGCCCGCACCTCGTTGGGCAATGACCCTCGGTTTGACAGGGGCTTGGTTGAGTTCTTGCTGCCCAGGTGTTTCGTTTGCGCAGGAGTTCATTCGCGTCAAAAACTCGGTGGCCCTGCAGATTGAAAAGACGAATCCCGAGGAACCTTACCGGGCCAACAGCACTGCGGCAGTCTTTGTTGGGAGTTCCAACAACTTGGTAGCTGTTTTATACGGCAAAGAAGGCGAGGTGGTTTTGTGGAATACAGAGGACAAGACCATCGTATGGAAGAAGAAGATTTTGGAGGACGCATTTGGACTCAGCGTTTCTCAACAAGGTCACTATCTTTTCGTTAATGGTAAACGCGGGGTCGTGAGAGTGGTTCATGCCAAGACCGGCGATATCGTGCGGACGGAAAATCTTGATGTGGATGATCGTTATTATCGTATGCTGAGTGCCGAGGGAGCGCCGCTGGTGGCATTCCAAACCGGTCGCAGGTTGCAGTCCGTTCTGTGGCGCTCGTATGCGGAGACAGAGCAGGATTTTGAGTTTCTGGATTCCGGAGAGAACCGTCCGGCGGATTCTTCCTTCTCGTACGGACTTTGTTCCAGCAAAGACGGCAAGCGAGTGGCTTTGTCCAGTTACTTCACGGAAGGCGGCCAATACATTGTTCGGAGCAATTTGGATTTTTACGACACCGAATCAACCGAGTTCCTCATGTCCGTCGTGCGAGATGAAGGCATCCATTCGCCGTGTTTGTCACCGGATGGGGAAAGCTTGGTGTTTTGGGGTGGGCCAAACGACCCGAATATTTACTTGTACGATTTTGCCACGAAACAAGAAAGTCGCTTGTTGGACGACATTAGTCAGGTGAACAAGCTGCTATTTACGGCGGATGGCAAACAAATTTTTGTCTCTGGTTCGTTGAGGTCGATCGAAGCAGGAAAGCCACTACCTTGGATTCGCGTGTTGGATGTGAACACGAAGAAGTTGACTCACGTCCTGGCGCCGGCCCGTCTGCTGGGTAATCCAAGTGGAAGAGTCTTGGTCGCCGACATGAACTTCAGCCCCGACAAGAAGAGAATCGTGATGGCGCTGTCCGACGGGGCTTACTCTGGCGAGCCCATTGCCGCCCTCCCCGACGTACTCGTATTCGATTTACCCATCGGACAATAGGCCAAGGCGATATCGCCTGCTCTGACATGCTAAAGAAACCGGGTAACTGCATCTTGCAAAACTCGGAAATTTCCGGGTGGAACCACGAATTGGCAAGCCTAACTACGACGAAATCAAAGTTTGACAACGCGCTCGAAAATCACTCCCAACTTGTTCCTCGGGCCGCCGTTCGAGTTCCTGCTGGGCGGGGTGAACTAACGTACGAAGAGGAACTCGTTTAGGTTGATGCTGACGAGGCAGAACCTCGCGAGTGCTTGTTGGGGGTCGGCTCCGTCACGAGATCGGACGCGTTGGATAAACTCCACCCCGGTTTGTACTTCGTCATCCTTGATGTCGCGCTGGGTCGTCCGCTGCAACGCGACCGTGACTTGACCGGTGATATCCGAAACGTCCACCGTTTTCAGGATGCTCTGGGCCATCCGTTGAGCTTCCGTGTTCGTGAATTCGCTGTTGAGCATCCCCAGCGCTTGCGTGGGTTGCGTCGTGTTGAAACGCACGGGACAACTAAAGTCGGCTTCGGCCACATCAAAGTTCTTCATGATCGGGAGTACCAACGAGCGTTTGCTCTTGATGTACACACTGCGTCGATCGCGATCTTCCTGCGACGATTGTCCCCACCCGGAGCCAGGCTGCGACTGACCGGCCAGAACCTCGGGCGGCATGATCGGGAAAATACTTGGGCCGAACATCTTCAAATTCAAGTGCCCGGTGGCCGCGAGAATCGAATCGCGAACTTCTTCCGCAGCCAAACGCCGCATGTTCGCTCGCCAAAATAAATCGTTGTTTGGGTCCACCGCATAGGCTGCTTCATTCAACCCAGACGACATTTGGAAGGCATTGGACAGCAAAATATCCCGTTGCAACGCCTTCAACCGCCAACCCTGTTGGATCAAACGCAAGGCCAACCAATCCAGCAATTCGGGATGAGTTGGGCGATCCCCTTGAAACCCAAAATCGCTGGCCGTACGCACCAATCCGCGATCGAAGTAGCCTTGCCAAATACGATTGGCGATCACACGAGCCGTCAACGGATTTTCGGCGGACGCGATCCATTTCGCCAAGGCCAAGCGACGTCCCGTGGATTGGCCGGTGCTCGAAGCCGATATCTGTGGTTCCGGTGGCGATAAGACCGACGGAAAGCCCGGCGTGACCGCATCGCCCAACACGTGCGGATTGCCTCGCAACATGATGTGGGTCGGCTCCGCCTCTTGGCCTCGTTCTTTGACCGCTAAGATTTTTTCATCGTTGTTGGGCGGCGTGTTTCGCAATTGCTGACGTCGATTGAAGTTTCGTTCGAATCGGCGAACTTCGTCTTCAGCCAGTACGCCACCGGATCGCTGTTTGATCAACCGCACATGATTCTCTTCGTAGGCCCATTCCTCGTGTTCGACGGACTCGAAACTTGGTTTGGCCTTTTCGTAGATAGCTGATAGGCTGCGTTCCATTCGTTCCAATTCGGCTTGATGCCGAGCCTTGGCAGACTCATCCGCAGGGAACTCGAAGGTTCGAACCGAAGCGGCTTCCACGGACTCGTGCGATCGAACGCCGTAGGGTTGGATGTTTTCAAAGAAAGCCAGTAGGCGATAGTAGTCCGCGGCTGGGATGGGATCGATCTTGTGGTCATGACACCGAGCGCATCCCACGGTCATTCCCAACATGGTTTCCGACGTCGTGCGAACGATATCGTCCAATTCTTCGTACCGCGCCAATTTCGGATCGGCCGGTTCGTCATCCCATTGGCCCAAGCGATAATAACCGGTCGCTGTGACGGTTTCGATGCTTGGTTCCGGTAGCTCGTCACCGGCCAATTGTTCGATGAGAAACTGATCATACGGTTTGTCGTCATTCAATGAGCGAATGACGTAGTCGCGATACTTCCACACAAACGGCTTGTCACCATCGCGCTCGAATGAATTGGTTTCTGAGTACCGAACCAAGTCCAACCAGAACCGTCCCCACTTCTCGCCATATTGCGGCGAGGCCAAAACTCGGTCGACCAACTTTTCGTAGGCCAGCGGGTCCGAATCGTTGACAAATTCCTGGACTTGTTGATGCGTTGGGGGTAATCCCCAAACGTTGTAGTACACGCGACGAATCAAGGTCGCGCGATCGGCAGGTGGGTTCGGACTTAGACCGGCGTCTTCCAAACGTCGCAAGATAAAACGATCGATGTCGTTGCGAACCCAGTCGGTTTGTTGAACGTCGGGCGGCGTTGGAGCCTGCGGTGGTTGATAAGCCCACCAAGCCTTGGATTCTTCATTGACTTGTGGTGCTTTATGGATGTGCCCTGGATCGAGGGTCGTTTCGTCAGGCGACCAAGGCATTCCTTGATGCAGCCAAATTTCGATGGTTCGGATTTGAGCGTCCGACAATTTACCGGTTGGCGGCATTTCGAAAGCATCGTAGCGGATGGCGCTTAATAGCAGGCTATCTTCGGCTTGGCCTTCGACCAAGGCGGGCCCCGAATCGCCGCCTTCCAAAATGCCTTCTCGAGTTGTCAGATTCAGCGAACCGTTGGTTTCTGTGGCGTTGTGGCAGCGTAGGCACTTGTCGCGTAGGATTGGTTTGACCTGGGTCTCGAAATACTCGATCGCTTCCTGTTCGGAAAAAGTGGGAATGTCCAGCTCATCGGTTTGGGCCGTTGCCAATGCGGTCGCCCCCAAAAATCCCGAGACCAAAAGCCAAGCCCAACTGAGCAGAATGTGGCGACGACAATTCAACATCACAGGTCGATTTCCCAGCGGCTAAGAGTGAGGCGGGCTAGGCCGATGCCTAGGTGGTTTTGTTTCAACACACCGGCTGATTATAACTTGGGACGCCCAATGATGCAGCAGGCGTTTTGATCGGCCCTATTCGTCATCGCCAAAAATCAGGCTGTTTTCGACGAGAAACGTCAACATCTGGTCCAGTTGCGGGCCGTCGGGCCGAAAGTGGTATCGTCGCTCCGCATCGGCAGAAAAGACCCAGTTTTCGGCAATCTCACCAATGGAGACCGCTGTGTGGTGGATCAATTTGAAAGTTTCCAGAGCGGGTTTCGCTTCCATCGGTGCTTGCGACTTCAACTTCATAACAGGTTGGGATCGGAAACTTGAACGAGGCGTTGTCCTAAATCGGGGCAGACCCTCCCAAGGGTCCGATCCCTCTTAGAAAAATCCGACGAATTCAGCGAAAACGGAGGCTCTCGCCATATCTGGCGAACCGTTGTGCCCTCCGAAGCGTCTGGGAGGACAGGTCGGCACCGAACACCCGGGAGACCCCGAAGATTAGCTTGGACCGAAGTATTCTGGTCGGACGAGCTGAAGTCGGCGAGCGATTCCGTCGATAACTGCTAACGATTCTAGCGTCTATCGCGGATCTCCCAAATGTTGCGAACAGTCCGCTTGATGGCGGCCGGTGAATCCTGGTAGAATGCGAAAAGTTTAAGGCGTCGTGGCCGAATGGCTAGGCAGCGGATTGCAAATCCGTATATCCCAGTTCGATTCTGGGCGGCGCCTCTTTAATAAATTCCGGAGGAACCGGCTTTAATGACCGGCGGAAACGGTTGGCCTGAAGAAACTCGGTCGATCATTGAATCTCATGCAATCCATTCCGGCATTGATTCTCGTCTCAACAACGTCCCACGAACTCGCAACGTTGGAATTGATCGCCCAAGAGCTGCTTGACCGACGCTTGGCCGCTTGCGTGCAAATCAGCGGCCCTGTCACCAGTCATTACCGCTGGGAGGGATCGCTGACGCGAAGTTCCGAGTATTTATTGACTGCCAAGTCTCGTGCGGATCTATGGCCAGCGATTCAAGCGGCTATTCGGAGTCGACACCATTACGAATTGCCCGAGATCATCGCGCTGCGGGCCGATGCCAGCGAAGACTACTATCAATGGGTGCTCCGCGAGACGGATACGTGCACGCTGCCTCTCTCGAACCAAGACGACTCGAACAACCAATGAATTTGGGGAGTCAGCACGGCGTCGCGCGTGGATTCCGATCGTACAGCGAGCGCCGCGATCACGTTGCAGTTTCAAGCGTCCGCCCTTAGGGCTGCCCCTTTGGGGCGAGTGGGTCTTGGGATCAAGCGAACCTAGGGCGACGTTCGCGGCTCGAAGCAACTATGGTTAACAGATATTTCAATGGTTTGTTGGGGTTGGATTTCGGAAGGGTTTTGTTTCCGCGAACTCTGCCCTAGGCTGACATAAGGCTGGCCCTTCAGGCCGAAGACACTTGCGATTCGGATCATGGAATCGGATGAACGATGGGGCGAAAGTCCCGGCCGGCCCATTAGGTTCGAAGTTGTGTCGGCCTTTCAGGCCTTGTCTGCTCGAGGCGCCATCCTAACCGGTGGCTCGCGCACACCGGCAGGGGTTGTGTCGGGCCTTTCAGGCCTTGTCTGCTCGAGACGCCGTGCTACCCGGTGGTTCGCGCACATCGGCAGGGGTTGTGTCGGCCTCTCAGGTCTTGTCTGCTCAAGACATCAGGTTCCTAATGTCGTGCTACTTCTGGCCGAGGATGGCTTTGCTGATCACCGTCCGCATGGTCTCGTTTTCTCCGTTGAGCGCCTCGTAAAACCCTTCGTCGTTCATCAAGACTTTGCCTTTTGCGTCGAGCAAACAAAACCCCGGGAGCGCCAAAATGCCGTAATCGATGACCACGGGTGCCGACTCTAGGCCGCTCGTCGACAGAACTTTCCATTTGAGGTTCAACGCGGCGAGTTGTTTTGTCGATTCCGCGGTGGGCGTATCAAGATGGACACCGACGACTTGCACTTGTTCCGGTTTCTCGGCAAACACCGCGTCCACTTCGGCTTGAATCCGCGGCAAACTTTCTAACGTGAAGAAGCACAGCAAAATCGGCTGGGCGCCCAGTTCTTTGACCGTCACCGTTTTTGCCGCCGTATCTTCCGTTTTGGCTTGAAGCACCAAGTCCGGTGCGGCATCGCCGACATTGAGAATTCGTCGGATCTCCAAAGGCATCGCTCCGAGATCCAAAAACTTCACGCCATCACCGACCGGCACCTCGGCGAAAAAATCAGCCAGAAATGTCTTGCCGTCGATGACAAATTCCTTTTGCCCAAACAGTCCAAAGTTTCCCGGAAACGCGCCTTCAAATACAAACTTTCCTTCGGCGTCACTTTGGGCAGTGAACTTCTTTCGCGCGGCATCGGCTTTCGTCAGTTCCTCTTGATATCGCTTGCCCGCATCGGACGCTTGAAACTCTTGATACCACTTCTGACGTTGCTCGACGGTGAGCGATTCAAAATTGGCCGGCAGAGGCAACTCTGGGGCTTTGCCGATCTCTTCCAAGGTCATTTCAAATTCGGCCAAATCAATCTTGAAATTGGACTCCGGATTCACCAATTGCCCGCGCACGCGAACGCCATTCCCTTCTTGCTCGGTCGCTTCCTGTTCGGTCTTTTCGTCTTGGGCAAACCCCGTTGGCATCGGCAGTGCTAGCACGACGCCCAAGGCAACCAAGAACCCGCTTATTGCGAGTTGTCCCAAAAAGTGGCGACCGATTTCATTCCAGTTCAATAAGACGCGTTTCATCGTTTTCCTCATAAGCTTTGTCCTAAACGGGGTCAGACCCTTTGGAAGGCAGGCAAAGTCCCGGACAAAAAAGACGTGATCGGAGACGGGCAGACCCCCGTTTAGGACAAAGCCTAACCGAATCACTCGACCTGATCTCCGATCAGCGAGGGTTCAAACCAATCGTGTTCCATCATAGCTTTTTGTTCGGATCTTGAAAACAGATCGCAAGCATTGGGGTCCCATTTGTTGGTTGGCGATTCGATCCCGACAATCAACATGCATCCGGCAGCAGCGCATCCAGTTCTGTGACCAAGGCATCCAAACGACGGAGCGCCGCTTCAATCGGAGCGGGCGTCGACATGTCTCCTCCGGCGATTCGCAGCAGATCCAGCGGATCTTGGCTGCAGCCGGATTGCAAAAACTTCAAATAGGCTTCCAATTCGGCTGCCCCTCCGTGTAGGACTCGGTCACTTAGTGCAATAGCCGCGCTGAGGCCCGTCGCGTACTTGTAGACATAAAAAGCATTGTAGAAGTGTGGAATGCGAAAGCACTCCAGCCGCAGTTGTGGATCAATGACAAAATTGGGACCAAAATACGCATCCAATAGTTCTCCATAGATCGCGCCGATCGAGTCGACGGTCAGGGCTTCTCCGGCTTCGCAAGCTTCGTGGGTCCGCTGTTCGAATTCGGCGAACATGGTCTGACGAACGATCGTGCTGCGAATATCGTCGATCTGTTGGTTGATCAAATAGGCCTTCATTTGCGAGTCATTGCTGTGTTCCATCAAATAACGGGCCAGCAATTGCTCATTGAAGGTACTGGCTACTTCTGCAACGAAGATCGTGTAGTTGTGATACGGATAGGGTTGATGTTTCGACGAGTACCACGAGTGCATGCTGTGCCCGGCCTCGTGTGTCAATGTGAACACGTCGTGCAAGACATCGGGTTTGTAGTTCATCATGATGTATGGCAATCCATCGTAGGTGCCGTAACTAAACGCACCACTTTGTTTGCCGACGTTGGGATAGCGATCGCACCAGCGGCCACGGAGCCCCGCCGCCAGTGTCTCGACGTAAGACGTGCCCAACGGTTGAAGACTTGCCAAGACTTTTTCAACGGCTTCGTCCCAACGGTGCTGGACTTTTAGTTCGCTCAAAATCGGAACGTACGTGTCGTAATGATGGATGTCCGGCAAACCCATCTTGCGCCGGCGCACGTCATAAAAACGATGAACGGCCGGTAGCCCGGCTCGGACGGTCGCGACCAGGTTTTCGTAAACGGCGCGGGGTACATTATCGGGGAAGAGAGCCGCGTCCAAGGAACTGGCATAGCCACGTGCTCGTGCGTAGTAGGCATCGCGCTGGATCGATCCCGACAACGTGGCGGTCAACGTATGCTTGTGACCTTCGTATTGCGCGTAATATTGAGCAAAGGTTTCGCGCCGTACATCCCGCGAGGGGGAGTGAAGTAGTTGCACAAACGTGGAGTTGGAGAGCTCTCGTTGCAGGCCCTGTTCGTCGGTGATCATGCCAAACTTGAGATCCGCGTCCAACAGCTGACGGAACGCATTTCCTGCCGCTTGCGACATCTCGCCCTGCATGGCCAACAACTGTTCTTCTTTTTCGCTGAGAGTGTGCGGCTTGAACCGCAGCAACCGTTCGAGTTGCAAGCGATAAAGCGCTAACTTGGGGTCGTCGAGATAACTTTGGATGAGCTCGTTCGACAAGCTCAACAGTTCGGGGCGAATAAACGAGGCGGCCTCGGCGGCCCGCGTGGCCTCGAACCGGTAGCGGCCAACCATCGCTTGATAGTGACTATTGGTCTGATCTTCGGCGGTCTTTAGATACGCGTAGTTTCCCAAGCGGTCGCCCAAGCGGTCGATCTGGGAGTCCAGTTGGAGGCAAGCCAGCAGCGTGTCGGCGTTTTCTCCCAATCGCCCGCGGTACTGCGTAAGTGATTCGAATAGGGGCCGCAGTTCTTCCAGAGCCGCGGTCCATGCATCGTCCGTGGGGAAGAGATAGGTCAAATCCCACGTATCGCTGACGGCCACTTCATTTCGCTTCGGCAGGCGATCGGTCTTCATGTTTGTTTGGTCGGTCATGCAATGCTTCTCTTCCGTTTTTTTCAACCACGCGCCTGCCACGACATCCACTGTTTGGCTCGCAAAGGCGAGAGAATTAGAGCAAAATCGACTCGGTTTGATAAGCCACAGTGGCGGTTCCGCCATAGCCGGAGCATTTTTTGGAGCTGCTATCGCCGAGGTCGGGTCAAAAAAAATATAGCAGAACCGCGTTAATCAGTAGCACCGTTCTCGGTTCGAATCACATCGAAGAAATCGTCTTCTGGTTTCTGGCAGGGAACCAGTTTCGTGACTCGTAAAGAGACGCGTTCGTTGTCTTAACCGAATTTTCTCGACACCACATGATTTGCAGCGTCGTTGCGATCTGTGGGCGAGAGCGTTTTATTTCCCCCGAAAAGGATCTGTTGGTATGAAGATGTTGTGTGGTTCGTTTTTGGCGTTGACTTTGGCTGCATCCAGTTTGGCATCGGCCCAGCAACCTTGCCCACTTTCCGGCAAGCCAGTCAGCACGGTGGCTACAAAGTCCCATCCTGCGGCTGATAAGACGATTGTGGAAACAGCCGTTGGCGCTGCTGACTTGTCGACACTAGTCGCCGCCGTCAAGCAAGGCCAATTGGTCGAAACCTTGAGTGGCAAGGGTCCTTTTACTGTATTCGCTCCTGTTAACTCCGCTTTTGCGAAATTGCCAGCCGAAGCGATTGCCGATTTGTTGAAAGACGAGAATCGTGCCCAACTGCAAGCCATTCTGACCTATCACGTGGTCGCCGGCAAAGTGATGGCCGCCGATGTGGTCAAACTGAAAGAAGCGAAGACCGTCAACGGTGCCGCTGTCAACATTCGCGTTGAAGATGGCAAGGTCTTCATCAATGACGCTCAGGTCATCAAGACCGATATCACATGCAGCAACGGCGTTGTGCACTTGATCGATTCCGTCATCATGCCACCGGCCAAAGCGCCAAGCATTGTCGAAACCGCTATCGGCAACGAAGATTTCAGCACCTTGGTGGCTCTGGTGAAGCACGCTGGTTTGGTAGAAACACTGTCTGGCGAAGGCCCTTTCACCGTGTTTGCTCCAAACAACGCCGCCTTTGCCAAGTTGCCAAAGGAAACCGTTGATGCCTTGTTGAGCGAAGCCGGCAAGGAACAGTTGGCCGCGATCCTGAAGTACCACGTCGTGCCAGGTTCCGTAAAGGCCGCTGATGTGGTCAAGCTGAAGGAAGCCAAGACCGCCCTGGGTCAACCCGTGAAGATTTCGGTAAAAGATGGCAAGGTTTACGTTGACGGCGCCCAAGTCATCGCAACCGACATCGAATGCGGAAACGGAATCATCCACGTGATCGATTCGGTCATCCTGCCAAGCTCGAAGTAGTCTCCTTTGACATTACCAACGGTGGTGAGAATCTGTTACGATCTCACCACCGTTTTTTTTTGAGTCCCCAAATCAGCGGCCCAGCGGAGCGATCCATGATTGTAAAAGTTTACCTAGCGACGGTGGGGCTGCTGTATCTCGGTCTCGCGGTATGGTGTTCGCTGGATCCAATCGCCACCAGCCAGGCGGTTGGGTTTCAGTTGTCCGGTCCTTCCGGTCAGAGTGAGTTTTTGACGGTTTATGGTGGACTGGAATTCGGCTTGGGGTTGATTTTTTTGCTGCCGTTGGTTGATCGGAAAGCAGGTCGCTTTTCCTTGCTGGCCTGTTTGCTCGTTCACGCTTGTTTGGTGGGTTTTAGAACAGCATCGTTTGTGTTGTTCGATACTCCCGCGAGGATGACTTATCAATTGGCGGCTGGCGAATGGGTGATTTTACTTTCGTCGATTGCATTGTGGCTAAGCACGAAGCGTCATCAGATCTCGACGAAGCAACCTGTGGAGTAAGTCAAGCGATCAGGGTGCCAGGATTGCGACCGCCACGGCCGGCATGACGTGCGACACTGCGGGTCCAAGCAAATCACTGCCTTGGCGAATCGACCCTGCGTAATTGCTCCAGCGGGTTTGGGCAAGTGCAACAAATAATAGCCGCTCGCCTTCGCCCAAGTTTAGCAACCATTTTAGGTTTGGTACTTCACGTAGCGGCCGAGACAAAGCAGTCGCGATCTGCGCGAGGTGTTTCAACTGAGCTTGCCGGGCAACTTGCTGCAGGAATTCGCTGGGCAACTCGTGAACATCACTACAAAACATGCGAGCGATTCGTTGCGCCGCACATTCGCGAGTGGCAGGTCGTCCATCGGGAGTCGCGTTATTGTCGAGGTCTTCCTCGATCAGTTCGGTCAGAAGATAGGCATCGTGTATCGTCGCAAAGAGTTCTTGAGCCAAAGGAAGCGTCGCTCCGCGGTAGGTCACCTCGGGCAAGATCATGGACAAGGGGCTGCGCCGCGCGCCGGTGTACACGAGGCGGCCTTGTTGAATTCGCTCCCAATCGGTCGCTGGAGATAGAGGTTGATTTGGAGCCGCGACCGTGAGGTCCAACGTGGTCGAGCCCAAATCAGCGATCAGTCCAGGCCCTCGAAATTCGGTCGATAGATAGTTGCCCCAAAGATTGGCCACTGCATGCCAATTGGAGGCAGCTACCATCGTCCAGTTCTGTTTGGCATCCGCGGCGTTTGACCAGGAGTCCTCCGTCGTCTTCGCGGTCTGCGCGTAATAACGAATCGGGAGACCAAGTGGAGCAAACGCTAACTCGCACTGATCGACGATCGCCGCCACGCCAACCGACTTGTGCGGAAAACAATCGGCGATTTCGCCGGTCATCGTGATCACAATTTGGTTGGGTGGCGGCAGTTCGGTCGTGAGCGCGTGCAGCGCCGAACTCAAGTCTTGCGGCGAACGCCACAGTGCGAAGCTGCGGCTCTGCGAAATCAAATGACCACTAGGACGATCGAGACAGGCAACTTTCAGATTAGCGCCGCCGACATCGAATCCCCAGACGCAACCCGTCTTCCACGAGACCTGCCAAAAGTCCAATAACGTTTGCCATGTCGGTTGGCGATTATCCATTCGGCAACAGGTCCTCGAGTGCTTCGCGGATCGTGGGGAAGTGAAACTGATAGCCTGAAGCCAATGCGACGCGTGGTTCGACTCGTTGGTTATCGAACAGGCTCTTCCCAAATTCTCCGAAAGCCAATCGCAAGCCCCACTTCGGCGCGGGGATCCAAGCCGGGCGCCCGATGGCTCGCGCGAGGGCTCGTGTCCATTGCCAGTTCGTTGTTGCGGTTGGCGCAACGGCATTGATGGGTCCAGAGACGGACGGGTTTGCCAGACAATGTTCGATCAAGCCAACCAGATCTGCAGCGTGAATCCACGGAAAGTACTGCAGTCCAAGTCCCAAAGGTCCACCGAACCCCCAGCGAAAGATCGGTAACATCTTGCCCAGCGCACCGCCATTTGGATCCAAGACGATCCCAATGCGAATTCGACAAACGCGAATTCCGTACTGCGTGGCAGCCTCGGCGGCCGCTTCCCATTCGGCACAGACCTCGGGCAGAAATCCACTACCGACTGCGGATGATTCGGTCAACGTCTCACCCGGCCGGTGCCCGTAAAAGCCCACGGCGGAGGCCGAGATAAGTACCTCGGGCGGGGTTGGTAGTTGCCCAAGCGACTTGACCAAGCTACGAGTTCCGATGACCCGCGAGTCCCGAATGCGCTGTTTCTTTTCGGGTGTCCAACGGCCCTCAGCCACCGGGTCGCCAGCCAAATGAATGGCGGCCCGAATCGAACCCAAGTCCGCCGCTGGCAAAATGGAAGCGGCGTTCCAAGTCAGGTACCGCACCGATTCCGGCTGACCCGGCGGTTTTGGCATCGGTGGTTGTCGAGTCAACACGCACACTGGGCCTGGTAACTTCGCCAACAATCGCCGCCCGACCAAGCCGGTGCCGCCGGAAATCAAGATGGTTTTGGCTAGGTTCGAATCGTCCATGAGATCTCCCTGTAACGAACGAATCTGTTCGTCGAAACTAGGCTTTGTCCCAAAAGGGGGCTGACCCGGGTCAGGCCCCGTTTAGGGCAAGGTCTTGGCGTCGCTTACGATCGTTGCTGGTTGCGAATCTGATCACGGAGGATCGCGGCTAGTTCAAAGTTTTCCTGAGAAATGGCGTCGGCCAATTGCTCGTCCAACGTGGGGCCAATCTCGAATCGTTCGCGAAGTGATTCACGGACGTGGATCAAGCGTTGCACCAATTCATCATCGTCGAAGTCTTGTTCTAGTTCGTAGGTGTCGTAAAACGTCCGAATTTGACTAACACCCTGGTTGAGTTCTTCGATCGCGGCCGCCGGATCACCGCCCTCTTGGACTCGTTGCAAGGCCAGCGATTGAGCTCGTTGAAAAATCACAAATGGGCGATGTTGTTCATGCATCATGGCCCACTCTTGATCTGGGGCATGGTTCAGACAGGCGTCCATCAAGGTCAACGTGTGCGTGGCGTCGGTCGCCGCTCGCGCGAATTCTTTCAGGTGAATCCAACCGATCCGACGATGGTAAAACTGCGAAAACTCGCGGTCCACCTCCAAACATTCTTCGCTGGAAAACTTGAAGGCCAGGTCAACCGCCTGCTCACGATGTTTGATCCAATCCAGCAACGTCGGAAAGCCGTAAGGTTGGGTGCCGTCCGGTCGCCCTACCACTTCCATTTGGAGCACACCGAGATCCACTCGCAATTGCAAGACCTCACGACCGTCCGGATGTTTGACGAGCCTAGCGGTGGGTTGGAGCGGATCGAAATTCCAGCCCGCCAGAATCTTGTCGATCGTGAGGTTCTTTTTCGGCATGCTCGAGGCGCTTCCTGGGCTATGAATTCGCCGGTTTGACCAAGGCAATCCGCAATTCACGGAGCTGCTTCTCGTCCACTGTTCCCGGTGCCCCCGTCATCAAGTCGGTGGCCTTTTGTGTTTTCGGGAACGCAATGACATCGCGGATGTTGTCCAATCCCGCAAACAACATGACCACACGATCAAGCCCTAAGGCAATCCCGCCGTGCGGTGGTGCTCCACATTGCAAGGCGTCCAGCAAGAAACCAAATCGGTCTTTGGCCATTTCCGGAGACATCCCCAACAATTTGAAGATCAAAGATTGCACTCCGGAATCATGAATTCGAATGGTACCGCCACCCGCTTCGAAGCCGTTGATGACCAAGTCATAAGCCTTCGCACGCGCGCGACTGGGGTCGGATTCCAGAAATTCAACATGTTCATCTTTTGCGGCGGTGAACGGATGGTGCATGGCTACCCACCGCTGCTCCTCTGGGTCGTGTTCGAACATCGGGAACTCGACGACCCAAGAAAAGTGCATGGACTTCGGATCGTAGAGTTTTAATTCGGCTCCCAACGTTTTGCGAAGCCCGTGCAGTGCTTTGCACGTGATGTTCCATTCATCGGCCACCCACAACAGCAGATCGCCCGGCTTGGCTTGCATGGTCGTGTTCCACCGCAATTGCTCCGCAGCCGGAAGATTTTTCGCCACCGAACCGGACCATTGTCCATCTTCTTCGATCTTGGCCCATGCGAGTCCCTTGGCGTTGTACGAGTCTTTGACGAAGGCCGTCAATTGATCAATTCGTCGTCGGGCCAGCGCCGTACCGCCACTGGGCACACAGAGCCCGCGCACAAATTTGCCCGCTTCAGCGACACTGCGAAAGACTTGAAACTCCGATTGCCGGGCCAAGTCGGTGCAGTCGACAATCTCCATCCCAAACCGCAAGTCCGGGGCATCGTGTCCAAACCGACGCATCGCTTCGTCGTAGGTGAGACGCGGCAGCGGCGTTTGCAGTTCGATCCCCAAGACTTCTTTGGCCAACTTGACCATCAAGCCATCGATCAGCCCGATCACGTCGTTGTGGTCCACAAACGACATTTCAATGTCCAATTGCGTGAATTCGGGTTGTCGGTCCGCACGTAAGTCTTCGTCGCGAAAACAACGTGCTATTTGATAGTAGCGATCGTAGCCAGCGATCATCATGATTTGTTTGTAAAGCTGCGGCGATTGCGGCAACGCATAGAAACAATTCTCTTGCACGCGACTGGGGACCAAATAGTCGCGAGCTCCCTCCGGAGTGCTGCGTCCGAGAATCGGTGTCTCGACGTCAATGAACTGGTGTTCGTCCATGTAGTCGCGAATCAATTTGGTCAGCCGGTTGCGGAGCAACAAGGTCTGCTGCATGCTTTGCCGGCGCAGGTCGATATAGCGATGTTCCAACCGCACTTCTTCGCCAACCGGGTCCGTGCTGCTGGGAAGAAACGGCAGATTGCGGCTGGGATTGAGAATCACCAACGATTGGACTTGCAACTCGATATCCCCAGTCGCCAGTTTCGTGTTGGTTTGCTGGTCGCCGCGTTGCACGACGCTTCCGCTGACTTGGATCACATATTCGTTGCCCAGGTTGCGCGCGGCGGCTTTTAATTCGACACTGGCGGCTTGATCAATCACAACTTGGGTCGAGCCATAACGGTCGCGCAAATCAATGAAGGTGGCGTTCTTGTGTTCGCGGATCCGGTCCACCCAACCGCTTAAGGTAACGGTCTGTCCGATGTGCAGAGCCCGTAGCTGACCACAGGTGTGTGTGCGATACAATTCAAGCGTCCTTTTTCAACGGCGTGACCAACTCGAGCAGTCGAGGTAGTCGTGATTCGTTCCGCGAACCCAAATTGGATCGCAGAGCGATCCACGACACTGCTGGACCGCGGAGCGGTCCGCGACAATGTGATCGCGGAGCGATCCACGACAGTCGCTGATTCTACGGAAAACGCCCGATTTGCGTAGGGCACTTGAGAGCCCTAAGCGGGCTGCCGTGATTTGTAGCTGGCCGTCGCAATCGTGGCCCAGTATCCCAGCAGCCACACGAGATAGATAAGGCCAACTCCCAGAAACCAGACATAAGTCATGAAGTTGTCTTCGGACATGATTTTTTCCGGCTTGGGCATCAAGAAAAACATCATGATCCAGGCTAGCACGATCGAACCAATCCCAAGTGCAATTCGATAGCCGGCAAAGCGGACCCCAATCCGAATTCCCGCCAACAGCATCAGATTTCCGAGGGTACCAAAAACGGCCACGATCGACGTTGCTGCCAACGCCGAGTTCACAAAGGTGAGTCGATCGGTGTATTCGATGTCTTTTTCGACAAACGCCTTATAGACCATCCAACCAACGGCGAAGCCATTGAATATACAAATCAACAAATCAAACCCAGCGGCTAGAAACCCCAAACCGCCCAAACGAAAGACGTTTTGCTTTTCTTTCATGGCTATTGATCCCGTTCAGACGTGAAATGAAACCGCGAAAATCAAACCTCAAGGGCATAGTCCGGCACCGTTGCGCCAGAAATCCGTGTTGCCCCCGCATGGGGACCCGCGTGGGACTGGATGCCGGAAACATCCGTGCGCATCGGTCAGTCGTTGAGGAACCTAGCGATTTGGCAGTGATTTACCTATCCAACCTCGACTAGAACGGCCCATCTTAGGCCATTCTTATTTCTTTACAAGGAACCTCAGTAAATTCTTACGGTATAATATGAGTGCCGTGGCGAACTAAGAGAGCCAACCGTTCTCGGTCCAGAAGTTCCCACTCGGGAAAATCGCGTGACTCGGTTGTTCTGTGTCGAGTTCGCGTATACTTAGGACGTCAAGAACGGCAGTGGTGCGATGTCAGGAGTCAGTCAGAAATGGGTCGTATGCCTAAGTGTTCTTCGCGGCCAAATCGCTACCGGTGGAATTGGGGCCTCTTGGTCCTGGCGGGATTGATTCTCGGGCTGGTCGGCACTGTTTGGGCCACGCCCGTTCAAATTGGAATGGTCCACTCCACCAATCATCGATGGATCGCGGAGCGATCCACGACAATGCCGCCCGCGGGTCCTTCGGTCGGTCTATCGCAGGACACGCCGATCGCGCCCAGCGTGCGGCTGAAGGTCGCATTACCCGTCACGGAACAGGTGGATCGGCAGGTTCGGGCGGGTGTGGACCAAGCCATCAAGCAATGGGAGAGTCGAACTCCGGCCCAGCCCGGCGAACTTCTGACCCGACCAACCATCCTGTTGGAGTTTGATACAGCCAACAACCTGAACGGACAAGGCAGCGAGTTCGAAAGTTGCTTGGGTTTGGCTCGCCATCTCCAACGGCCGGAACTAAGCAAAGTGCGATTGATTGCTTATATCCCGCCACCGGTTGGTCTTTCGGCCACCGCCGGCCGCGATCAAAACACCGTTGCTCGCAGCCAACTTGGTGGGCATGCCGTCTTGGTCGCTCTGGCGTGCGAGCAGATTTGGCTCGATAGTGCGGCGTCATTGATGGGTGTCGGGGCCGATTCAACGGAACCTGATTTGGAGCAATCCAATTACGAGTTCATCGCCAAACGTGGCGTGCAGTGGCCGCCGGCAGTGGTCGCGGCCTTGGTTGATCCGCAACGTGGTTTGTTCCGAGTGAATCGAGCCGATGGAAAAACGGTGCTGACCGACCGATCCGGTCGCGAGGCGATCAGCGCCGACGGACAAGAAGTGAGTAGTGAGGAATTGGCACGCCCCGGTCAAGCTGCCGATTGGTCGGCTGGGCAACTGACTGCTTGGGGATTGACCCAACCGCCGATCATCAATCGCGACGATTTGATTGCACGCTTGGAAACCGAGCGCTTGGTAGATTTTGTCGTCGGACAGCAGTTCGACAAATGGTCGGTGGCGATGCTAAAAGTCGAAAACTTGGACCGTGAGTTCCTGACTTGGGCGACTCGTAGCTTGAACGCTGATCGTGTCCTTCATCAAACGAACATGCTGATTTTGCGGATCGATACCCTGGGCGCTTACGATCTTCGAGCCGCCGGTGATTTATCGATCTTGGTCGCGGACCTACGTCAACAGGGCGTTCGTACGGTCGCGGTTTTGCCCAACGGGGCCAAAGGGGCCGAAACCATTCTCGCGTTGGCGTGTGATGAAATCGTGATCGCTGCCGAACGAAGATTTGGGGGCAATGTGACGCTGCCGTTGGACGACGAAACTGCCGAAAGCGATCTTTTGAGCGCCGCGCAAACCGTCGCCGAGCGGAAAGGTCGTGATTGGTCGTTGGTGGCCGCCTTGGCGTTTGGCAACCAACAAACATTCGAATACCGACATCGAGAAACGGGCCTGGTTCGGATTCTCAACGAGCAACAGTTCGGCGAGTTGGTCGACCGGGAACAGTGGCAACGTGGTGTCGAAGTCCGGTTGGCCAGCGGGCTGACAGCAGACGAGGCCCGCCAACGACGCATTGTGGATCATGTGCTGCCGAACGTCGACCAGTTGGATTCGCTGTACACGTTCGACAGTGTCCGGACACTGCAGCCAACTTTTTCTGACCGCACCATTCAACGAATCGCAAAATTTGTCACCCGCCCGGGGATTTCCCATTTGTTGTTGATGTTTGGTTTTTTCATGTTGATGATCGAACTGTCGTCCCCAGGGATTGGTGTTCCCGGGTTTGTGTCGGCCTGTTGTTTGAGTTTGTTTTTCTGGGGTAACTATTTGGAGGGCAGTGCCGGTGCGTTGGAGATCATTTTGTTTGCCTTGGGAATGCTCTTTGTTTTGATCGAGATTTTTGTCGTTCCTGGATTGGGCCTATTTGGGATTGGCGGTGGCTTGATGATCCTAGCGTCGATTGTCTTGGCCGGACAGAATTTTATCGTCCCACAAAGCGGGCAAGATATCCAACAATTGGCTTGGAGTATGTCGTCGGTTTTGGGCGCCTTGGCTGGAATATTTGGTGCCGTGGCCTTCATCCATTATTACATGGATAGCGTCCCCGTTCTCAACCGGTTGATCCTAAGACCACCTGCGGCAAGCAACGATATCATGATCGAGACGGCGTCGCGTTATGGTCATTTGCTCGAGCGGACCGGAGTAACCATCACACCTTTGATTCCGGCCGGCAAGGTCCGATTTGGTTCGGAAATCGTCAGTGTGGTCACGGATGGTAACTATGTCGACTCGGGCCGCGAGGTTGTGGTTTACGAAGTGTTGGATACGATGGTAAAAGTTCGAGCGACGAATACCAGCGTTTGAGCTGACGGCAAAAAGAGCGAGAAGCGGGTGCGTGTCGAGACGATGGTAAAAGTTCGAGCGACGAACAGTAGACGTTTGAGCTGACGGTAAAAAGAGCGAGAAGCGGGTATGGGTTTGGCATGAGTTACTTGGCAATCGCTTGGCTATGTCTGCTGGCGTTTTTTGTAGTCATTGTCTTGGAGATGTTCCTCCCGACGGCCGGAATATTGTTTGTTCTCAGCATTGTTTTGGCGCTGGCCGCGGTGGTGGCCGGGTTCATGCACTCGATTTATCTGGGGGCGATCATGGTCGTCCTCTTGGTCGTCTCGATGCCGGTTTTGTTTGCCTTGTTCTCGAGAATTTGGCCCCATACGCCGTTGGGCCGGCGGCTGATTATTCTTGCTCCGACTCCGGAGTCCATTTTGCCTCCGTCCGTGCTGGACGACTCGTTCTCCCAATACAAAGGGGCGAAGGCCGAGGTCCTATCGCCGATGTTGCCGACCGGTTCGATTCGCATCGGGGAGAAAACACTGGTCGCGACCTCTGAATCGGGTGCGGTTGAAGCCGGTCAGTGGGTCCGTGTCGTCCGAGTCCAAATGAACCGTCTCTTTGTCGTACCGGTCGACATGACGGACGACTTGCAGTCACCAGGCGGGTTTGAACAAAAATTGGACCAAACCGTTCAAGTCACGATGCAAGACTTTGAATGGGACAGCGACACTCGCGAACCGCGGTCAACCTAAGTTCGGAGGATTCCTGCTTTGCCAGCCATCTACGAGTACACTTGGCAAGTGACCGACGAAGAAATCGACGGTCTGGGCCATGTCGGCAATGTCGAGTACTTGCGATGGTTGCAAGCTGCCGCGATCGCCCACTCGGCCGCACAGGGTTGGCCGACGGAGAAGTATTTTGAATTGGGGGCCGGTTGGGTGGTTCGTTCGCATCAGATCGAATACCTGATGCCCGCACACAGGGATGATGCGATCGTCGTCCGCACATGGGTCGCCAACTTGCGCGGGATTCGATCCTTGCGCCGCTACGAAGTTTGGAGACCGGCTGATCAAACGCTGTTGGCCAAAGCGCACACCGAATGGGTCTTCATTTCATTCATCACCCGTCAACCGCGCCGAGTTCCGGAAGAGATCCAAGCCGCGTTCGAAATTGTCGGTGATGTTGACTTGACCTGAGCCCGATCGGGGAACGTGGTGTGCGGATCCAAATCGAACCACGACAAACGGAATCAAGGATTATGGCGTTCGACTTCCGGCGGGATTTGGGAGCCGTGGGGATCAAGGGCGGTTTGAGAAGTGGCGCGATCCAGCGATTCGCGCATGGATTCGTCGGTGACGTGTTCCCACGCCTCGGCTTTTTCGTGAATCCGATCGATTTCGTATTGGGCCTGCTCCACCAAATACAATTCCCAGAGTCGATGGGATCGCACCAATAACTGAGCCCGCCGACGTCCCGCGTCTGTCAGGCAATAACCAGCGCCGCTTGGTTCCACTTCGCCGCGACGAACCAGTCCGGAGAGGACTCGCATGGATTGAGGCAGCGACTGTCCCAAGTTGGTGGACAATTGCACCGCAGTGGCCGGGTTTTTCGTAGTAAGCGATTCCGACGGTTCGTGTCCCGTCGTCGCAGCGCTGGTCGGGGCATTGGACTTGGCTCTCTCTTCCAAACGAAACAAGAAACCCAAAACGTCATCCGCCGCAACTTGCGCTGCAAAGGCGCGTTGACGGACCCAACGCGTGACAAGGCCGCGCCGGCCACCGACCAGTCCACACACCATTAAAATTCCGCCGGCCGACACGGCCATCATTCCGGACGTCAAGGTGCTGCCCATTCCAAACCAACTGGGGACCACAATCGCACTGCCATGACCCATGACGGCAGCCATCGCTGCGAGGCCCGCGCTCCAAGCCAACATTCCGGACAGCCGATCAGTCATCATCAAGGCCGAAGCTGGTGGCACCACCATCATGGCCACGACCAAGACGCTACCGACACTTTCAAAACTAGCGACGGCCGTGATCGCAACCAACGTCATCAAGCCATAGTGAATCACTTGGGATGAGATGCCCATCGAATCGGCCAGATCGCTGTCGAACGTGGTCAGCAACAGCTCCTTATAAAACAACGCCACAAACAGTCCGTTGAGCAAGAGCGTTATTCCGAGTGTGACGACCGCTTTGGGGATCAACCACCCCGCGATCTCCCATTGATCCAACGGAGTCAATTCGATGGAGCCGTATAACACGCAGTTGGGATCCAAATCGACATGGTCGGCCACTTGGACAATCATGATGATGCCCAAGGCAAACATCGCCGTGAAGACAACACCCATGGAAGCACCGCGATCCACACCGGCAGTTCGCCGCAAGGTCTCAATCAAGAACACGGTCACGACCGCGGCCGCCACAGCCGCGACAAACATTCCAGTTCCGCTCCGGCTGCCCGAGATCCAAAACGCGACGGCCAAGCCTGGTAGTACCGCGTGAGAGATAGCGTCGCCCAACATGCTGGTTCCGCGCAGCACCAAAAAATTTCCCAACAGCGAGCACGACACCGCGCATAACACCGCCGCGACCAGGATCCACCCGTCCAATGCCCAGATCCATCCGTCCAATCCCATTAGTTTGGCTCCGGTAGTTGGTGGGGGCTCTTGGCGACCTCGACGGTTCGACCTTGGACCAATTGTTCTAACTCATGAATGATCGACGGTTCGAGCACATGTTCGATGTCGTCCGCCAACCGATCGACCTGTTGAAGCGCCACATCGGCGTGTGTGATCAAGTACATTTCCCACAAGCGATGTTGGTGCGTCAGTCGTTTTGCTTGGATCCAACCCGATCGACTGAGCGCCACCTGGGAGCCAATTCGTGTGACCAGACCTTCACGCTGGGCATTGTCCACCAATCGCTCTAGCAACGGTTTGGACCAAGAGCGTGAAATCATCAAGTCAGCGATGTCGATGCGGACCTCTGATTCCCCCGCGATTTCCGGTGCACTGATTTTTGTTTCCGCTCGTTCGTAAACGGCTCGGAGAAGATGTTGCCGCAGCATGATCTGCTGCCATTGCCAACGTCGAATGGCTCGCCAGACCATCCCTTGCGAGCTACCAAACATCAGGCTGAAGAGAAACAGAATCGCACACGCCAATATAATAACGGCGCCCGCCGGTAAATTGGGAAGTAAAGCACTGGCCATGCCACCACCAAAACACCCTGCCATACCAATCCCCGCCGAAATCACGACTTGTCGGGACAGACGATGCGTCCAAAATCTTGCCGCAGCGGCCGGGATAATCAACAAGGCGATCACCAGGATCAAACCGACCGCCTGCATGCCAGTGATGGCAACACCCACCACCAACGACATGAGCAGTCCATCCAGCCACCATTTGGAATAACCTTGTGATTCCGCGTAGGCTTGATCAAAGCACAATAACGCGAGTTCCTTGAAGTACATCGCACACATTAGCAATGCCACCGCCGCAGCCGAGACGATCGACATCAGATCCGTCCAACTTAAGGAAGCCGTCTTGCCGTAGATGAATCCTTCCAATCCGGCCGCGTGTCCCGCTTCCAAGCTTTGGATCACGCCGAGCAACGCGACACCTGCTCCAAAAAAAACGCTCAAGACAATCCCAAACGCCGCGTCTTCGCTCAATCGCCAAGTGGAACGCAGCCCGAGAATCGCCGCGGCTCCGATCAAGCCAGAGATCGTGGCGCCCGTCAGCAAAATTGGTAACGATCGGCCGTCACCACCACTTAGGGTGGCGACCAAAAAAGCGATTCCCAAACCAGGCAACATTGCGTGGCTGATCGCATCACCCACCAGCGCTCGTTTGCGCAATAGTGTGAAACTGCCAACGACCCCGGCCGCACAGCCCAACAACGCCGTCCCCAAAATCACAACTCGCGAATTGTAATCGGCTAAGGTCAGTAGTCGCCACAACGCGACAAGCCACGCTTCGCTGGTTTCGGTGGCGACCCACGCGACACTCGGACCGATCACAGCAATTTCTCCTGACGGCGCATCGCTGAGGAGACCTCGTCCAATAACGTCAAACGACCACCATACGTTTTCTGCAAGTTCTCCGGCGTGAACACTTCAGCGACGGGACCGCTGGCGACGACCCGCATGTTGAGCAACAAGACACTGTCGAAATACTCGGGCACGGTTTGTAAGTCATGGTGAATGACAACACAAGTCTTGCCTTGTTGTTTCATCGCTCGCAGTTGCTGGATGATCGCGAGTTCGGTCGCGGCGTCCACGGCCGCCAGCGGTTCGTCCATCAAATACAAATCCGCGTTTTGAGCCAACGCCCGCGCCAAAAAAGTGCGCTGTTGTTGACCGCCCGACAGGTGACTAATCTGCCGATGAGCCAAGTCCGCGATGCCGACTTGGTTCAATGCTTCCATCGCCCGAGACCGGTGCTGTTTGCGGACAGGCCACAACCAACCAATTTCTCGATAGAGGCCCATCGTCACCACATCGAGGACACTGACCGGAAAGTCCCAGTCCACGCTTTCACGTTGTGGCACGTAACCCACGCGACGCCGTTGGGCCGAGAACTCGTCGCCAAATATTTGGATCTTTCCGCTGGCACGAGGAATCAAATTCAGAATCGCGCGCAGCAAGGTGCTCTTCCCGGCTCCGTTTGGACCAACCACAGCCACCAGCGATGCTGGTTCGACTTGGAACGCGACATCCCACAGTACCGGTGTTCGTTGGTACGCGACGGTCAAATCCCACACTTGAAGCGGCGATATCAATGATCTGTTTGCACCCAAGTCCGGTGGATTGCCGGCCGAGTGGGGCGAAGTGGCTGGACGGTCGGAAACCATGGCTCGCCTGTGTGGGTTAGAATCTTTTGTCAACTGCCGCCGGAGGCTTATCTTCGTCGTCGTCTATCCGAATGTAAAGCCGACTCGCGCGAAGTGGTGTTGGGCCGGACGCGTCGCCCATGGTTTTACGCAGCGCACCGCAAGTGATCGGGATCATGCAGCGATGAAACGAGTCGCTTCAACCCGGCACAGCCCGCTAGGCATGAAGGGTTTAACGACACGCTTTTTACTTGTCACGGATCTCATTACCGGACTAGGCATAACGCAAACGAAGCGTCGGTGCTTCTTTACCTAAGCGTTTCGCCAAAGTTCCGCATGCGGAACCGGTAGCGGCTGAATGGCGGATTGCAGTTCGGCCAACATTCGAGCGGCGTCGACCGGGTAACCTGCGGACGCGGGCAAGTTGGGAATCAATCGTTGCCAAAAAGTATTGACACAATGCATGCTAAGTTCCCGCGCATATTTGCTGGCGAGACTTGCGGCGGCCACCGGATAACGTTGTTCGCCATCCACCGTAAAGCGAAAGAAGACGCGACGGTCCCCGGCTTCCCACAGGTAACTGCTCTCGCGTTCTGTCTCGCCCAAAACCTGTGGCCAGTCCGCCGCGAAATGTTCCACCAACAGCGGTAGATAGCGTTTGCGACCACCGTGTCGATCAAAATCGATGACCACCGTTTGACCGGCTGGACAGAGCTGCAAGACATGATTCGCCAACAGCAAGCTCGTGGCCGACAATAGATGGGCTTTGTTGCCGTGCTGGATCAAGCCTTGGTTGAATTCGTGTTCCGAAACCAGGGCACTGAACAAACCACTGGGACGGACCGTGGTCGAGGCCCACGCGTTTGCCACGCTGCTGAGGTCCGCCGGATCGTTTGTCCACGACGGCGACAATCCCTCACGACAAGACGCCGTCAACCAATAAGGCCACGAGTCAGGATCGTGCGGTTGAACGCGCCGCGCATGACACGCGTACGCTTCACTGGCCGATAACCAAGCGGCGTGAGGTTCGCTCGCGTCCGTGGGCCGTTCGTCGATCTCGTGGCCACTTGGCTCGTTGAGTTTCGTTTGAGCTTTAGTTGGGTTCGGAGTTCTTGCTTGTTCGATGGCTTGCAACAAAGAGGTGACGATCCGCGCGAGTTTATCCAATCCTTGGCCTGATTGGTACACCTTTTTCGAATCGG
Organism: Pirellulaceae bacterium; assembly: GCA_041741535.1. GTDB lineage: Bacteria > Planctomycetota > Planctomycetia > Pirellulales > Pirellulaceae > M30B19. The sequence continues at coordinate 42,564 of JBGSJV010000106.1, forward strand.
CGACCAAATGCGGAGGCGAATGCTCGGCCGGGCCCTCAAGCTTGGCCGCAAATTGAGACTGCCAAGACCAACGATCGATTTTCTGCAAGAAATCCACATCGCGCAAGGACTCGGGATTCCATTCGGCGGAGTCGATTTGCCACCAGGAGGCAGAAATCACCATCGGTCCCAATCTGGCGCCATAGCCTGCTTCGTCCACACCAATCCACGACCAAGTCATCAGGTTCCTGCGTTCATCATCAAGCCAGCGGCGCCATACGTCTGGATTTTCTCGTTCGATGAACCAAGTGTCCAGCACCCCGGCCTGGAAGTATGGATTTGGTCGACCCTCACGGCTGTTTTGGGCGCGCGACTTTGTCCAAGAAGCTGAACGCCTCCGGTAGGGCGGCTTGTACGATGACCATGTGTTCGACATCTGGGTATTCGCGATAAACGATTTGTTGGCCGCCCGCTCGTTGCAGGCTTTGACTGAGGCTTTTGGCGCCGGACTTGCCGAAGTCCAAACTGCCGGCGGCGATAAACCAGGGGATCTGTGACGCTGCTTCCAACGCACGAGGACGACCGCCGCCACCGATCGCAACGACGGCGCGCGGTAGAGTGGGATGCAGACCAACTTGCGTGGCCACCTGACCTGCGCCCATCGAATGCCCCATGAAATAAACTTGGTCCCGATCCACCGGAAATATTGGCTGGAGCGAATCTATTATCTGTTTGGCATCTAAAGACAGTCCCGTAAGTCCTTGCCGAGTTGCCACGACCAACCACCCACGTTGCAGTCCAGCTGCGACCGCACCACCAGCGCCGTAAGTTTCAAAGAACATGTTTTCGCTGCCTCCTGCTCCATGAAACAGGAACAACACAGGCATTGGTGCGGTAGGATCGACAGGCGTGGGAGCGCGGAGTCGCAGCGCGACTTTCTTGCGCCCCTCAGCCACAGTCAACCAGACGTCTCGTGTTGGAGCGGTTTCACGAACCAGATGGGCCGCGGATTCTGGCTGGGCCAGCATTTGTTCGCAAATCATGAGCCGATGATGGGCGGGGTAGTCCACTTCTTGAGCTTCACCTTCAAGAAGTGCGTTTAGGATTCGCAATTGATCTTGGATTGTTGCCCTGATCCATGGTGGCAAGTTGTCCTCTTGTTCCTCCCAATTTTTACGCACCTGTTCCACCCGGGCGCGAGCATCGCGAATCCGCGACCAGCCAGCTGGTAAGAGCTCCAGTGATTCGTTGCCCAAACGCACCAAGGTCCTCACTTCGTAATCACCTTCCGGTAAAGCGGAAACATCCAAAGCAACGCCAGCGATCGCCTCTTCCCAGGAAAACCGGGCCGTTTGACCAATCTGCTCCGTATTCGCCGGTCGTTGAATTGGCAAAGTCGTGGGAGCGGCGGTGAGGGAAAACTCCACGGCCGCGTCATCTAACGCATCATCAGTGGTATAAAACGGGACGAGCTTTACTGAAATGGTCGACGAAGCGGCTTCGGCCAGGAGTTCGACAACGTGGACTCGATGACCAATCACGGTTCGTTCGGTGCCGGAAGGTGTCGCGTCTCGGGCGATCCACCAGGCTTCGTCCAATTTTTCTGCGGCTCGCAACAAACGCAGTGAAAAAAAGCTGCTCACGGCATCTTGCATGGGTGCGGCAACGGCGGCCTGCTGAGCCGCCGGGCTTTGGGCCCACTGGAGCTCCAATCGTTGGAGCCTTTTCCCCAATTCGGCTCGTTCGACCTGAGCCAGTCCCGTGGCGAGGTTCGAAAGCCCGCCAAAAATTAGGATTAGGCGAAAAAACAAACTTGTCCATTTTAACCAACGAAGTTCCATGTTATCCTTCCCGGGGAGCAATGTAGGCCGCCAGTCCCTGGCGGCTCACAAATAACGTACGTCGCCAGTCCCAGGCCGCACGTCAAAAATGTAGGCCGCCAGTCCCTGGCGGCACGCAAACAATGTACGTCGCCAGTCCCCTGGCGGCTCACACAAATGTACGTCGCCAGTCCCCTGGCGGCACGTAAACAATGAAGGCCGCCAGTCCCCTGGCGGCTCAAAACAATATAAGTCGCCAGTCCCTGGCGGCTCGTCGAGCGGGTTTAGCTCGGCACCCTGGCATTGCTGGTTATGAGATGTGGAATCCGATAGCCTATTACTTTCAGTCTGGACGATCAACCGACTACGAACAACAACGGGCAGCGATTTTGGCGCAGGCTCCGATTCCGGTGATATGGCTATTTGGCAAGACGGGCAGTGGAAAATCGTCGCTGATTAGGTATCTGACGGGTGCGACCGAGGCGGAGATCGGCAATGGATTTCAACCTCAGACCAAACACACTCGTTTGTACGCCTTTCCGGATGAACAGGCGCCGCTGGTCAAGTTCCTGGACACACGTGGCTTGGGCGAGGCCCACTACGATCACGCGGCGGATATTGCGAAACTGCAATACGAAAGCCACTTGGTGGTGGTAACGATCCGCGCGATGGATCATTCGCTGGATGAACTCAAGGACACTTGGCAACAGATTCGAAACTGTCGACCGCAACGTCCCATACTTCTCGTTTTAACGGCGCTGCACGATGCTTATCCCGGTCAGCCACATCCGGAAGATCGGGGTGCGACAACCGTCTGGCCGGACAATTTGCATAGAAGCATCGAGTTGCAGAAGTCTCGCTTTGCGGGAATGTACGATAAAGTCATTGAAGTGGATTTGACGACTCCCGAGGACCAGTTGGAGCCGCAGGATTATCGCGGTCGTCTGTTGAAAGAGGCTTTGCTGGAGTTGATGCCTGCCGCGTATCGCCACACGTTGTCTTGTTTGGAGAACGTCGAGCAAGCGTTGGACGATTTGTCGCGGCGACGTTGCGCGCCGATCATCATGGCCCATAGCGTGTTGGCCGCTTCGACGGCTGCGTTTCCGATACCGTGGGTCGATATTCCGGCGGTCTTTGCGATTCAAACGCATTTGGCGAAGACGATCGCGGATGTGTATCAGCAACCGTTGGACAAAGCGAACTTGGCCAAGATCATGGGGATTGTAGGAGGAGCCGTGGCGGTCCAGGCGGGGCTACGACAAGGTTTGAAGTTCATTCCTTACGTGGGCATGGCCGTCAATGCGGCTTCCACGTTTGGCATCACCTACGCGGCCGGTTGGGCGTGGCAGTGGTATTTCACTCAGCGTCTGCAGGGACATCTGCCCACCAATGACGAACTCAAAAATCAATTTCGTAATCAGTTGCAAACCGGCGCCAAGTTGTGGTCCGTTCATCCACAGGGCTCCTCATGATATTTAGTCGTCGTTCGTGGGTCATGGGCAGTTTGATCTTGTCGCCAATCCTGGTGTACGTGATCCTGGGTGGATACGCATTGTGGACAAGTGGCTTGACGTTTTGGGCTTGGGCCTTGTTGCCGCTGTGTTGGTTAACCGCTTGGATCGTCGGTCGAGTTTGGTTACCACCAACGGTCGATGCTTTGGAGGTTGCCGAGCCCGGTGTTCACTGGACCGACCGCGATCGCGCCGCGCTCGAAATTGTTCGTCGTCGCCAACTGACGGTGCCCGAGCATACGCCTGAGCAATTGATTGATCCGCACTTCTACATCGAACAGGTCAAGTCGCTGGCGATGGAGTTGGCTGCCCATTATTATCCTTCCGCCCAAGACCCGTATTCTTCACTGAAGGTTACCGAAGTATTGTCGGCCGTTCACTTAGCGGTCGAAGACTTGGAAGAGCTGACGACGGAGCGATTGCCCGTGGCCCAGTGGTTAACGATTGGCCAGTGGCAAGCGTTAGGTCACACTCCCAAGTGGTACAACCGAGTTCAAGAATCGGTTTGGCTGTCCTCGATGGTGTACAACCCACTCAACGTGCTGCGGTACTTCACCTCAAAAGCGACCGTTGAACCGCTGGGGCAGCAGCTCCAACAAGAACTGTTGGTTCGGCTCTACATGAAGTTCATTTATCAAGTGGGCTTTTACTTGATTGAGATGAACAGTGGACGATTGCGTGGTGGGACGCAAAAGTACCGTCAGTACTTTGGCCGAAAACGCAGCGAGACCTTCGGACAAGACCAAGCCGCGGTCAAGGCAGAGCCGGATTCGCCCCAGTCCGTAAATCTTGGCAACGAGCCGACCGACTTGAAAAAAGAAACTGCCCCGCCACCCAGCGAAGCGGTGCGTATTGTTTTGGTGGGGCAGGTAAGCTCGGGGAAGTCGAGCTTGATCAATTCGTTGTTGGGAAAACATGAGGCCGCCTGCGACGTTTTGCCGACGACGCGCGAAGTTCGCCGCTTTGCGATCCCCTTGGCCAATGCCGCTGGACCGGTGGAGTTGCTGGATACGCCCGGTTATGGCGAGGCCGGCGCCAGTGCGGAACAACGTCGACAAATTGAAACCGCAGTGACACAAGCCGACGCGGTGTTGTTGGTCATGTCTGCCAATACGTCGGCCCGCAAATCCGATCAATTGTTGTTGGAGCAATTGGAAGCCTTTTTTGTCGCCCACCCCGATTTGCGATTTCCTCCAATGATTGGTGTGCTGACGCATGTCGATTTGTTGAAGCCTGCGATGGTCTGGGAACCACCCTACAACTGGCGGGAACCCCAAGATGCCAAGGGCCGTCAAATACAGGCCGCTTTGAACTACGTCCATTCGGTCGTTGGAAAACGAGTCTCGGTGGTCATTCCTGTTTGTACTTCAGGCGATCCAGCCCGGAATTGGGGTGTTGCTGAAAACCTCTTGCCTGCCCTGTCGACCATTTTACGCGACGCCCAATCAACCTCGCTGTTGCGTTTGTTTCAAGAATCGCTGCGTGGAACGTGGCGGCAAGCGCTGGCCGAACTCAAGCAAACTGGCTCCGCACTCTTTCAATATTGGCGAAACCGTTAATATCAGTTTGGCCGGTTTTCTAACGTCAGAGCTTTCGCTCGGATGCGGAAGAGCGATCGGGGCGCTCGTTCGACTATCGGCGTGAGCCGCAACTCCGAACAATCGCCCCCGACGTGGCTCGTCCCGTCGGTGCGGAAGCTTTGTGGTTAGAACGACATCGCGAAATCTCGAATCATCAGTGGGCCAGGTTTTGAGGGCCGTAGGATCGAACTTGCTTCAGACACGTCCGCAAGTCGGCCGATCGGTTTTCACCTTGGGTACGGAAAGCCCGGACCTGCGAGCGTGAACGATTGCGGTCTCGATGGAATTCAATTGCTAAACAAGACTGTTCCTCGACCGCTTTCAGCGCGGGGGAAAAAGCTGCGGACACACATTTTTTCGCAGAAAGGCCAATCGTGATTGTCAAAGGGTCGGTTCCCCAGTCGTCGCATGGGTTCCGTTGGAAAGCATTAAACCAAACGGGTTTTCGGCCCAACGGGCCAGTCCTAAGTCAGCCCAGGGCAGAGTTCGCGGCACGTATGATCCGCCGAAGTGGTTTGCCCGCGTGGCATGTTTCGTTTCACCAAAGAGTCAAACGATCGCCCGTCGCGAACGTCGCCCTGGGAAAGGCCGCAAACCCAAACCAATTCGCCCCAAAGGGGCAGCGCTAAATGAATCGTCGCTAGAGGTTAAAAGACGAATCGCTAAAAGACGAATCGCTGTCCCTGGCATCTGCCGAAACTACATACAATCGCCCCCGACGTGGCTCGTCCGGTTGCTGAGTTAGGTATATTGTCCCTGTGCTGCTGGAGCGTAGCCGCGGCGGTGGTGATCGCTGGTGGACGCTTACTGAAATTGCTCGGCCCCCGAGTTTCTGATTATCGCTGTGATGGATCAACACAAGTGCTAGCGACTTTGGAAGGATGGTCGGGTTTTCTCTGTTGGTTAATTTCGACTTGAGTTAGGCTTAGCATTCTCAGGAAACACGGATGGTTTCCGAATCGTTATGAATCTCATTGCACGGAGTTTGCGAGCATGGATGCTTGCCGGACCGTAATCAAAGCGGCTGCGCATCGGGACTGCCGTAGGGATGCCCACGCGTGCCCTAGCGAACATGGATTCACGCCGCGGTTGAAACAAGCCGGCAAACGCAACGGTTGGGCCTTGCTGGTGGTCAGTTGTTGCGGCTTGCTGTTCGGGAACTCCATCGGGACGTTAGCGTTGGCCGATCAGCCCATTCGCCTGACGGTCACCAGCAAGAAGCCAACTCCAGAAATAAACGACGCCGTCTTGGCCTACCAAAACTTGGGCCAATTCCAAGGCAACGTCTATGTGACGAGAAACTTCCGGGTCCAAGCTGCGAACTCGCAATTGGCCCAAGTGGTTGGTGACCGAGCCGAAGGTTATCGCGAGTTGTTGGCCATACAATGGTTGGGCTATACACTGCCCGATTGGTCACAGTCGTGTCCGATTGAAGTCAACGTGTCCAATCAAGCCCACGGAGAAACGTCGTTTTTGCTGTCGGAAGACGGAACGGCGCTACCGAGTGATTGGGAGATGAAGGTCAACGGTCCAACGGATCGATTGTTGGATAGCGTCCTGCCTCATGAAATCACGCACACGATTTTTGCCTCGCACTTCAAGCAACGCCTTCCACGCTGGGCTGATGAAGGGGCGTGCACGACGATCGAGCACGCGAGCGAACGTGAAAAAATTCATGCCTTACTGCTGCGATACTTGTCGCCACAACAACGGCAAGGCATCCCGTTCAATCGCATGTTCCCCATGCGCGACTATCCCAGTGATATGTTGCCATTGTATGCTCAAGGTTATTCCGTTGCGAAGTTCTTGATTGCCCAGGGTGGGCATCGCCAATTTGTACAGCTTGTCGAACGCGGTCTGCAACATGAAACCCAAATGCCGGTGACCGTGGCCTGGGATCAAGCCATGCGCGAAATGTACGACTATCAAGACTTGTCCGAACTCCAGCTCGATTGGCTGAAGTGGGTCGGCGAAGGCAGTCAAGAATCTGACGCGGTTGCTCGGATGGAGCAGCGCAGTGGTGTCCGGTTGGCGAGTTTGGCCGAGCCCGATCCACAAACCGGCACGATTGCCGCGCCCGCTAATTTCATCGGTCGCAATTCGGATGAATCGAACGATGAGAACTTTTATGTTCAACAAATGCGGGCAGGACTAACGGGTGGTGGTACACCAACGGTCGAAACGGTCCAATCCGAGAGTGTCTCCCAGCCCAAGTTAGCCAGTGGATCGCTACCGGCTTCAGCACCGCTCGCATTCGGCCCCCCATCACCAACGCCACAGAGTCCGCCGATGCCGAACACAAATTTCTCGCCACAGGGAAATACCTTGCCACGCCTTCGCCCGACACCCGCGTCAAGTCCAGCACCGCTTGCTAGCCCAGCGCCCGTGGGACAGGCCAACTACCGTAGTGACTCGACGATCTTGCTTCCGCAACGGCTTCGCTAATACGACACCCTGTCAGGAATTGATGTGATGAGTATGAATAACAAACTAGACCGAGTATTGTCTTGGGAACTCAGCTTGCTCCTACTCCGAATGCTGCCATTGGGTTGTGTTGTCGGAGCGTTAACGTTCACTAGTGGTTGTTTCAGTTCCTGGGTTTCACCAACCTCGTATATTGCGCCTCCCGCAACGAAGATTGCTCCGACCAGTGTGACGGAATCCGATTTGCCCCCGACTTCGCTGCCAAAGAACCCGAGCACCACGCCACCTCCGCGGGCGACTCTGTTGACCCCGCCGCTGCCAAGCGACTTGCCCCAAATTCCATTTTCTCAGGAATAGTCGAGCGTTTCGCCGACGTGATCCAACGACATGGTTACTGGATTGGAAGCAAACAAACCGGGGTCGGCACGTAGGCTTGGAACTGAGATGGCTGGAGGATTCCTGTTTCCGCGTCGATCGGAAAGACGACGACCGAATCGGCATCTTGATTGGCGACCAAGAGGTATTTTCCGCTTGGCTCGACCAAGAAATGCCGCGGTGTCTTGATACCGACGGCTTGGTGTCCCAGCGGCGTGAGGGCTCCGGTATCTGACGCGACGGAAAACATCGCGATGCTGTTGTGCCCACGGTTGCTGCCATAAACAAAACGGCCATTGGGATGGACCTGAACTTGTGCAGTGCCGTTGGAGCCCTGGAAGTCGGCCGGTAAAGTCGGTACTGTGCCGAGATTTTGCATGTTCCCTTGCGAATCGGGGAACGTCAGTTGCGTGATGGTGTTGTCGAGTTCATTGACCACGTACATCCACTTGCCGTTGGGATGGAAATCAATTTGCCGTGGCCCACTCCCTAACTTCAGCTTGATCGTGCTGACTTTCTCCAGCACGACATCGGCTTTGGTTTCATTGACCTTGAACAACAGCACTTCGTCAGTTCCCAGGTCTGCCGCCACAATCCAGTCTTCGTGACCGGGGACAAAGCGAACGCAGTGACCGTGGGAAGATTCCTGTCGTTGCCGATTGATGCTGGAACCCGAATTTTGAAAGCAGTAGCCGGCCGTCAACCGAAGTGCCGGTTCAGTGGCCGCGGGCTCGCGAGTATCTGTCGGACGATCGACGCGAAAGCCGGAGTAACTGCCACCCGAATAATTTGCGACAGCGATTCGGCCACCACCCGAGTCGATGGAAACGTGACAAGGCGCGCCGCCTTGTGTCAAACTCTGGGATATCACGTGCGCAGTTCCGGCAGTGGTGTCAAACTTTAACAACGATAGCCCGCCCCCTGGTTTGCCCGAGAAATCCGCCGTTTCGTGAACTGCCGCGAACATTCCGGGCAAGCCTGGTGATGCCGCCAAGAACGAGGGTTGGTCCAACTTGGCGACGAGCCCTCGCTGGGTGAGCTGCCCCGTCGCTAAGTTCAGCTCCAAGCGATAAACACCTTGACTGTCTTTGTTGGTGTAGGTCCCGACCAAGATCGTGATCGGAGTTTGGTTCGTGGTCGCTGCCTGAAATCCGGTTGCCGCCGACGGATTGAATGCGCAAGCCATCGACACGACGAACATCAAATGAATTCGAATTAGGGTCTTCAGAATTTCCAGCGTCGTGGTGGCGAATGAGTAATGACGCGACAGATGGTGGCTCATCGAAAACTTCTCTGCAGTGGTAGGGAGTGGTAGATCCAGCGAAGTGCCGGCGACCGAGGGTGACCGATCCCAGGACCTCAAACGAGTTCTTCCCAGGGATGACTCAACACCAAGTCGGATCGCCCCAGCTTAGCATAATTGACGGCCCGGATCGCCGCAGGTGCTTTGGCAATGACGTGCCAGGAACCGTCTGCGACGTTCGTGTCTTGTTGCGAAACTGGATAAATCGTACATTCGGTGGGAGTGTAGTGGTTCGCTCCGCGAACCAACAAATGGGTCGCGGAGCGACCCACTACATTGTCCAATGTCCGGTAGATGGTAGCGGTTCGCTCCGCGAACCAACAACTGGGTCGCGGAGCGACCCACTACATTGTCCACGACGCAAACTTGATTGGAACCGTGTTGAACTCCGCGGCTGAGAATTTGCCTAACGAAACAAAATCCAGGTTCGTGGTTGAAGTCCATTGGAAACGGACCCTGGCGATGGCCGCTTTTTTGTGTTGGTCGGCGTTCGTCGCGTCCTACTTCGACGAGTCGATCTGCCGATTCTTTGTACAGAACCGTTTGCCTTCGGATCTCAAACGATTGATTGACTTGAGCGAGGTGATGGCTCATGGTTTGACGGTCGCGGTGATCTTGCTCCTCGTGTATTGCGTGGCGTTACACGTTCGTCCGATCTTCTTGTGGATGGTCGCTTGTCCTGTCGTCGGCGGTTTGGCCGCGAATCTGACGAAGTCCATGTTGTCGCGGATCCGACCGTACAAGTTTTGGGAGTTGCAAGCGCGCGCCGAAGAGCTTGGCCACAGTTTTGCCGGGTGGCTGCCGATCCTGGAAAGCGGATATCTGCGAGAGAGTTGGCGACAGTCGTTTCCCTCCGGCCACACGGCGACCGCGTTTTCGCTGGCGGTGGCGTTGAGTTGGGCGTTTCCACGTGGTCGAGTTATTTTTTACTGCTTGGCCTCGTTAGCGGGACTTCAGCGAATCGTCAGTAATTCGCATTGGCCCAGTGATGTCTTTGTAGGAGCAGCGATTGGCTTGCTAGCAGGAACTTTGGTGAAGTCGATCGCAAAAAGGGCAAGCAGTGCGGATTAACGCACTTGGCGAATATTGCCGTTGCTAGCTTGTTTTGATTTTTTCTTTCGTAGCGATTTGCCGATATGTTCTACGAGAGTCTGGGCTTTGTGTGCCCCGGCGGAGGTGCGCTTTGGAGTCAGGCGGGGAGCCATTCCAATCGCGAGCAACCCACGAACCACGGCTGAACATTGATGCAAACCAAGATATTACACGGTGGCCTGGCGGGCATATTGGCTGCGTTCATGGTGGGTGCAGGTCCACTGTCTCCGGCGATGGCCCAGGAGCGTTTGAATTGGCCCAGTCGAATTGTCGATTCCCATCGGGTTGGCGACGTTTCACCGGTGGTCACGGGTATTGCCCTGCGGCCTGGAACCAACGAAGCGGTCGTAGTTGGTGACGACCACATCGTACACTTGATCGATATCACGACGGGTCGCTTGATCCAGACGTTGCCAGGCCACGAAGACTGGGTTCGAACGATTGCGTTTTCGCCAAATGGGACCACTTTGTTGACCGCTGGTTCGGATCGCCGCATTCTGAAGTGGGACCTGGAGGAGAAACGCTGGGGGATTTTTGCGAGCGAAAACGCGTCGATCGAAGCGATCGCATTTTCGCCGGACGGAAGTTTGGTCGCTGCGGTTGGGTTCGATTCAACCGTTCGAATCTTTGACGTTGCGACCGGGAAAAAAGTGGCGAGCTTGAAATGCCCGAGTGGCGATTTGCGAGCGATTGCTTTTTCACCGGATGGTCAACGGTTGGCAGCGGGTGGGCGTGCTGGTCAGCTTTTTGTCTGGGAAAAGTCCAATCCGCAATGGACCTCGATTTCTCAGGCCGCGATCCATCAGCAACGAATCCAAGGCATCCATTTCATTCAAGCCGACCAAATTGTGAGCATCAGCGAGGATCGAACCATTTACCTGACCGACCTCGGCCCTGCGGCGGGATCGGAGATCATTGCCACCATGCCTGGAAAGTTGTATTCGTTGGCTGTTTTGTCGCCGACGTTGATTGCATGCGGTGGCAGTCACAACCGAATTCACCTGATTGATATTCAGGGAAAGAAGACAATCGGCTATTTAGAAGGGCACCAGGGAACCATCAGCAGTTTGGCCTATGCAGATGGGAAACTCATTTCAGGCAGTTACGACGGAGAAACCCGGGTCTGGCAAGCGCAGGATGGCATTACGGTCGCGGCGGGCACCCATCGCTCGTTGCCGGCGCCCTCGGCCAGCTTCGACCTACCGGCTCTTGGCGTCCCGTCGGCCAACGAACGAGCCGCCAGTCGGCCAGAGCCATCGCCACCCTTGCTTCCGATTCGCTCCATCCGTTAGCCATCGCTCATGGCAGACTTGAGGTTTGTCAAAGGCCCGGGCTCACAACCAATCCTCCCCGTGAAAATCCATCGTCTCATTCCGTTTCGCCGAAGGAAACCGTGACATGTCGCTTCTCCGCAGCTTCTCCAAGTTGGTGTTTGGTGCATCTGCCACCGTGCCTTCCGAGTCAGTGGCCAATCGCCAAGACCAACGAGCCGGCGCCTATCGCCAATGTCGAATCGAACGATTGGAAGATCGTCGCGTGTTGTCGGCGAACCCTGTCGCTGCCGGAATCACGTTCTTCGAAACCGACAATGGTGCTGACTTAAGCCCCGACTATTTCGAAGTGACGTTTCAAGGTGGGTCCGAAACCACCCAACTGTCCAACTTCGTTATCAACGGAGACAAGGATCTCAGCGGTGGTCGAACTCGCGGCGATATCATTTTCCATTCGACTCCAACGATTGAAGGCGCCGGCGACGCCCATGCGTTTGTATTTGATGCTGCGAATAGCCGCGGTCTTGTCGCCTCGGATGTCGTCAGTTGGAGAGTATCGAACAATGGATTGATGCTGGAAGTTCAACTCAAAAACTTCGAAGCCGGAGATGTGTTGGCATTTACAATCGACACCGACGAAATTGAAACACTGCGTCCCGACAAGATTGTGTCCGGAACCGAGATGGAAACCTCGATGTTCCAGGCCAACTTTGTCGACCCACATTACACCATGGAGCGACTCACGATCAATGGAGCGGGTGGCGAAACTTCGGGCAAGTTCTGGGACTACTACGACGACTTCATGAACGTCGCCGACCAGTTGACGAAGCAGCCCTTGGGTTTAGACACTGACAATGGCGGTGGGCATTTGGACCGAACCGCTGCCGCATGGGATGGCTACAACTTGATTGAAAAGCCAATCTCAATTTCGGGCCGAGTCTATCACGACAGCAATATCAATTGCATTCAGGACGGCACCGAAACGGGCCTTGCCAATGTCAAATTGACATTGGAACTCCTGAATGCCAATGGCCAATACGAACAAGTCGCTACCACGACCACCGACGCTCAGGGTGATTACAAATTCGGCGTGGATTTAGGTTTGAAGCCCGGCACGTATCGTGTGGTCGAAACGCAACCCGAGGGTTATTTGAGCGTCGGAGCGATGCCCGGAACCGTATCTGGCAATCGCACCGGTTCGATGCATACGATTTCCGATAATCAGCCGAATATTCTCGCTGGTATCATCATTCCGAAGGGCGACATGCACGGAATCAATTACGATTTCTGTGAAGTGTTGCCAGTCCAATTGTCTGGTCACGTGTTCCATGACCGCAACGACAACGGCATGATGGAAACGGGTGAAGAAGGGCTGGCCAACGTGCAAATCTTGGTGCGCCGCACCGCAGGTTTGCAAACCTCCGACGTGTTCGCCAACTGGAACAATATCACGGTCACGACCGACAGCAATGGTTACTACTCCGTGATGGGTTTGCCCCCGGGTGTTTACGAAATCATTGAAATCAATCAATACCCCAATCAAACCAACCCGTTGACCGGCTTCCTTGACGGCAAGGACATGGTCGGTTCGGTCAATGGCACGACTCGCGGTATTAGTGGCGAAGATCAGCACACCCAGGTCTTGCTGCATGCCGGGGATAACAGCCTGAACAACAACTTCGGCGAACTGAAGCCGGTGACGATCGAAGGCTACGTTTCACAAGTCGACAAAAACGGCAACTGCACCAAACCCGGCGATGCGACTTATGTGGGCATCCAAGGCGTGACCATCGAGTTGTACAACTCGCGAGGTCAAATGGTCAGTACGACCAAGACCAAGTCGGATGGCACATTCGAATTTACGGGACTATTCCCCGGATCGTACACCATCAAACAAATTCAACCCGCCGCTTACCTCGATGGAGCGGATCATATTGGAACGGTCAATGGCTCGAGCCAAGGAGTTGTTTCCGCGAACGACACCATTTCCCAGATCAATCTGATGTCCGGACAAGCGGGCCTCAAGTATGGATTCTGTGAACATCTGCCCGCGAGTGTCGCGGGACGGGTCTTCCACGATCGTAATGACAACGGCGTGATCGATAGTGGCGAAGAGGGGATCTCCGGTGTGACGATTCGGCTGCTAAATGCGGACGGAACGCCCGTCATGATCGACAACGGTGGCACGCAGATGGTGTTGACAGCGATCACCGACGCAAATGGGCAATACAAGTTCGAAAATCTGCGCGCGGGTGAATACCAGGTCCAACAAATCCAACCAAGTGGATGGGTGGATGGCAAAGATTCCGTTGGATCACTCGGTGGCACAACCAGCAACGACTTGTTCACAAAGATCACGATTCGCGACGGTGATGCGGGCGTGCAGTACGACTTCGGCGAGTTCAAGCTGAGCTCTATCTCGGGCTACGTTAACGTGGATTCGGACGGCAACTGCACTCCTGATTCGGCCGGCGATTTGCCAATCGCCAATGTGACCATGCAGTTGTTGGATCAGAATGGGAACGTCATCAAGACGACGATGACGAACAACGACGGGTTCTACGAGTTCAAGGAGTTGTTGCCGGGCACCTATTCGGTTCGTCAGACCCAGCCGATGGATTATTTCACGGACGGTCAAAAGGTTGGCTACCTGATGGGGCACCCGGATGTGAAACCGGGTACGGCTACCGAGAACCTCATCTCGAACATCGTGCTGAAATCCAACTTCAATGTGGTGCAGTACAACTTCTGCGAGGTCACCGGTGCCGCGATCACGGGAAAAGTCTTTCAAGACGGGCCAGCATTTCAAACCCAGGACGGCTTGGTTCCGGCCAATTATCGGTCCCTGCGCGACGGCCAATTCACATCCGATGACCGAGCGATTGGCGGCGTGCGGATGGCCTTGTACTGGTACATCGATCCCACATCCCAAGAAATTGCACCTCGGCCGGTCATGTTGAGCGAAGTGTTGGGCCAACATTACTCACACATCAGCGGCGCTAATTCGCCCGTGTACGTGATGACCGATTCGCAAGGCAACTACAAGTTCGAGGGATTAAAGGCCGGCAACTACATTGTTCTGCAAGCCCAACCCGTCGGTTACGTGGATGCCAACAATTATGTGGGGACCACAACAGGTATCGCGTTCAACAGCATGGACATGGCAAGTACCGCACCACAATCACTGATCTCGACCTTTGGTCAACAGCAGTTGATGGACACCTTGGCCAACGTGCGGGTCAACAACGGGCAAGTGTCGATGCAGAACAATTTTACGGAAGTCTTGGTCGCCCAGTTACCACCGCCACCGCCACCAACGCCGGAACTGCCCAACATTCCACAGCTGCCACCGGTGAACGGCAACCCGCCTGGTCCAGGTGTTCCGTTGACAGGGTTTGGCGGTTTGTTGGGACATCAGGGAATCAATTCCAACGTCTTTGTTGGCATTGGGTTCAACGCGATGCCAACGGACCCGCTTCCACTCAATTCGTGGCACTTGAGCGTGATCAATGACGGGACGCCTCGCGAAGCGCAAGATGGTGGCAGTGGACCGTGGCACGAAGTGGGCTATCTGTCCGAATTGGATTGGAATCGGTTCGCGATGGAACAAGGGCAATGGACCTTCACGACGGAAGATGACAAGGGTAGCTTGAAGAAGGCCGACATCAGTTCGACGTTTGGCACGCTGGGTAGTCAACCGTTGGTGGGCGACTTCAATGGCGATGGGATCGACCAAATCGCAATCTTCAAAGATGGCTATTGGTTTATCGACTCGAATGGAAACGGTACCTGGGACAATAGCGACTTGATGATTCGTTTGGGCAACGCCGACGACCAAGCCGTGGTTGGTGATTGGGACGGAGACGGGAAAGACGACATTGGGATCTTCGGACCACAATGGCAGGGCGACGAGTACGCCATCTCTCGCGAGCCTGGATTGCCAGATCGAGAAAACCATCGCTACACGCGTCCCAAGAATATCCCACCGATGATCGACGAATCGGTCGAAGGGAGTCGCGTCTTGAAGCAAGGCCTTGTCGGTCGGAATCGCGCGGATGTGATTGACCACGTCTTCTCGTTCGGTCAGGAAGGAGACATCGCGATCTCGGGCGACTTCAATGGTGACGGCATCACGCAAATTGGTGTGTTCAACAATGGAGCCTGGACAATCGACTCCAATGGAGACGGCAAATTGGATGATCGCGACCAACCATTCCAGTTCGGCCAAGTCGGCGACATTCCTGTTGTCGGTGATTTTGATGGCGACGGGATTTCCGACTTGGCGATCTATCGAGCCGGTCGCTGGTACATCGATACCAACGGGAATCGCCAATTGGATGCTGCCGACCGGGTCTTCGAGATGGACGGTGAAGGATATCCAATTGCAGGTGACTTCAATGGTGACGGCAAGGATACGCCGGTCCTATACCACAATACGAGCACAACGATGCGCCACGCCAACTAGCGTCTCTACATTAGCCATCGCTGGTGCATTGGGCGTTAACGCCCAATGCACCGCGACGTTAATGAATTGAAGAGCTGCTTCGAGTCGAATCAGCGCATGGAGAAATCCCCCTTCGTTAGTTAACCGGTTAGCAAAGCGTGGTTGGCCGGGAATCCGACCAACCACGCGCCGTGAAGCACTCCGAGTGTACGCTTGGATAACTTCCCGGTAGAACCGTAGCTACCGTCACGAGTCGGTCGACAAGGCCTCTCATGCTGCTCGGCAAATCAACGACTTATTCGTTGTTGGCTGACCCTCAATTGGATCGCCAGCATCAACATCGCTCCGCAAATGGCGACGCCACCGGCCAGCCATTGCCCGGCTTGGAGGACTTCACCAAACAACAAATACGACGCAACGGCAACCAAGAACGGTTGCAATTGCAAAACACCTGCCGAAACGGCAACGCCCAACCGGGCAATCGACATGTAATAGAACACGTGTCCCAATGCGATTCCAATCAAGGCCGACATCAGCAACCAAACAATTTGTTCTCGACTCAAGTCCCACACGTCCGCGCCATATTGTCGCCCCAACACGAACATGAGCGCCACCATTACGATCGCCGTTAACTGACTGATCGCGGCAAACGCCATGACGGAACTGACGCCCGGCAAGTATTTGCGAACGGACAAGGCATAACAGGCGAACAATCCGCCACTGGCGACCGCCAATCCGAATCCCGATAGGCGGCTCCAGTCGATCGAATGGGGGCTCAACAAGATCGAACCGCTGGTACCCGTCAGCACCAACATCGCACCCCACAAATAACTGGGCGTGCGAATCACGGCTCGTTCGGGTGGAAACAAGAGATAGGCACCGATGGCGGCGAACAGGATTTGGCTTCGCAAGCCAAACGTCAACAATCCGGGTTCAATTTGATAATGGGCCCACACAAAACAAATTTGCCCACAAACATTGATCGAACCGGGTATCAAGGCTGCACGCCAAAGTCCGGCTGGCCAGCGTCCTCGGACTGCTGTCACAATCAACACCGGCGCCCAAAACAAAGCACTGGCACCATAACGCCAACCGTTGCTCGTCCACGGATCGATATGTTCGGAGTAATACCGCAGAAACAGCGGGATGCTGGACCAGCCCACCAAGGTCATCAAGATCGTGAGGACACCCATGCCAGCCGACATTGGTCGCGGAACGGGGAGATTGGACACGGAGACTTTCTAATCAGGTAACGATTTTGGCAGCGGGCGGCTCGGACAAAACTTAACCGCAACGGTTCACACTCGCAAGCTCGGACGTTCGAGACCAATTCGACCACGTTTTCCGACAGCAGTGTCCAAACCGTCAATTCCTTCGATGTCGCCGGACGACCGCTGGAGATCAAGTCTCCCTCGGGCCGTAATCAACTGCTGACACCGACCGAGTCCAATTGGCGACCGAATCCACTGCCTACTCGAACCATGTGTTTTCTGGGGTTTGAGCGGAATTATTGTTGACGGATTGACTCAATTGTGAAAAATCCAGTGTGGTGACCGTGAACCAGGAGTTGCTGAGCATGCAGATTCGGGTATTCAATGAGGAAGTAGCGATTCAAGTGGCTACCGCTGCGGGTTTCACCAGCGTTGAAGAGTACGTCAATCAACTTATCAAACAAGCGGCTGATATCGAAGCAATTCGATTGGGTATTGAAGATGCTAGGAGCGGGAGAGTGTCACCGCTAGTTGAATTTGACACGGCTTTCCGTGAAGAAATGGCGTTTGGCAGACGTACTGATGTGTAGTGTTTGAAGTTTTTCTCTCCGCTGCGGCGCAAGCGGATATTCGCCACATTGTCGATCCATCACTCCACGCGATGTATTCCAACCTCAGTTCGTCGCACCCGCTTGTTGCAATCGTTCCATAACCCGTTTCCAACCCAAACATTTCGCCAGTGCCAAAGGCGTCATGCCGTTCCGTGCGGGCTTCTTCGGGTCAGCACCACATTTCAGGCAAATATCAACTCCGTCATACGATCCCGCTAATGACAACTGATGCAAGAAGTTGTAGCCATGATCATCGGTTTCATGAACCAAGCTCGGGTTCTTCGCCAGCGTTGCCTCCAACGACTGCCGCATGTTGACGGACATGGGATGTTCCGTTGCGGCGACTTTGGCATAGTCTTGTGGGGTCGACGCTGCGACTCCGCCAAAAAACGAAAACAACCCCTTCTTCTTCGGTGCCGGGTCGCCAATGTAATCGGGTGGGACGATCGGCACGACGCCAACCGGTCCAAAGTCGAGCCCCCAAGCTTTGTCATGTTGGGTTCGCTCTGACGTTGGCATCCGTGACCGAAGCACGTCCACTGTAAAGCCGCCATAGACATGTCCAGCGATCGCATACATCCAGTCGCTCAGTTGCTTGCCGGTGACCGTCACTTGGTCCCCTTCTTCGAAGGATCGCAACGTGTGCGGTGAATTGATAAGCGTCCCTTGGATCCGCTTTCCGTCGAAGTCGACGTCCACGATCCACATGTGTTCCACTTCAAGTCCATCCGGATTTTGTGCGCGAACTTCCGGTGGATCGGAGCACGCAACTTTGACGGCCGCCACGTCCAATCCCGGAACAATACGTCGCCGCTCCCAGGCCATTTCACGCCAGAAAAACTTGAAGGTCTGGCGGGCCTTGGCCGTTGCCTGATCCATCTGTGGATCGTTACTTGGGGAATGAAAGATGGGGCTTTCTGCCATGGTGATCCTCAGCTTGGAATGGGAGGGTTGGTACGATCCACAAGTCGTCGATCCGGCGATGTAAAGCGTGGAATTGCGTCAAGCGTTACTCGCCGGGAGTCATAAGAATGGATTGCGCCACGTCACGGTACATGTTGTTAGCGTTTGCGAAAAAAGTGTTGGTCATCCGTTTTACACAACTTGCCCGCGACACTCACCCAAATGGATGGTTCGCCGCTCCGGATGTTCGCACCAACCACGAATCAGGACTTCGTCGCCTGCAGCCAAGAATAATCGTTCCTCGCCGGTGGGCAACTTCAAGGGTGTGCGTTGCGAACCGGGCACCGGCTTGCCGTACTCGCCGTCCCAAGTCAGTTCCAACAGACAACCACGCGAATCTCGTGTGGGTCCGCTGACCGTCCCACTGGCGATCAGGTCACCAGGTTGTAGGTTGCAACCGTTGCTCGTGTGATGTGTCAACATTTGAGCCAGCGTCCAATACATGTTCCCGAATGAACCTAGGCTCAGTCGATGCGGGGCCAAGCCTTGTTGCCGCATCGCTTCGGTCAACAGGCTCACTTCCAATTGCAGCCGAATCCCGCCCGTTCTCGCATTGGCATCGTTCTGCAAATAGGGCAACGGCGTCGGGTCATCCACCGAGCGGTCAAACGCCGGGCCACGAAACGGAGCCAATGCTTCCATGGTGACCACCCATGGCGAAACGGAAGTCGCAAAGGACTTGGCCAAAAACGGACCCAACGGTTGATACTCCCACCGCTGCAGATCACGCGCCGACCAATCGTTGACCAATGAGATGCCGAACAAATAGTTTTCGGCATCGGCCAATGAGATCGGTTCACCCAAGCGATTGCCGAGCGCTATGTACGCGCCGACCTCCAGTTCGTAATCCAATTGCCGACACGGGCCGAAAGTTGGTGCACCTCCTGCTTGAGCCGGTGGCAACTGGCCATTGGGGCGACGAATCTCCGTCCCACTGACCACCAAGCTGCTCGCTCGTCCGTGGTATCCGATCGGCAAGTGTTTCCAATTGGGCAACAGCGGATTATCGGGCCGGAACATGCTGCCGACGTTGGTCGCGTGGAAAAGACTGGCGTAGAAGTCGGTATAGTCACCCACCTCGACCGGCTTCAACAGCTGGACTTGGTCGATGGATCGCAACGCGGATTGACGCAACCTGGGGTCCGTGGCCAGTCGCGATTGCGGATCGGTCAACAGCTGGAACAACTCGTGGCGCAGCGCGCGTCGCTCGGCGACCGACAAACTCATCAACCCCGTCAGGTCCACATGATCGTGGATCGCCACGCCCAGCGCATCGCTGAAGAAACCGGCTTCTGCCAACGTTCCCAAACAAACGACTTGGTCGCCTATCGCCACGCCCACCCGCGGTAGCCCGTCCGCTTGAAAGACGCCAAAAGGAAGATTTTGAGGTGGAAATTCGGACATGGGCGAATTGGCCGACTCGATCCAAGAGCGTGCCTGGGGATCGTGGGTGTGATCAAGAGTTCTCATTCAAATAAACTTTCATCTGATGGCGGCAGCCAACCCAAGGCCACCAGATCGTGAACGGGTTCGGTAAACGAACAAGAGCCAAAGCTCATGCCGAAGTTGAAACGGGCCTCGGAAATTTGGTTCAACGTCCAAAAATGTTCATGCCATCGAATGCCCGTGGATTCGATCTGGAACTTGTTCGAATGTTCGGTAAGCAGGATCTGGGTCAAGGTCTCCACGTCCGTTGTCCCGACATAAGCCGCGGTGGCCGCCAAAAACATGTTCAAGAATCCGTGCATCACATCACACGGCGCATCGGCAGCGTACGTCAATGGATAGGAAGCGCGCACCGGGTGATGAAGTCCGGCTGTGGCTTTAAAGCGCACTTGGTGCCGGGCACAAACGCTCAAAAAGTTGGCGACCGATGCGACATTCGGAATCGCGCCGGGAACAACGCTGCCCGTGCGGATCTTCGCGTGATTGCCGGGCTTGCCCGTTGCCCGTTTGATCTCGGCCAATGCGTTGACGAGTGGAGTCAGTTGGTCGTTTAACGGCAATTCCCAGAAACAAACCAAGGGATCGTCGCAACAAGCCTCGTGCGCTGCGGCCAACTCCGCCGGAGAGTCGACCTTGCACTCGATCGCATCAACCAATCCGTTGAATTCGTGCTCGGAGTTGAAGTCCCGAATGGCCTCCAATCCGGCCAAGAAACCGGCTTTGTCCGCAGCACCCGGCATCACCACGCTGATGGGCAACGGCTCAAATAAATCTTCCGTGAATTGTTCCGCTAGTTCGCTGAGTTTAGCAACCGGCAAAACCAATTGGCCCAAGACCCAGTAGTAATCCGAATCCTGGTACTCGCAGTAATTCTTCAACGCCTGTGGGATCGACAAACTGGCCGGCGGAAAGAACCCCGCGTAATCGATCAAGCCATGCAACAGTTCGACCACTGGTGGAGGAGTAATGTCCTGATTTTCCGTCATGCAAAGTTCCTGTTTTGGACAAGATGAGCGGCTACAGCTTAACAAAAACCTTGTTACGATACATCCAGAAGAGCAAGAGCCAGAAGATCGTCAGCACTCCCAGTCCGGTAAACAACTCCTGGAACTCCGGGCTCGCGTTTGCGAGGAACATCGCCCCAAAATGCCGGTGCAACGCAGCGATGATGGATCCCTTGATCGTCCAATTCAATAGGTAAACAAAAATACAGTTGCAGCCGATCACCACCAACGGAAAACTCCACGACTTCCACTGCCAAACATCACAGACCAAATGAAAGATCAACACGAACAGGAAACACCAGCCACCGCTCCAAAGCGCGAAACTGGGCGTCCAAATCCGTTTCACCAACGGACAGATTCCAAACTCATTCAATAGCCAGCCCGATAACAGGCCCACCACAACGGCCGATGTTAATAACAACAATCGCCGCGATGTCCTCCGTTCGTACAACAGGCAACGTCCGGCCAGTAGCCCCATCAACATGGTTGCCAAAGTAGGAACAAAGCTTAATGTCGAATAACCACCGGAATGAAAAGGAAATGGTTCCGGCCGGGGAAATAGATTCAGGAACCATGTATCGAATTTCCACGCCAAGTTGCTGTTTTTGTTCCAAGCCCTAGCGAACCCCGTTTGGTGCTCGGTCCAATTCGCGGGAACTCCGACGGCCTGATAGTCAAAGTCTGCGGCGGGTGGATTGGCGGCAAACGCCACCCAATAGCCCAGCAAGATTACCCCGATCGCCGTGGGGGCTAACCATTGTGGCCCACGGGCAATTGCAAAGAGCAGGAAATAACCCAACCCAATCTGGGTCAAGGTATCCTCGAACGTGAAGTTGGTCGCCTCCGAATTCAAACTCCGCACAAAAATACCGAGCGCGATGAGCAGCAAACTTCGCCACGCCGCATGGACATACAACCACCACGTCGCTCGACCCGATTGTTGCCGCTTGGCCAGTGAAAACGGCAGCGCCGCGCCAACCAAAAACGAGAACCCAGGTTGGATCAGATCGTGTAAGGAACATCCAACCCAAGCCACATGCGTCGTGTGAAACGTGACCCACTCCAGCCAAGTTGCTTCCGGAAAGTGCGCGGCCAACTTCGAAAGTTTGAGCACTTCCGCCAACATCAGGAACATCACGAAACCACGAAATACATCGAGGCTGGTTAGTCGCAACGCCGGAGTTGTTCCAGGATCGACCACTTGGGTGGAGTTGGGTTGGCTCATCCGAGGCTCGCTATGTTTGACTCGCTATTTTGAATCGAGGCGACCGATCCTCAGGTTGCGGAAACGGACTGGGTCGCTGTGACCCGCCAAGCCAAAGTGCCCTTCGGTGCGGTTTCGACCTGCCGCGTCGATCATGAGATCTTTGACATCTTTAACGTCGCCGCTGAGAATCACGTTGCCGTTTAATTCCACGCGCAAGGTCGAACCTTGGACGGTCACTTCTTGGTAGTTCCACTGTCCGGTTTCGTACAAGTAGCCACGTTCGGCAGCGATCATGCCGTAGGCCGAAGCATGATACTGACGTGGGTCCAAGTTGGCATACTTCGGGTGCTCGGAGTCCAATATCTGTAGTTCGCACATGCCTACGTAAGCGGTGTCGCCGCTGCCGGGGTAGCGAATCGCCAAACCATTGTTGCCGCCCGGTGGCAATTGGAACTCCAACGTGACCATAAAGTCGGCATATACTTCTTCGGTATAAATCGTGCCGCCTCGGCCGGGCTTGCAGACGATCGTTCCGTCAACGATTTCGTACTGATCGGTGGGACCCTTCCAGCCTTGAAACGTCTTCCCATCGAAGAGCGACTCGGTCGCGACAGTCTTGCGTTCCTTGAGGAATTCGGTCGCTTCCTCGTTCGAAAGTTCTTTGACGAAGATGTTCTTCCATTGAATCTCGCCACCGTGTGTCTGCAATTGCACTGGGCCGCGGGCCAGCATCGGTTTCGCGCGGTTCCAGAAATTCTCCATGAGAGCTTTATCGACGACCAAGCGATCGTTCAGCCAAACGCTGGTGCGCTGACCGACTTGTGTGATTCGGACTCGGTTCCATTGCCCAAACGGTTTGTCGGCCAACACCAGCGGATCTTTGCCATCGGCTCCCGCGCTGTTGTTCCATAGCCCGCCGGAACCTTTATCCGCGCCGATATTCCACTTCCCGCCTTCTTGGGTGTAGTCCCAGATTTGCACTTGCGGATTGGCCTTCAAGTAAATGCCGCTGTCTGCTTGAGCGACCGTTTTGTAGTCGATCCACAAATCGTAATTGCGAAATTCCTGTTTCGTCGTCAAGTAAGGGCCATCGCCGTCGTTGACAATCGCACCGTCCACCACGGTCCAATGTTTGGCAACTTCTTGGTTCCAGGCCGCAACATTTTTGGCTCGCAGTTCATCCGACATGGCGGCCCACTCATACGGGTCTTGATGGGGCATGCCATACCAGCCGTCTAAGGACTTGCCGTCGAATAATGCGACATAGCCAGCCGGCGGGACATTGTCTTCGGCAGGCGCGTTGTCTTCGATGGGAGCACCTACGACCAGAATCGTCGCGGGTAACCAAGCGAGAGTCGCCACGCCGATGACGACCCATGAACCAAATATCGAGCGACGCTTCATGTCGAGTACCCTAAGGACAAATAGGAGGGGCGGAGGGATGGGCTCTGTCGGAATGCTCCGGACAGTTCTCCATAGGGTAAACTCGATGAATGCGGTTCGCCACTCCCGTAGTCAGAATTTATGGGAATAAGAAACCACGGACGTTGATGCTATTGGCCAACGTTGGTGAGCACGTAGATGGCAAAAGTCCCCAACCAATGTTCGCCCGCGTAGTCGCCTGTGAAGACATATTCCAGGCCCATGTTGGTATGAGCCACCGCGGCCTGCTCCAAACGAGTTCGCAGGGGACCGGACTCCGGCAAATGGGTCATGATCCCACGCAGGGTCCATGCTCGATTGAAGTTCAAGCCTGCCAAGTGAACTAGTTTTCCATCCGTGATGTCGGTCACCGAAACAGGAGTCAGGAACCGCTCGACGGCCGGACGCTCGAACTCCGGGATAAACCGCGCGAACCACTCGGTGAACTCCGCTGGGGAAAGCACACGGCGCATCAAGTCTGCTTCATTCAGCGCTGCTGAAAAAAAATCTTCACCCGACGGTTCGTATTCAATGGGGTAATCGTGATCGGTCAGGTAATAATCCCGCGCCCGTTGATCAATCAATTCGATCAACGGTTGGTGCCCAACCGCTACGGCATAGTCGCGGATTTGCGCCAAACCAAAAGCCGTGTTGGGGTGAACACCCGTGCGAATCGGATAGGCTTGTTTCGGCAAGAACTCCAACGTGGCCGCCACCAAGTGATCTTCTAAAGGTCTAAGATTTTGCCGCCAACGTTGCCCTTGCTGATCATCCCATGTGTGCAATTCTTCGACCAATCGCAAGTACCACGCCCAACCGTACAGTCGCTCGAAAGACTTGTGTTCCGGCTGCTGGAAATGTTTTGTCTCGGCTTGAATATTCTCCAGGGTCAAATGTTGCTCCAAGCGATCGCGGATCTCTTGGGCGCGCGAAAAATTCGGTTGCACCTTGAGCAAACGTACCAGCATCCAATGCCCGTGGACGCTGGAGTGCCAATCGAAGCAGCCGTAAAACGCAGGAGAGAATTCTCGAGGTGAACGCACATCTTGCGCCCCAGCCAATACGTTGGAAGGCTTGTTCGGATATTCCTGGTCCAAGCCCTTGAGTGCTAACTCCGCCAGACTTGTGGCTTGTTCGTCGGTCATGTTTGTGGAGTCCGATTTCTCTTGGGCCAACATCAGCGCGGGATTGCCCCCAATCGTAGCCGACCATACAAACAACAAAAAGACTTTGGTGCATTGCCGAACGAACATCAATAAACTCCAACCATTGCGTCACAGTTCGGCCAAGTCGTTCACCGACTGGAACTGTGATTGAGGAACGGGATCAGTTCCAACACGATCACCAGCCCGACTCCACCCAGCAGACACGCGGATAGTTTACCACGATCATGCGAGTGAAATTGGAGTTCTGGCAACAGGTCACTCAAGGAAATGCACAAGAAGGTGCCGCACGAAAAAGCCAAGGCAAACCCCAACGCCACGGTGGTATCGGCAGGGATCCAGTAAAACCCCAGAAACGCCAAGCAGGCCGCCAACGGACCTAAAACGGCATAGATCGCAATGACCAACAATCGCTCGCGAATTGGCCAGTGACTAACCGCCATCACCGAAGCGATGCTCATGGCATCCAAGGGCTTGTGTAATGCGATCGCCAAAAATATTCCGACACTCTTTAGAAACGCCGCGTCGTTCAAAGCTCCCGCTTGCAGTGCAGCCGCCAAGGCAACCGCTTCGATGATCGAATGCAAACCAAGCCCAAAAATAAGACCAACCCAAGCAAAGCTATTCTTGCGACCCCCCCAAGCCGCATGGGCCTCGGCCGTGTGATCGTGGTCATGGGCACAGCTAAGCGACTCTTGGGGAGCATCCGCAAAATGGTGATGATGGTAGTCGAACGCTCGAATCAACAAGAACATAACGAGCAGCCCACCCAAGATCGTCAAGCCGATTGTGCGTCCGTCGCCCAGAATTCCATAGGCATGTGGTAGCAGTTGAACCAAGGCGACAGCCAACATGAACCCCGCGATGAAGCTCATGACCAGCTGCATCCGCACGTGGTTCCAATTCCATTTGGACGGCAACGATCCGCCAAACCAGGCCAAAACCACCAAAACCACGCAATATAAAAGCAACAACACAAACGGATTCAAGCAATTCTCCAACAGTTGGGCGATCAGCGCCTTGGGCGGGCGTATTATGTCGCCCAGCTCTCATTTGGTAAAACCCCTGGAGTAGAATTCAATCCAAGGCGCCCTCAATCCTTTGCGGATGGGCGTAGCAATTGAAGCGATTTTCAGCCACGAACCCCAACAAGGTGACTCCAAACCTCTCAGCACAGTCGATCGCTAAGCTGGACGGGGCGCCAATGGCTGCCACGACGGGAACGCCGGCCGCGACGGCTTTTTGCATCAGCTCGAGGCTGGTTCGGCCGCTTACCAACAGCGCGTGGTTTTGTAGTGGCAACTGATCCTCTAGCAGCAAACGCCCCAGGACCTTATCCAAAGCATTATGCCGCCCGACATCCTCACGGAGCAACACTAGCGGCCCATTGGCAACAAACAGCCCCGTGGCATGGAGTCCGCCGGTCGCCGCAAATACTCGCTGAGCATTTCGCAGGGCGTCCGGCAAACTCGCGATCCACGCCGCTGAAATTCGCCATTTCCCGCTCGGCACAGGCTGCAATCCCTGGTTTTCCAATGCTTCCAGCGATGTTTTCCCACACAGCCCGCAACTGGACGTCGTATAAAAATGCCGCTGGAGCTTGTCAATGTCGACAGAGACTTCCGGTGACAAGGTGACGCGAACGACGTTGGCTGTGGATTCCATGGGCGATGCCGAATTGGGCGAGGCCAGCACGTCGCGGGCGCGGCCAATGATCCCTTCGCTCAACAGGAAGCCAACCGCCAAGTCGTAATCGTCGCCCGGTGTCCGCATCGTGATAGAGAGGCTGCGACTGACTCGATTCTGTGGCGGGCCGTATTGCAAACGGATCTCCAACGGCTCCTCCGTGGCCACCAAGTCCTCCGCCGAGGCTGCAGCCCAAGCCAGCGGTGTGGGTGTGGCCGACGCCGGATTCCTCGGTTCTGGGTTCACCAACCAACGCCAGATCGGGACAGCAGACGACTTGCTCGGTACGAGACCAGCGGGATTCGGTGGGATCGGTAGAGAAGCAGCAGGGTCGGACAAACGATACTCGCTGAGTAAAGGAACTTGGCAGCTTGCGCCATCGGTGCGCGGGCAAAAGTTGCCGGCGACGTCCGTTAGGAACGTTTTCCACAGCCACCGCTCAGGGCGCAGGAGGCGCAGCCACGCTTTTCACCAGAAGACTCACTCGTCTGGCATCCGCTACCGTCACTGCCACATTGAGGTCCACAACCGGTCGCCACCGCTTGGGTAAACCGGCGAATTCCCGTGGCTTGGTCGAACAATTCCACCAAGGTTTCGGTGGCGGCGTCGAGGGCTCGATCGACGTCGCCTAGAAAATGAAAATACAGTCGCAATCCGTCCAGCGGCACGTCCACATCCAATACGATTTGGGAGAATCCGCGATCCTGCAACCATTGATTGCAGGCCGCAATCCCTTGTGGCGCCGCTCGCTCGATTCGTTGTCGTGTCAACAAATCCGAGTCGCTCGCGACCCGTAGGATGGGTCCGACCCATTCTTCGCTCGGCCCCTCATCGCTCTCGGTTAGCAAGACTTTGACGCGTCCGACTTCGAGCCCACGCCCGGTTTGGCAAACGACCCAATCGTCGATTTGTATGGGGGTGCCCGTGGGCAATCGGAAGCGGCCCCAAACCGCCGTTGCTCCTACTTGGACAATGGCCGAACATGGCTGAAGGAGCGGCGGGGCGGGCGTTGAGAGTGAGGCGTTCATCGAGTGGCACTCGGAGGGCTCTGGGAAATCACTCAGACATTGTACCAGATGCTGAGGCGGATTCGAAGCTGCTGGACGCGTTGACAGTCGCTCGCTTTCGCGAGACACTGATCAGCTTAACAGCGAATCGCGGTGGTTGGTGGATCTTGCACGTCGGATGGTTCGGGCCAAGTTGGTTGGGGGCAAGTGAGTTTCGGGCCCGAGTTTGGTTGTGCCGACGTCTGTTCACGCCAATTGCCGGGACCCCCATGTTTCCTCTTGAGAACAAAGTACAGTCAAAATGAGTTCAACCTCGGCGGCTAACCCATTTCAAGCCCAAGCCACGTTCACCTATCAGGGTGCCGGCGGACCTGAGAAAGCGACCTATTTCCGCTTGGCCAAGTTGCAAGAAGACGGACTCGCCCAGGTCGATCGCTTGCCGTACTCGATCCGAATTTTATTGGAAAGCGTGCTCCGCAACTGCGATGAGTTTGAAGTCACTCGGCAAGACGTATTGAACTTGGCGACTTGGGAAGCTGCGAAACCCGCTCAAGTCGAGATTCCGTTCAAGCCGTCTCGCGTGGTGTTGCAAGACTTTACCGGAGTTCCTGCGGTGGTGGACTTGGCCGCGATGCGCAGCGCGATGCAGCGTTTGGGTGGCAACCCCAAAAAGATCAATCCCTTGGTTCCGGTCGATTTGGTGATCGACCACAGCGTGCAAGTGGATTATTTCGGCACGGAACAATCACTGCAACAGAACGTGGAATTGGAATTTGAACGCAACCAACAGCGATACGAGTTCCTTCGTTGGGGCCAAGAGGCGTTTGACAACTTTCGCGTGGTGCCGCCCAATGTCGGGATCGTGCATCAAGTGAATTTGGAGTTCTTGGCCAAAGGTGTATTCCTCAGGCCGATGAACGGACAATTGGTGGCTCTGCCCGACACGCTGGTTGGAACCGATAGCCATACGACGATGATCAACGGCTTGGGCGTGTTGGGCTGGGGCGTTGGTGGTATCGAGGCCGAAGCCGCGATGTTGGGGCAGCCGATTTACATGCTGATGCCCGAAGTCATTGGCTTCGAAGTGGTCGGGCAACTGCCGGCCGGCACCACGGCGACCGATATGGTCTTGACCGTCACCCAGATTCTTCGCAAAGCCGGCGTGGTCGGTAAGTTTGTGGAATTCTTTGGCAGCGGCTATGCTTCGATGAGCTTGGCGGATCGCGCCACCATTGCCAATATGGCGCCAGAATACGGCGCGACGATGGGCTTCTTCCCCGTCGATGAAGAGACATTGAACTATTTGCGGCGAACGGGCAGAACTGCTGCTGAAGTTTCTTTGGTCGAGAATTACTACAAGAGCCAAGGCCTGTTTTACACGCCGACCGCACCCCAACCGATCTACTCGCAACAACTGAAACTGGATCTGAGCACGATTCGCCCCAGCTTGGCGGGGCCCAAGCGACCGCAGGATCGCGTGGCGTTAACGGATGTCAAATCCACGTTTCGCGCCGCGCTGACGGCCCCGATTGGTCCGGCCGGATATGCGTTACCAGCCGAGCGATTGGCGGCGACCGGCACGTATCAAGAGAACGGTTCAACATACGAACTCCAACACGGCGCCGTGGCCATCGCTGCGATCACGTCATGCACCAACACCTCGAATCCATCCGTGTTGGTCGCTGCGGGTTTGGTCGCCAAAGCCGCCAACGAACGGGGTATGAAAGTTCCTCCGTACGTGAAGACCAGTTTGGCTCCAGGCTCCCGAGTCGTCACGGACTATTTGAACAAGGCAGATCTGAGCCAGCATCTGGATGATTTGGGATTCCAAACTGTTGGCTACGGTTGCACCACTTGCATTGGCAACAGCGGACCACTGCCGGACGCCGTCGCCAAAGCGATTACCGATGGGGACTTGGTCGCGGCGGCTGTCCTTTCGGGGAACCGCAACTTCGAAGGTCGCGTTAGTCCGCAGACCAAGGCCAATTACTTGGCGAGTCCGCCGTTGGTGGTCGCCTACGCGTTGGCCGGAACCGTCGATATTGATTTTGCGTCTGAACCTCTGGGCAAAGATCGCTCTGGGCAACCGGTTATGCTGGCTGAATTGTGGCCCACCCGCGAGACCGTCGCCGGTGTCGTCGCGGCGTGCATCACTCCTGAAATGTTTACGTCTCGCTACGCGGGAGTTTTCAAGAGCAACGAAACTTGGAATCAAATTCCCGTGACCAAGGGCGAGTTGTACCAATGGCAAGAGGACAGTACGTACATTCACGAACCACCGTTCATGGCTGCGATGACATCCGAAGCGCAAGCCGTGCCGCCGATCAAGGGCGCTCGTGTTTTGCTGGCGTTGGGCGACAGTGTCACGACCGATCATATCTCGCCTGCCGGCTCGATTGGCAAGGATTCGCCGGCGGGCCGCTACCTGATCGCACGTGGCGTTGAACCCAGAGACTTCAATAGCTACGGTTCACGTCGTGGGGATGATCGAGTCATGGTCCGTGGCACTTTTGCGAACATTCGAATTCGCAACCAAGTGGCACCTGGGACCGAAGGTGGATGGTCGAAGTTATTGACGACCGGCGAAGTCATGTCGGTTTACGATGCATCGATGGCCTACCAACAAGCCGGGATTCCTTTGGTCATTTTGGCGGGCGCCGAATACGGGACCGGGAGCTCGCGAGATTGGGCTGCCAAAGGAACCATGATGTTGGGCGTCAAAGCCGTTATGGCCGCCAGCTACGAACGAATTCATCGTAGCAATCTGGTTGGTATGGGGATTCTGCCATTGCAATTCCCCGCAGGTTCGACATGGCAAAGTCTCGGTTTAACCGGCGAAGAGATCTTTGACTTTCCCGAACTGGAACAACTCAAGCCACTGGGCTCCACTCTCGTGGTTGCCAAAAAAGCGGATGGCTCGGAGGTTCGCTTCCAAGCGCTGGTCCGTATCGATACGCCGGTAGAATTGGTGTACTACCAAAACGGCGGCATTTTGCCGACGGTTGTCCGCAAATTGCTGTAGTGCTTTGTCACTACTTGGTTTTGGGGTCGGTCTGGTAAAGGTGTCAGGTCTGGTAAAGGTGTCAGGAGTCAATTGCCGGAACGGCCCTTTGGGTGCTTCGCACAATTGACTCCTGACACCTTTACCAGACCCATAGGAGTCAATTGCCGGAACGGCCCTTTGGGTGCTTCGCACAATTGACTCCTGACACCTATACCAGACCCTAAATATTAGTTGTGACAATGCACTAGGGGGCCATCCTCCACCCCAAGCGAAAGCGAGGGATATATGTCTTCAAGGTTGCGAACGGCTGTGGCCTCGCTTCGAAGTTGTGCCGCAGGCTTTCTGGTCGAGGGCCTTCTGGTCGAGGGGCTTCTGGTCGCGTGGTTACTGACGAGCTCCGCGGGGACGCACGCGGCCTTGCCGATTCAAGAGACTGACGCGACTCCAATAGGCGTTCGCTTGGCCACTTTTGATATCGATGCCACGCCCGAAGTTGGCATGATGATGGCCTACGATCCGGTGCGACGCGTTGACGAATTAGGGCTCCGTTGTCGGGGCATGGTGTTGTTAGGCTGTGACGAACCGATCGTGCTCTGTGCCATCGATTGGATCGGGATTGGCAATGAAGGCCACGATCTGTTTCGCGACGTCTTGGCGCAAGCGGCGGGGACCACGCCTGCTCGTGTGGCCGTTCATGCCTTGCATCAACATGATGCGCCCCGCTTTGATGCCTCGGCCGAACGACTACTGATCGAGGCGGGCGTTAGCGACTTGGGCTTTTATCAAAGTGCGTTGGCTCGCGATGTGCTCAAACGGTTGTCCGTAGCCGTTCAGCGAAGTTTGACCACGGCGGTGCCCATTTCCGAGTTTGGCTACGGGATGGCCGATGTTCGGGAAGTCGCGTCGAACCGACGAATCCTTGGGCCTAATGGGAAAGTACGCGCCACTCGTTTTACGGCGACCCGTGATCCCGCGATCCGGGCCGAACCGGAAGGGGTCATCGACCCACAATTGACTTCGTTGGCGTTTTACAACGGAGCCGATCCGGTGGCGATTTTGACCTATTATGCGTGTCACCCACAGAGTTATTATCGCACCGGTGTACCAAGTCCGGATTTTCCTGGGATCGCGCGCTTCATGCATGGGCAGGACGTTCCGTCCGCACTGCATGTGCATTTCAACGGAGCCGGCGGAAATTTAGGAGCCGGTAAATACAACGATGGGAGCCCCGAGAATCGGCTGCGCTTGGCCGAGCGGATGGCCGATGGCATGCGGGCAGCGTTGAAGAATCAAAACCGCATGCCGCTGACTCCGGATCTAGTCGATTGGAAAGTCGAGCCGGTCCACTTACCCGTTGCGGACCACTTGGATCCCGCGGCCATGCGGCAAAGCTTGGCTCAGTGGAAAAGGACCGATTTTTTTGGCAGCCCAGATCGCTTGGCGTTTTGGCTCCGAGCGCAGTCCGGTCAACCGATCGAACTGTCCTGTTTGAAGATTGGGCCCGTGCGCGTCTTGCACATGCCGGGCGAGTTGTTTGTCGAATATCAATTAGCGGCGAAGGCCTTGCGCCCCGACCTCACGGTTGCGATGGCGGCTTATGGGGATTACGCCACGGGATACATCGGTACGGCCATCGCGTATGAACAAGGTGGCTATGAAACAGAGCCGCGTTCCTCAAACGTGGGTCCGGGGGTCGAAGCGGTCTTGATGGACGGCATCAAGAAGCTCTTGCTCGATGAGCAAGCGGCGCCAAGTTACCAATCGCAGCTCCCGCGTATCAAGCCGCGTGAACCCGACCAAGCTGTGCTCTCGTTTGAAACAACCGACGGGTTTGCGATGCAGCTGACGGCTGCCGAGCCAATGGTCACCAGTCCTGTGGCGATGCAATGGGACGAACAGGGGGATTTGTTCGTTTGCGAAATGCGGGGCTACAGCGAGCATCGCGACGATCGCTTGTCGCGGATTGTGCGCTTGCGTGATCTGAACGACGACGGAATCTTCGACGAGAGCGTCGTGTTTGCGGACCAGTTGTATTGGCCGACCGCCGTGTTTCCCTCCAACGGTGGTTTGTTCGTTGTCGACGCACCTCAGGTTTGGTTCTTTCGCGATCAAGATGGCGATGGTCGCCAAGATCATCGGGAATTGGTGTTGACGGGCCTGGGTACTGGCAATGTTCAGGGTTTGGCCAATTCGTTCCGTTGGGGCTTGGACAATCGGATTCATTTGGCTTGCAGTTCCAACGGCGGACGTGTTTATCGCGAACGGGATGGCCCCGAAACGGCGTTTGATTTACAAGGTCGCGACTTGGCACTGGACCCGCGCAGTGGACGTTGGGAATTGACCAGCGGAGCGGCGCAACATGGCATGGCCTTCGATGATTGGGGGCGAAAGTTTGTGTGCTCGAATAGCGATCATTTGCAACAGATCATGTACGAGGGGCGATACTTGGCGAGAAACCCGCATGTGTTGGCCGCGCCTGGTCGTTTGTCGATTGCCGCCGATGGTCCGCAAGCTGAGGTTTTTCGAATCAGCCCCGTCGAGCCCTGGCGAATCTTGCGCACCAGATTGCGAGTCAGCGGTGTCGTCCGTGGACCGATTGAAGGCGGCGGACGAGCCGCCGGCTATTTTACCGGCGCTACCGGCATCAATATCTATCGAGGCGACGCCTACACAGACTCGTCGCGCGATGCAGACTTGTCGCGCGAACCAGGTGTGTCGCGCGAAGCTGCTCTGTGGCGGGACCCGTCCGGGGAATCCAATCTCGCGGTCGTGGGGGATGTCGGCGGGAACCTGATCCACCGCAAACGACTCCAGCGACAGGGGCTCGCGCATGTGGGCACGAGAATCGATCTGCAGCGTGAATGGGTGGCATCTCGTGATGTTTGGTTTCGACCGGCTCAGTTCGAAAATAGCCCAGACGGAACATTGCATGTTATTGATGTCTATCGGGAAGTGATCGAACATCCCCACAGTTTGCCACCGGAAATCAAGCAACACATCGATCTGAATTCTGGGCGCGATCGCGGCCGGCTGTATCGAATTCTTCCTCCAGGGTTCCAACACAGGCCGACTCCAAAGTTACGGAGTGAGCGATCCAAGCAATTGGTTTGTTTGTTGGAACATCCGAATGCCTGGCATCGCGAAACGGCGGCTCGTTTGTTGTACGAACGGCAAGACACCAGCGTGCGGCCGGAGTTAGAATCTTTGGTGGAAGACTCCCACAGCGCTCTCGGGCGAATGCACGCGCTGTATGTGTTGGCTGGATTGGACGCCCTTTCGCCCTCGATGATTGTGACCGCGTTGCGGGATGCCCATCCGCAAGTCCGTCGTCATGCCGTTCGTTTGGCAGAACCGTTTCTCAGCGGCAGCCAGGTGGACGCCAACCTTTTGGCGGAATGGGTGCGATTGGTCGACGATCCGCACCCGGAAGTTCGGTACCAGTTAGCATTTTCGTTAGGCAGTCTTTCCGGGGAAAACCGCGCAACCGCTGTACTGGCGTTGGTCAAGCTCGCGCGACAAGACATCGACCAACCGTGGATGCAAACCGCTTTGCAAAGCTCGGCCACCGGTTTAGCCGGCGAAGTACTCTTAACAAGTTTGCGTGATCACCGCGATGTGGAATGGCCTTCGACTTGGTTGAGTTCATTGGTGCGACAGATGTTAGCCGAAAGCCCCAGGGAGCAATGGGTGACCATGCTCCAGGAATTTCAAACGGTATTCCGATTGTCGCAACAGCCGCAGCAATTGGTCGTGGTCAAACCGGTGTGGGACAAATTGCTCGAGGACCCGCCAACGAATGTCGCAAACGAACCCAATTTTGAACGAATCGATCTCGAGGTCGCGCGATCGTGGATCGGCACCTTGCAGCGCACTGCGTTGGCGGACGTGGTGACTCAAGTGGCCAATTGGCGCGACGATCTTCCTGGGTCTGCGTCGCGGCTGGAACGAGCCTTTGCGTTAATGGAGTACGCAGAGCCTGAGGCGGTTCGCGAACAACTCCTGGAATGGCTAAACCCCAACCAGCCAACGGATGTTCAACTGCTTGTGATTCGCACGTTGACGAAAATTCGAACGCCCGAGATCGCGGAGCACTACCTAGCGAGTTGGGCTTCGCTAAGTCCGCGTGTCCGCCAAGCAGTGGTGGAAGCTCTGTTTGCGGAACCGAGTTATGTAGATGTGGTTGTGGCCGCCATTGCACGAGGGACAATCACGGCGCGCGAGTTCCCCAAAGATCGTTGGGAATCCATCGCGCAGCGGGGAACCCCCGAGCAACAGACGATCGCGACGGAGTTGTTGTCGCAATGGACTCCGCAAGATCGCGGTGACTTGATCGCGCGTTATCGGACGGGATTGGTCGAACCAACCGATCGAGAAAACGGTCGTCGGTTGTTTCGGGAACATTGTGCGGGCTGTCACCAGTTGGAAGGGCAAGGCTCGCCTTTGGGCCCTTCGTTGGCTGGGTTAGCACATAAAGGAATCGACTTTATCTTGATCAATGTTTTGGACCCGAACTTGGAAGTCAATCCGCAGTATTTTAATTATGTTGTTCTTCGCGATGACGGCCGGACGAGTACCGGAATTTTAGTCGAGGAAAATGCGACCAGCATACTCCTTCAGCGAGCCGACAATGTCCGAGAGACGCTCTTGCGATCGGAAATCCAAGAGCTCAAAAATACGGGGCAATCCATCATGCCGGAGGGATTGGAGCGGACTTTGACACCTGCTCAAATGAGCGACCTGTTGGCGTATTTGTTAAATGTTCCGGCCGCCTGAGCTTTCGGTGAAGTAGTCGAATGCCACCCGGTGAGTAAAATCCGCCGATTTTCTCTCGACGGCAAGTGTAGCGTTCGCTACAGCGAGCATCGTTGTTGGTTTCCAGGGAAAAAATCCGCTATTTTTGCGCGATCCAGGTGGTTCTCTCCTTGTCAATATTGCCCGAATTGATGCAAGATATGGCGTTGAAGTGCGAGAGTATTTGGTTGCGGCTGAAACCGCCTAAACGTCATGAAGACTAGAATTGTTCGTGGAAACTATGAATGTGTGCGAAACGACTTGGAAAAACTACGCGAGATGGCCGACGCCACCCGACCACCAAAACCCGACGAGTCGCTCCCGGGATTACGCGGTTTGATATTGAAGAACGCCGGACACACGGCTACATGGTTCGAATTGCTCGGCAAGGTTCACGACATCAGAAATTCTTCTCGGACATGAAGTATGGGGGCATAAAAAAATCACGGGCTGCAGCGGTCGCTCAATATTTGACGTGGTCTCGCGAGTTACCGCAGCGGCTCTCGACAAAAGATCGTTTGACAAGTCGCAATCAAACGGGCCGAGTCGGCGTCTATCTGGCGGTTTCCCGCGATCGGGCTGGTGACGTCCATGAAGCTTATTGCGCGAGTTGGACCGATGCGGTCGGACAACGTCACAAAATCAATTTTTCACTCCAGCGTTATGGCAAAAAAAATGCGTGGCAGTTGGCGTGCCTCGCCCGCGAGAAGATGACGACCAAACGCGCGTATCTTCTCTCGGTCTTAGAAAAACAATCGACTGAGAAAAAGTCACGTAAGAATAAATGAACATTTCGGAAATCTATTCAAGTCGTCAGGGTGAAGGTCTATTGACGGGGACACCGAGCAGTTTTATCCGCGTTTCCGGTTGCAACTTGCGGTGCTGGTTTTGCGATACTCCCTACGCGTCGTGGCATCCCGAAGGTGAAGATCGATCGGTCGAGGAAGTTGTCGTCGAGGTCCAATCGCATGGCTTGAATCATGTCGTGATCACCGGGGGCGAACCGATGTTGTTCTCCGAGTTGATTCCATTGACCCAACAGTTGCATCGGTTGGGAAAACACATCACCATCGAGACGGCGGGCACACTCCAATTGCCGGTGGCGTGTGACCTGATGAGCATCAGCCCGAAACTCGCTAACTCCGACCCCAGCCCCGAACGAGCCGGGAAGTGGCGGCAACGCCACCAACGCGATCGTTTCCGCCCTGATGTCTTGTTGCAACTTCTGAGTCAATACGCGTGTCAGTTAAAATTTGTTGTGGAGGCTCCCGAGGACCTCTTCGATATCGAATCCTTTGTCGGGCGATTTGAATTTCTCCAGGCAGCCCAAATTTGGCTGATGCCGCAAGGGACCGATGCCACATCGTTGGAACAAAAAGAGGAGTGGCTAGGCCAAGAATGTTTGGCGCGCGGATGGCGGCTTTGCTCGCGGAAGCATATCGAATGGTACGGTTTTCAACGGGGTGTTTAACGGCTTCCCTCAGCGGTCCTCGTCACTTGCCTGGAAAAAAGTCGATAATTTTCCAATTCCGCTGGCATTCGCGGGCTCGATTTGCTTACAATGCATCGACTCCGGTCGTAGGAACTACCTTTCTTTGTGAAACGAGGTGAGACTTCATGACGCAAGAATTAACCCCAAAAATTGAACTGCATCGAGTTGGTTCGCCACCGCGCCACAGACCTGTTTCAAGATGGAGTATTTCCAGATGGCAGATCACGTTGGCCACTCTGTTCGTGATCTGCTGTGGTGTGACGGCCCCGTCTTGGTCGCAAGAGGCCAGAACTTGGACTGATGCAAGTGGAAAATTTTCGGTCGAAGCCACGATTAAAGAACTGAAACGCGACTCCGTCGTTCTGGTATTGGCGGATGGGACCGAACGCACGGTTGCGTTGGACCAGTTGTCGGACGCCGATCGTCGCTATGCCGCCGATTATCGAAAAACGATGTTGGCCGAAAACGCCGCCAAGAAGAAAGCAGCAGCCGAGTCGAAACAGCGGGGCGAAGATTTGAAGGACGAGTTGCAGGCCATCTTGGAAAGTTTCAGCCAACGTGAAGAACAGCTGAAGCAATCGGGAACCGACGCGGCGCAAATTCGAAATGCACGCCAGCCGTTGGTTCAAGAAACCAGCCAGCAGTTGTTGAAGTTGGTGGAAGCGGTACCGCAATCGGAAGTTGCCCGGGACGTTTACATCTGGGTCGTCGGCAATGGAGCTCAAGGAGCCGAAGCCACCACGGCGATCGAAGCGTTGGTCCAACATTTCGCGGATAGTCCTGAAATACTTCCCTTCATCGGTCTGATCGCCCGTGATTTAGCAATGCTGGAAAAATTGCAATCCAAGGCGAAAGATAAAGCCGTGAAAGGTGTGGCGACGTTTACACTGGCTCGGCAGTTGTCCGGTGCGGACAATCCTGAGTTTGAAGAGCGGGTTGTAAAATTATTGAAAGAAGTTATTTCCAAATACGCGGATGTCTCCGACAGTGCTCGACGGCCGATTGGGCCACAAGCTGAGCGGCTGTTGTTTGCTGTCGAAAATCTCAGCATTGGCAAGGTCGCGCCCGACATCATTGGCAGCGATTTGGATGGAGTGGCATTCAAGCTAAGCGACTATCGCGGCAAAGTGGTGGTGCTGGACTTTTGGGGAGACTGGTGACCGCCTTGCCGGGCTATGTACCCACACGAGCGGTCGCTCGTCAAACAACTCTCCGACAAACCATTCGCCTTGATTGGCATCAACAGTGATCGTGAATTAGAACAGATTCGGGCCACCGTCAAGGAAAAGAATCTAAATTGGCGGAGCTTCTGGAATGGGCCTGAGGGAACCGGTGGTCCCATCTCGGCCCAGTGGAACGTTACTGGTTGGCCGACGATTTACATCTTGGACGAACAGGGTGTCATCCGATACAAGAATGCACGGGGCGCCGATATGGATCGAGCCTTGACGAAGTTGCTCGGCGAAATGGGGCATCCTGTCGAAATCGCTCACGAAGCGGAAGGAGACCAGTAATGACCACTTGGGACCTAGGAGGTGTTGTATGAGAAAAAAGATCCAACGGCTCGGGCTGTTGGCGATGATCGGAATCTCGCTTGGATGTGCCGAACCCGGTAATCCGACGGTTGCCAAGAACTCGCCGCCATCCGGGAGACCAAATTCCGCCGCAACAGAATCGAAGCCCAAAGAAACGATTCTCGTCGCGGCACCAACCGCAGCGAACAATCCCGTAATCGAAGAAGCCAATTTAGAAATTGGCAAGTTAGCGCCCGAAATTGTCGGTTCGGACTTTGACGGGGTCGAGTTCAAATTGAGCCACTATCGGGGCAAAGTGGTCGTGTTAGACTTTTGGGGGGATTGGTGACCGCCTTGCCGGGCCATGTACCCGCACGAGCGGTCGCTCGTTAAACAACTCTCTGATCAACCTTTTAGTTTGATCGGTGTCAATAGCGACAAAGATGTCAACGAAATTCGAGAAGTCTCGCGAGCCAAAAACATTAGTTGGCGAAGTTTCTGGAATGGCCCGGAGGGTACTGGCGGCGCGATTTCGCGTGCTTGGAGAGTCCGAGGCTGGCCAACCATTTACGTCTTGGACAAGGACGGCGTGATCCGGTTCAAGAACGTCCGTGGTGCTGCCATGGACGAAGCCGTTGCATCCCTTCTCGCGGAGATGGGTCATGAAGTGAAGATCACCCACGAGGAACACGACGCCGAGTAGCGATTGTTTTGTTAAACAAATTTCGATTTGGCGAACGTCGGTGTACCGGCGTTCGCCAAATTGCTTTAATAATGGGATTTCTCAAAACCGACCAGATACACGCTTGGTCCTAAAAGGTGGCTCACCCTTTGGTGGACCGGCAAAATCCCGAACCAAAAGTCACGACCGGAGAGGTGTGGACTCCATTTCGGACAAAGCCTAGTCCCGTTACGACCGTCAACCTCGATCTTCGTTGCCGCCAAAATATGCGATTGCCCACTGTGGAAAAGTCCTGACCTGGAAAACACCGGGTAGATTCTAGGGACGTTCCCGTTTGGCTATTCGGATTCGATGACGCGCGATGGAGTGATACCCAATGAAACGAGGGATAATTGTGTTAGCACTTGCCGTGCTCGGTTCGCTGGGTTGCCGAGCAACGGGGGGCAGTCCAATTATTGCCACTGGCGCTGAACGTCAACAAATTCGGGCGACCCCAATTCTAGAGCGGGAAAACCGCCCATTACATTTCTATGGCAACACCGTTCGGCGAGTTCACGCACGGCAGACACATAGCCAATAAATAGGCTTTGTCCAAATCGGGGTCTGTTGCGTTGGCGGGCCTGCAAAATCGTGGTCATAAAGACATGACCGGAGAGGGTCAGACCCGTTTTAGGAAAAAGCCTAATTCTCATTGCTGACGGGCTTGCGAGGCGCCGCCAGAATTTTGGATCTGTACTTGATTACCTCGTGATGCGCTCCTGGGTGAAATTTGTTGTCACAGGCGACCGGTGGACTTGTAGTGGTAATTAGCGAGCCGATCGGTTTTGATTGGGTCGCAATGCCCAACCACCTTACGAGAATCTGGAGTCCTCTGATGAACACCCACACTTTTGCTAATTGGATTGCCCCGTCCCTATTGTTGGCCGCTGGTTTTGTCCTGCCGGGTCCTGTTTCGGCACAATTTTCTGCCTTGCGCCAGACAACCCAGCCAACTGGGCCAGTTACGCCGCCGCCGGTTAGTTCGAACCCGCGTTTGGTTCCCGGCGGAACGACTACACCCGAGAACATCGCAGCTACCTCGAACTTGCAGCCACTCGTTCCGGTTTTGCTTTTTGGAGATGACGAGCAATATCGAGGCACGGCTCAATCGGATGGAAGCTATCGGCTAGACTCCAAAGCGGACGATTCGAGCGTGAAGTACTTTTACGCCGACAACCCACCCGACACTTATGGACGACGTACGATCGTCACGGATGCAAGAGTCACTGGGCCTGGCTCGGCAGGCTTGATTTATGGCTACCAACAGAACCCAACCCGATACTTTTTGTTTCTGCTGGATGCCAATCAAACGTTCCGGGTCTTGGAAAGATCTCCCGAGGGATTCTCGGAAATGATCAACATGAGCGTCGACAACAGCGACCGTTACGAGTTAAAACTTATCGAAAAAGGCTCCGAGGTCAGTGTTTCGCTCAACGGGCAAAATCTGCTCTCGATCAGCAACGATCGAACGGGAACTGGAGCGGTTGGATTGGCCACTATCGGAGCAGGATCGTTTGAGTTCCAAAAGTTTGAAGTTCAAACCAACCATGAATGATCACTCGAATTTGTAACCCCAAAAAAAGCGAGGGCCCAAATATTTGGGCCCTCGTTTTCGTGAAGTGAACCGTCTTTTCCGCGCAAAATTACCTTATCAATCAAGACCAACCATGCTGTTGGCGTACTTGTTGCATCGCGGCCAGGATATTGTTCCAGGTGGATTGTTGAGTCATCACGGCGTTGGGGAACATGCAACCATCCCAGCAAATGTGTTGGATGGTTTTGGTTAACTTGCCGGCCTCGTCTCGGAGCCAGAACCCGGCATGATGGGCAATATTGAGCTTGCCGTTCGGGTCATCTGCTAAACAGTGGCGACCGGTTTTGTCGTGTGATCCGCTGCCTTTGACGGTGGCGTCATTCTGCGCGACGTGAAAGTCAATTGTCCAAGGACGAAGGGCCGCCGTCAGCGTTTTTAGAGCCTCATCCAATGCTGCGGGCTCCCAATTGAAGTTTTCCGGAACAATTCTGTCTTGAGGTGCGTTGTAGCCCAACAAATACAATAGCGTATGGGCCATGTCGGCTTGGAACCCCAACGTCTGTGGACGTCCGACCTGTTCCAACAAGTCGACCATGTTTCGCCAAGAATGCATGCCTCCCCAACAAATTTCGCCCTCGGCGGCCAATCTTTCACCATAATCTTCAGCGATATCGGCCGCCCGCCGAAACGTCTCCGCAATTTGCCCTGTTCCGCCAACGGGGTCCGAGTTCCATGCCGAAACACTGGTGGCCGAATCGATCCGCACGACTCCGTAAGGTCGCACACCCAACTCTCTCAGGCGTGTCGCGATGCGGCAAGCTTTTCCTACCGCCGCCACAAAGTTATCGCGTTGTTGTTGACTGCCCATTGCCGCCCCATCAAACCACACCGGTGCGACGACACTGCCCACTACAAAGTTGTACTTCTGAATCCGTTCGGCCAAGTTCTTCAAGTCATCATCGGAAATCTCGATGTCGACATGAGGGTTGTACAAAAACAGGTCCACGCCATCAAACTTGACTCCGTCCACCTCAGCGGCGGCAGTCATCTTCAACATAGTTTCCAAATCGATCGCAGGTTCTTCAGCATCCGGGCCTTTGCCAACTAGACCGGGCCACATGGCGTTGTGCAATTTCGGAAATTGATTCATTTGTGTTTGTGCCTTTCAAAGGACGCTAGAGGACGCCAACCAGCCAAGTCGCCATTTTGACCGAACCAAAGTCACTTCGCAACCATCACGCGTTAAGTATCGAGCGGTTTGAGTGTGGCCTGTCCAGGTCGGCAAACTTCATCCACTGGAGTTTGATCCAGATAGCGTCGGAGCAGCAAATAGGCGCCGCTGGCCAAACCCCAAAACATCGAATAACCAGCAGCTCGAGCCAAGAATGAAAATCCCGCTTGGCTGGTTCGCAACAAAGGCCCCGCCCAATATTGGGCGATCCCGGAGGCTTCCGCATTCGGTACCGCAAGCAGTTCGCTTAGTCGGTCTGCATTCGCCGCATTGGCGCCCCAACTTAATGCCCAGACATATCCATTTGCCGATAGTGAACAAAACCATTCGATAACCGTTCCAGTTACCGATCCAATGGCAATCGCTGCCAGCGCAATCAAGCACGCATGGATGGGTCGTTGCATCACATACGCATAAGCGCGACTAATCGATTCAAACGAGTCCCGGCCCTCGAAAGCGATGGCCGGAAACATCAAGGGCCACGCCAAGAACAAACCCAACAAGACAACGCCGATTAACAATCCAAATACCGAGCCCAAGGCAGCCAGCGGGGCTCCCAAAATCGATGTCCAATCCCAAACCAACAACCAACCCATCACCATAAGCGGGATCGCTAAGCCCACGACAGCCGCCAACGGAATCAAAATGCTAAACAGGGAATCCAGGAAATGTTGGTTGGCAAAGCGAACCACATCTAGCCATTGATGATCGACCCGTCCGATTCGCATCGCAACGCTGCGGCAAATCATCGTCCCTGCCCAACTCCAGACGAGGAGTGCCCCGAGGCAAATCATTGCTTGACGCCAGAATCGACTGTGAACCAAGTCCGCCCACGGTTGCATCAACTCGGAGGCGATTACCAAGGGGTTGGTCGTCGTGCCGATCCTCTCGAAAAGCCCCGGGGCAGGAACGACGTTCCCTGGGACTTCGGTGGCGCTTGCGGCAGCAAGGTTTTCAATCGCAAGTTCCGGCGCGCCCGGTAGCCAAGTATCGACACCAACCACCAGGAGCAGGGCCACTCCGGCAACCAATACATTGATGGGATGTAAACTTGCGTATACTCCGGCAATCAATTTCGAAAAAATCAAACTGGCTTCAAATGAAAGATCCAACGGAGCCTGAAACGCGGGTCCTGAAGGCTTCGAATCAATGGACTCTGCGGCCATCATTGATCCTCATCGTCGTATGGCGAGTAGTCGGTGGATTCCGTCGAGGCATCGCTTTCAAAGGGCATGCCATACGATTCGGTCAGCCAATTCGACAGATCCAATTCTTTGCAACGTTGCGAACAGAACGGCATCAACGAGGGCTCGATCGACACGATGGCCTTGTTGCAATGGGAGCACTTGGGAGTTCGTTGACCTTCGGAATTCGTAAGACTCACCAGCATACCCCATCATTCTTTTTTCTTGCCGGTCTTTGACTTGGCTGAGTTTTCCGACTTCGCCGACGTTGTGTCTCCCGACTTGGACGATTTCGAACTCTCACTGCTCGCACTCGTCCCGCCGGTATCTTTGGAATTGCTCGATTCCGACTTCCCGGAATCATTGCCACTGTCGCGTTCTGCCGCCTTTTTATACCCGTCACTTCGATAGTCGGTTTGATAGAACCCGCTACCCTTGAATACGACGGCAGCGCCCGTTCCAAACAACCGCCGCAACTTTTTTTTCTTGCAGGCGGGGCACTTGGTCAAGACAGGTGCGGTTATATTCTGGAACTCTTCAAACTTGTGACCGCACGCATCACA
Source organism: Pirellulaceae bacterium (assembly GCA_041741535.1). GTDB lineage: Bacteria > Planctomycetota > Planctomycetia > Pirellulales > Pirellulaceae > M30B19. The sequence continues at coordinate 86,117 of JBGSJV010000106.1, forward strand.
TTGATAATCGTAGGTTGGCATGAAACACGGTCTCTGGATTGGATGAACATGAAAACTAACCGGCGGCGACGATCACCTGAGCAGGTCGGATCAAGCGATCATGCAAGCGATAACCGGTGCGAACCTCTTGGATCACCGACCCTGCTGGCGAATCGCTCGGTACCATTTGAATCGCTTCGTGAAAATTCGGATCAAACATTTCGCCGAGCGTCGAGATTCGTTGGCACCCATGACGTTTCATGACTTCGTCGAATTGGTGCGACACCATTTGAACTCCCGCGACCAACGATTCGGCAGTGGACTGATTCGCCACACCAAGTGCCCGATGAAGGTTGTCGACAACTTCCATTAAATCAACCATCAAGCGCTGATTGGCAAACTTTGCGTTGTCTTCGAGTTCTCGACGAGTCCTTCGTCGCAAATTATCCATCTCCGCTTCCGTTCGCAACCAACGTTCCGTCAGGTTCTGAACTTCAATTCGAAGCTGCTCTTCGACGTTTGTCGAAGAGGTCGAGGAATCTCCGGTTGAAGTCGCTTCCTGAAAAGCGGTGTCTCCTGATTGAAACTTGCCTTCGGCGGTATCGTGTTCTCGTGCGGTCATCTGTGCTCGTTTCGTGCAGTTATTTGGTAGTTGGACGATGAAATCCATGTCGCGATTCGTGCGCCATCGAACTTACGGGAAGTACGACTTGATCTTATCCAAGAAGGACTTGCGTTGAGGTGAAACGTCCGTGTGCTCAAGTTCGGCCAGCGTCCGCAGGACCTCTTCCTGTTTGGCGCTGATTTCTTTAGGTGTCTCGATGTAAACCTGGACCAGTAGATCCCCGCGTGGACCACCTTGTGGATCTGGAACCCCTTTACCACGCAGGGTAAACACCTCTCCGGATTGAGTCCCACGCTTCAATGCCAAGACTTCTTGGCCATTAAGCGTTGGAACTTTCAGTTCGGCTCCCAGTACCGCCTGTGTGTACGCAATCGGCAACTGCACGATCAAATTACTTCCATCGCGATGGAATAGTTCGTGTTTTTTGACTTTGATGAAGCAGTAACAGTCGCCGTTTGGACCTCCGTCCGGGCTCGCTTCGCCCTCTCCGGTCAGCCGCACCCGCATCCCGTCGTCAACACCCGCCGGTATCGAAACTTCCAAGTCCACCGATTTGACGTTGACGCCCCGCCCACGGCAAGTCCCACAAGGATCGGTTATCACGGAGCCCGTTCCACGGCAATGCGGACAGGTCGTTTGCATCCGGAGGATACCGGCCGACTGCAAGACTTGTCCGCGACCACCACAGGTCTTGCAAGTTTCTGGCTTCGTACCGGGCTTAGCACCGCTACCGCCGCACGTATCGCAGCGTTCGTTGCGGTTGAACCGAACCGACTTGACAATCCCGGAGGCGGCTTCCTCCAGCGTGAGAGTGATATCCGCTCGGACGTCGTTGCCGCGCCGCTGCCGTTTGCCACCGCGCCGCCCGCCAAACAAGTCTCCGAACATTCCGTTGCCGAAGATTTCTCCGAACGCTTCGAAGATGTCTTCCGTTGAATGGAACTCGGCTCCCGCTCCTCGCACGCCCGCATGACCGTGGCGATCATATCGTTCACGCTTCGCCTGATCGCCCAGTACCTCGTAAGCTTCCGCGGCTTCGCGAAAGAGATCGGTCGCTTCTGGATTATCAGGATTCGAGTCGGGATGGTACTTGATCGCCAGCTTTCGATAGGCTCGTGCGATCTCTTTGTCCGAGGACGTCCTTGCGACACCCAAGACTTCATAATAACAGCGTTGGGTCACCATCCTCATCCACTTCCTAAACTGAAAAAAAGAGCCAAGTGCGAAATGCAATTGGCCCTTTTTCTGATGAACAAGCTCCTCTTCCGCTTCATTTGATCGGGCCGGCACCCGCTGGGGAACCGGCCAAACATCAAACTACGAAATCGCGCCTTCAACTTTGCGACGCGATTTGTCATCGTCGTCAAAGTTCGATACCAGGGCATCGGTGGTCAACAGCAGGCCAGCAATACTCGCAGCATTGATCAGTGCCGTCTTAACGACTTTCTTCGGATCAATCACACCAGCCTTGAACATGTCGACGTAGCGACCAGCATTGGCGTCGTACCCGAAGTTGACATCCATCTCCGACAATTCGTCCGCCACCACGGCGCCATCGATACCGGCATTGGCCGCAATTTGACGAATCGGAGCGTCTAAAACGCCCAAAATAATGTCCACGCCGATTTTTTCGTCTCCGCGAGCCGACGAACGTACCTTCTCGACGGCTCCCTTGCAACGCAGCAAAGCAACGCCACCACCCGGCAAGATACCTTCTTCCACAGCAGCACGCGTCGCGTGCAGAGCATCTTCGACGCGAGCCTTCTTCTGCTTCATCTCGATCTCGGTTTCAGCGCCGACCGAAATGATCGCAACGCCGCCAGCCAATTTGGCCAGTCGTTCCTGCAATTTTTCGCGATCGTATTCGCTATCGCTTTGATCGATTTGGGCTCGGATCTGGGCAATCCGATGATCGACGTCCTTGCGTTCGCCGCCACCTTCAACAATCGTCGTGCCATTCTTGTCGACGACGATCTTCTTCGCGCTGCCCAAGTGACTCAAATCCAAGCTTTCCAACTGAATGCCCAGATCTTCACTGACGAATGTTCCGCCAGTCAACGTGGCAATGTCGCCCAACATCGCTTTGCGGCGGTCGCCAAAACCCGGAGCCTTGACGGCGCAGACATTCAGTACACCTCGCAACTTGTTCACGACCAACAACGTCAACGCTTCTGCGTCGATGTCTTCGGCAATGATCAACAACGGGCGACCCGTTTGGCTGGTCTTTTCCAACAACGGTACCAAGTCACGAATGTTGCTGATCTTCTTTTCATACAACAGAATGCTGGCGTTGTCCAACACACATTCCATCGTACCTGGGTCGGTAATAAAGTAAGGCGAAATGTAGCCCTTATCGAACTGCATCCCGTCGACATAGTCCACCTTGGTCTCTGTCGACTTGCCTTCTTCAACCGTGATCACGCCGTCCTGACCAACGCGATGCAAAGCATCGGCCAGCAGTTCGCCGATCGCGCGATCGTTGTTGGCGCTGATCGCGCCGACGTGGGCGACTTCCGACTTTTCGCTCACCGGTCGGGCCATGCCTTCCAAGTGCTCGACCGCCGCCTTGACGGCACGTTCCATCCCACGTCGAATCGCGGTTGGGTTGGAGCCGGCAACCACTGACTTCAAACCTTCTTTGTAAATCGCCCGGGCCAAAACAGTCGCCGTGGTCGTGCCATCGCCCGCCAAGTCGGACGTCTTTTGAGCGACCTCGACCACCAACTTCGCGCCCATGTTCTCGAAGCGATCTTCCAGTTCGATCTCCTTGGCAACCGTCACGCCGTCCTTGGTAACCGTTGGACCACCGTACGACTTTTGCAAGATCACGTTGCGACCCGTAGGTCCCATCGTTACCGCGACTGCATCTGCCAGTTTCTCGATGCCCCGCAACATGCGTTGCCGAGCCTTATCATCAAATAACAATTGTTTCGCCATTGCCAGTATCCTCAAAGTCTCGTTGCTCGTTTGAATCGGTGACTTGCCAACTCGGCAAACACTCTTAGCAGACCTTTGCCAAGATATCGCTCTCGCGGAGGATCTTGACTTCTTCGCCATCGACTTCGATTTCCGTTCCGCCGTACTTCCCGAAAATCACTTCGTCACCAACCGCCACACTCAGAGATCCGCGTTCTCCCGATTCCAGGAGCTTGCCAGGACCCACGGCGACCACCCGACCTCGCTGTGGTTTCTCTTTGGCATTGTCAGGCAGAACGATTCCACCGGCAGTCATTTGTTCAGCAGCCGAAACTTCTACAACAACTCGGTCATCCAACGGACGAATTTTAACACTGGTCTTTGCCATTTCCGCACTTCCTTATTCTTCGTTGCTTGCAAATCAAAATGGTTTATGAAACTCTTCGGCCAACGGGAGGCCGGCAACCGCTACCGAGCGACTGCCGGTCCAGTAGCCAATTACATCATTCCTGGCATGCCACCCATGCCACCCATGCCGCCCATGCCACCCATGCCACCCATGCCACCCATGCCGTGGTCGTGATGGTCGTGTCCAGCCGGTTCTTCTTTTGAAGGAATCTCCGTGATCAGACTTTCCGTCGTCAGCAACAGGGCGGAAACGCTGGCAGCGTTCTGCAGAGCGGTGATGACAACGAGTGCGGGATCAATGACGCCATCAGCGACCAAGTCGGTGTACTCGCCCGAATCCGCGTTATAACCCTCGGTTTCCTTCTTCATGCGACGGACGCGGTTGACAACCACAGAACCATCGACGCCGGCGTTGTCAGCGATGGCACGCAAAGGGTAATCCAAAACGCGACGGATGATGCTAACGCCCGCTGCTTCGTCTCCGACGAGCTCCAGCTTGTCCAGTGCTTTCTCAGATCGCAACAGCGCGACTCCGCCACCCGGGACAATACCACCCTTTAGAGCGGCTGCCGTGGCGCTCTTGGCGTCGTCCAGCAGATCCTTGCGTTCCTTCATTTCGGTTTCGGTTACGGCACCAACCTTGATTTGCGCAACGCCACCAGCGAGCTTTGCCAAACGTTCTTGTAACTTTTCGCGATCGTAATCGCTGTCGGTGATTTCCAGTTCGCGACGAATTTGGGCAACCCGAGCTTCAATATCGGCCTTCTTGCCGGCACCTTCGACGATGACGGTTTCGTCCGACGAAATTCGCACCGACTTGATACGCCCCAGGTCTTTGAGCTGGACACTTTCCAACTGGATTCCGCGGTCTTTAAAGATTGGTTGGGCGCCCGTCAAAGCAGCCAAGTCACCCAGGATCGCTTTGCGCCGATCGCCATATCCCGGAGCCTTGACGGCACAAACTTGCAAGATCCCTCGCATTTTATTGACAACCAAGGTCGCCAACGCCTCGCCATCGACATCTTCCGCGATGATCAAGAGAGGCTTCTTTGCCTGGCTAACGGCTTCTAGTAGCGGAATCAGCGGCTTGATTGCTGAAATTTTTTCTTCGTAGATCAACACGAAGCAATTGTCCAACTCGACCATCACCTTGTCTTGATTGGTGACAAAATGGGGTGACAGAAACCCACGATCAAACTGCATGCCTTCCACGATCTCGACGGTTGTTTCACTGCCTCGACCTTCTTCGATCGTGATCACGCCGTCTTTGCCAACTTGCAAAAACGCTTCCGCCAACACACTGCCGACCGACGAGTCATTGTTGGCCGCAATCGTGGCAACCTGTTGAATTTCTTTTTTGCTTTTTACATCAATCGGCTTGGCCATCTTTTCGATTCGTGCGACGATTGCTGCGACAGCCTTGTTGATCCCGCGTGTCAAAGCCATCGGATCGTGGCCGGAAGCGATCGCCTTCAAGCCCTCGCGAAAGATCGCTTCGGTCAACACCGTGGCCGTTGTCGTCCCGTCACCAGCGACATCATTGGTCTTGCTGGCAGCTTCTTTAACCAACTGCACCGCCAGATTTTCAAACGGGTCGTCCAATTCGATGTCTTCGGCAACCGTCACACCGTCTTTGGTGATCTTGGGCGAACCCCAACCCTTGTCCAGCACCGCATTACGACCGCGGGGGCCCAAGGTGCTGCGGACGGCCTTCGCCAATTTGCTAACACCGGCCAACAACGGGGCGCGTGCCTCGTCGTCAAATACCATTTGCTTTGCCACGTTCAATATCCTCCACAATAAGCCATGAGTGGTCAAAAACTCGTAGACGCACCATATATCCGCAGCCGTCCGACCCGCTCCTGACAGCAAGGGCCAACGAACCAGCAAAAATGTCAGTTGCTGCGACCAACCGGCCTCGGTGCAACTACTGTGCCAGTCCCTGCCGAGCCGCTGAGTTTGATTTCGGGCGGCTTTGGCGGTGGCCCGCGCGAAATGCCATCACATAACCGCCCTGCCCTAAGCCCGTTTCTCCGTCGGGCGGCACACGATTTGGGAATCTTGGAAAAAAAATGCAACTTTCGGCAACCTGCCGGGTTAATTCACTCAAGGCGTGCCCTAAAAACGGCCGAATGTTGGCCCCCCGGCAAAACGCCTGTTTAGCAATTGCGTTTGAGGAGATTGAGATGTCGCGTTGGTTGGGAGTAACCTGCTTGGTTTTGACAGTTTTGGCGTCGGTCGCCGTGGATTCGGCTGTGGCTCAGCCCGGTCGAGGTGGTCAAGGTGGTGGTCCGGGCGGACGGGGTGGTTTTGGTGGGATGATGGGCGGAGGCGGTTCCGCGATGTTGCTAATGAACGAACAAGTTCGCGAGCAATTGGAGCTTTCTGAAGACCAGATCCAGCGTCTGGAGGATCTGCAAGCCGACATGCGGGATGAAATGCAGGAGATGTTCCGTGGCGGTGGCGGCGGTGAGGATGCCCGCGAGAAGATGCAAGAAGTCATGGGCCGCATCCAAAAAGATATCGACGGCGTTTTGCTCAAGCATCAACGCGAGCAATTGGCAGCCATGACCGCCAGCATGACCATGCGACGTGGCGGTGCTTCTGGCGTGCTAAACGACCCCAATTTGATCAAGCAATTGGGATTGAGCGAAGAAGAAGCCGAAAAATTCCGCGAACAAGCTGCAGAATTGCAAGCCAAACAAGACGAGGAAATCGCCAAGCTTCGCGAACGTTACAACGAGCGCGTGATTGCATTGCTGCCGAAGGAAGCCCAAGAAAAAATGAAGGAATGGCTGAAGACCGAAGTTCCTGAATTCAACTTTGGTGGTCGCGGTGGTCAAGGCCAAGGTGGTCGTGGTCAAGGCGGTCGTGGTCAAGGTGGCGGCGGCGGTCAACGTCCGTTGGATTTCTAAAGATCCGGGTTATATCGGTTGCCGCTTCGGAACGGGGCTTTGTTTAATCCGAAGTAGATACTAGGGAGTGCTCTCCGCCCAACTACAATGTGGTGTAGGCGGTTGGAAGCCTCCCTTTTTTTGTACGATCGCGTTTCTGGCACAATTCGCAACTTTGATTTGGTGCTACGTCACCTGACCAAGTGACGAATTAGAACGCCACACCCATTGGAAAGCACCCCCATGAATGCTGTCAACATCCTGTTGGACCAAGGCCTGATCCAACATCGCGACGTGATGCAGTTGAAAAGCGACAGCCCAGAGGGTGGCCATTGGCGAAAGCTGGTGGAACAAGGGGTGTTGACCGAAAGTCAGGCGTTGATTGCCTTGGGCAAACAGGTTGGCATGGAGTTTGTCGATGTCGCCTCCGCAGAACTAGATTTGGGGTTGTTGAAACTAGTGCCCCAAAAACTAGTCCACCGACATATGTTGTTTCCGATCTACCGCCGCGGAGAAACCGTGTACGTGGCGACGAGCGATCCGTTTGATGTTTATTCGATCGATGCGATCAGTGCCGCGACAGGTTGGATTGTCGAACCCGTGCTGGCCGAACGAGTCGAAATCGCCAAGCTGATCAAGACCCACCTGGGCGTGGGCAGTGAAACCATCGATTCGTTAGTTACCCAAAAAAAGAACGAAGACATCGAACTGCTCGAGGAACTGGAAACGGATGGCTCGGAACTATCGGAGATGGTTCAAGAAGCCTCGGTGGTTCGCTTGGTGAACGAGGTTCTGTTGGAAGCTGTGGAAATGCGAGCTTCTGACGTGCACATTGAAAGTCAGGCTCACGGCTTGGAAGTTCGCTATCGGATTGACGGCATTTTGCAAACGCAACCCCTGCCGCCGGAAATCCATCAGTTTCAATCCGCCATCATCAGTCGTCTGAAGATCATGGCGCGTTTGAATATCGCCGAGAAGCGTTTGCCACAAGACGGTCGTATCAAGTTGAAAGTCAAAGGCCGCGAGATCGACGTGCGTTTGTCGGTAATCCCCATGATCCACGGCGAAGGCTTGGTCATGCGTATTTTGGACAAGGGGAGCATGGTCTTCGAGTTGCAAAGGATCGGCATGGACCCTGAGCAATATGACGTGTTCAAAGAGCTGATCAAACTACCGCACGGAATCATTTTGGTGACTGGCCCCACCGGGTCCGGTAAGACCACGACGCTCTACAGTGCGTTGGTCGAAATCAATCAACCTGACGTCAAGATTATCACGACGGAAGATCCGGTCGAATACCAATTGGCCGGGATCAATCAGATTCAGGTACATCCCAAAATTGGTCTGACCTTTGCCCATTCTCTCCGGAGTATCTTGCGGCACGACCCGGATGTCGTGTTGGTCGGCGAAATTCGCGACCATGAAACCGCCGAGAATGCGATTCAAGCGTCGCTGACCGGTCACTTGGTGTTTAGTACTTTGCACACCAACGATGCGTCGGGGGCGTTTACTCGTATGACCGATATGGGTGTCGAGCCGTTCTTGGTGGCCAGTACCGTCGAAGCCGTGATGGCCCAGCGTCTGGTACGACGGTTGTGCCCCCATTGTCGCAAACCCGTGGATGCCAAGTCGCTGGATTTGCCCAAAGACTTTCCGTGGGCGTCGCTCGAGGACCGGCCGCTCTACACGGCGCAGGGCTGTCGCGAGTGCCGTAACTTGGGATATCGCGGCCGAATGGGGATTTACGAATTGTTGGTCACGTCCGAACGAGTTCGCGATTTGTGTACAAACCGCGCTAGTAGTTGGGAGATCAAGAAGGCAGCCCTGGCCGAAGGCATGAAAACACTCCGCGATGATGCCTGGAAGAAGGCGATGCGCGGCGATACCTCGGTTGACGAAGTCACTCGGGTTACGAAGAGTGACAAAGGCATCGAGCGATAACTTTAGCGAATCTTAGGAATCAGGAGTTAGCAAAACGTCATGCCTGAATTTGAATACGTCGCCCGAACCATGACTGGAGACCGCGTCTCAGGGACGACTAGCGCCGCTACCCAACGCGAAGCGGTCGGGCAACTCAGTGGTCGACAATTGTTTCCCTTGTCGGTAAAAGTCGTGCGCCAGAAAGGCAGTGGATTCTCGCTCGGCGGTGGAATCAATGCCCAAATGATGGGCGTGTTCTATAACCAGCTTTCCGGATTATTGCGCGGTGGCGTACCGCTGCTTCGCTCGTTGAACATTCTGCGCGAACAAACTTCCAGTTCCAAGTTGAAGGAAGTCCTGGAAGACATCCATCGCCGCGTTGAAGATGGTGAAGGGTTGGGAGATTCGTTCTCACGACATCCCAAAGTCTTTTCGGATATCGCCATCAATATGACCAGGGCTGGTGGCGAAGGTGGGTTCTTGGATGACGCCTTGGACCGTGTGGGGAAATTCACCGAAGAACAGGCGGATCTGAAATCTCGTACCGTTGGTGCCTTGGCCTATCCGTTCATGTTGGCCACGATCGGCTCGGCGGTCATTGTGGTGCTCTTGGTCTTTTTCGTGCCGATGTTCGGCGAAATGTTTGATCAGCTTCGTTCCAAAGGTGGAATGCCCTGGGTTACGGAAGCCCTATTGGGTTTTAGCGGTTTCCTGCGCAGCTACTTCTTTGTCGGATTGGCGGGCTTCGTCGCGTTGATTCTTGGGATTCGATTCTATTTTGCGTCACCCGGTGGACGACGAGTCCTGGATATCATCAAGTTAAAGATTCCCGTCTTTGGCGCGATCAACCAAAGCCTGGCAGTCGCCCGCTTTTGCCGCGTTTTGGGAACGTTGTTAGCCAATGGTGTGCCGATTATCAAGTCCTTGCAAATCAGCAGTCAGTCCGCTGGGAACATGATTTTGGCCGAAGCGATCAGCAGCGCCACCGAGAATATCAAGTCCGGCGAGTCCCTTGCGCCACCACTAAGCAAAAGTGGCAGCTTCCCTCGGACCGTGACCGAAATGATTGCCGTCGCCGAAGAATCCAATAGCCTGGATACGGTGTTGGTTGATATCGCCGACAGTCTAGAAAAACGCACGAGTCGCAAGCTGGACCTGGCGGTCAAGATGATCGAACCTTTGCTGTTGGTCGTGATGTCCGGCATTATTTTGTTCGTGGTCGTATCCTTACTCCTGCCAATCATGAACATGCGCAATGCGTTTTAATTGATCCGGGTTTCTGCGATCATAGGTTGATCCAGCGAACCAGCTTCGCCGAAGAATGACGTCAAACTATTCGGCGTTTTTCACCACACGAAAGGCTTCGCCGCGCACAAATCGAGCTTGTTGACCGATCGACTCTCGAATGCTGTTGATCGTGCTCTCGACTTGTCGATAGGCAGACCGATGAATCTCCCCAGGACCTCGCAACGTTCCCGAAGGCGAGAGGGATTGGATTCGTTGGTCGTCAAACCGAATCAAAATCGTTTCAGGTATGTCGGGCCAGGCATTCGCAGTGTTCAAAGAAGTTTGGATGTTCTCAGTGATTTCTGCTTCTGAAGTCGGATGGTCGGCTGGAAATCCAATCAACATAATTAACTCTGTCCCGCCGCTTCCGCGAATGGTTATCGTCTCGTCGCTCAGTCGCGGCCAGATCACTCGCTCTTGAGTTCCACCTTCGGCGGACTCTGTTAGGATTGGATCATCGGGGGAATCCTTCGTGTAAACGTAGACTTTTCTCGCACCGTCGATCCAAACCAGAAACCACAAAGTATTGGCGGGGCCTTCCGCTTCCACTCGCAATCGATTGCCCACCACAACAGGCAATTTCTTGTTCCAGTCCCCGACATTGAGATCATCGGAACCCAACAAACCTGGAATCAGCGACTCCGTCGCGAGACTTGATGGCTCGGAGTTGGAGTGCTCGACCCACGGTTGATAAAAAGCGAGCCAAAAAATGGCCGTGATTGTCAGCAGTGCCAGAACAAAACCGCCAACGAATTGCCAACGCGAGAACTTTGAGAATCGAAGGCGAGACAACGCCTCCGCCACCGCACCTCCATTGGCAAAACGCAGCTCTGGTTCGCTTGCCAAACAGCGTGCCACCACATATTGCAACTGTCGATGCCCAAATGCTCGCGCGTCGGCGACGTTGACGCGTCCTGCTTTTGCCGCCTCCAAACAAGTTTTCCAATGATCGCCTTCGTATACTTTCTTTTGGGTCACCAATTGTTGAAGGATTGCCCCTAACGCAAACACGTCGGTGGCAGAACCGATCCGTGGAACATCACCTTTCGCCTGCTCAGGAGCCATGTACTGGATCGTTCCGCCTTGCATTTCGGAAACATCTCCTTGATTCCAAACATCACGAACCCTTGCCATTCCAAAATCAATGACCGTCGGCGAATCGTCGTCACTCAACATGACGTTTTGCGGTTTGAGATCCCCATGAATCACGCCAATCCGGTTCACGCGAGACAGGATCTCGGCAATCTTTATGACCAAAAGAACGGCTCGTTGCGGATCGGCAAACTCGCTCGCACGTTGTTGTAGCGTTTGTCCACGCACGTAATCGGTCACTAAATACGGCTCAGGTTCGCCGCCCGCGAGATCGACCTGCCCAGCGGTGACGTATTGCAGCGTTCCGGTAATGCCGCGAAGCTTGTACAGCGTTTCTTCCTCAGATTTCAACGCCGTGTGCAAATGGTGCCGTTGCGACGCCGACAACGGTACACCCCAGGCATCCGTGATTCGGGAAATTTTGAGCACAAACCGAGGCGAATCTTCACCTTTATCCGTCTGCCGCACCAAGTAAGCCTCGGATTGACCACCTCGACCGAGCAAGCGAATGACGGTGTAGTTTCCTACCGTAGATCCAATTGCCAACCGACCACCTTGATGGTCACGCGCGGTCGGCGTGCCTAATTCAGGCTGGCGAGGTTTGCGAATATTGGGATTCGAAAACGCAAGCTCGTTAATGCTAGAATTGGCAACGGCTCGGATTGCATCGAGGTCCGAACGAATTTGGTTGCGGGTTTCTTGGCAATATTGGCACTGCTCCATGTGAGTTGACTTTTCTGAAGATACCGATTCGCCCGACAGCAAGGCAATCAGTTCCTCTTCCGTGAGGCATTCGGTAATGGCGCTCATACATCGAATTCCTCTCCGTACTCATCAAACAGCGTGCGGACTCTCTTGCGCAGGCGGTTGGCGGCTTGGTAAATGGCGCCCGTTGTACAACTCAATTCTCGGCTCAGGTCCAATGCCGAAACACCGTCCACGACGTGCCGTTTGAACTTTTGCCATTCGGCGTCCGAGACCTCCTGTTGAATCCGCGCCAAGACAACTTCCAAGATGCGATTGCGCACGGCCAATTGGAACTCGCGATCCGGAACACCTTGCGATTCGTATTCCAGTTCCAACATTCGAGAATCAAGATCGGCAACGCGGGACTTGAGGTGCTTGGCATTCTTCCGGTACCAGGACGTCACGGCATGATGGGTGCTTTGCCACAGGTACGTGCGAAAACGTCCTCGCGTCTTGTCAAAATCCAATTCAGGCAGGCGTCGCCAGAGGGAAATCAACAACTCTTGGACCACATCATCGCTCGATGATTCATCCACACCACGGGATTGGACAAACCTTTGCAACAACGGAGCATACACCCGATAAAACTCGGTAAAGGCCTCCGGATCGGTGGCATTCCGAGCTCTCAACAGCAACGACATTCGGGTTTCATCCACGCTGGGACTCCGTGTGGTGGAGACTCGGGTTGCCGACCGGATCGTTTGCCGCCCGCGTATGGGCGATTCGAACGGTGACCATGGAAGTGGCAAAGCTAAGGTTCCATACATGGCTGATTTTCTCCTGAGCCATCGTAAACTGCAAGTCAGGAAACGACGAAGCGTTCCATCTACCGCCGAGAAACGCAGTATTTTTGGCAAACTTACAAAAAAATAACGCTGTGGCAGCTTGTTCGAATCGCTGCACGGCCATGGCTTGAGTCGTTTTCAACGGAGGTGTCGCTAGGCGACGTTGTCCTTGTCGGAGCCTCCAGCATTGCCCCGTTGGTTATTTGATACGTCGCATGAACCGACGAAACGACTTTTGCAGATCTTCAGATTCAAAATGCACATGGGTTTGGGGGTTTCCATTCCAACTTTCACAAGTCCAATCGCCGCTATCGGAACGGGAGAACTTGCTCCAGCGATCTTCATCCAGATCCTGACGCACCAACACGACGTCCGGTTGCCCGTCGCCATTCAACTCGAAGGCATACTGCTCTTGCGGATGCACGACATATGCGACTTCCCAATTCCAAGACACAAACGGATCTTCGCCCGAGACTCCCAGGAGACTTGCCGACTTAACGAAGTCGGGGTCCGTGTCAGCGTCCAAGTCGATAAAGAAACCTGAAGGCGTGGCTTCATCCAGGGCAAAAAGCCAGGTCTCGGGGTGTTGGTCGTCATCGAGATCGGCCAATGCCTGCAGCTCTGCCGGTGGCAGAATCGAAGGAACATGGATGTTCGGTTCGCTTGGCCAGTTTTCCAAAAACGCGTTCACTTCTTCCAAATGCACGTGATATGAAAACTTACCCAAATCAATTCCGGCTTCGGAATCGATCGGTGGCACTGCAAACGAAACGGCTACAAGCTTTCCATCTTCGTTGAGCAGTGGCCCTCCCGAGTCTCCCGGGTTCAGACCGCAACTTGAAAGTAGAACTTTGCGACTTGGTAGTTGATCCAGGATGGACTCGACCGTTTCTCGATCCGAAACATCGGCTCCCCGCAGAATGAAATTCCCTAATTGGTCTTTGGGAAAGTAACCGCGACCGGAAACTTCACCCTGTCGCAGCGTCCACATCACCCCCGCCGAAGGATGCCCAATGGCGATGCAGGCCGAACCAGGGACCGGTGAATTGTCCGCCAATCCAATCACCGCATGATTTGGACCATGGTCATCAACCGAATGTTTCAATCGCAACAATGCGAGGTCGCGAATCTCATCCGTTTTGTACACGATCGCTTCCAGATGTTCGTCGTCGGCGGTCATCGCGCCATCGTCATCCATACTACCGCTCACGATCCGAGTCATTCGAGCCCCTGTGTTTGGATCGAATGGCATCGACTCGATGACGTGATTGTTGGTAAGAATCCAACCACCTTCACGAACAAAAAAGCCTGTGCCGTGTCCTGTTTTCCCGTCCGTGACCATGACAATCGCGGGCGCCGCTTCACGATAGACGCGAATCGACGCTTCCCCGCGTGGACGCGATTGGTTCTTGCCATGCGGAGTTCCACGCTCGGTGCGACTCAGTTCCAAGTTGATCGATCCGATAAGTTGTTCGGCGTTCACGACCTGCGACAACTTGGGTTTTGCTTTGGCCAAGTCATACAAATCGTCTTGCTCCTGCCCACAGATCGAAGCCAATCCGCTGAAAGAAACGAGTCCAATCAAAATGAAACAGAGTCTTATTGCTTGGTGAGCATTCATGCGGGCTCCAATTGGCTATGGCGTCGGGGAAAGTTTTGTAGGGGGAAGGACTCGCCAGGGGATTCGCAGCACCATTCCTGGTTCATCAACCTGTCCGGGGCCCCGCGTCATGGCTCCGTCTAGGGTTGTACTGTCGATCAGTTGCCGGAACCGGCTAACGTGGGCTGATGAGCGAGTGACAGGTTTGGTGATTAACCGGGCATTCTCGGGCGCTTCCTGTTCAAGGTGCGAAAAAGTAGCTACCTCCGGCTCGGCCCCAGCTTCAACGGCAATCAGTACAAAATGGTCAAGCCCAAACGTTTTATTGCTTATCTTGATTTGAAAGTAGGCTGGCTCCGACTTGGGTGGCAATCGATGAACAATTCCTTTACCGTTTCGTCCCAGATTAAACGCATCGATCTTAAAACCGCTATCCACGAGCAGTCCGGTCAAGTCCCAACGACTTTCCGAAACATTTCGAATTTGAATGCGAATGCGGTCTCCATTATCTAACAACAGTGTCGTTGGGTCATCGACCGGAGCATAGTTGCCGGAGTCTTTCGGGATTTCTTGTAGTACTTGAACCTCAAGCGCCGTCGTGGCCGGCGACCGTCGAGATGCGGCGGGCACTTCGGACTTTGTCGGTAATGGTGACGCCAGCCGTACCAGGTTCATGGCTCGAGCAATCATCGTCAGTCCGCCCGACAATTTCCGTTCAAGTGTTTCATCATTGGTCATCGGGTGATAAGCCGTTGAGCCGGAATCGGGAAAGTCGTCAACCGAACCAGTCCCGGGGCGAATCCAAGCCTGAGTCGCGCCCACCACAACGAACAATTGAGGTGTTTCGTCCTCGACAGGACGACGGATCAAATGCCGCGGGTCCGCGATCAATCGCTCCAGCGCCACTTCGCAGGCCGTCCACAACTCGCGATTCGCAGTTTCTTCACTGGCCGGGATCAAGCCGACCGGCAAACGAGCATCGCCCAGTTCACGGTAGACCAATTCGGCATTGGCTCCAACTGGCAACTCGGCAAAGTCGACCGCTGGGCGTCCTTCAAACTCACACGGTTCCGCCCAACACTTCGCGGCTTCCACACGCGTCACTTTTAGAAAGCCCAAACTGTCGTGACTACCTTCCGCTCGCTCGGCAGGAAATAACTCGAACACCGACCCAGGGGCAATCTGATCGAGGAATCCGACGTTCAAGCGAAAACGCCGAGTCTCTTTAGTCGCGGTGATCCAAGACCGAGTCGGCCACTGATGAATGCCCATGACTTCCCGTTCAAGATCGGAGCCTTCAAGGTACGGTCGCGGATTCCAGTTCCAAGTCTGATATTGCCAAACGACTTGTTGAATCAACTCGCGATAAGTTAGCGCTCGGCGAGACTGCCGCAAGGCCTGGTTCAAGGCAAATGTCAATCGTCCGTGAACGGAATCGATGCCGCCATTCGAGTTTGGTGGCATGCGATCTTCCAATTCGGTGTATTTCGCGGGCACGGCGAATAAGCTGATGACTTCGGCTGGTGCTTCCCAAGCCGACGCATCATTCACGGCGCCCATGGCCGGTGCGGCAGGAGTTTCGTTTGTTGGAGCAAAAATCGGTGGCAAGCGACGTTCTCGGACCCACGTTGGCGGTTCTCCTGGGCCGCGGTCGATTGAACCGGCGTGACAACAATCGGCGATCAAGAACACACGCGCCCCAGCTTGGACCATCCGGTCCAACCAGCGACCAATTTCATCGTCCAAAATCAGTTCGCTGTTTGGCGGAGGATTCCGGGAATCCCAACCCGAGATGTCAACCGGAACAAAAGCTTCGTCCAAACCATCTGGTTCGGAATCGACTTCTGGGTTGAGGTTGGGAACTTGGCAGCCATGTCCGGCCAACAAGATCAATACTTGATCATTTGGACGAACCGACTCGCACAACTTTTCAAACGCGGCCCGGATATTGGCGGCGGTTGGTTCAAACGTCGAATCAGCACCACTGACGTACGTCGCAATATTCTCGGCGGTGACACCAAAGCGTTCGCTCTGCAGTAACTCTTTAGTAATCGCCACATCATTGGGCGGTCCCTGCAGTTGATAGTCCTTGGACAATTGTGGATAGTTACCGCAACCGATCAAAATCGCGCGAGATTGGCCGTTGATCGAGGAGTCGAAGCCTTGAGGTTGATCAATTGCCGTGGTCAATGATTCTTGACCGATTGCAGGAGATTGAGCCCGCACGCGCAGAACGTCGATGCACCAGCCAACAGCAAAAATCATGGCGACAATAAAAGCTCGGTTCATTGCCACTTGTTGCTGACCTGTCAACGTTCGCGGAAAGCGCCAACAGAAACGCCCAAGTTGTCTGTATCCAAAAAATCCGATTCGTGGTGCCATGGTTATCTCCAATCGCCCGACAAGACCCAGGCCGCCCAGTAGCGGGGCGGGAGTCGTCGGGCTCGGTCCGCGTCTGCCAATTCATCCTCGCCACCACGTGCCAAGCCTGGATTGTCCAATAGAGACAATTGAGCCCGTCGCAGGGCTTCAATCCGACTTGCAGCGCGTTTGGTCGGGTCCGGGTGATACATGTGTTCATAAAAACGGATCATCAACTCCTTGGTTATCGTGCTATCCACATCCCACAGGCTGGCAACGGTTGTCCGCGTTCCAGCGATCTGGAAAGCTCGCTGCAATCCGAGGAGTCCTTCCCCCCCTGCCACCGAACCCAAGCCGGTGCGGCAAGCGGATAACACAACACAGTCCGCCCCGCGCAAATCCAATTGGCTAAATTCCAAGGCCGTAAATATTCCATCATCCTGATTCGTGTCAGGGGCGTTGTTGGCGCCTGCCAGGACTAGGCCTGAAAGGACGCCCGGATGATAACCAGTTGGACGGTTTTGCGATGATCTTTCCAGAGAAAAAGTTGCAGACCCATCCGGCGTTGACAAGGCAGAAATCCGTGAAGGAGGAGCGAAATAACCATGAGTGGCCAAATGTAGAATTCGATATTGGGGGGCAAGGTCACGAATCACCTTCTCTGTTGCACGATCCCCGCGCACGATTGCGGCTTTACCGTTCGGGAAAAAAAGTTCAAACGAATCACGTATCGTTACAATTTCGCTCCGCGTATCGTGGAGCGGTTGCCAATGACGCATCTCACCGCTTTGATCAACGACTGCTTCCCGACTGCGATCAGCCAATGGACTGATTTCCGTTGCAACTCCATAGTCCACATCACCTACCAACAACATGGAAGGAATGTCAACACTCCCATCGACCGATGATTTTATTATCTCGGGAAGAAGTCGAGGAACCGGAATCGTTACAAAGGCGTATTCGTCAATCAGATAGGAATTGGGTTTGTTCCCGGGGAGTGCAGCCCATGGCAGGGTTCCGGTCGCACCATCAGGCGAGAGCAGCACGGTGGTCACTCCATCTAGTTCAGCGGACACCGGCACCCACAGCATTTGGCGCAAGGCAAGGCCGGGGTCCAACGCGACATCCTGCGTTTGTCCAAAAGTCTCCCTCCAAAGTTCGATTTGTCGATCAACTTCGGATTTCGAGCCCAAATCCACAAACTGCGAACTTCGGCCGGGGCGTAAGATGAACGCTCCATAAGCAGACTCGTATTCCGGCAGTCCATAGTCGTTCTTGGTCTTTGCCTCCCGTCGAAATCGATGAATATCCACGAGCGCGGCATCGGCGGGAATTGCGGCCAAAACATCTGCCAGTTTAATTTCGGACCGTTGCCTGACCAAGCGAAATTCGGCACTGGCCTCGCTTAGTTCTCGTTCTAATTGCTCCTGTTCGGTGTTCAATTCTGTCAACTTTTGACGCGCAACGTTGCTTTGGGAGGACTGATGTTGAACCACTAGCGACAAAGCGGCCACCTGCGATGCGACCGTTTGCATTTTCGCCAGGATAGCTTTGATCAACGGATCGTCTGTTTCTCGAGCCAGTCGCATCAAACGCTGTCGAAAAAAAATCGAACCTTTCCACTGCAGCGCGCGAACCATTGCATCGTCAACCGAGCCCTTCGACGCTGCAACGCTATGCAAGTAGTTGGCCAAACAACTCTCTAGTTTCCTAGCCATTTGTAGTTGTTGCGATTCCGATTGGATTGCTGCGGTCTTTTCGTCATGCTCTAGCAGCGTATCAAAGGCTTCCCGATACATCGTCTCGGCACGTACGAAGTCGCCCATCGAGATGTACAGGATGCCCAAGTAATCGAGGCTATTCGCATAATCAGGATGCTTCTTGCCGAGCACTTTCTCCCGGATCGCCAAAACTTCGCGAACGAACGGCTCCGCTTGAGTGGTGTCGCCCATGGAGACGTACAAGACAGCCAAGTGGCTCAGGCAATCGGCATAATCGGGGTGCTCTTTCCCAAGCGAGTTTTCATAGATTGTCCTGGCTTCTTGAACTAACGATATAGCACGTGTTTTGTCACCGGCGTCGTTTCTCAGACAGGCCAGTATATTCAGGCAATCCGCAAAGTCGGGATGTTTTTCGCCGGTTACTTTTTCATAAATGGTCATGGCCTCAACAACCAGCAACTCCGCCCGCTCGTTATTCCCCATGAAGACGTTGAGTGCCGCCAGATGACGCAAGCTCGACGCGTAAGAGGGATGCATCTTCCCAAAGAATTTCTCACGGACAAAGATCGCTTCGTAAAATAGTGACTCCGCACGAGCATTATCGCCAATGGACTGGTACAAGATGGCCAATCCGTTGAGACTGGAGGCGTATTTTGGATGTTGCCTGCCCAATGTCCTTCCTTGAATGGCGAGGGCATCGCGATACAGTGGCTCGGCACTAACAAAATTGCCCATGGCTCGAAAAAGTAGGGCTAGATTGACGAGGCTTTCCGCGTATGCCGGGTGTTCAACTCCTAAGAGCTCCCGTTGAGTCGCTAACGCTCGGCGAATGGATCCCTCGATTTCTGCCGCTTGCTCGTGAGTCGTTTGAGTCTGCAAATCGAACTCGCTTTGGTTTTCGCTCTTGGCTAGTTCCTCCAGACGTTGTGACAAGGACTTCGAGCGCTGGCCGTTCAACTTTTCTATCGCCAGCAATTCGCCCTCCTTTGCTTGTTGGAGCTGACGCCGTTTTTGCCGAGACAGTTCAGTGGCCGGATGATAGGCCTCTAACTCCCAAGACAAAATCTTGCAACTTTTTTCGAGTGCCGAGATGGTTATGGATTGGACATCAACCAAACATACATACGAATCAAAAGTGATATTCGCGAACGCATGGTACGAATGCTCCTCGAATAACTCGTGCCGTAATGAAAATGACATATACCGACACTCGATCAACCACTTTCCATCCGGAATTCCCCCTTCGATATCGAACGACCTGGCGGATTTCAGGATTGGATTCCAGTTGTAAATCGAAACTCGGCTCTTAAGATTTCCCGAGGCGTCACAGCGCTGCTCGAAGCTGATGACGGCCTGATCAATGGTTCCGGGAACTCCAAAACTGATCTGCAACCCAGAGTGCTCGCCTGGTGAAATCTCTCCGAATTGCAGATCGATATGGGTGCGAAACCAAGAACCGACTTTTTGCGGAAGCGAGATCTGACTGCCAGCGGTCACAGTCGCAATGCCTTGTTCGAGGCGGACTTCACCTTGTTTGTTGAACGAGTCGATTGCCCCAGCTGTGAAATTCGCCACATGAGTCAATACCGGCGACGGGTATTCGGTTTCCGAAGCGGGCATCGAGTTTGGCAAAACGCCGCTGGCTGCCCAGGCAATTTTCTTGTCGAACAATCTTGCCAGTTTGGGTTCAGCAACGGTTTCTTGAGCATCGGCGATTGGAACCGATATCCAAAAAACCAGAGTCAAAAGTCCAATCTTCACGAATAGACGCCGGGCAAAGCGTCGTTTTACGAAACGCAACCCCGACAACAATAAAGGATTGCCTCCATCGCGCGAACGAGTCAATCCAGTCGGACATTGGTGTGCCGTATTAAGGGGCATCTCTGTTCTCCTCGATCGAATCGTGGACTCACCGACGGTTGACGAACGTTTGGCAACTCAGCCGTATGTCTCGTTCCAATTCTAATCGAAATGTACCCGACTTACCGCTGGCCTCGCCCCAACCGACTCCAAGATGCCTGCCAATCGGATGTGCCGAACGTGTTTCGAGGCGTTTCTTTTCGGATGCTCGTTGCAGGCTGAAGCAGGTAAACAGGTGATCGTTAAGTCCGCTTCACCTTGCGGCGTCAACATTTCGTCCGTTGGCAAAAAAGAAGCGGACCGTGGATTCGGTCCGCAACTTAGCGGTTTGCTGGTTTGGGGTGGGCTGTCTACTACCACACCCGAATCGAGTAGGCGTTGTAGACGTTGCCTCGATTGACGATCTTGATCGTCATGGTCTGGCGATAATAGGGTTGGACCTGTACCTCTTCACAATCCGAATAACCGGTTCCGGAACTGATCAAGTTGCCGGCTTCGTCGTAGACATACAGATCCAAGTCCGTATCGCCATCACCTTGGATGCGGATCGCAGTCACCTCGTCACCCCAGCAATCCACTTTGTACACATCGGTCGCATTGGCCTCGACCCGAGTGTGATCGGCCTTGGCGCCCCCGACCGGATCGGCCACTGCCGAAGAAATGCCCAGAACCGAAACCGAAACCAAGGCTGCGATTGTCATCCACTTGCTCATGTCGTCTCTCCTGATTGAGAACTTTTCTGCGTGCCAACCGCTTCTAACCAGAAGCTCGTTTGGCGGTTGGGACCGACTGAATCTGACTTCGATTCACGTCACCAGTCCCTCTTCGCCAACAGAAACGCGGCTCCCGGAACAGACTTACAAGAATTCCAAAAGAAATCTTCTCCGCTTCT
This sequence comes from Pirellulaceae bacterium, assembly GCA_041741535.1. GTDB lineage: Bacteria > Planctomycetota > Planctomycetia > Pirellulales > Pirellulaceae > M30B19. The sequence goes on from JBGSJV010000106.1 coordinate 107,204, forward strand.
GAAACCGTGCCGCGAGCAGAGCAAATCTGGGCCCGGCTCCACATTGCCCAGATGCCCGGCCCAACCGCTCCGATTTTTCCGGCGGAGCGAGTTGGCCCCCAAAAGCCGAATTTCGCTGAGCGGCGTTTTTCTTGATCGCGATCCGCAATAAACGAATTGAAGCAGCAGCTGATTCTGAAAAAGAGTTCGTGTTGTTTGTAAGTCTGTCGCGGATTTGGCGTTCCTGATCGGTCCGGTTCGTTAAACCGACGCCAATGGATCCAACCGACTTTTTTCGATAGGAGCATCGCCATGCAACTGTTATCCAGCGGCACTCGCCGTCCGCCTGTCGTCAACAAACGCAGCGAAGGTGCGGCATTCCCACAAGACGGTCAACGAGAGGCAATGTTGCGACTTTTGCATTGGTTTCACGAACGTCGGATCCAACGCTGCAGTATCGAGTTATTCAATCAGGCCGCCAACCTAGCTGAGGCAGATCTGTGTCCGAAGCCCACCAACTTCGAGTAGCTCAAGTCGGGCAGTTTGTTCATCTGGTGATCAAACGCTGTCGACCTAGGGCCGGCAACTCACCGAGCTCGGCCAATCGTCTATCTCCCATCGCCCGAGAGCACCCACGCCGCCCAAGAATCGATCTTCGCTTTTGTATCTTCTTCCGGTAACTCGTCTTCTCCCCCACGCAATCGGCGTTCGCGCAACAGCGACAATTGGGCTTGTCGCAGTGCTTCCAACTTAGACATGCCACCATGCCAGAGGTTTTCGTAGAACATGTTCATGAGTTGCTGGGTCGCGGCATCATCGACTTTCCATAGACTGGTCACGGTTGTCTCGGCACCAGCGACTTGGAAGGCGCGCTGCAGACCCAAGATTCCTTCGCCGCTCACTTCACGCCCCAGCCCTGTCTCGCACGCGCTCAACACCGCCAACTCCACGTTTTGCAAATCGAGTACCGAGACGTCGATCGCCAAGAGAATTCCATCGTCTTGACCTTCATTGGTCTCTCGATTGGCTCCCGCGAGCACCAAGCCGGAAAACAAAAGCGGATCAAGTGCCAGTGGACCACGGTTGCCAGTACCCATCACGGCCGCGTCGGTCCCCCGCCACGAATCCCCCACGGACGCCGTTGATGGTTCGTCAAAAAAACCATGAGTCACCAAGTGTACAAAGCGACAATTCTCCAATCCTTCCCGAGTGCCTTGTTCCGTGGCCGAGGCGCCTCGCAACCAACGCAGCTCCCCCGACGGAAACGCTCGTTCGAAAGAATCCCGCACACCGGTCGCTTCCGTACGAGCATTTGGCAATGGACTCCAAGCCATTCGAGCGCCACCCGTTTTCGGAAAGTCCGAGCGTGGGCGTTTGGATTGAACCACCGCGGCCTGGGCTCCGGGCTCTGCTCCATAATCGATATCCGCAACCACAAGCATCGACGGCGAGACTTCACCACGATTCGCAGCAGTCGAGCTTCCCAATAACTGTGGAACGGGCAATAACGCGATGGCGTATTTCTCAAGCAAGTACGTTCCCTCTGTTTCACCGGGCAACGCGCTCCAAGGAATCAAGGCCGTGGAACCTGTCGGGGATATCAGCACCGTGTTGACATTCGGCAAATGTGGAATCAATGGCTCCCACAACAACCGACGAAGCTCCGCGCCGGCGTCACGCTCGCCAGGAACGCCACCCCGCGTTTTCCGCCAGGTGGCTACCGTTTGGTCAATCTGGGAGCAAAAACCCAATTCCACAAGTTGTGGTTTTATTCCGGGGCGAATGATCAACGCAGCATAGGCCGGACTAACCAAAGGCACTCCAAACTCGTTTTTTTTGTCGGTGTCTTTCCAATACTCGTACAAATCAACGATCGCGACATCCTCGCCCAACTGCGATTGGATTTCGTGCCAACTCGCCTGGTGCGCCCCTTGGATTGCTCGAAATTCGGCGCTTGCCGCGCTCAGTTGCTGTTGCAAATTTGTGAACTCGTTTTGCGCGAGTAATATTTGCTCGCGCCAGGCGATCAATCGATCCGATTCGGGCGGCGGATTGCGCTGCAAATGCCCCAGACGGGCCGCCACTTTCTGGAGCTGCGTAAGGATGGGACGCGTTTCTACTTCGGTCGCAGTTTGCGCCAAACGTGACCAACGCTGCCGCATGAACACGGCGCCTTTGAGACGCAAGGCTTGCTCCATCAAAGCCTCCGGCACATCAACCGCAACTGGCTGAGATTCGACCAAAACGACCGAAAAGTAGTTCATGAGGTGATTCTTCGTCCTCGCGGCCATGGCGATTTGCATGGCTTCCGATTGAAACGTCGCGGCGCTCTCAAGCAATTGTGTTGAGATGGCGACGGCCTCTTCGCACAACTGTTTCGCAGCAGCGAAACGACCCTGGGTTGCTCGAACCGCCGCCAGAACCGCGAGGCTACTGGCTAAGTCCGGATGCGCACCAGGATACAATCGTCGATTCATCACCACCGCTTCGTCGGCCAATCGTTCGGCGTCGTCTACGTGTCCAACAGACCGGTGCGCATTCGCCAGACTCTCCAAGCCCTTGGCCAGTCCCGGATGGTCGCCGGGATAGATTTGGCGGTACATCGTCAATGACTCGTCGTACAATTGGATCGCGTCACCAACCTGACCCAATGCCTCGCGTACCGCCGCCAAGTTATGCAAACTCTTGGCGATATTCGGATGAGCTTCGGGCAACAAACGCCGATACATTGCCAGTGACTCAACGCACATCGGCTCTGCCTCAACGGATCGCCCCAGCGCGTGCAACGTCATTGCCAAATTTTCAATGCTGGTCGCGACATCGGGATGGTCGCCCGGAAATAAACGGCGCCGCATCGTCAAGGCCTCGCCAAACAATTGCTCGGCTTCTTGTTCGCGACCGAGGGAGCGACGCACATCGGCCAAATTGTTCAGCGCCAAGGCGAGGTCCGGATGGTCGCCGGGAAACAGACGACGGATCATTTGCAGCGACTCGTCGTAGAGGAGTTCCGCCTCCGCTGTTTTGCCGACGGAATCGTAGACGAACGCGAGGGTGCTCTTGGCACGAGCCAAGTCCGGGTGATCCCCCGAGTAAAGTCGCTGGAACATTTCCAAGGCCTCCACACTTAAGGGCTCGGCTTCCGGCCCCTTGCCCAGCAGGGCCCGAAGATGGGCGAGGTTATGCAGGCTCAAGGCGACCTTCACATCATCACCGGGAAAGAGACGACGCATAATCGCCAGCGATTCTTCGTACAACAATTCCGCCTCTTCGCCCTTTCCCAGTCGTGTCCGTATTTGAGCCAAGTTGTTTAGCGAAATGGCCAAATAAACATGATCTTCGCGGAAGAGGCGGCGCAACATCCTCACGACTTCTGCATAGTCTTGCTCGACATCTGTCCACTTTCCCAACGCCTCATGGATCGTGGCCAAGTTGTTGAGGGCGCCCGCCAGTTCCGGATGGTCGCCCGAATAGATCCGGCGATACATGGCAACAGCGCTCTCGCCATGGAACTGAGCCTTTGCCAGATCTCCCGCCAACTTGTAAGCGTCCCCCAAATTGTTATGCGCCATGGCAACATTTCGATGCGGCCCGGAATAAACACCTCGGAAAATTCTCAAGGCCTCCTCGCGGACGGCAATTGAATCCGCAACACGACCCAACGAATCCAACACGGTCGCCTGATAGTTGAGACAAGTCGCCGTTGCCGGATGATAAATGCCTAATTCCTGGAGTTGGAGTGATAGCCACTCGCGCAGCAACGGTGCTACTTGCTCGAGTTTTTGCTGTGCGAACAGTTGCGGGACTTCGTCTGCTAACAGCTGCGTTCGTTTCCAGGCACGCTGTTGGCTTGGCGTTAGTTCGTCATCCTTGAAGGAGACGCGTTGCACTGCATAACGAGTAAGACCGATGGGTTGCCCTTGGCATGCCAACGCAATAGAACGTACGTGTGAAGAATCGCTGTCACGAGTCGACGGCCAACACAACGGCGCGCTGAACCCATCGATCAACCAGACGCCACCGCTATAAGTGATTTTCCACGGTCCGTTGGACAAAGGTCCCGGTCTAGATTCGCTTTGCACCTTTTGTGGCAATTGAAATACGGCCGCACCTTGCTCCGCTGCGGGCGTCTCGTACAACGCAATCTCCGACTCGGTTTCGCCCGCTCGTCGCACTTGCCGCAACATCAGGTAGCCGCTCGAAGTGGGCTCGCTGTCCAGTAGGAGTTTCAATTCGGATCGCTGGCCGTCTTTTGTCAGTTCCGGGAACTGAAAGGAAAACTCAAGTTCTACCCGGTTGTTGCTATCGACCTGACGAGACAGTTTTGCACCACCCCGAAGCGTCAGGCAACCCGGTACCCACGAAATGGTATCTTCCTTCTCACCAAACTCGTACGTTTTGGTTGTGTCTTGCAAAAAATGATCGTCAAACAACAACTCCAACTGCGGAGGGTTGGCATAAGGAGTATTCGGAGTTGGCGCTGGTAGCTCCAACAGTTTCCAAACGTCGTTGGGGCCAGCCGCAACGACTTTGCTTTGCGGGACTACGGCTTCGTCTTGTGCTTGGAAGGAGAACCCGGATGCTTGAACGAAGAACGTCGCCAAGAGAGTCCACACCGACCACAACCCGAAGCGACCTTGCTGCGTCAAGGTGGGCTCTTGCACGGCAGTCGTCGAGCCTGAAATCAACCAAGCCACAGCCCACAACCCGAGGTACCTGACTCGACTCAGGCCCCGCCGTCGACTCACTGGCACCGACATAGGAATCCACCGCCGCACGGGTAACGAACGAAGAGAGCTCTGGAAGTATGATCCAACCAATCGGTGCGCGACGTTCAACATGGTTTTTCTCGATCAGCTTAGATACTCGGCTATGGCGGTCCCGCGGTTGGTAGTTCGACCGAGAGGTCGATAATCATTCTACTCAAGGTCCGCAGTGCCTGCCGTGGCCATGGAACAGACCGCTTCAGAATTGTCAGGGACTAACAATGAACGTCCACTTGTGGGTTTGAAAAAACTACAAACTTTTGGCATCGTCCATTTGCGGCTATACAGCCACGTGCAGAAACAGTTAGGGTGCGAAAAGTCTGGGGCATTTGCCGATCACGGCCATTACCAACAAAAGAAGCGGACCGTGGTTTCGGTCCGCGACTTGGAGCTGAGGCACGTTTTCAAGGGCTGTCTACTACCAAACTCGAATGGAGTAAGCGTTGTAGACGTTGCCGCGATTGACGACCTTGATCGTCATGGTCTGCCGATAAAACGGGCGGACTTGAACTTCTTCACAATCCGTATAGCCGGTCCCCGAACTGATCAAGTTACCGGCTTCGTCGTAGACGTACAGGTCCAGGTCCGTGTCGCCGTCGCCCTGGATCCGGAAGGCGGTCACTTCATCACCCCAACAATCGACCTTATAGACATCGGTTGCATTGGCTTCGACGCGGGTTTGATCGGCTTTGGGGCCTCCCACCGGATCGGCCGCTGCCGAGGAAACGCCCAGAACCGAAACCGAAACCAATGCTGCGATTGCCATCCACTTGCTCATGACGATTCTCCTTCGCGAGAATTTTTTTGTGTACCAGGCGCTTCCATCACAAAGCGGTCCTGACGGTTAGGGCTGGCTGAATCTGACTGCGATTCATTTCACCAGTCCCTCTTCGCCAACAGATACGCGGCTCGCCAAACAGACTTACATGAATTGAGAAATTTTTTTGAGCCTATCCCCCAAGCGCTACGCCGTGAAGGATTTTAGCCTGCCATTCTAGGGACATTGTGTCGGCCGTTCAGGCCTTTTCTGGTCGAGAGACTGTGCTAAACGGTGGCTCGCGCACACCGGCTAGGGTTGTTTCGGCCCGTTCGGGCCTGTTTTCGCGTTGGGAAATGTTTCACGGCGTGGCCCAAAGGGGCTCGCCCTCCCTAGCGATTTTTTCCGCGAAAGAGACCCGTGCAGCGGCGTCAGCGATCAAACCGCACGCAATGGATCGGCGGGAGGTGCGATGAGACGTTTTGCCACGTGGTTCCTTGATCCTCCGAGACCCACAGCGAACCCGTGGTGGAACCAAACGCCAGTAGGTCGCCGGTCGAATCAATGGCCAAACTATGTCGATAGGTCAAATCGTAAGCGTGGCCCTGCGGCAAGCCATTGGTCAAAACTTCGAACGACTTTCCCCCATCTTTGGTCCGCGCAACCACAACGTTCCCGTCCACCGGGTATCGCTTCTCGTCCTTCACTGCCGGCACGGTCCAGGCAACTTCGCTATTTCCCGGGTGAACCGCGATCGCAAACCCAAACACCGAGGGCTGTACATGGGTGACTTCTTGCCAAGATTGGGCATGGTCCACGGAGCGGAAAACCCCATTGTGATGTTGGACCCAAAAGTGGTCCGGATTCGCCGGGCACTGAACCATGCAGTGAGCGTCTTGCATGACCGGGTTGTACGCTTGGTCGGGGGGCAAAAAATCGGCCCGCATCCCATGGCTCGACACTTGCCAGGATTGGCCACCGTCCCGAGTCTGCCAAACACCACCGGTGGAAACGGCCACCGTGACACAATTCGAGTCGCGAGGGTCGACACAGATCGAGTGCAAGCCTGGGTAGTCGTAGCCGCCACCGGTCCACTTGCTTTCTCGCTGTTTCTCCAACAGCGGCCGATTCAGTTCCCATGATTCACCGCGGTTTTCGCTGCGAAAGAGGGCGCCGGGAATGGTGCCCAACCACAACGTGCCTTTTTGGTCGGCCCCGCCCGGTTCCAGCGCCCAGATCAATTGCACCGACCACGGGACCGTGACTTTGCGAAAATCGTCGATCATCGGTGGGGATTCGACAATGTCGGCCGGATACGCGGGAGCAGGAATTTCTTGCCAGGTTTTTCCGTCATCGTCGCTGCGTTGCAGTTTGCAGCCAAAGTGGCCATGATTGAACGCCGCGTAGAGTGTGCCGTCGCACGGGTCGAAGCTCACCAGGGATAAGTTGTCGCCGAGAAATGCTGCATTACGGATGGCCCAGCGGCCCGATTGCTTCGAGATCGTAAACAGACCCTTACGCGTGGCAACAAAAATCTGACGACTCATTCTGCTCAACCTCCCGACAAAGCTTGCATGACGTAAATTTCCGAGTCGTCACCGACCGGATCGGACAGATGGGTTCGGTCCTGCAACGGTTCCCCATCCACAAAAATGACCATGTGCTTCCGCAGCGAACTCGCGTCATCCAACACATAGCCGCGCGCCAGCGGATTCGCGAGAAACACGTTGTCGAGTACTTCCCGTGCGGTTTTCCCATGCACGATGGTTGGAGGTACGGCGATATGTCGTTGCAAATTCGCGGTAAATACAACTCGGGGCATGGTCATCGTCCAGAAACACACGAATGCGAATGCGCGGGCTATCCACCAACGATTCTATACCACTCTATACCACAAACCATCGTCCCGCGACATCCGATTGCGAGTCGCTCCGTTCTCGCAACGGTGGCGAGATAATTGAAATGCCGTCATGGCAAGGGAATGTGGGTAAAGAAAAAAGACACTGGCGGGTTGTGGAGGAATTAGGGGGCTCCCCAACTAGCTGATCCAAGAGTTAAGAACGTTCATCCGGCATCATTCGCGAACGGACTATCAATTGTCGACGCGGCAATGACATTCCCTTGCCCAGATTCCTTTGCCTCTTTCTGAGTTGTCGGGGGATGGCTTCTCGCAATGGTGGCGAGATTATTGAAATGCCTTGATGGCAAGGGAATGTGGGCAAAGGAATAAAGACACTGGCGGGTTGTTGAGGAATTGGAGTGCTCCCCAACTAGCTGATCCAAGAGTTAAGAACGTTCATCAGCCATCATTCGCGAACGGACTATCAATGTAGACGCGGCAAAGAAATTTCCTTGCCCAGATTATTCCCTTTCCAGATTCCTTTGCCTCATTCTAATTTGTCGGACATGCCCGTGAACGCAATACTGGCTCGCGTGCATTGTTTCAAGTCGAAACAGAAAACCAACCGCGGTGTGGCCATCGGAGCTACGTTCCCAAATTGGGTCGCGAGGCGATCACGCCAGACTCGGGGCTGGAGGCAGTGGCGTAGCGGTTTTTGGGGATGCGACCGGCGCGAGCGGCCCAGTAACCGGCTTCGGTCGCCAACCGCATCGCGACGGCCATCATAATCGGGTCGCGAGCATGGGCCACCGCAGTGTTCAGCAGCACGGCATCCGCGCCCAACTCCATCGCGACCGCCACGTCGCTGGCGGTGCCCACACCCGCATCGATGATCACAGGATAGTTTGGGTCGTCGCCTTTGAGAAATTCCAGAATGATCGAAAGATTGTTCGGATTGAGAATGCCTTGGCCGGAACCAATGGGACTACCGGCGGGCATGACGGCCGTGGCTCCCACCGCCTTGAGTTTCCGCGCCAACACCGGATCATCACTCGTATAGACAAGCACTTGAAAACCCAGTTCGACCAACGACTCGGTGGCGCGTAGGGTTTCGATCGGATCGGGCAGAAGGGTTTTTGGATCTCCCAGGCATTCGAGTTTGACCCAATCGGCGCCAGGATTTTCCAGTCCCAGCAAAATCTCTCGCCCCATTTTGGCGCAGCGAACCGCGGTAGCCGCGTCGTAGCAACCGGCTGTGTTTGGCAACAGGCAATACCGAGTTGGATCCAAGTAATCCAAAATGTTCTGGCCGTATTCATCGAACAATCGCTCACGACGCACGGCAACGGTGACGCAGGCCGTGCCGCTGGCCAACAACGAGTCCCGCATCTCGACCAACGTGCGATACCGACCCGATCCCAAGATGAGGCGACTGGTCAACGAGTGTGTGCCAACTTGCAAGGGCGGGACGATTGGCGTGATGGGGTACGATGGCGTTTCGCGAGTTCCAAGTTCTGAATTCATTTGAGTCGTGTCATCCTCCACCGGTCAAGGAAACGACTTCCAGACAGTCGCCGTCATTGACCACTGTGCAACCATGTTGGGCTCGTGGAACGAGTTCCTGATTTAGCTCGACCGCGACGGGGCGATTGGCAAGCCCAACGCGTTCCAGCAAATCAGCGATGGTCAACGGAGCCGGGTACTGCTGGGATTGATCGTTTACAGTAACATGCACGGTGGGGGCATCACTTCGATGGGTTACGTTTGCGGGAGATTTGTATTTTGCCATGATTGACCGTTTGGTGCTAGGAACCGGTAACCGGAAAAAACTATTGGAGATGGAAAGCTTGCTTCAAGGAACGGGCTTGCGTCTGCAGACCTTAAGCGACTTTACGGGAATCGCCGAGGTGGTGGAGGACGGCCAGTCCTTTGCGGAAAACGCGGAAAAGAAGGCGCGCGGGTATGCCCTGGCCACGGGCTGTTGGACAGTTTGCGATGACAGCGGCATCAGTGTCGATGCCCTGGATGGCGCGCCCGGAATTTATTCGGCGCGATTCGCTGGGCCAGACGCGGACGATGACGCGAACAACCGTTTGCTCCTCGAGAAATTAAAAGGTGTCCCCGACGATGAACGTACCGGGTACTACACGTGTCATATCGCGTTAGCAGACCCCAGCGGGACGATTCGGATTCGCAGCGAGGGAATTTGCCGCGGTCGACTAAGGCATGAATTGGATGGGCAGGGAGGGTTTGGTTACGATCCATTGTTCGAATTACTGGAATACCATGTGACGTTCGGGCGTTTGGGCTCAGCGGCCAAAAGCGTGATCAGTCACCGAGCGCGAGCCTTGCGGGACTTCTGTCGCCAACTGCAGCAACTGCAGCAAACGAGGCCGGAAAAGGAAGTATCCCGATGAGTGCGGCGATTTTCGTCAACAGTCTGATTACCATTGATTCGGACGAGTTATCGGTCCAATATGTGCGATCCCCGGGCCCTGGGGGACAGAACGTCAACAAGGTCAATTCCAAAGCCATTGTTCATTGGAATTTGGCCGCGAATCGGCAAATTCCGGTCGAGGTGCTTGATCGCATTCGGGCTCAAGCGGGGAATCGCATCAATAACGAAGGTTTTTTGGTCGTTTCCAGCCACCAGTCACGGAATCAGCCCGAAAATTTGGCATTCTGTCACGCCAAGATACGTCAGATCGTTTTGCAGGCTTTTTCTCCGCCCAAGGCCCGCAAAGCGACCAAAGTTTCCCGGGCAGCCAAACAGCGTCGATTGACAGCAAAAAAAGAAGTGTCCGAGAAGAAAGCGAACCGGGGAAGACAAAGCTGGGGCCGAGATTAGCCAGTTTTTCCGACTATTACGCCTTGGATGTTGTCGAATTCCAAAAAAACACTGGCTTCAACGTTGACAACTGGCCGATTCCGAGAAAGACTTAAGGCGGTTGGGCGGGCCAAGTGATGGCGGGCCATTTGCTCGCTGGATCTTTTCGCCATTTGTCGAGGGTTTGGCATCCCTACAACGTCTTCTTTTGTGCAGCCGGCTTCTTTCCGCAGCCGGAGCAATTTCTAAAGCTGCGGCTCGCTGAATGGGTCATTTGACCTTACTGATTCATGTCCCCCTACGGGTGCGATGGCGGTGAGTGAAGCGGGCTTGAACGAATTGGAGAAAGTTGTATAACTGTGCCAACGCGGCAACGAGCTGATGTTCATTAGTCTTTCGTTGCCAGCGTCTTACGGGTTCGGTAACCGCCGTGACGGTCTGTGTTAAGTTTCGACGGTAGCTGATCGAAACCTCGTTCCTGGTGTTGAAGTTCCGGTTTTGGGATTTTGGTGTTGGGAAGTTAAGGGCAGTTTCGGGAATGGCTGAGGTTCTCCATTGCGAGACCTGTTCGCTTGTTAGGTTCGGGGCAAATCCCTTCTCGCTGTTCGTTCGGATGGAACTCGTCGTTTTGTCGTACGGAGAATGGCGTTTGAGAATGGTCTCTGAGTAGACACTCTGAGATTGCATAGCTCCGAGATTCGTTGGGCTCCGAGATTTGTTGGGGCTTGGTTTTGTTGGGGCTTGGAGTTTTTTGGGCTCGGGAAATAAAGTTGAGTGAGAAGATCTCGTTCTAAGATCGCTGGGCAAGTTGCTCGCGGGTAGATCTTCGGCTTTGTTTCTATCTAAATTTGGACATTGGTTTCCAACAACATCTTCTATTGATGATGGTTTTGGCGGACCAAATGTATCGCAACCACACGGTGATATTCGATGGGAAAAAAACGTAGGAAGAACGAAGAGCTGGATGCAGCTCCCGCAGAGGCAACTTATTCAGCTCCGGCCGCTGAAATTCCGGCACCAGGTCCACGGGGCGGCTATGACGAAGGCTACGAGATACCTGGTCCTGGCCCGTCGCGAAGCCAACGCGGAAGTCGACGCAGTTATTCTGATGAGCGGATTGGGGAGACGGAGATTCCCGCCCCAGGTCCAAGCCAGACGCCCTCGTCTATTCCCGGTCCAGGACCTGGTCCGGCTCGACGTGGCCGATCAACGGGTCGCCAACGCAGTGACACGGCAAATACGAACAGCGACAATTACGACTCGGGCTACCGCAACTCGAGCTATCAGGAACCTTCGTATCAAGAGCCTTCGTCGCGAAGTGATGATTTCGACGCGGCACCTCCGCGCCTCAATCGTCGGCCTCCGTCCCGGGGAGCATCGAGTCCGGAACGTAGCAGTCCCGACCGTGGAGGGGAGCGTGATGGCGCGGAAAGAAACGACCGTGGAAGAATGCCGCGAGGCGAACGAAGCGAACGCAGCGAACGAGGTGGTTCGGACCGTGGCGAACGCGAAGTATCCGATCGCGGTGGGCGCGAAGTCGCAGATCGCGGTGGACGAGAAGTCGCAGATCGTGGCGGACGCGAAGTCGCAGATCGCGGCGGACGAAACGCAGGATTTGGTCGCGGAGCCTACGACTACGAATCCACGTCGGAATTGGACAACCCGGACTTTTTAGGTGGTGACTTTGCCGACGATGGCGGAGATGACAATCCATACAACAATCCACGCGGCAACGAGCGATCCGGACCGTCAGACCAGCAACGCGGCAACTATCGCGGACGCCCAACCGGCCCGTCCAATCGCCAAGGCGGCAGCCGAGTTCCTGGGCCTGGCCCAGGTCAAGGTGGACGGCAGCCAAATCAACGCGGCGGCAATCCTCGTCAGCAACAGCGGGCTCCGGGACGTCCCGCGATGGGCGGCGGACGTCCAACGGGACGCTACAACCCCAATGGACGGGGGCCAAATTCCAACGCACCGGCTCCGGGCCCCGCTCCTCGCGGTGGCGCGCGGCGGATGCCGAGTGGTCGGCAATCGAACTATCGCGGACCTTATCAACCACCACGTTCGAATGATCCGTATGTGGTGGATCAAGATCGCTTCGACGATACCAATGTCGAACTGCACGAAGAATCCGGCATGCTGGAAATGCATCCCAACGGCTATGGGTTCTTGCGAAAATCCGCGAACAATTATTCTCGAGAACGGACCGATCCGTTTGTGCCTGGCACGATGATCGAACGGTTTGGACTGCGCGAAGGCATGATGATTCGCGGCATGATTCGACCAGGTCGCGGTCAAACGGGACCACGCGTCAAAGAGATAATGGACGTTGATGGTCTGGAGCCAGAAGCTTGTTTGGACATCAAGCCCTTTGATTCGTTGACCCCCATCAACCCCGAAGAATGGTATCGCTTGGAAGTTGGCCCAAAGCCGCTGACCAATCGAGTCATGGATCTGTTGGCGCCTGTTGGCAAGGGACAGCGAGCCTTGATCGTTGCGCCACCGCGTAGTGGCAAGACGATCTTGCTCCAACAGATCGCGTTGGGCATTTCCACCAATTATCCCGACACCAAGTTGATTGTGCTGTTGGTGGATGAGCGCCCCGAAGAAGTCACCGACATGCGTCGCAATGTGAAAGGTGAAGTAATCGCCAGCAGCTTGGACGAGGAAATCGAAAGCCACGTTCGCTTGAGCCAATTGGTCATCGAACGCTGCAAGCGATTAGCCGAAATGGGCAAAGACGTGTTCTTGTTGATGGATTCGATCACTCGGTTGGCTCGTGCGTTCAACAAATGGGTGGGTGACTCTGGTCGGACAATGTCCGGTGGTGTCGATATCAAGGCCATGGATATCCCCAAGAAGTTGTTCGCGACGGCTCGTGCGTTTGAAGAAGGCGGCTCGGTAACGATTGCGGGAACGGCTTTGGTCGATACCGATAGTCGTATGGACGAGTTGATCTTCCAAGAGTTCAAAGGGACCGGCAACATGGAGCTAGTTTTGGATCGCAAGTTGGCCGAACGCCGCATTTGGCCTTCGATCGATATTTCCAAGAGTGGCACGCGACGTGAAGAGTTATTGTTGCCCGAGCGGACGCTGACCGCCGTCACGGCCTTACGGCGAACATTGACGCAGATGAATCCAATCGAAGCCATGGAACAACTGACGAAACAGTTGGGACGATTCGATTCCAATGCCGAGTTCATTCACTTGATCAGCGGCAAAATGACGAACGACTAACAGCGATCCAGCTCGTTTCCCTCTGAAGCACGTTACTCATGGTTGCCATGCCCGCTCAGAATCGCGATCGATCGTTGGGGTTCAATATGACCCCAATGATCGACGTCGTGTTTCTGTTGATCATTTTCTTTTTGATCTCGAGCCATCTGACTCGGCAGGAGCAACAAGTGAAGTTGGCGCTTCCGATTGCCAAGACGGGAGCGCATCCAACGCAGCTCACCAATCCACGGCTGATAATCAATTTGTTGGCGGATGGTCGAGTTGTAATCCAAGACGAAGATGTCACACAGGCCATGATTGGCCAACGAATTGGCGCTTCATTGGAGCGGTTGGACGCCAAAGAGCGCGAAAACTTTGAAGTTCGCATTCGCTGTGCTCGGCAAACTCCGTACGAGTTTGTGCAGCCAATTCTCACAGGCTGTGTCCAGCAAGGAATCTGGAATGTCACATTTGCGGTTTACTCGCCCGAGGAGGCCCCCGCATCATGAGAGTGACGAGGTCCTATCGTGCAGATGCTTTGGATATGAACTCGGCCATGACGCCGATGATCGATGTCGTATTCTTGCTGTTGATCTTCTTCGTTTGGACAATTAGCTTTCAAGCTATCGAACGATTGTTGCCGAGCAACGTCAGTCGGGAAGCGGGGAAACTCGAGTCGAACTTGGAGGACTTGGACCCCGAAGTAGATTTCGAGCGAATTGTCGTGCGATTGACCGGAGATGCCGCGAGTCCACAGTATCGCGTCAACGAACAAGTCTTTGGTAGCGCCGCGGAGGTGCGAGCGTTCCTGCAAACAATCGTGGCGATCAAGCCCGATGCGCCCGTGGTCATCCATCCGGACGATCAGATCGAAATTGGGCCGGTTGTGGGCTTGCTCGATATTTCACGCCAATGTGGCTTTTCTAAAGTTTCGTTTGCGGCCAAACCGCCGTCTGCTCGTTAGGAGTCTTAGGTTTGTCCGATGTGTCTCGCGTATTGGAACGAGTGGATGCGGGCGATGAGCAAGCCGCCACTGAACTATTGCCCTTGGTGTATCAAGAACTAAGGAAAATGGCTGCCGCCAGAATGGCGCATGAACGGGCCGATCATACGTTACAGCCCACGGCTCTCGTCCACGAAGTGTTTCTGCGTTTGGTCAAGCCTGGTGCGAACGCCGAGCACCAGGGTGAATGGAAACCCCGCAGTCGCAGCCACTTTTTTGCCGCCGCCGCGGAAGCCATGCGGCGAATTCTGATTGAAGCCGCACGCAAGCGACGGAGCGAAAAGCGGGGCGGACAACTCCGTCGCATCGAATTGCCTGAAGAAATCACGCTCGCGGATGAGACGGATTGGGAAGGATTGCTCAGCTTGGACGAGGCACTGGCGAAATTCGAAAATGAAGATCCCGCTGCCTACCGTTTGGTCATGTTAAAATACTTCGGTGGATTGACCATGAGCCAAGCAGCCGAAGCGATGGGTGTTTCCGAACGCACGGCTCATCGTTATTGGACTTATGCTCGCGCGTGGCTGCAACGTGAACTCTTGGGAATGGATCAGAAATGAGATGCCGTCTTCCGCTCCATCAGGCGTCTGCGGTTTTGTGCTGTTGGGTTTTGATCATGGGTTCATCTTTCGCCCAGGATCGACTCGAAGAAACGAATGTGGCTGCCGCGAACCTGGACACGACCCAAGATTGGCAAAGCGGTTGGATCCAGCTGTTTGATCAAGCAACCCCGTTTGGCTGGCGCGGGGTCAACCCGCAGGACGTTCAAGAGGGAAAGTTGACTTTGCGAGCGGGCAACGTGGTTCGAACTTCGGCCCAATTCAGTGCGTTTACGCTCCACCTGAAATATCGACTCGCTGCCAATAGCCAAGCGGAGTTGTTGTTGTTGGCTAATCCTCGGGCCAGTGAAACGGGAGTCGATCATGTGTCGCTGCGTTTGAGTCCCGAACAGGATCAAATCACGGTGACCGTTACGACAACGGACTCAAGTGCCGACACAGGAACATCGTTGATCAAGCATTGGTTCGGAAGTTTCAACGAACCTGCAAATCTTCAATTACAACCGGACGAAATAAATTTGGGCCGTGGTTACATTGGCTTTCGTGTTGCGGACGGGACGCTTCAGATCGAACAAGTCTCGCTCTTGCCGACGCTGCCGGATTCTGGAAACTACAGGTCGCTGGATGAATCCAGCGGTTTTGATCTTCGTGGTGTCGGCGGGGCTCGTGCAGAGGTCGTCGACGGTGTTCTTGCAGTTCGCGGCGGTCCCGGTTATTTGGCGACGACTGAAAGTTACGAGGACTTTGTGTTGTCGATCGACGCCAAAGCCCAAGCGGGTACCAACAGCGGAGTGTTTTTTCGTTGCATTCCCGGTGAAAACCTCAATGGGTACGAAAGTCAGATTCATAATGGGACGGTTGGTGGCGATCGGGCTCAGCCGGAGGACTGCGGTACTGGAGGTATCTTTCGCCGCGTGAACGCTCGGCGAGTTGTCGCGGATGAAGGGCAATGGTTTCGCAAGGTGATCATGGTTTGCGGTGGTCAGATTTCAGTGTGGGTCAACGGCTATCAAGTAACCGATTGGTCCGATCAGCGCCCACCCAATGAAAATCCGCGCCGGGGTCGCCGTCTTGCAGCCGGCACCATCATGCTCCAAGCCCACGACCCGGGTACTCAAGTCGAATTCAAGAATTTGCGAATTGTCGAGTTGTCAGAACGTTAGTAGTGTTTTGGTATCGCAAGGCAAACTAGGAACCGGGCGCTGAAGATGCGAATTTGAAAGCCCCCGAAATGAGAACGGCACGGAAATAGGAATGGCCGGACTACTTCGTCTTTATCGAACTGAATGAGTCATTTTTCCTGGTCTCTGTTTCCTCTGTTTCCTTCTGTTCAAATTTTTCTCGTATTCACCTACACGTCAACGTATCGTGTTAAAGACAATAGGAACAGAAGGCAACGGAGGGAACAGAGAAGTGTGAATGGTTGCTGAGACGTCGGGATGGGCTCGTTGATGAGATGAGACGACCGGATGGGAAAATCGCGTGGGCATTAAATTGG
>JBGSJV010000107.1:0-9831 GCA_041741535.1 Pirellulaceae bacterium
TTCGTGGTGGATGAAGTTGTTGTGTCAAAAGATCGGGCAACGGGCAAATAAGGAAGACGGCGAAGTCGGCAAGTTTTGGCAAGCGAGATATCGGGCCGTTCGCCTGCTTGATGAAACCGCAATCCTGGCCTGTGCGGCCTATGTCGACTTGAACCCCATTCGTGCGGCCTTGGCCGAGACCATCGAAACCAGCCCGTACACGTCGGCCCAGCAGCGGGCTCTGGAATTGCAGGCTCGGACGGCACAGACACGAGTGACAACGCCGCAATCTAACGGTGAATCGCCGGAGAGTCCCGTCGCGCGATCGGAACTCAGACCAATTGCCCGTTCCTTGAGTCCCGTGTGTTTGACGGAAGATGGCAATGGAATCGGGCCATGCGTCCATACGAGCGGCATGCGAGCCAGCGATAAGGGGTTCCTGCCACTGAGTACCGCGACTTACTTGGAGTTGCTGGATTGGACCGCTCGGCAAATACGCACGGACAAGCGGGGAGCCACGCCAGAATCGGCGGCTCCGTTGTTCGAGCGATTGGGGATCGACGCTTCAGCTTGGTGCGAGTTGACCAAGAACTTCGGTCGGTTGTTTAGTTCGGTGGCGGGGAAACCGACGGTCATCGACGGAACTCGCAGTCGCACACGCGGGCAACGCTACAACATCCCCGCGAAGACTCGCCAGTTGTTGCCCAGCTAAGTACCCAGCCAAGCGACACCGGTCCATTCGATCTTAAAACCATTTTCTGCCACGCTGCCGGCTCTCACCTTTCGGCCGCGTTTGCTTGTTGCCTTTCTCCGCCAAACCGACTGGCCAAAATTCTAGTTTCCGTCGCCCGACCATCTTTCACGGGCGCAACGCCGCTTCAAATTGCTCTCTAGCCCCAAAGTTCGCCCAGCGTCGCCGCCGATCAATAAACTATCGCAACTAAATCAAGCAAATCCAAACTCTGGAGCTCGCTAAAAAGTTGTGTGTCCCCAGCTGCTTTCCCGCCGGTCTGATCGAGTGAGACGATAAGGGCTTCCTCGGCAGTTTTTACCCGAACGACAGAGTCTTTCCGGCCGACGACATCGCGATGAAAGATCGATACTTTTTCGGCCTTGCCGGCAACTTCATCATAGTCTTCCAGAGCCATGACCAGCATGGCATCCGGATCGTCTTTGAACTTTACCAGGTTGGGCATCCGGCGTGTGGTACTGCCGTTGGTTGATTCGCTGAACGTGGTTTTGTTGATCGGCCCATATTCATGGACAAACCGGTCGTACTTCAGATTCAGTTCCCGCCGTACCTTATCGCGTTCACCTTCAGGCCAGGCGTCGTTCTGCGACTGCAATACCAACCGTGCCGCATCCCTGAGTGTTATCAGGGAAGCCAATCGTTTGCCCATCATGGTTCCATTGGCAGTGAGCGGGGTAGAGCCATGAGTTACCGGATGAGATACACCTCCTTCGATTTGATAGATTATCTGGTCGTCGCCGACATAGTAGCTTCCTTCGATCACATGGCGGACGGGAGGAGGGCGGTTGAATCGGGCAACAACAGGTTCCGACTCAAACTTGTTGGCAATCTGCTTGGCAAAGGAAGGCAATCTCTTGACTGCTTCATCGAGATCGCGCTCGAGATTTCCCGAACCGGTAATGCTGAAGCCCTGGCCGTAGAGCTGGTTTTCGATTGTCCAGTTGCCGAGCACCATTTCAGGATGGCTCAGGAAGTAGCGATTGACGGAAACCGAAGTATTGCCGATCTCTTTCGTGCCGGTTGCGAGCCAATCCTTGTCAGCATGTGCGGGGCTTTGTCCTGCTTCCCGCTTCTTCAGGAAGATGATATCGGTAACCACTTTCGTTCCTTCGTTCTTAAAGGCGTCATCCGGCAATCGGATTGCCCCAAGAAAATCGGCCTGCCCGGCAATATATTCCCTGACAGAAGCATTTTGCTTGTCGAGCGTGTAATGCGAGGTAACAAGGGCCAGCACGCCGCCTGGCTTCAGTGCGTCGAGCGACTTGACGAAAAAGTAGTCATGCAGTGAATATTTCTCACCCTTGTGATCGAGCTTGATATTGGCAAATGGCACGTTGCCGATAACGGCATCGATATGGCCTTCAGGAAGCTTGCTGTCGCGGAAGTTCTCAATGCGGATGTCGTGGCCGGTGTGTAGAGCTCTTGCAATCCTGCCGGAAGTCGTATCGAGTTCAACACCGATGAAGCGTTTGCCGCTCGGGGCAAGGCTCATAAACTTGCCGCTGCCGCAGCCTGGCTCAAGGATCAACGCCTGTTCGGGCGTGCCGAGCTGGTCAAGTGCCCGGTACATGGCCTGAATTACTTTCCGAGAGGTATAGAAGGCATTGAATGTCGTTCTCTTGGCGCTTTGATATTCATCGCTTGAGAGTAGGCACTCCAGTTCCTTACCGAGCGTTTCCCATGAGGCGTCCTTGTAATGACCGGTGACCGGATCAGGGAACAGAGACCTTGCCACCGCTCCAAAGCCTGTGAACTTTGCAAGCTGCTGGCGTTCCTCAAATGTGGGGTTTCGCCCAGCGTCCTCAATATGTTTAAGAGTTCGAATGGCGGCGACGATGTCGCGGGCTTTTGCCTTTTCTCCGCTGGATGGTGAAACATCGAGTGGTTGCTCAATTGCAACAGTTGGTTTCGCTTCTGGAACAGCGTCAAACTTCAAAAAGGTTTGAATCTGCGATGATCGACGAGTTCTTTCGAATGACCTCGAACTTAAGTCAGGTTTGCTTCCATCGATTGCAGTTCTTCCTGGAGTTGACTTATCGCTATCTCTCCCGCTTGTTGACAGAGCAGGACCGGCGATGCTTCCGGTTGCCTCGATTGAAGCTCGGCCAGGAAGGTCAGATGGGATTCCCGGAATTGCTGTGCCTTCAGTTCCATCGTCGAAAGTAAAGACCTGTTGGACTCTAACTGGGCTTTTAGCTTTGGGAGCTGGTGGATCAGTTCGAGTACGATGGTTTTGTATTGCATGTGTAGCATGAACCAGGGTGGAAGGATTATCAATTACGTCGTCGTCCCGTTCCTCGGTAAACGGCAGTAGCATTGAATGGGATCGCATAGGGGACGCTGGAATCAGTGTTGCCGATGAAGGAGGGAATGGCAACATGTCAGAATGTTTGAAAGTTGGCGAGGATTTTTTTGGGCGATGAGTTCGAAGTGGAAACTGCTGCGATGACATCAAAGATGAGCGAAGAGATTTCATAGAAAGCCTTGATTGAAGGGTTACAGGTCGCGAACGCTCGCTTCCATTTCAGACCATTCAACAGCCGCGTGTAGCCGGAACGTCAGTGTTCATGTCCAGCTGAATTTTGGGGGCGACCTTCAGGGGGAACCGAAATTCTGCTGGACGTGACCGGCGGCGGCTGTAGGTCGAAAAGAAATGGTGGCGAGCAGTAACCGCGCGCTTCGCCATCGCATTGCGCCGACATCAACAAAACCTCCACAACCGCAAACGATCTTTGGATCCATCGGCTCGTATCAACACCAATCTCAGTGAATCTTGCTGTGTGAACCGTTCAAACACCCGTAGTTTTAGTTCTAAATGGCGAACCGTGTGCCAATCAAAGCCGCGTCTTGATCCACCTGCGTTGCCGTTGTCGTGGACAACAGTGTCTCGCCATTGTCGTAGACGGTTCCTACGGTCCATCGTGATAACACGACCGAATCGGAAGCCGCCAGCGGACTGGCGACGCACAATGCCGAAGCCGCCAAGGGACTGGCGACCGACACTACCCACGCCGCCAGCGGACCGACGACCTACATTGCCGACGAAGCGAAGTTGTTGGAATGGCAGCTGTGGAAAGAACAGCACACGCAAGCTCGCATCGCTCAGTGGCACCCAACGACCATCGAGCAAGACTTGCAGATCGCCGTTCAAGCGATCTTGCCGACCAGCACGGCTGCAACCTCTGATTCAACATCCAGTCCCACATTGGCTCCAAGCAAAACGCACGTCTCGTGCAACGAGGATGCCCGCAAGACATCGCGACACGGCAAGCGATTGGGGCCATCGGAATGGCGGTCCAAGTACAACGGCTGTCGACAGTGCGGCGAGCAGATGGAACGATTGGCTCAGCGATCCCAGCACATGACGAAGACCATTCTGCAAACAGTGGGCAAACTTCTGTCGTTACTGAGTGTCATGCCGTGGGACGTGATGATCGAATTCTTGCAGCAACTGCGAGGCGGACGGGTCGACCGCAGTCGTTGGCCCGTGGCGTTGCAAGAAGCGATGGCGGGGACGACGTGGTTCGACAAGTGGTTGTATCAAGCGATCTATTGGTACTTGATCGAACAGATTGCCGAGCGATTGAAGTCCGGCGAACTACGCAATCCGAAGATCTACGAATTCAATCCCGACGCGGTGTACGATCTCAAACGGCACCACAAGAAAAGCTGTGATCAGGCACGGCGATCAAAGAACCAAGCACGACGAACCAATCATCACGATCAAGTTCAAACCGGAATTCCGCCACCAGGGAAAAAGACATCGAGGAAAAACGCCTGACCATACTGTCGCACCTTCAGCGACGGACAAGATTCAACTTTCCGCGGCGATCAAAACCGCCTGCCTCGCTACCGGTCTGCAATCACTTCAAGTTCAGCAACGCCAAATCAACTTCGTCGCCCGATTCATCCGCGACATCGGCACTCAATCGCACCAACATTCAAATCAAACATTGACGCGAAGCTCAAGAATCGGCCCATCTTTCGGTTAGCGAACCACATGCCAATCAAAGCCAGCCTAGCGGCAGCTCCCGGTCTAATCATCCAAATCAGGCTTACTCATGGTTCTTTCTTCAAGTAGGCGTTTCACTCCATCGGGAAGCTCGTCTGGATCCAATGTAATCTCGCTGACTCGATCATACACAAGTCTGGGCCGGAGTGAGTCAACTCGTCGAAACACAATGTAATCCTCGTTCGAGACTAGTTCGAATTCGCTTTTGTCGAATGATCGCCCGCATTCCAAGTTTATTACATGAAATGGCCCGTGCTTTGTCTGCGGAGTCTCCAAGAAGCCACTAATGCGCCTTCTAACATCACATTCGTTAACGTCGGTGACGATGATCCGAAGGCCCTCATCATCGCATTTGTACACTGCGACAGTATACTCAGTTGGCGAACAACCCATCAGCCCAGTGATCGCAAATAGTAAAGGTAGAATTCTAGTATTGAATAGAATGAGATCGTCTAAAACTTTCAGAACAAAGGCGGTTCTACTCGCCTCAAAGTCGTAATTTGGCTGCACATGAATCTCCTTCAGTTTTTTCTTGCATTCCGTTCGCCGCTCTACCATTTGTACCTCGGACCGACCGGCGGTCTCCATGTACCACCTTTCATGGTTGTTCCATCTGGGAACCGCTCATCTACCGGAATTTGCTCTTTGTGCTCGAAGACGGTGTTTCTATCGCAAAGGGGCTGCCTAAGTCGATCAGGAAACGGTAATATTTCGGTACACGGAGCGCACTCGTCAAATCTCAACGCGCTCCAGTCCATAATTTGTTGATCCCATGGGAAGCGGTCGTAGAGTTCGAGATTAATGTCCACACCCTCGATGACGCCGCATAGTTCTTTTATTTCAGCGCGCGATACCCCATTAATTACTCGATGAAAGTAAAGCAAATTTGAAACCAAATCTTCCGGGCTAAAGCTTGAGTTTTTATTCCACGGAAGGCGGTAAGTGTCTTGATGCATCTCGAATACTTCCGAGACATCTTTGAAGATGAACCAAGCCGCGCACTTTTTTTCTGCATCAGTCAAGCCGCGTTTCAAATTAAAGCACATGGTCTCGCCAGTAGAAATTCCCATCTTAGTTTGCGTCATCCGGAAACATACACGGGTTTCGCCTCTCGTTATTTGTTCGAATAATTCGACGAGCGCTCCCTTTTTCACATCCTCGTCTTCATCACCGGCATGAGTCCAGTCTATCCAACCACAGTTGCACGAGTATTGAAGATCCCCGCCGGGAATTTGTGCCCTCTTATTGTCCAGTGCCATTACTAGTTGTCCACTGGGATCGATTCCCATCACCCCAAAATACCCACGGTACCAACTCATCCCATCCACATACCCCAATGGATCTCTGGAGACGAAACCGCCTGTGCTTGGGTCGTACCAGCGGGCTCGGAAGTGGTAGAGGTTGAGGTCGGGGTCGTACTCGCGGCCCGTGTACGTGTAGCGGTTGGCGTAAGTGCTGGTCGTACGAACGGTGCCACTGGAGTCGTAGATGCCCAGCGTGCCATAAGCGGTGTAGGAGTAACGTTCAACCAGTGTTCCGGCGGCGTTGGTGAGGCCGATGATGGAGTATTGTTGGTTGCGATGGTAGGACGGATTTGAGGTTTGGAGTTTTGAACTGCGAAAAGACGAAGAGAGCGATGGCGTTGATGGGGTTCTTTGATGTCGAGATAAGTGCGGAGGATCGGCTAACACGATGACGCCCTCGATGCGTTGGCTGCCTTGGTCAGAACTCGGACTTATTCTAATCGAGCACCCACGCTCGCAGCAAGCGAAATCAGATGCGGCCGACTGGGATTTTTTCAGGCATGGCTCAGGTGTTCAACGATTTCACTCTTCACTCTTCATCCGTTCCGCTGGGTGGGTTTGCTTGTGAATCTCTCGGAGGCGTTGGAGAGTGATGTGCGTGTAGATCTGAGTCGTGTTGAGATGTTCGTGACCTAAGAATGTTTGCAGGCTTCGCAAGTCCGCTCCGCCTTCCAACATCAGTGTCGCTGCCGTGTGCCGAAAGATGTGGACGCTGCCCGGCTTGGTAATCTCGGCGGCTTCGAAGTAACGTCGCAACAAGGGATTCACCGTGTTGGGGACGAGCCACGTTGGGGGCGGTGCTTCGTCGTGTTTGGTTCTTGGGTACGGAGCGTGCGGACTAGCGGGCGTGAATCGTTGCGGTCTCGGTTGGAGTTGTTTGCTAAACAAGTTTGTCTCTCGACCGCTTCCAATCCGCAGGGCGTCTTTCTAACCTCAAAGCTTCCGCTCCGACCGGATGAACCGGTACGGGGGCGTTGCTTCGTCGTGTTTGGTTCTTTGGTACAGAACGTGCGGACTAGCGGGCGTGAACCGTTGCGGTCTCGGTTTGGGTTTGTTTGCTAAACAAGTTTTGCGCTCGACCGCTTCCAATCCGCGGGGCGTCTTTCTAACCTCAAAACTTCCGCTCCGACCGAATAAACCGGTACGGGGACGGGTTCGTGCTTGGGGCGAAGGGCCAAGGGCAAACGGTGAAAAGGTAAACGGCGTAAGCGGGGGAAAACTGGGGGCACACACGACACACACAGTTCCCCGGGGCACCTGGGGTCGCTCGATGCCGACCAGACACTGCCGTTTCTTCGCGAGTCGGCGATCGTTCAGGTCCTTCCGACGTTGAGTGTCCCCAGGGTTCTGCCCAAAGTTCACCCAGCGTCGCCGACGATCAATAACCTATCACCACTCCATCAAGCATATCCCAACTCCGGAGCTACGTTAAAAAGTTGTGTGTCCCCAGCTGTTCCTTTGATCTATTCGTATAATCCCGAAGATGAAGGAGCGACACCTTGGGCGTTATGGGGTGATTCGGACGTTTCAGCAGACAAAACTGGCGTCATTTGGGATCGTCGGGAGTTTGTTTGTTGCGAATGTCGGGGTTCTTTCTCCGATTGGGTGGTATCAAAGGGTGTATGGCGGAAAGGGTTAAACCGATAATGAGAGCAATTTGTCTTTTTACCTTCCTGTTCATGATGGGCTGTGACGACGGAATTCAGCTTGGCAGGTCCGTAGTTTCAAGTTCAACAGGCATTTCGCTTGTTGGGCAGTCCGGCACGATGCTGTTACTACACGGTAATGAGTTGCCGGACCGCGACGAAGAGGTCATTGTTTTTGGAGTTGTCCTCGTCGATCCAAATCATCTAACGAATAGTGAGGGTGCAACAACAAAGCACACTCGAACAATTTCCGAGCTTGAATTAGCTGAGTACCGTTCGTCCGGCGCGAAAATCGCATGTACGTGGAATCGTCAAACTAATGAAGTACGTTTCGGGGAGACTAGTCAGACCATGTTACCACGGCACGTCTTCGTCGTCGTTGTCGATCCCAATGGTGAACTCGTCGTCCACCAAGCGAAAGTCCCTGTCGCCCGGCCAACTCCTGAACAAGTTCTCGATAGCGTTCGCACAATACATCCTGATCTATTCAAGAACGTCAGTATTCAAGAACGAAACGTACGGTAAAGACTTAACTATTTCGGGCCGAATGGAAAATTGGTAGAGATATGAAACCAACTGGGGACACACACACAACTTTGCAGACTCCACTCGCATCTCCGTCGGCTTTCACGCGATGCAGATACGTGCCATCCGTTTATTGACTCCTATCGTTCGCCGAAGGTCCGCGCCCGTGCCGAGTCTTTCCCGTGTTCTAGTCACTTCACGCATTGACGCAAAACAAATTTCGATCGACAACCCGCGTCGAGATCCTGTCGAACGGTGACTCGGACGCCGAAGCCCCCAATTGGCAATTTGAAAATTCGGTGGGGTCCCTACAGCAGAGCCGCTACATAGAAGAGTGGCACCTATGTACCTCGCCTTCTATGTAACTCGCAGCCGAGAATCGGCGGACGGCACACGGCGTGCGCCTGCTACTGTTTTAACGCTTGGGGTAAGCATACGCCGGGTTGTCGGGACTAAACGTTTCGGCGGGTAGGCCCGGATTGATTTGGATATTGGTGTACGTGTATCGCTCCAACAGTTCCGGCCGACCGCCTGGCTCTTTGGGCCAAGTGAACGATTCATAGTGAATCGGCAGGTTGAGCTGGTCGTCGATGGCAATGCGGGCGATATGGAAGTCGTACGGGCCTTCGGGTTTGGGATGGACGATTTCAAACATGGTACAGGAACGCCCATTAACCAGAGCTTGCCGATCGGCGCGGACTTCACATGGGCCAAAATCACGATCTCGCTGGCCTCGCTCCAGCATTCTTCGGATCAACACTTCGAACCCAGCCTCGGTCATCGGATACCGACTGCCACGCATCGCCAAGAACCCCGTGGGTGGCAAATAGAAACGTCGCAGGTTCAGCACCCCGGTCGTATGGGCCACGATGTTGCCATCATTTTCACCCTCGACATAGATCGCTTCTTGCCCCTGCAAACTGGCCGGCGCTTCGTGCCGAGTATAAATACCACGAGCGACCGCTTCCCCCGCGTTTTGCTCGGCCGTCAAGGCTTGGCGAATCTTGAGCGTGATCGTCTCGGCCGGCAACAGTTGCTCGTTGACCCGTTCCTGGCGTTCCAAAGTCGCTGTGTAATCTCGCAAAGAACCCCGCAATTGTTCCAGTCCTCGCTGGGCAATCAACAATAGAGGATCAAGCGGGTGAGCCGCGGACTCGATCGGATGTTCGTTCAGCAAATCGGTGATCCCGCCCTTGATAAGAGTCGCCGAGCCCGGGTTCTCACCGGTAGGACTCGCGGTTGCGTCTTTCCCCGCGAGCCGGCCGTTCGCTGCGCCGTTGGCCGAAAAGTTGAACTCAAGTTTTTGATTGCTCTCTTCAACGGCCGCCGGCGACCGGTTCCAATAAGCAATCGCTCCCGCCACCAGCAAAACAGCTCCACACCAAACCCAACGCAGGGAAACGCCAACGCGAGTCTCGGACGTCTCGGACGACGGCGAACTGGATGATGTCGAATTTGCTGAAGAGTTTATCGATGAATCTGTATTGGCTCGAGTATTTTCCATGCGTACCATCCGGGCGACTACGAAATAAAGGTCCAGCAAAAGAGTGTCGAGTAGTGGTGTATTGTCGTGGATCGCTTCGCGATCGATCATTGGTTCGCGGAGCGAACCAC
>JBGSJV010000108.1:0-13150 GCA_041741535.1 Pirellulaceae bacterium
CGCGAACCAATAACGGATCGCGGAGCGATCCGCGACAATGGCGTGCCCGATGGTAGTGGTTCGCTCCGTGAACCAACAATGGATCGCGGAGCGATCCACGACAATGGCGTGCCCGATTGTAGTGGTTCGCTCCGCGAACCAACAATGGATCGCGGAGCGATCCACGACAATGACCCGTCACTGCAGGTCCTCCACGGCGATTCGTCCTGTCACTTCCAAGTTCGTGAGCTTCGCGGCTCGCTTCGAGGATTCTTCGTCCAAATTCACTTTAACAATCACAATTCTCGCGTCCGTGTTCGCCGCTGGATCATCGTCAACGACACTTTGGCGTTGGACCGAATACCCGATTTCGGTCACCGAGGCGTGAAACGGCAAATCAAAAGCATCGGCTGTTAACGCGACTTGTTGTCCGACCGCCACTCGGCTAATCTCCGACTGGTAAACTTCAAGTTCGGCAATCATGCGCTGAACATTGCCAAGGTCCAGAATCCCTTTTGCAGACGGTTTTTCACCTGGGCGCGAATAAATGTCCAGCACCGTACCACTAACCGGTGCTGTCACAACACCACGAGCCAAGTCTCGTTTCGCTCGATTCAAATCAGCGACTGCGGAATCCAGCTTTCGCGCAGCGACAACGACGTCGGTTTGTTCGTCAATTTTTTGTGAGGCGAATCGCGACAAGGTTGCTTCTGTTTTCGCAACATCACGTTCAGCTTGCAAGGACGCAGCGACAGCTTGATCATATTCGGCTTGTGAAACCGCACTCTTTTCGTATAACGCCCGCGTGCGACGCAGGTCCTGTTCGGCCAAGATCGCGCCGGATCGCGCTCGTTCCAACGCTGCTTTCGACTCGTCCAAACTTGCTGCAATCGCTTGCCGTACTTGTTCCAACGCGGCTTTCTGCAACGCAACGTTTGCCTCGGCTGATTGCACGGCGGCTTCTAAACTTT
The DNA here is from genome assembly GCA_041741535.1 of Pirellulaceae bacterium. Classification (GTDB taxonomy): domain Bacteria; phylum Planctomycetota; class Planctomycetia; order Pirellulales; family Pirellulaceae; genus M30B19. The sequence goes on from JBGSJV010000108.1 coordinate 951, forward strand.
GTTTATTGTCCAGTAACGCCAAGATATCGCCGCGCTGCACTTGACTTCCAATCGCTACCGTAATTTCTTCGATCCGAGCATCTCCCGAACCATAAGGCGGCGAAATCGTGACGACCTTGCCATCGGGCATGAGGCGACCAAGTGCCACCACACTGCGGATAGTCGACTGTTGAGGACGAACGGCCACGGGAGCTTCGACCGGTACTGCGATGGGATTGCTGGTGCCACCACCCGGTTTCAATCCGGTCACGAACAAAAAGTAGCGCAACGCAGGTGGTTGGACATAGATTCCAATCACTGCACCAGTAAATAACAACAACGGCACAAACGGCAGCAAGAAATACTTGGGAAGAACGCGTTTGGATGTTGGTGACTTGACCCGAGATTCGGACGATTGCCCTGACGTCGCGCGAATTGGCAACGGCAATTCATTTTCTTCCAACACTTGCGGTGGCTTCGGTGGATCGTGATCGTTCAATTTGAACCTATCTCCAGGCACACGTTTTCTCGGAGGCCAGAAGGTGCTTCTGCGACTCGTGTTGCGGAAATACTCTTCGTTCTACTCGCCGGTCAATCGGCGAAGTCGCCGGTCCCTCCATCGTGATGGATTCTACTTCCGTTGTCCCTAATCGTCGAGGCTCAACTTGCGGATCCCGCCACATTCCGAGAATTCGGCTTTACTAAAATAGTGCGGGTTTTGTGTGAAGACCGGGGTTTGTCGCAGGAATACGCGCACGATGGGCACAAGTTGGTTAACAACCTGAAATCTTGCCGCCGACAACGATTCAGATCTGTCACCAGGACATGTGGTGCCGAAGTAGACGAATCCAGACGAGTGGACTCTAATGATCGGCGAAGCGGTCGGGGCGACTCCTGAATCACTGGATTTGACATCATGCAAATGACGGTTCGAACGGTAACGAGAAGAATGTCGGCGGCGATCGTCTTGTTGGGACTGCTTTCAAGTCTCACAAGCTCGCTGATGGCCCAAGATTCAACCGATGTTGAAAACGCCAAAGACCGTGAGTTCGATCTGTTTTCCGCCGAGTTTGATCCGCTGTTTCCACCGGCCATGTTGCCATGGAGTCAAAAAGACGAACAGCTACAACAAGGTTTGGTTGAAGGCGAGGCGCTCCGAAAAAAGCTTTTGTCCCTTGACGCAGCAGGCGTCCCGTACACTCAGCGAATCTGTGAGACGATTGCCGAGTTCCAAAAAGGCTCCCAAACGTCGTTGGCCGCTCGCAAGCCGATTGTCGATTTTTCACTGACGTCCACTCGACTAAATGCTCAATTGGAAGGAAAGGAAAACATCTCGGCCGATAGCTTCGCGGCTTTTGATGGCCGCTGGTTTGGCCGCTGGGGCGATGGCGATGTCAATCATGACTGGCGCCCTGCAAAAGTCTTTATCGAGCCCGTTCGCGACCAAAGCAAGACGTTGCGAATGCATGCGTTGCATTACGCGTGGATCGGAAATGGTTTTGGCTGGAATTATTTGGTCACGCCGACACAGTCCGAGCCCGGTCAACCAAACTTCCCCTACGTTCTGGGCATGGTGTACTATTTTGACGGTCAGAACTTTGAAACCATCCGTGGCGAGAAGGCCCACGTGGGATTTGTCGACAGTCCCACTCGGTTGGTGTGGATTACCGAATATGAAGTATTCTTGGAAGAAGTATTTCCGGCAGCCGATCCCCAAAACACCGTCTACGCCATAACAGCACTCTACCACCACCTGCTAACGGAAAAACCCACGGTATCCGAGAAAGCCACTCAAGCCGTGTACACTCGTTCGCCCAAGCACCGCCCCGCCTTCTTCGAATATCGGTGGCGTTAAGGCTCGAGGCGGCAAGACTTCGCATTCCAACGCCTATCAACGTTGCCATCCGCGGGGAAGTAGACGTCGGCTCACGTTATCGAGTCCATTTCAACCACGTGTCGAACAACGTTTTCACCAGAGGGGTCAATTTCGTGCGATTGTATTGATCACCGAGTTTGCGGATCGCTTCGGCTTGGGTTGGATAGGGATGAATCACGGACGCAATCTTGCTCAGTCCAATTCGGTGTTTCATCGCCAGCACCACTTCGCCGATCAGATCGCCGGCATGAGCCGCGACAATCGTCGCGCCAAGAATCCGGTCGGAACCTCGCCGACAATAGACCCGGACGAATCCTTCGTCTTCACCATCCAGGATCGCGCGATCGACTCCTGACAACGGTTGAGTAAACGTCTGTAGTTGCCAGCCTTTCGCCAATGCCTCTGCCGGATACAGGCCCACGTGAGCAATTTCCGGGGATGTGTAGGTACACCAGGGGATGATCAGTCGGCTGGCTTTGGCTCGGCCCAGAAACAGTGTGTTCTGGATCACAATTCGCGCTAGAAAATCGGCAGCGTGTGTGAACTTGTATTGCGAGCAAACGTCACCGGCCGCATAGATGTTGGGATTCGAAGTTCGCAGCCGATCGTCCACTTGCACACCTTGTCGCGGGTCAGCAACCACACCAACCGTCTCAAGTCCCAAGCCGTCCAAATTTGGTGTCCGGCCGATACTGACCAAGATCTGATCGCCGCGGAGTTGGGTTTCCTGACCCGCTTGCGATACCACGACGACTTTGTCTGTTCCTTGTTTCTCGACACGAACGACCTTGGCCTGCAAGACCATTTGGACGCCGTCGCGCTGCAAAGCGTGTTGCACAATGCGGGCCGCGTCCTCGTCTTCGCGCGCGAGGACATGCGCAGACTGCTCGATCAGTGTGACGTGGGCTCCCAACCGAGCGAAGCTTTGGGCCATTTCGCAACCAATGGGTCCACCGCCAATCACGATCAAGTGTCCAGGAAGTTCGGTTAACGAAAACAGCGACTCGTTTGTTAGGTAGCCCGCTTCGGCGAGACCAGGGATTGGCAACTCGGCCGCTCGAGCACCCGTCGCAATCACCGCCTTCTTGAAGTGCAACGTCCGAATGTCGTGGTTCGCTCCGCGAACCTTCGTTGGATCTCGGAGCGATCCACTACCATACGTTGGATCTCGGAGCGATCCACTACTGTCCACTGCGACCGTGTTGCTGCTGGTAAACGTCCCTTGACCGAAGTACACATCGACGCCCAACTCGCGAAATCGTTGGGCGGAATCGTGAGGACTGATCGCCGCTCGCAGGCGACGGAGTCGTTGCATCACTTCCGCGAAATCCACTTCGGGCGACACCGACCGAACACCAAAACTCTCCGCATTTCGCATCGCGGCAACTTGTCGCGCGGCAGCGATCAAGGCTTTGGACGGCACACAACCGACGTTCAAACAATCGCCGCCCATCAAGCCTCGTTCGATCAACGCGACCTTCGCGCCCAAACCGGCAGCTCCCGCAGCCGTCACCAGTCCGGCCGTCCCAGCGCCGATCACGACCAAATGGTACCGGCCCTGAGGAGTCGGATTCACCCAATCCAACGGATGTACATTCGCTTGTAGCGATTGATTGAAGGTGTCGTTTGGTTGGAGTTGTTCTAGATAGCTCATGACGAACTTTCCGCAGAGTTGGTTTCAGATGATTCCTGCGACGATAGGCTTGTGTTCCGTTTGAAAATCGCCAGGAAGCGTTTGATCCCCAGTGGCATCAGGCCCAAGATTGCAAAGGCCACTAATAATTGCCAACTAACAATTTGACCTACACCGCCTTCGGCCAATTGTTTCAAACTCGGCACAGTCGAACCGGCGTAAACGTAGGCTGCCGTGCCGGGCAACATTCCCACTTGACTGACCCACCAAAACGTGGCGACTCGAATCTTGGTCAATCCCATCACCGCGTTGATCACGAAAAAAGGGACGGCCGGTATCAATCGCAGGGTGAATAAGTAAAACGCTCCTTCCCGTTCGAAGGCTTCGTTGATTGCTGCGATGCGCCGCTCGAATTTCTTTTGCACCCAATCTTGGAACAAATACCGAGTCATAAGGAAAGCCATGGTCGCTCCGCCGGTAGAACCAAAGCTCACGATCAACATCGCCTGCCAAAAGCCAAAATACCAGCCGCACACCAGAGTCATAGCCACGGCGCCGGGTAGTGAAAAGCCAGTCACGGCAACATAAACCGCCAAGACGACAACCGCCGCCCAAATCGGATGACTTTGGCCATATTCACGCAACAACGACTCTTGAGTCGCCAAATAATCCAGCGATAGCCAGTCACGCAAAAACCAATATCCGGTTGTGGCAATCGCCAAAAAAAGCACAAGCACCGCGAGCCGTTTCGCCCAGTCGCGAAGACCCGTCGTGCGATTCTCCGAATTCTGACTACCTAAAATCGGCTCCGTCGAGGGTGTGGATTCGGATGACTCTGTTCTGTTCAAATCTTTTGGCATGGAGGAGCTTGTTCTTTACAAACGGTTGTCGAATCATACAACGAGGCTCTGTCCCCAAAGGAGGCGGACGCTTTGGAGGGCAAGTAAAAATTTCGGACAAAAAGGCCTGACCGGAGAGGGTCAGACCCTTTGGGGACAAAGCCTCGTGCTTTGCCAAACCTAAATTAGCGACGCTTGCCAAAGCTTGGTGGCCGTTGGGAATATCCTCGCTTTGGAAAACGCCGCTACCCGACTTCCCGACTTGAACAAAGCACTAGTCGCTGTCCGCTGAGAATTCTTACAGCCAGCTACCAAATTTGCCGATTCTCGGTGTTTGGCGGACGTTCAACGTTTGATCAGAACCGCGCAACCGGCTCGCAAAATCTGGGTCATACGTAGGCCGCCAACCGACACCCAAAATGAGCGAACCGCGGACGATTCCCCATGGTCCACCGGCTATTTTTCAAGAAAATGAACTTCGGGGGTAAGAGTCGACCAGTTGCAGCGACATTATGATGCTGGGACACCAATTTAACTAGACATACCAAGAGAAACGATTCAGTCCTAACCGAAACGGATTCCACAACGTGCCACGAAACATGATTTGGCTGGTGCTACTCCTGATCGCATTGGCCCCCGACGTCAAGAACTGCCCGGCAATCGGCGGCGATGTCATCGTGGGGATAACCGTCGACTCGAGCCAGCGAGTGCCTCTGGATAAGATCGATCATTCCGCTTGGGACAAACTGCTAAAGACGCATGTCGACGATCGCGGGATGGTGAATTATCAAGCATGGCAGGACTCCCCGGAAGACGTACAGCTGCTTGACCAGTATCTCGCTCACTTATCCCATTCAAACGGTCAAGGGACCAAGGAGCAACAACTGGCATTTTGGATCAACGCCTACAACGCAGTGACGATCAAAGGGATCCTCCGCGAGTACCCGACCACCAGCATTCGCAACCATACCGCGATGCTGATCGGCTACAATATTTGGAAGAATCTGAAATTGGTGGTCGTTGACGAGCAATTTTCGTTGGATGAGATCGAGCACCAGATTCTGCGCAAAATGAATGAACCTCGTATCCACTTCGCAATTGTGTGCGCTTCGATCGGCTGCCCAAGATTGCTCAATGAAGCGTATACTGGGGAGCGAATGGAAGCGCAGTTGGCCGGAAATGCTCGCCATTTTTTCGCTGACGCCAATAAGTTTCGGTACGACGCGAGTCGCCAGACGTTTTACGTTTCGCCGATTCTGGATTGGTTCGGCGCGGACTTTGGGGATTCGACGGCCGCTCGATTGAAATCCATCGCGCCGTATATTTCGCACGAAGCCGCTGCGAAAGCGGCTGAAGAGGGTACTGGTTCAATGTCCTTCGTCGAATACGATTGGGGACTTAACGACCAAAAATAGGTCCGATTGGGCGGGCATGCTCCGCGGGGAAACCGCAAGCCCGGAAAGGTTAACCGCGTGAGCAGAGCATGGCTGGGCGGGCATCCGACCAACCATGCGTCGCTCCGCGCGACAATCACAAACGCGGACACGTTAACCGCGTGAGCAGAGCATGGCTGGGCGGGCATCCGACCAACCATACGTCGCTCCGCGCGACAACACAAACTCGGACACGTTAACCGCGTGAGCAGAGCATGGCTGGGCGGGTATCCGACCAACCATGCGCCGCTCCGCGCGACAGCCGCAAGCAAAAAACCGACCCTCGCCCCCGAGCACCGCCCCTTATTTTCGCTCCTACGACAATAGTCCAACCTTCCATTACATCCCATCGAGACCGCATGCAACTACAAACACTCTTCCGCTCCGGCAATCCACTCTCCTCCGCCGCCGAGCAATTGCGAATCCTCGAAGAAGGCTCGCCAGCGCACCACGTTTCGTTCCGCGACCAATTGCGGGTCAGCGGAACCTCAAGACTAAACCGACACTCGTTGCGCACGCTACAGATCAACGTGGGCAAAGTTTGCAATCAAACCTGCACACACTGCCATGTGGATGCGGGCCCTGATCGTCGCGAAAGCATGACGTTGGAAACGGCGCGACAAGTGATCGACTTCTTGGCCCGATCGCAGGTCGAGACACTGGACATTACCGGTGGAGCTCCGGAGATGAACCCCAACTTTCGCCTGTTGGTCACCGAGGCCCGTCGGTTGGGCAAGCAGGTCATCGATCGCTGCAATCTAACGATCCTGCTGGCGAATGGCTTCACGGACTTGGCCCAATTCCTAGCGCTGAATCAAGTGGCGATCATCGCGTCGCTGCCTTGTTATTTGGAAGAAAATTGTGACGCACAGCGTGGCAGCGGTGTCTTTGCCAAATCGATTGAAGCGATCCGACAGCTCAACGCGTTGGGGTATGCGCAACCGAATTCGAACTTGCAGCTTGATCTGGTTTACAACCCGACCGGACTAGGACTACCTCCTGCACAACCCAAATTGGAAGCAGATTACAAGGAACAGTTGGATCAACGCTTTGGCATCCAATTCAACCACTTGTTCACCATCACCAACATGCCCGTCAGTCGCTTCTTGGATGATTTACTTCAACGTCAGCAGTATCAAGCCTACATGGAGAAGTTGGTGCAGAGTTTTAATCCGAACACGGTCGATGGCTTGATGTGTCGTTCGCTGTTATCGGTCGACTGGAATGGATTTCTATATGATTGTGATTTCAATCAAATGTTGGAATTGGCGATTGATGACGCCAATGGTCGTGTTCATATTTCTCAGTTGACCGATGAGTTGCTCTTGAATCATGAGATCCGAACGGCCAATCATTGTTTTGGCTGCACGGCCGGGGGTGGCTCCAGTTGCAACGGGAGCTTGACCTAACGCCCGCCATGCACGACGACAACCTTGGGGATCCGAGTCCTGAACGATCAAACGTGTCGCAGCCATTTCGGACCGACGATCATTTGTTGGTCTTTGCGCGAGTCCCGAAACCCGGCGCAAACAAGACGCGGTTAATTCCTGCGCTTGGTGCCGAAAAGGCAACCGAGCTTTATCGACAATTCGTCGGCGGGACACTACGTCAGGCTCGGCAATGGAGGAGTGGAGGCGGTGGTCGGGTTACGGTTTGTTATACCGGCGGCTTCATGGCGGATGCTCAAACCGAGTTTGGTCCTGACCTGCACCACGCCCCACAAATCGAAGCAGGGTTGGGCGAGAGACTGCAATTTGCGACTCGAGCGGCTTTTGCAGCGGGCGCTGCACGAGTGGTCGTCATCGGCACCGACTGTCCGACGCTGACCGCGGCCGATCTGCAACGTGCGTTCCAGCAACTGGAACACCATGACGTGGTCCTGGGCCCGGCACTGGACGGCGGCTACTACTTGATGGGCCTGCGCGCGGACCAGCCGAACTTGTTTGACGAGATCGATTGGAGCACGGCGGTCGTGTTCGAACAAACGCGACAGCGGGCGCAAGCCATGAACCTGCAAATTCACGTGCTGCGGCCACTCTCCGACGTCGATCATCCGGAAGACTTGGTGCTGTTGTGAAATCAAGCAAAGGAGGGAGTGTCGCTTCCGTTCACGATACAACCCGGACGACTGTCGGTGATCATTCCCACCTTGAATGAAGCGGCCAATCTTCCGACCACCCTGCAAACGGTCGGGACACCGGACGATCGCCTAGAGGTCCTTGTCGTGGATGCAGGCAGTTCCGATTCGACCGTGGAAGTTGCGCGTCAATATGGTTGTCACGCCTTTGTGAGCAATCGTGGTCGCGCGAATCAGATGAATGCCGGTGCAGCGGTGGCGACTGGCGAGTTCTTGCTGTTCCTGCATGCCGACACGCGGCTGCCGGACAACTATCGACGAGAGATCGAACAAATTTTAAGCACGCAATTTGTGGGCGGCGCGTTTTCATTGACGATCGACTCGCCAGGTTTTTTGCCACGGATCATCGAGGCTGCCGTGGCGTTTCGCTCGCGGTTCTGGCAAAGACCCTATGGGGATCAAGCCTTGTTCTTTCGCGCCGCCGATTTCTATGCAAACGGAGGTTACAAGCCGTTGGCGCTGATGGAAGACTATGAGTTTGTGGGGCGAATACGAAAGGGCGGAAAGATTGGCATCGCGCGTCAACCGGTGACCACGTCCGCGCGACGTTGGCTCAAGCATGGGTTTGTCCGGACGACCCTACTGAACCAACTTTGTGTGCTGGGCTATCACTTGGGCGTTTCCGATCAACAGTTGGCCAAATTTTATTATGGGTCAAGGAAAAAGATGTGACGTACTGTCCATTCAGCAAACCTAACGAACACGCTCGGCGGAGGCGGTCCTCCACCGAGCGTCCATTTATCGAATGCGTGTCGGATGCATGTTCGGATCGAATCGTCCGTTAACGGTCCGAAATGGTCGCAGGCAAGGTCGGCTGCGGCGCTGTTCCGGTCGCCGGTGCCAACAGCGGATCAAGTCCGGGCGCTCTGGCTGGGTTCCGATACAAATTCATAGGCGAGCGAGTTTCTGGGCTTGGCCAACCAAGACCGTCGGTTTGACTGAGCAACATTTCCAGCTTGAGTTCGACCATTCGGCTTTTGGCTTGGCGTCGTCGTCCAAGTTGTTCGCGTAGTTCGACAACTCGCTTTTCCAAGGCGTCGATTTCTTGCTCTTGGCTATTGAGCAGTTCGTCATAGATCGTGCTCAGGACTTGACTAGCCTTCTCTTTGGCCGTTTGCCGTGCGGCTGCATCATTGGCCGAATCCTTCCACGTGGCCAGTGCCGTGTTCAGCTCGTCGTTTTGCGGTGCACTGGCTGAGTAATAGGCCTGCATCCAGCCCTGAGTTGGGGCGAGTGGATTCTGTTGCCCGGCGTTCGTCTGGCCCAAGCCGAAAGCCTGTGCCCGGTTATCGTATCGCCCCAGCGGCGACGAGGGGCTGGCGGCAGTTGCCACTGCGGGTCGTTGGTTGTCTTGAACTGGGGCCCCAGCACCTCCCAGCGCTGTAATGATGGCTGGATCCGGTGCCGTTGCTGCCGCGTTGCCACCGCTGTCAAACGGATCCTGCGTCGCGCTAAGGTTGGCCCATGCCACGCTGACGACGGCGGCCATGAGGCAGCTAGCGGTACTCCACGAAATAAAACTCTTCATCTCAGTTCCCTTTGCTTGGAAAAATGAAACCCCAAAAAAACGTTGTGTTGACCGCCGCCCGTTCCAGTGGCGTATCACTGCGACCATTGATCGAAGCGCCGATCCACTTGTTCGATATCGTGACGTAACTGATCGATGGCTCGCCGGAACGTGTCGTCGTTGGTCGACATGTCCGGATCGCTGCGACGTTCGAGTGCTTGGACTCGGCCCCAGACTTCATCAAGGTCACGACGTTCCACACCCCAGCCAGCGGACCAATTTGCGCTTGTACTGGCTGCGGAAACAGGTTCGACTTCATGTGTCGTCGGTGAATTCGCTGCCGCTGCGTTGGGTAGTGGAGTGCGAGTAGCGGCAAGCTTCCAAGGAACGTAGAACCCCATCGCCGCGATGAAACAAACTGCCGACAGTGTCACGACATGCCAATTACGAAGTACAGATCGCGTCCGGCCCGCGGGCAACCCGCCACGTTGTCGGCTGGCCAAGAGTTCCCGCAACTGTTCGGCTGCTTCTGACGCGGATTGAATTCGTTGGCTTGGGCGTTTCTCCATGAGCCGCTCGATGAGTCGCGACAGAGCTGGCGGAATATTCGGGTTCAGGGATTGAACGGTTGGCGCGCGGTCGTTGGCAATTTTTTGCATAACGGCCAATGGATTGGGACCCCGAAACGGCGGCTGGCCAACACTCATCGTGTAGAGCACACTGCCCAAGGCGAACAGATCGGAGCGAGCATCAAGCGATTCACCGCGAGTTTGTTCGGGCGACATGAATTGGGGAGTTCCCGCCAGGAGCCCGGTCCGTGTCATGCCGATGTCGTCCGTGGTGCGGGCCAATCCGAAGTCCGTCAACTGGACTCTTTCGACCCCTTCGTCCAACAAGATGTTGGCGGGTTTGACATCTCGATGCACAAGGCCTTGGGCATGAGCGGCGGCCAACCCTAAAGCCGTTTGCATGCCGATGCGAAGCACTTCTTCGACCGAAAGGGCCCCTTGATCGCGAATTCGCTTTTCCAGGGTCACGCCTCGGCAGTAAGGCGATACGATGTACGGCATCCCGTTCCACTCGGCAACCCCGTGGATGGGCATGACATGATCGTCCACAACCGCGGCCGCCGCTTTGGCTTCGCGAGCAAACCGTTTTCGTGCCGCCGCCGATTCAGCCAAATGCGGCAATAACATTTTGATAGCCACAAAGCGATGCAAGGATCGATCAAAGGCCTTGAAGACGACACCCATACCGCCGCGCCCCACGATCGCAGCAACCTCGTAGGAACCGATCCGACCCAACATATTGGGATCGTCCGTCGGACCAAGGAGACGCAACAAACTGGCCGTCGAAGGGCCAAGGTCCAACAACTCATCTGTAGCGACCGAGGGGATCGATTCAATTGTGGTAGCCAGCGAAACGATGATCTCGTTGTCCAATGAGTCGACATCCATTTGCCGATCCAACAACGCCCGGCAGTCGAGGCAATGATCGACATGGTGTTCGATGTCCCGCAGTTCATCGGGTGCCAGATCATTCGCGGCCAAGCGTTGCAATGTCTCGTTGGAAAGTGCCAAACAACAGGTCTTCATGATTCTGACTCCGGGGAGCTAAGGTCCCATTGCTGAGACATTTCCTGGGCTCGTTCCTTTAACCGGGCCAAGACACGATAGCGAGCGACATAAATCGAGCCGGTACTGCGCCCTAACGCTTGGGCTACTTCGACAATGGGAATGCCGTCGACCGCGGTCCGCCAAAAAGCGGCCCAGGTGTCGGGGCTGAATTCTTCACGAACCTGATTGGCCACCCACCGAAAGACGCCCGCGCGGGCTTCGCGATCCAATTCGGCGGACGTCGTTTCCCGGTCGGGCCACTCCATCAACATCTCGCTGACATCGGAGGATCCAGTCGCGACGTCTGGCTTGCGTCGCATCAACACCTGCGAGATGGCATTGCGAGCGATCGTCGAGAGCCAGGCGCGAAAGGGAGGCATGTCGTCACCGGCTTGCCAATTCCCAATCGAACGAGAGATGGAGAAAAAAACCTGCTGTACAACGTCCAGTGCATCGGCTTCCTGAAAACCTCGCCGGCGAGCCATCCGAAACACAACGGGTTGGTAGATGGCGAGAAATTCGGACCACGAAGCCCCGTCGCCCAGCTCCTGCACGCGGGCAATCAATGAATTTCGTGTGTCCGGGAATTCGTACATCCAATTAGCTCCTCCACAGTGACAGTCAGAACTTCCCCAATTCTTACACGGCAACCGCAAGAATTTTACGATTTTTTGCAACGGTCCGGAGCGACGCCTGACTTGGGCGACTCGTCCAGTCGCTCAGACACGCGAGGAGCGACGGTAGAGACCCGGTTTAACCGCGACGCAGAGCTGTGTTGAGCGGCCATCCGCTCAACATAGCGTCGCAGAGCGCGTCAGCAGCTGGTACACGCTCACGCGCGGAGCGACGACTACTGTTCAGACCCGGTTTAACCGCGACGCAGAGCTGTGTTGAGCGGGCATCCGCTCAACATAGCGTCGCTGAGCGCGTCGGCAGCTGGCACACGCTCACGCGCGGAGCGACGCTTGGTTGGGCGAATAATCGCCCTACCAAGCTCTGCTCCTGCGGTTAAACAACTACGGTAGAGCCCCGGTTTAACCCTGACTTGGCACGGAAAACAGTCAAAAAATGAGCACTTGAGTCCGTAAAAGACGGTATTTATGGCTAAAAACAAAATGCAGAGTTGTTGCCACGAATTTTCCAGATAGGGCTAGCTAGCGTTTTTAATCTCGTGTATAAC
>JBGSJV010000109.1:0-15963 GCA_041741535.1 Pirellulaceae bacterium
CTCTCGTTGGCTCTGGCGTTGGAATGATTAATGATCATTGAAAAATGAAAAACTCAAATGGTACCAAACGTCTAGTTTCAGGCATTCCGCGAGCAAACGATGGCGGTCAGCAATTTGCATTTTTCAATTTCCATTTTTCAATACTCATTTCTTAGCCGCGTGTGAATCAAAGACGATCATTTGCCTGGCTGCGGACTTCCCACGGATGGCAATGCCGAACTGCGGATGAATACATTCGCTGCCTGCGGTTTCGAATTGAAGACCGTCAAAGTATCCGTTCGAACGTTAGACCATGGCAGTCGGACAAGTTGCTATCGGTCAAGGAAGTGTCCGCGGACTGTTCATCCGCAGTTCGGCTTTGCCATCCGTGGGAATTACCAAACGCTCTCGTTTTGCCGCTTTGCGGCTCAACCATTCGGCGGGTCAGGCCTGGTGTCTCGGCACATTCAACGATCAGGGGTTCTCGGATTAACCAAGGTCGGACTCTCCCAAATCGGGAAGTTATTTCCAGACAATTCCTAAGCGCGTGGTCCGAGAGCGAATGATGCGACACGCACCTTGCGTGCCGGGACCGGGAGACTGGTGGACACGTCCAGTCGCTAAAACTAGACTTAGCCAACGGGCTAGACCAACCACAATCCCCACAGGCGAACCGATGATTAGAAAATTGCAAGTACTCACCTTATTGCTCATGATCGGAATTAGTTGGGAAGCAAACTCGAGTTGTGTTCGTGCTCAAGAGACTCCCGCGGTCGAGGCCGCCGAACCCGGCAAGCTTTATGAACTGCGAATCTATGTCACGAACCCCGGCAAACTAGAAGACTTGCACAATCGCTTTCGCAATCACACCTGCAAGTTATTCGAAAAGCACGGGATGGAGAACATTATCTACTGGGATGTTGTGGAAGGCGACAAGACCGACGGCGAACGAGCGAAAAACATGCTCGTGTATTTCATCGCCCATAAAGACGAAGCCGCACGCGAAGCCTCTTGGAAAGCGTTTATTGCCGACCCTGAATGGCAAGCCGTCGCCAAGAAATCCGAGGAGAACGGCAAGATCTTGGCCGAAGCTCCCATCGCGATCTTGATGCGCGATGTTGCCTTTTCGCCAGCCGATGAAGAAGTCAACCGCGAATCTGCCGACGAACCGCGTTTGTTCGAACTGCGACATTACAACGACGGTCCCGCTCGCGTACCGTTTACCGTCGAGCGATTTGGGTCTGGCGAAGTGGAGATTTTTCAAGAGGCCGGGATGGAAACACTGAAGTTCTGGCGGACGACCGATGATAAATCGTTCATTTATTTACTGGCACACAAAGACCGTGAAACTTCAAAAGAGTCCTGGGCGACTTTTATGAAAAACTTCCGGGGTTTTATGCAAAAGTACAACGCCAGCGGCAAAACTCCACCGGCCGATGCGCCGCCGGGAGCCGGTATGGAAATTCGCTTCCTCAAACCAACCGATTATTCCCCACGAAAGTAAGCCATGAACGTGCGTCGCGTCGGATGGCTATTGTGCGGTTTGCTTGGTTGGGTCACGGCGACAACCGGGTTCGCTCAGGAGCAGAACGTCCCGCGGTCGCGCGGCGCCCAACCGACTCGGCCGCTTTTGGCCTATATTGGCACGTTCAGCTCACCACTGAAGGACATGTTGCCAACCCAAGTCGACTTGCCGCCCGGCAACGGCCGCGGCATTCACATTTTTTCCGTTGATCGCCAATCCGGCGAACTAACGGAACAAGGTGTCTTCGAGTTGGGGACAAGCCCCAGTTGTCTCGTTGCGAACGCGGAAGGCACGCGGCTCTATTCGGCAAACGAAACCGACCGTGTGGGCTCGAACAAACACGGGACCGTCAGTGCTTATGCGATTGATCCGGACTCGGGACAACTGACGCTCTTGAATAGCGTGCCCTCGGGCGGAGCTGGTCCTACGTATGTGAGCTTGCATCCCGAGGGCAAGTTCTTATTGGTCGCGAACTATTTTGGTGGATCCGTCGCCGTCTTGCCGATCTCTCCTGACGGAACGTTGAGCGAAGCGACTTGTGTCGTGGAAGACCAAGGAACCATTGGCCCCACCAAAGCCACCAACGCACCACGCGGAAGCTTTGCCTTTAGCGGGCATGATCGAACGCATGCGCACATGATCCAACCGGATCCCACCGGACGATTTGTGGTGCATGTGGACTTGGGTCTGGACAAGATCTTTGTCTCGCGATTCGACAAAGAGCGTGGGAAATTGACGGCCAATGAGCCCTGGGGCGTGTCTCTGCCACCTGGCGATGGCCCGCGACACTTTCATTTCCATCCCAATGGACGCTGGTTCTACAGTGTCCAAGAGGAAGGCTCGACGGTCGTTCTGTTCGATTATGATCACGACACGGGTACGCTAAAGTCCCGACAGACGATCTCGACATTGCCACCTGGATTTGCGGGCAGCAATTTCTGTTCCGAGATCTTGGTATCCCCGGATGGCAAGTTCGTTTATGCCGGTAATCGACTTTACGACACGATCGCAATTTTTTCGATCGGCGAAGATGGAATCTTGAGTTACGTTGGCGAAGAGTGGACTCGGGGCAACTACCCGCGGTCTTTTACGTTTGACCCCAGCGGTACGTTCTTATACTGTTGTAATCAAAGAGCCGACAACGTAACGGTCTTCCGCGTCGATCGAGAATCCGGCCGATTAAAGTTTACCGGTCACTACATCCCGGTTGGGAATCCATCGCACGTCTTGTTTGTGGACTTGGCCAAGCAATAACAACCGCTTAACCGCAATATCGGTCCATTTTCGTTTACCCGCGACGCAGAGCAATGCTGGGCGGTGCTCGACTTTGCGAAAGTGTTTATCCATATCGCCGAGCGATTCGGAAGCGAAACAAGTCTTTCGTTGAACGTTATTGCGTTTAACCGCCGGTCGTTCCAGTCCTCAAGTCAACCAACCGTACCTCCGGCACATGTTCCGCGATCACCCATTCATTCAGCGGACACCACTTCGCGGCACGATCCAGGATCACACTGTCGGTCGTCACGATCACACCCGCGGCGCCCTTCAGCACCTCATCGGGACTTTGGTGCAGTTCCACATTCCAAGTCCAGCCCTGGGTAGCGGCAACTTCAAACAACAACACAAGCAAGCGACCACTATTCGAGACGGGTTGATCCAACAACCAAGTCACCTCGTCGACACCAAGCGACTGAAGCGTCAACCCAATCCGTTGGATCGCGATGGCTGTTTCACTCACTTGACGATAAGTCCCATGGACACTGGCCATATCGCGCACGCAGCCATCTTGTCCCACAAACAAATGACCACCGGACATGGCGCTTTCGATATTGATCAGCAGATTAAAGCCATCAATCCAAAGTTTCTGTGCCGCAACTTCGCCGCGAGTCAGACGCGACGCTTTGCGTCGCGTTGCTTGATCCGTGGTACAAGCCGACCGCTGGAGCAGCAGACGTTGACGTTGCCGCAACTCAAAGCGGTCACCGACCAACTTCAATGCTGCCACCACCGTGTAGCCCCGACTCAAGAGCCAGCAATAATCCTGCAGCGCTAAACGAATACGCGGGATTTGATCTACCGCGAATTGTTCACCATCCTCCTGATGGGCACCTCGATGTCGCTGATCGTGAGTCATTCGCTCGGGCTACAATCCCAGGTCTTTCTTAGTGAACTCGTCCACGACAAAGTGTGAACCTTTGGTGTCAACTCCAACGGTGATCGCCTGCGTTTGATTATCGCGATTGACAAAAGCCGCGTAAACCTGGGCATTCTGCGCGTCCTTTTCGACCACCACCGACAACTCCAACGAAGACTTGTCAACGTGTTGCCATTCATTGGTCGCACCATTCCAACGAGATAGTCGGTTGGTCTTCCATTCTGCGTGATTAAAAACAACCTTAAGAACTTTGTCTTTCGCGTGAGCCTTCTTCCAAGCTTGTTCGACTTGTTGCCGAAGCAAATCAAGGTCGCTTCCGGTGTATTTCTCAAGGGGCGCGACCGGTACTCGCTTGGTCTTTTCAGCCAAGACCTTTTCCGCTTGCAGCAATTGTTCCTTGAGCGTGGTTACTTCGCTGCTTAGTTTGATCGCCGCAGCATCTTTGTCGCCATTAAAGGCAACGAGAATTGTAATCATCCATTCCGCCGTTTCCAGCTCCCGAAGTGCGGACCGATAATGACCGGGAGTTTCACTCTCTTCAGCCTCTTGCGCATTTTGGCGAATCCGCTCTTGAATGGCGGCGTAGCGTTCATTGAATTTCGCAGCGAACTCACTGGCACCTTCTTGAAAGGCCCCAAATCCTAACGTTGCGGTTTTCCCTACCGACTGCATCCGCTTGCCCAGGTCCGTCTTTGTTTCGATCTCGGTGCGGTACTTCTGATAAATGGACTTCATCGATTGAACATCGCTCGCGTATTCTCTAACAATTTGGACAAACTCTTGCGGTTGCTGATCCGCTTTTTCCCAAGCCATTTGATACTTCTTGCCCAGGCGATTCAATTCCACGACGTCCTCTTCCAGTGTCTGGGCGATCGATCCTTGCCCGAACAAACTGAAAACCAAACAAAAAGTAGCGATAAACGGTCGATAGCTGAACACGCTCATGTCATTTCTTCCGAAGCCAAATGAAACTCGTCCGACGTTCCCATCACGCGGATCAGCAGGAGTCTAGCACGACCTCCAAACCAATCGGTCATTGGGTTTGCGGGTTGTAGCAAATGGCCAGAGTTCACCAGACCTGTTATCGATTTATCCGAAGATTCGGATAAAATCGACGAATCCACGGGGTGGTTCGCGACCGGTGGCGATCGGACAGCGTTTGACGAAAGGAATGATTCTATAGAAACGTCTTCCATGGTAGTTCAGGTACGCCGCCGATTACTGGGTCTAGAAGGTCCCTATGCGGATCTTCGTTCGGCAATTGATCCTCTCGATAACTTCAAGTTGTGGATCGCGGAGCTTGCCCACTCGGAACAGCGATTGGCGTTTGACTCGCTCTTGGAGTGCGCGATCGACGCAGACATTCAAGTGGCAACCGGAGCGATCCTCGCCTTGGATCTTCTGTCGAGTGTCTTCGATTCACCTCGAGTTGTTTCATTGTTGACCGAACATGCGTCGGCATTACAGCGAGCGCCGCAGGGTTTCTCCGCCGCTTATCGCGTGACGCTCTTTGAAGAGCTTTTTGGCCGGTTGGCTCTATATGGTCCGTTGGATCTGGCACCCAGCCTTGAATCTCTGATGATCTCAGCCGCGTGTCCCACTCGCCGATCGACGCTACTGGTATCGTTAGCCACAAGATATCCCCAAATCGTGGTGTACCACGCTAGGCAATACTTGGATCCCACCGACGTGCATGTTCTGGCCGCTCTACCTGAGCATTGGCAACGGGTCGCTGTCGCAGGTGCCCTGCGGCCGTGGACGAAAGCGGCGATCGCACGTGTCGAACCGTTGTGGCAGATTCGCAAGGTGAACCCAAATGATGCGCAGGCCATCATCCGTGTGATGTTGGACCAGTCTCCGTCGCTCACGCACCCACCGGGATTGACCGATCCTCGGCGCTGGTGGATCATTGCCGCCGAACCCTACGTCTGGACGGTTTGGGAAACCGAAGACGGCCAGCTGGCTCTGGAAACCATGCGACCAGGCCCAAGTTTTACCAGCGAAACACGATGGATGACGCCGCAACAAGAAGCCCGGTTTCGTGAACATCGTGCCATGTCGCGCGACGAACTGTAACTCAAATAACAACTCGACAGACAGACCAAGCTCAAAGACCACTTTGGGTCACATCCTTCGCGAATGAAAGTACTATGAACCAAGAGATCGTGATCGCTAAGGCACCCGGCCGAGTCAATCTGATTGGGGAACACACGGATTACAACGAAGGATTTACACTACCTTTGGCGATCGAACGTTTCACAACGATTCGATTACAACGACGGCGAAACAACTCGCATGGCAGTCGCTTTCACAGTCTGGCTTTGGGGGAAACGACTTTTTGGACGCCGGATGCGTCGCGTTTCTTATCGGTCGAACCAACGCCAAAAAATCAAGCGCCGGGAGCAAGCGTCGCCGCGCCAGCGTGGTCGAAGTACGTCGCCGGTGTGATTAACCAATTTGCGCAGCGCGAACAATCGGTTCCGGCCATCGATTTGACGATCGAAACGAACGTTCCGTTGGGAGGTGGTGTCTCCAGTAGTGCGGCGTTGGAAGTTGCCGTTGCCATGGCGATGCAACAACTTCTCGGCACGAATCTCGATGGCTTGGCAATTGCTAAACTCTGCCAACAAGCGGAACACGAGTACGCGGGTGTCCCTTGTGGGCTAATGGATCAATTGAGCAGTGTCTTCGGCCGGACAAACGCATTGATGCTGATGGACTGTCGGACCAATCAACTGGAGTTCATCCCCGCTTCATCCGAACTGGCATTTATCGTGATCAACAGCCGAGTCAAGCATAACCTGGCGGATGGCGAGTACCGTCAACGCCGACAGCAGTGTGAGGAAGCCTGCCGCTTGTTGGGCGTTAACTCGTTGCGCGACGTTGAGACAGCGCAACTTGAATCGGCGCAACCAAAAATGCCGGACCTCGTTTTCCGGCGGGCTCGTCATGTGGTCAGCGAAAACGCTCGGACGGTTCAGGCGGCGGATTGCTTGAAGTCCGGCCTGTGGGAACAGGTCGGCCAACTGATGAACGCCAGCCATGTCTCGATGCGGCACGACTACGACATCACGTGTCCGGAAATCGACTTGCTCGTGTCGCTCGCACAAGGCATCGGGCTCGAACGTGGCGTGTATGGAGCCCGAATGACCGGCGGAGGCTTCGGTGGTTGCATCGTAATCCTCGGCCGGGCCGCACTGGCCGACGCCATTTCCGCACAAGTTGTCGCCGCGTATCTCGCGGCAACTGGCATCCAAGCCGACGCCTTCACGACCCGGCCCGCTGCGGGAGCGTGGCAACTTCGGCAGTTGTGACTGCGAACGTGCGGGTCAGGGACAAAGGTGCATCTGGCGAAAATTGGATTATCGCAGCCAAATTTTTGCCATCACAAACTGGCAAAAATGGGCAATTTGGCGAGCTTTCATACGGAAGTGTCTTCAGGGCGATAATAAGGAAGAAATTGGGCGAGCAACATTAAGGAAGACAACGCTCCACAATTGTCGCACTAAGGACGATTCACCAACCTAAGACCGTCTTTTTTTGTTCCGTTTGGCATTACGACCGTTCTGGCTAGTGCCCTTCGTTGACGAACAACCGGCAGTGAATTAGGCTTGTAGTTGAAGAAATCGAGGCTTTATTGACTCGTCCGAGCACAAGGATCGCCGACAGGTTTTGTTAACCATCGCCTTGGTGCCTAGGCTGTTTTCCCGGAGTATCCCACAATGGTTGTAACAATTCGGTCCATTTGTTTGTTGGTTTGTGTGTTGGTCGGCGCGGTCGCTTCGCCGGCAAACGCCGATGTATTGTACTCGTCGTCGTTGACTTCGCCGCCACTCACCGCCGGGGATCTGGCTGGACAAGATGGCTGGGCAAATCACAGTGGTACGGCTTCGTTTGTCCAGGTTGGGGCTGCTGGAACCACAGTTGCTCATGGTGCCGGCTCGCGTGAAGATGTGAACCGTAGTTTCGCCGCCATTTCGGCTGGGCAAACATATTACTTCGGTTTGGATGTCGTTGTGAGTGGTGCAAGCGACACCGTTTATTTTGCACACTTCAAGGACACCAGTACGGATTTCACTACCCGAGTGTTTGTCACCACTCCAACTAGTGGTGGCGATTTCACATTTGGATTGTCACCGGCAGCTTCAACGCCAGGAGCAACATGGGCTTCTGATTTCAGTTTTGGATCAACCAACCGGATTATCGGCTCGTACACCGAAGGCACAAATGAGGTCCGGTTGTGGGTCAATGCAACCGACGAATCGGACCCGTTTCTGACGCTGACCGATGCGTCTGCAAACGCCGTATCTGCATTTGCGTTTCGGCAGGCCGGTGGAAACAGCTCACAATTGGTTAGCAATCTCGTTGTGGCGACGACTTTCCAAGCCGCTGCCGTTCCCGAACCATCGACGGCAGGTTTGTTGGGTTTGGCCTTGGTTGTTGGAACCATGTTCCGACGCCGCCGTTAATCGGCCTCGCGAATCGCGCCCTTCTAATTTAAGATCTTTGGACGTCGCCGGAATTCATTCAGGCGACGTTCTTTTTTGTACCAAACGTACGCTCGGCCCGACGAACGGATTTCGCAATCCCGGCTTCAAGATAAATGTTCGAATCTGGAAAATCGAGCTCTTGAACCTCTCGGTAGCGATCAACGCTCGCTCGACCATTGGTGCACGTTGCACAACCCGACGACTTGCGGCACGCGGCAATCCCATGACTTGGCTGTGTCCCAAAAGGGTTCAGGTCCTCTCCGGTCATGCCTTTTTGTCGGAAATTATTACAGGCTCGCCAAAGGGTCAGACCCTTTTGGGACAGAGCCTAGTAAATATTTGCCGTAAATTGTACACCCGTTGTCGATTTCCGTCGTTCCGAAGCGACTACTCCATGTACCGAGAATCTTGACGCGAAGTTCTCGCGAGGGATTTCCGGGACGCGACCTTGAAAGGCGACAACCATGAAATACGTGTGCCTGGGCTTTATCTCAGCAGCCAAGTACGAGGCATTATCCGAAGCCGAAGGCCGACAACTGATGGAAGAGTGTTTTGCCTACGACGATGAATTGCGGCGTGGCGGGCACTTCTTGGGTGGCGAAGCACTCCAGCCTGCGCAGAATGCGGTCACGCTCCGAATCAAAAACGGCTCGGTTGAGGTAACGGACGGTCCCTATGCCGAAACGAAAGAGATGTTAGGTGGGATCTTGTTTTTGGAAGCCCATGACCTGAATCACGCCATTTCACTGATGTCACGACATCCTGGGGTACGGGTCGGTCCCTTTGAAATTCGTCCGGCCGACGTGGGAATCAACCAGCGAATTGCGGATCTAAATGCGAATCACGAGCGCCACCGAGAATTGCAGCTTGGCGCACCACCCGTAAGACACCAACGAGAGAATTCTCAAAACTCACTCCAGAGTTCGGAGCAGCGCCACGTCACGCCCACGGCGAATTCGGACGGCTCGCCATACATTCAACCAGAAAAAAACACTGTTTGTCTCTGGTACAACGGCGATGCGGAGGCAGCGGCGAAGTTCTATTCCCAGACGTTCCCAAACTCTTCGGTCGGTGCGGTCCATCGCGCACCGAGCGATAACCCCTCATGTAACGAAGGCGACGTGTTGACCGTTGAATTTGCGGTGATGGGCATTCCCTGCCTGGGACTCAATGGTGGACCAGGCGTCGATCACACGTGGGCATTTTCGTTTCAAGTCGCCACCGAAGATCAAGCCGAAACGGACCGATATTGGAACGCGATTATTGAAGGCGGCGGCCAGGAAAGCCAGTGCGGTTGGTGCAAAGACCGCTGGGGTGTCAACTGGCAAATCACACCCAAGGTCCTGAACAATGCCTTTACCGGATCCGATCGTGCCGCAGCAAAGCGGGCCTTTGAGGCGATGATGACCATGAAAAAAATTGACGTCGCTGCCATCGAAGCCGCTGTTCGCGGATAGGCTAGTGTTTTGTCAAACCTTCATTTACGAGAAGCGATGTTTGCCAAAGTGTGGTCGGGCATGGAAATTTCCGCGTTTTGGCAAACTCACCTACCCAAACTCGGTTGTAGCGAAGTTCGACTCCGCGCGATCGTTACTCAACACCCTAGGCTTTGTCCCAAAAGGGGTCTGCCCTTCGTCGGTAACACCTTTTTTCCGAAATTATTTCATGCCCTCCAAAGGGTCAGCCCCCGTTGGGGACAGAGCCGAGTACTGGATCAAAAGTTTGGGCCGAGGTTCAACATGCAAACAGGAGAAATCGAATGTCGAAAATGATCTTTGTGAACTTACCGGTCAAGGAACTCAAGGCTTCCGTGAGGTTCTATGAGGCCCTTGGCTTGAAGAACAACCCAAAGTTTTCCGATGATTCAGCGTCTTGCATGGTGTGGAGCGACGCGATCTATGTCATGCTGTTGACGCATGAACGATGGCGGACGTTTACAACTCGTCCCATCCCGTCCACGGATTCTAGTGAAGTTATGCTGGCCCTGTCCTGCGATAACCGCGAGATGGTCGATCGACTTAACGAACTGGCCGAGCAACACGGCGGCACGGCCGATATCAATCCGAAACAGGATTTGGGTTTCATGTACAACCGCAATGTTGCGGACTTGGATGGTCACGTCTGGGAAATGTTTTGGATGGACCCAAGCGCCATGCAAACATCCTGATTTCAAATGCACGCATCTCTTTAACAAAGGAAAATTGAAAATGAAAGTCATGGTCATTGTCAAAGCGACAAAAAGTTCCGAAGCTGGCGAATTACCGAGTCCTGAATTACTCTCGGCGATGGGTAATTTCAATGAAGAGTTGGTCAAGGCTGGAATCATGAAAGCTGGCGAGGGGCTGAAGCCAAGCTCCGCGGCCAAACGTGTCCACTTCTCTGGCAACGATCGTACAGTAACCGACGGGCCATTTGCTGAGACAAAAGAACTGATCGCGGGCTACTGGTTATGGGAGGTCAAATCCATGCAGGAAGCCGTCGAATGGTTGAAACGTTGCCCGAACCCGATGCCCGAAGAATCCGACATCGACATTCGACCCGTGTACGCGCTTGAAGACTTCGCTGCGATCGATCCGGACGGAACGGAACTCGAAAAAGAAGAAGTGTTGATTCGAACGATGGCGTTGCAGGAATCGCTCGTCCAGCCCTATCTATTCTTTAGTGGACGCTGTGAAGAAGCGCTGGACTTTTACGAACAGGCACTTGCAGCGACGGTCACCATGAAAATGCGGTTCAATGAAAGCCCGGATCCAGTTCCCGCGGGAATGTTGCAAGCGGGCTTCGAAAGCAAAATCATGCACGCGTCGTTCACGATTGGAAAAATGACGATCATGGCTTCCGACGGTTGCGATGACAAATCCAAGTTCAGCGGCTTTCGGTTGGCGCTTGCAGTTCCGACCGAATCGGTTGCTGATTCGGCATTTGCTGCGTTGGCAGATGGGGGCACGATCGACATGCCACTCATGAAGACCTTCTGGTCGCCTCGCTATGGGATGGTGACCGACAAATTTGGAGTCGGCTGGATGGTTATGGTTTCCCAAGCTTAAAACATGCTTGCGGATTTCGTCTGGATGGTTCGTGAAATTCACGCGCCGCAAAAGATGCGCGCAAAACGGAGGTGGAAACAAAGATGAAGTACATGCTGTTGATTTACGGAGCCGAGTCCTGTTGGACGGAAGAGGAACGCACGACGTGCATGCTCGAGTCGATGCAGATTTGCGAGGAACTGGAGCGGCAAGGCAAGTGGATTGACTCGTCGCCACTTCATTCGATAACGACTGCCACCAGTCTCCGCGTCCGCGATGGCGTAAAGCAGATCACGGATGGTCCATTTGCCGAGACCGTCGAACAACTGGGTGGTTACTACATCATCGACGTCGACAATCTTGACGAAGCCATCGCTATTGCCGCGCGGCTTCCGCCCGCCAAAAAGGGAACCGTCGAAATTCGTCCTTTGTTCCCATTGCCGGACAAACCCTAACTTTCTAGGACACCATTGCTTGTTTTCCTATCATTTCTCGGACGGTTGAGGAGAGTTGTTGTGAATCGCAATCCTGTTGGCTGGTTTGAAATCTATGTCCAAGACATGCCTCGCGCGAAAAAGTTCTACGAGGCGGTTCTCGGCGTCGTGCTAGAGAAATTGGAGTCACCGCTTCCAGACCTCGAAATGTTAGCGTTTCCGATGAACATGGCAGCCGGTGGCGCCTCCGGGGCATTGGCACGTATGGAGGGTTGCCCGTCAGGTGGTATGGGGACCTTGGTTTACTTTTCCTGCGAGGACTGTGCGAACGAACAATCCCGAGTCGAAACGGCCGGAGGCAAAGTCTGCAAGCCGAAAATGTCCATCGGACCGTATGGATTCATCGCCTTGGTTACCGACACCGAAGGGAACATGATCGGACTTCACTCCATGCAATGAATTTAAGCGTGGTCCGAATTAGATTCTGCCCGGGCTTGGCCCACTCCGGTCATTTCGATTTGTATGGGATTTTGTCTGGCCTCGAAAGGGTCCGTGCCCCTTTGGGTGGAAGCCGGGGATCATATCCATGCTCGTACGCGTACGGTTGGTCGGAAATCCAAGTCGATGGTGAAGTCGTGGACTGACCTCGATGGGAACCGGGGTTACGGTTACGATCAAGTAGTTGCGTGCGCTGATGAGTGAAAGTGGAAACACGAAAATGGATCAGAGACTAGAGATCGAAAACATCTACCGCAGTGAATCGCGGAAAGTGTTTGCGACCCTAGTCCGGATGCTCCGCGATTTCGATTTGGCTGAAGAGGCCACGCATGAAGCCTTTGCGGCCGCCATGCTGCAATGGGCCGCAGACGGAATACCACCCAACCCAACGACCTGGTTGATATCGGCAGGACGCTTCAAGGCCATTGATGCGATACGGCGTCAAGCTCGGTTCAATAATCTACAACCCGAATTTATTCGTCGTTTGGGGGAAATCGAGGCCCAGAACCAGCTGTTGGCCGAGCAAGAAATCCAGGACAACCGACTGCGACTGATTTTTACGTGTTGTCATCCAGCCATCGACGCCAAGATTCAAGTACCTCTCACGTTGCGTGAAGTCTGCGGACTGACGACCGAAGAAATCGCTCGAGCGTTTTTGACGACGCCTCCGACCATGGCCCAGCGAATCGTGCGAGGAAAGTCGAAGATTCGCGACGCGGGAATTCCATTTGCCATCCCTGATATCACGGAGATTCCTGCTCGCTTGGATTCCGTCCTCTCGGTGATTTACCTTGTGTTCAATGAAGGGTATTCCGCCTCGAGTGGCGAAAGTTTGACCCGAGTGGACTTGTCCGATGAGGCAATCCGCTTGGCAAGATTGCTGGTGGACCTGCTGCCCGATCCAGAAGTGATGGGCTTGTTGGCCTTGATGTTACTGCATGAATCGCGGCGGGTGACACGACTGGATGCGGATGGCGACATCGTTTTGCTAGAGGACCAAGATCGTTCGCTGTGGGACAAGGCCTTGATCCTTGAGGGCAGGAAGCTCATTCAGCAATCACTGCGGAGCAAACGGTTTGGAGTGTACACGCTTCAAGCCGCCATCTCGGCGATTCATTCGGAGGCCCGAGTAGCTTTCGAAACGGACTGGGCGCAGATCGTTGCCCTTTACGACATGCTTTTGCGCGTGTACCCATCTCCCGTGGTAGAACTTAATCGAGCCGTCGCGATTGCGATGCGCGATGATTTCGCGGCGGGGCTAGCGTTGATTGACGGAATTCTCGAGCGTGGCGACCTGTCGGACTATTACCTCGCGCATTCCGCCCGAGGCGAACTACTTCGGCGACTCGGCCGGATATCCGAATCCAAGTCGGCCTTCCACCGAGCTCTGTCCCTCACCAAACAAGCTCCCGAACAACGCTTCCTCCAGCGACGGTTGCGCTCCCTCGACAACCGTAATCCCTAATCCACTGGGGACATACATTCGACTTATTCGCTGGGGGAAATCCGCATGGGGACATTCAATCGACCGCTTCCCTTGTGTTTTTTATCTTGGGCCAAATCGTCCGTTCTTGCTGGCGTAATTTGTCGCGGTCGCGAAACTCGCCCGATAGTAGCTCGAGCGCCCCGATCGTGCCGGGGCATAGATGCAGTCGACGCTCATCTTAAGCATTCAAATCAGAGAAGGGGCCTATGTGGTAATCCGCTCGGGCACAGATCGCATCGCGAACGAACAACGTAAGCAAACCGGAGGAATACTCACTTTATCGAGCGGCGATGAATGTCCCCACTATGTTTCTTCGCGTCACAACTCGCCGTGCACCAATGATACTCTTGCCCGCATCGATTACCACCCACATAGAACCGAAACCCAGAGTAAGGAACTACCCAGTTCAATAAGACAAAGAAAGTTTGTAGATCGCAAGTTCGGTAAGTGCATTCCAGGTGAATTGCCGTTTCAAACAGTGATACGGTGAATGTCCCCCGACAATTCTGAAGAGGTCCAGTCTCGACTGAATGTCCCCATATTTTGGTTTGTGTTTTTGGCGTTTGCGGTCGCCCCGAAACGATCTGCTATGGCACGACTCACTCCATTCAGAAATTTTCGCGAATCTTGGAATTCTAATGAGTTAATCGCGGAGCGATCCGTCACTCTATCGTCTGCTTTACAGAAACAAGCCATTGGTCGTCAGCAAATTTGACGACAAAGTATAACTTAGTTAATTGAAGCGAGAATTCAACGCAGCAAAAAGACCGTTAAACAGTTCAAACGTCTAGACCGCGATGACTAAACTTCCGGTTTCAAGTTCGGAACTGGATCCGGTTTGGATTGGCCGCTGATTCGCAGACTTGAAATGTCTTCCAAACATCAGTACCGATTCGAAGAAGCCGATCGGTTCGATGTTCAACTGCTCCAATACGGTCGAAATCTCGGCGGGAATAAAGCCGCTTCCACCATCACGTTGCACCCGTCCAAGCAAGTCCAACAGCATCAAATACTTCGGCAAAGAAATCCGAGCTGCTCCGCGTTGACTAGCTCGGCGACGTCGAACAGTAACTGCCGCAACCTCGTCAACGCCGACTTTTTGATCAGACTCACTTCGATGGGTGTCGATTTGAATCGGACTGAGCCAACCGCTACATGGACTTTCGAGTCGCTCCCATGATGCGATATTCAAACTTGAGTCAAGCCTCAGCGTCATCTGATTGACACCATCCGTAGCGATGTGGATTCGCAAATCATCCAGACGATCTTTGGCACCAGTGTAGTCCGAGTCTTCAATAGAGTCAGCCATCCCAGCTCGAATGGGATTTAGATCAACGTACATCATGCACCGCAAGATTGAAGCCTCATCCAACAAAACATGCATCTTGAAGCGTTGCTCCCAAAAATGCCCCTGTTTGCCGTCTTCACGATTGGCCCGAGTGGCGATATGCTGAGCATAACTTCGCATCCACCAACTAACGTCCGATAGCTGAATCCGCAGTTTTTCGACAAGGTCTGGCTTAGAAGTTATCGCGAGAATCCGCTTGATCGAAGGTTCAACCAACTTTCCGTCTCGCCCACGTTTCGGCGTGAGCATGAGCCATCGTCGAGCAACCTCCTCCGGTGTCCACTGCCGAGCAAGATCGGGCCGAGACCGCAAGACTTGGTGTGTATGTGTACTCATGACGGAGTAAGTTAGAACTTCAATTGCGAAAATTGAGGCTAAATGCTCGAGTCGGTCACGTGACCAACCACGGCGATAGTCGCGGTCGATACCCGTTAACGGATCTATTCCGCAAAGAGCCAAAGCTCTCGTACACCGATTCCAACAATGAAGAATCTGAACTCTAGACGGATCGATCATGTGCTTTCGAGCTTGACGTGCCATTTCTCGGGATTCCTTGGATTGCGGTCCAGCACCCCCGGCATCATTGACGGTGGGCACTGCAATTAAAAACGCCACCGAATCCCGTCGGCAACTCGTTCGATTTATCCGAATTGTATCAACAGGAAAAGTCGTTGCAAGCTTTTTCTTTGCATCAATCGAAAATTCAATAATATTCGCGACTGTCCCCTGCTGGCACGTTCGGCAACCAACCTACGTTGACCGTCCCCGATTTTTAAGAATGAACGGAACCCAGCGGAGTGCTCGGATACTCGGGCTGAACGGGCTGCGACTATCGATCGACCGCCGTTTCTCGATTTATTCAGCGTGACTGTCCCCCAAGTTCTTCATTTCGATTGACTGTCCCCTAGCAGGGTGCTGAAAAAGTCTCGGATTTGTTACCATACCAAGGTCACATCATGGAGAGAAGAATGCGCGGTCGAGAAAACAATCAGATTCAGCTTTTTTTCACGATAGATGTCGAA
>JBGSJV010000110.1:0-42569 GCA_041741535.1 Pirellulaceae bacterium
CTCCTGAGCTGGGGGAAAGAGCCAACAGCGACGACCAAAGCCGCCGCAACCACACTCAGGAGAAGAGAAAAAGTTTGACGCGGCAACCAACCCCGCGTAGAATGCCGCCCAACCCGCCGCGATAGCGGCTTACTTGAACAATCGCGTGCACCGGAGAACGCGAGCTGAGCGATCTGGCCGTTAGAATCCATTTGGCGCGGTCCCGGTTACGCTGGTCGTTATGCCATCGCCAGTGCGCGCGAACTTGCGGCTGATGGTTCGACGCTTGAGTCGTTCTAACTCCCAAAACATTGGCGGAGAATGTGAACTGCGGGTGCAGATTGGTCCTCTCGTGAATGGTTTACGCTCGCAAAGTTTGAACTCTGGGTCCATGAAATCGAGCTAGACCTCCGATTACTCGAAATGTAGTTTACTGTACTGCAAAAAAACCGAACTCTCGGAACAATCTGCCCGTCCTAGCTAGGCTCTGTCAAACTTCCATTTTCGAGCAACTCGCGACGTCGCTTTTCAGGTGGGCCGCTTTAAGAAGCCTTCATGGGACGGAAGCCTCGTGCCTTGTGCTTTTTGTTATCATCTGTCTCCGGGGTCCTTAATAAGCGGAGTTGTTTCATGTCGAATAAGCTGGTTTGGTTTGTTGGGCTCTGTTGGACTAGCTTCTTGGTGTGGAACACTTCAAGCTTAGCGCAAGACGGGGAAGGGACGAAGTGGTTCAAGGGTAATCTCCACACGCATTCCCTCTGGAGCGACGGTGACGACTTTCCAGAAATGGTTGCCGACTGGTACGTGCGGCACGATTACCAATTCTTGGCGCTTACCGATCACAATGTCTTGGGGACGGACCTCCGCTGGATGAAGTACGCGGAGATTGAACGTCGGGGAGGGCCAGAGGCGTTGGCCAAGTACCGCGCGCGATTTGGGGCCGATTGGGTTCAAGAGCGCGGGACGCCGGGCACCGAAGATCACGAGGTGGCGCTGCGGCCATTGGCGGAATTCCGAGCACGAGTAGAACAACCCGAGAAGTTCTTGCTGATCCCAGGCGAAGAGATTTCGGACGCGGTGGGGCGGTTGCCCATTCACTTGAACGCGACCAACGTGACGGAGGTTTTATCACCGGCTCGCGGGGAAACGGTGCGGGAAGCGATCGCAAACAATGTGCGGGCGGTCGCCGACCAAGCCCAGCGGAGCGGTCGCCAGATTTTGATCCATTTGAATCATCCGAATTTTGGTTGGGCCGTGACGCCGGAAGATCTGGCGTTTGTGGCGGAGGAGCGGTTCTTCGAGATCTACAATGGGCACCCGTCCGTGCATCAATTGGGCGACGAGACTCGCCCGGGTCTGGAGCTGTTTTGGGACATCGCCAACACGTTGCGGATTGATCGGTTCGCGAGTCCGCCGCTGTTTGGTTTGGGCACCGACGACAGTCATGACTATCACGGGGTCCAGGGTGCGACACCAGGACGTGGTTGGATCGAGGTTCGCGCGGACAAGCTGGAGGCGGATACGGTTATCGCCGCGATCCAGCGAGGCGATTTTTATGCTTCGAGTGGCGTCACGCTGCGCGACGTGAGCTTCGATCGAAACACTCGGCAATTGCGGCTAGAAATCGAGCCACAAGAAGGCGTCGCGTTCACCACGCAGTTTATTGGAACACCACAGGACTACGATCGCACGTGGCCGGCGGCGACCGACGCCGACGGTCGTGTCTTAACGGTCCAAGAGCGGTACTGCCCCAAAATTGGGACGGTGTTCAAAACGGAGACGGGTTTGAGCCCGACGTACCAACTGACGGGCGAAGAACTATACGTCCGTGCGGTGGTCACGAGCACTCGGCCGCACCCCAATCCCTCGCTCGAAAATCAACGGGAGCAGGCTTGGACGCAACCGATTGGCTGGGAAAAGCGACTTGATCCGCGTTAGTTAGCGCGTTCGAAGCGTTGACAACCGACCGACCGGTCGGTACACTAGGACGCGTGAAGATCGCCGCCATCCCCGCTCGTGACCGAATTTTGAACGCCGTCATGCAATTGATTCGTGACGGTGGCGTGCACGCCGTGACGTTGTCGGCCGTATGTCGTTTGGCTTCGATTAGCAAAGGTGGGCTGGTTCATCATTTCCCGTCCAAAGAGTCGTTGATCGACGCGTTCTTGGACCGAGCAGCGGAAGAGTACACTAGCTTTTTTGACACGCGTTTGGCCCGGGTCTCCAAGGGCAACGGTCGGTGGACCTTGGCGTGGTTGAATCTATTCCTGCTCGAATCGGAGCGAGCGGTTCGTGGGTCGACGGATCGGCCGGCTGAAGAACAATGCACGGCGGTGTTGTTGGCCTTGATCCAATCATCGGGCCGCGACGGCATGGCGAAGTCCTTGTTTGACCATGTTTTTCACCAAATGCGGGCCGACGGGATTTCGTTGGACTTGGCGACGACCTTGCTCGTGACCATGGATGGATACTGGTTTCAATCGGTGATCGAACATCCTGCGGAGTTACGCCTCCGAGCCGCTCGATTGCGACGTCAGTTGCGGAAAGCGGTTCAGGCGGATGTGAAGGCCGCTCCGAGAAAAGTCTCTAATGCTTTGTCACCAGGTAAGTTTCAGGTCGGTCTGGTAAAGGGGTCAGGAGTCAATTGCCGTAACGGCCCTGCGGTTGCTTCGCACAATTGACTCCTGACCCCTTTACCAGACCCTAAATTTGAGTTGTGACAAATCTCTCGACGGAAAGTCCGAAGTTGACAATGAAATGGCAATGGTTAAAAGCCGCTAGTTGGTGGTTGGGTGGGTTGGTGATTATTGGAGCCACCGTCGCCGTTTTGGCGGCTATTGGACTCGCCAAATATCGGCAGATCGAAACAGCGATGGCGGCTCCGCCGCCGCCGGAAGCGCCGGTCGCCGTGGGTTTGGCGACGGCCGAGGCAATCAAGTTTCGGCAAACGTCGGTGGTCGTGGGAACGGTCTTGGCGCCGCGATTCATCCAATTGCGGACGGAATTGCCGGGGGTTGTCACGGCCGTTTCGATGGAGCCAGGTCAGGTGGTTCCCAAAGATCAAGTCTTGGTGCAATTGGACGTGCGATCCGAAGCGGCGGAATTAAAGAGCGCGATGGCCGACCTCAAGTTCGCCGATGCGGAAGTGAATCGAATTCGCAACATCGCTAGTACCAACGCCATCAGTGCCCAAGAAAAGGACCGCGCCGAGGCGAGTTGGAGTCGCGCGGCGGCTGAAGTGGATCGCTTGTCGGTCATGATTGACCGCAAGACGATTCGAGCCCCGTTTGAGGCTCGTGTTGGTTTGCATCAGCTGCATATCGGACAGTACTTGGACGTGGGTGCGCCAATCACTAGTCTCGAAGGGACCGACCCTTTTTTCGAAATTGACTTTTCTGTTCCCAAGCATATCGCTGAGTCGCTGAAGATCGGCGATCGGGTTCGCTTGCATCTTGGTACGAGTGGCGCTGCCATGACCCCGTCGGTGATTGAAGTGCCGGTTGTCGCGTTGGACGCGCGAGCCGACGCGATTTCGCGCACGATGCTGGTTCGCGCTCGGATTGATAATCCTCCTGCGACGATGCGGCCCAACGATTCTGTACGAGTGGTGGTTGAGTATGGCGACCTCATCTCGGCGGTCGCTGTTCCGGCCACGGCGGTCCGCAGCGCTCCTGCCGGTCGCAGTGTGTTTTTGGCCGTCGAACGCGAGGGTGCGTTGCGAGCCGAAGTGCGGAACGTGGTGGTCATTGGGACCGGGGATGGCACCCGGGCTTGGATCGGGGCTGGTTTGGCCGGTGGCGAGCAAGTTGTGGCCGAAGGATCGTTTAAAGTGCGCGAAGGTGCGTTGTTGGCGCCGGTTGCGTTGGATCGTGTCGGTTCAACGCCTACGCTGGATCATCTGGACCAGTCTTCACTGCCGGAGTCGCCATGAAATCCATAACAGACTTGTTTATACGTCAACCGGTGCTGGCCATTGTGTTGAACGTGATGTTGGTGCTGATTGGAATTCGCTGCGCCATCAATTTGCCCGTGCAGCAGTTTCCCAAACTGGAAAGTGCCTCGATCACGATCACGACGATCTACTTTGGCGCCAGTGCGGAGACCGTGCGCGGTTTCCTCACCACACCGGTTGAACGGGCCGTTTCTTCCATTGCGGGTGTCGATTACGTCGAGTCTTCCAGCACGGCGGGTGTCAGCACCGTGACCGTGCGTTTGGTTCTCAATCATGATTCGACCAAGGCATTGGCTGAAATCAGTGCGCGACTGCAACAAGTTCGCTCGGAACTGCCGGCCGAAGCCGAGCCACCGACCATCGAGTTGGTCCGTGCGGATCGTCCTTATGCGACTTTCTACCTGAGCTTTACGTCGACCGAGTATGGCATTCCAGCACTGACCGATTATCTGACACGTAATGTCCAACCTCGGCTGGCAACGATTCCGGGCGTTCAGCGTTCTGGGATTGAGGCGGGGCAAACGCGCGCGATGCGGATTTGGATTTCGCCGCAACGATTGACCGAATTGAATCTCACGCCGGGCGACATTTTTGTCGCGCTGCAACGGAACAACTTTGTGGCGGCGATTGGTCAAGTCAAAAGCGCGGAAGTCCAAGTCGATCTGTTGACCAATACCGATTTGCAGAGTGTGGACGAGTTTAGCGACTTGATTGTCTCGCAAGTGGCTGCGTCCGCCGATTCACCGGGGCGAATTATACGTCTGTCGGACGTCGCACGCGTTGAGTTGGGCAGCGAAGAACCGATGGCGGCGGCCTTGTATCGAGGCAACAATGCGGTGTACGTCAGTGTCTGGCCGTTACCGGGTAGCAACGAGATTGATGTCGCGCTCCGCTTGCAGCAAACGATGGCCGAGATCGCACCGGACTTGCCGGCTCACGTCGACATGCAATTGGCTTACGATGGCACGCGCTTCATGCGCAAGTCCTTGACCGAAATTTCCAAAACGTTGCTGGAAACGATTTTGATCGTGGCCGCCGTGGTCTTTTTGTTCATGGGATCACTGCGGACGGCTTTGGTGCCTTTGGTGGCCATGCCGGTATCATTGGTGGGCGCCACGATAGTGATGTACCTGATGGGCTTTTCGCTCAACTTATTGACACTCTTGGCGATCGTATTGGCGGTGGGCTTGGTCGTTGATGATGCCATTGTCGTTGTCGAAAACGTCCAGCGACATATTCGCGAAGGCCGCACCCGGTGGGACGCTGCGCTGGTTGGAGCGCGCGAGTTGGTGGGGCCCGTCATTGCAATGACCATCACGTTGGCGACCGTTTATGCGCCGATCGGCTTTCAAGGTGGTCTGACCGGAATGTTGTTTCGCGAGTTTGCGTTTACCTTAGCTGCCGCGGTGGTCGTTTCGGGGATTGTGGCCGTTACTCTATCGCCGATCATGAGCGCTTGGTTGAGCCCAGCGGATGGACGAGAAGGTTGGGCGACGCGCGCGGTCAATTATTTGTTTGATCGAATTCGTCTTGTTTACGGACGGATGTTGGGTGGCATTCTGCGCTTGAGATGGTCGATAGCGGTAGCGACGTTGATCGCGGCGTTGGCCGCCGTGCCCTTCTATCAGTTTTCGGCCAAAGAGTTGGCGCCAGTTGAAGACGAGGGAGCCATTGCCGTGATGTTGACCGCTTCTCCGGATGCGACTCTGGAGTCTTCGACGCGGTGGTCCAGTCAATTGGCCGATGGGTTTGAATCGATTCCCGAGACTAGTTACATGTGGGCGTTGGCGACCGCCGCGGGTGGATTCGGCGGCGTGATCACCACCGACTGGGAAGAACGGACCCGGAGCACTGCCGAAATATTGCCCGAAGTGTTTGGCGTCGCGTCCGGCAGTCCGGGACTGGAAGCCTTTCCGGTGCTCGTACCGCCGTTGCCAGGAGCTGGAAACTACGACGTGGAAGTGGTGATCAAAAGCGATCTACCGGTGGAACGCCAAAATCAATTGGCGAACGAAATCGTGCAGCGTGCTCGCGCGGCAGATATGTTCATGTTTGTAGACACCGATCTCAAAGTCGATCTGCCACAGGCGCGCGTCAACATTGATCGTGAACGCTTGGCGGACTTGGGGCTGGACCAAGCGTTGGTTGGACGTGAGTTGGGTGTGCTCTTGGGTGGCGGGTACGTCAATCGGTTCAACTATTACAATCGCTCGTATCGTGTGATTCCGCAATTGGAGGCCGCCGATCGTCAATCGCCTGGTTCGTTGATGGACCTGCAAGTCCGTACGCCATCGGGCAAGTTGGTACCCGTTTCGACCTTTGCCTCGCTCGAGCCGGAAACGGCGCCGCGATCGTTGAACCGCTTTCAGCAGCAAAGTGCGTTTCGCGTGTTCGGAGCTGTTTATCCGGGGATCACCAAAGAGCAGGGCCTGACGGTCATCGAAGACATCGCCCGCGAAGTAACCGCTGGTGTTTCGACGTTGGACTATGTGGGTGAATCGCGCCAACTTCGTCGCGAAGGTTCGACGTTGATGGTCACGTTGGTGTTTGCGTTGATTCTGATCTATTTGGTCTTGGCCGCTCAGTTCAAATCGTTCCGGGATCCGTGGATCGTGTTGTTGGGTTCCGTACCTTTGGCGATGACTGGGGTGTTGGCGTTGACGTTTCTGGATTTCACGACGATCAATATTTATACTCAAGTTGGTCTGATCACGTTGGTGGGATTGGTCGCCAAAAACGGGATCTTGATCGTGGAGTTCGCCAACCACCTGCAAGAGCAGGGGTCCAGCAAATGGGCGGCGGCGATCGAAGCGGCACAAACGCGACTGCGTCCGGTGTTGATGACATCGGCTGCCACGATGCTCGGACACTTGCCATTGGTCTTTGTGACGGGGGCGGGTGCTCAGGCCCGCAATAGTATCGGAATCGTGTTGGTTGCCGGGATGGGGATCGGCACGGTTTTCACGCTATTCGTCGTTCCAGCGCTGTACTATTGGCTCGCAGCCCAACATCACCGAACGGACTCCGATGGTCTCGAAACGGTCGAGCACGACGGTTAGGTATCGTGTCATCGCTCCCTGGTTCGGTCGTGTTCAACCGCATTTGACGAAAGGGCCCGTTTCGCTTCCAAATCGCTCGGCGACACAATCCTGAGCGGATGGGGCAAACACATGGGCGAAGTGGGTACCCGCCCAGCATTGCTTTGCGTCGTGGATATACGAAAATGGATCGGGATTGCAGTTAGACGAAATGCCTGCAGTGACCCTACCAGTGGTGCCACAACCCCATGAACCTCAGCACGAGTTTTCGGCGATGGCTGGCGACATTGCGGGAATGCTGCGCGTTGGTTGCGGAGAAACTACCTTGGGGTCGGTCAAAACGGTCTCCATCGGCGAAAAAATCGAGTCTGGGCTATCGCGGCGAGTTGGCTGCGGCTGCTTATTTAGAGCGACTGGGTTATCGTATTGTCTGCCACGGTTATGCCACGTCGGATGGCGAGTTGGACCTGATCGCGATTGATGGCGAGGTCGTCGTGTATGTCGAGGTCAAAACATTGCAGCGACCCGGCAGTCGTCCCGAGGCTGCGGTCCACCGCAATAAACGTCGCCAACTGATCAAGTTGGCTCGAGCTTTCGCCGCCAGTCGTGGGCTATTGCATCAGCGCAGTCGCTTTGACGTTGTCGCGATCATTTGGCCGGATCCCAACCAACCACCTGAGATCCGGCACCACCTTCATGCGTTTCGCGACGATCAACACCAACGAGGAGTCTATCGATGGGACCATTGATCCTGGCCGTGCTGTTAAGCTTTGATCTTTCGACGACGAGTGGCTCCCCGCGAAGCCCCCGCGACTTGCCTTCACGGAATCGACCGAACATTGTCGTGATCTTTGTGGACGACATGGGCTATGCTGACATCGAACCCTTTGGCTGCACGACGTACCCAACGCCCAATCTCACAAGAATGGCGAAGCAAGGCCGCCGATTTACGGATTGCCTGGTATCCTCGGCGGTTTGCTCTTCTTCCCGCGCAGGCTTGCTGACGGGTTGTTATCATCAACGCATTGGCATCGATGGCGCGTTAGGTCCCGCAAGCGAGATTGGGATCAACGAACAAGAAACCACTTTGGCCGAAGTCTGTCGGTCCCAGGGCTACGCGACTACCTGCTTTGGCAAGTGGCACCTTGGTCACCATCCCAAGTTCCTACCGACAAATCATGGTTTTGATCGCTATTTCGGTATCCCGTACAGCAATGATATGTGGCCATTGCATCCCGAGGTGTTAGCTCGGCAGCAGCAACAACCTGACTTCAAATCGCCGTGGCCGCCGCTGCCGCTGCTTCGTTCGCAGAGTCCCGCCGAGGTTGAAATCGTCAACGCGAACATGCAACCTGAAGATCAAAAACTCTTGACGCGTCAGTTGACTACGGAGGCGGTGCAGTTCATTCGCGAGAATTCCGAGCGACCATTTTTGGTTTACCTGCCACACCCAATGGTCCATGTCCCGTTGTATGTCTCGCCGGAGTTCGACGGCCGTAGTGGGGCAGGACTTTTTGGGGATGCGGTGATGGAAGTGGACTGGTCGGTTGGCGAGATCCTGCGGACGTTGGACGAGTTGAAGTTGACTGACAACACGCTTGTGATCTTCACCAGCGACAATGGGCCGTGGCTCTCTTACGGCGAACATGCGGGTTCTGCCGGGCCCTTGCGTGAAGGCAAAGGGACCATGTTCGAGGGCGGCTGTCGCGTGCCCATGTTGATGCAATGGACAGGGACCATTCCCGCCGGTACGACCTGCAACGAGTTGATTTCAACTTTGGATATCGTGCCTACCGTGGCGCAACTGATTGGCGCCGCCTTGCCGGAACACCCGGTTGATGGTCGCGACATTGGGCCGTTACTCCGCGGCGAAGCGAACGCGACCTCGCCGCACGACTATTTGTACCTCTATTACAGCCCGCTGTCTTTGCACGCGATTCGGACCCCGCGCTGGAAACTTCATTTGCCGCACCCTTATCGGTCTCTCTCGGGCCGGGCGGTTGGCCGCGACGGGAAACCTGTCCCCTACGACCAAAAGAACCTCGAATTGGCGCTGTTCGATCTGTCGGTGGATGTGGGCGAAACCGTGGATGTTAAAGACCAACACCCGGAAGTTGTGGCCCAGTTGCTGGAAGTGGCCCAGCGAGCGCGACGGGAACTCGGCGATCAATTGACGGAAACAAAGGGGACAGGACAACGGGCCCCTGGTAGAATGGTACCGGGCGACAAGCGGTTGATCTGGGAGTGAGGCGTCACTTCCCATAGCGGCTGCTGCGGCGTGGATCGTTGGCTTAGGGAAAACGAAACGATGTGGATTCGCTGGGTTATGGCGTGCGTTTGTTGTTCGTTGGCACCCTGGTTGAATGCCAGGGACGTTCGCGCGCAAGACAATCAATTCGGCGCGGTGATTGCTCACGCTCAACAGCGTATGGTCAAGGTCTCCGGCGCCAAAGCGGGGAACGTCGACGGTTACGCCAGTGGCATGATCGTCTCGGCCGACGGCAAAGTGTTGACGACCCAAGGCGTGTTCTTGGACGGCAATCAAGTTCAAGTCATTTTGCCCGACGGTCGAACGTTGCCAGCTACGGTCGTACGCCGCGACCGTCGCCTGCAAATGTCGCTCTTGGATTTGGGTGTGCCAACGCCGAACTACTTCGATCTGGAAAAAGAGTCGACGGCCCAGCAAGGGGATTGGATCGCCGCGATCTCCAACGCGTTTAAAGTTGCCGATAAAGATGAACCGCTCAGCGTCATGATGGGTGTGGTCTCCCTGCGAACCACCATCGACGCCAAGTTAAACGAGCGTGACGTCGCGTATTCGGGACCACTGGTTTTGATCGATGCGATTACGAGCAATCCGGGCGCTGCCGGTGGTGTGGTCTTGGATGGTAACGGACTCGTGGTGGGCATGATTGGCCGCATCATCGATAGCAGCGAAACCAATACGCGTTTGAATTACGCCGTCCCATGTAGCGAAGTTCTAAAATTCATTCGGGGTGAATCCGAGGCGGCTCCCACTCCGGTTGTCGCCGCGTCTTCTGGCAAACCGTTGGACTTGGGGCTCAAGGTTTTCACGCTCAGTGGCCGCTCGTCACCGCCCTATGTGGATCGAGTGTTGCCGGGTGGGGCTGCGGCTCAAGCTGGGATTCAAGCCGATGATTTGGTCGTCTCGGTGGCCGGCGAAAAAGTGAATACGGTAAGCCAATACTTGGCGGTAATCGAAAAGCTCACTGATGCCGCCGACGTCGTCATTGTGGTGGCTCGCAAGAAGGAACTGATTCGGGCTCTGATCCCGGCCGCGACAAGCGCTGCCGACTCGACAGCGACCAGTGATGTGGCGGTGGACCCCGGTGTGGATTCTGCGGCGGCTGCTTCTGCGGCCAGTGAAGCCTCTGCCCAGAGCAATTTGCCAGGTAATCTGCCGGGCGATTTTTGGGCGGTTTCTTCGGTCGCTCGCGCGGCATTGGCAAGAATCCGCCCTTGTGTCGTCACTATCGAATCCTTCGGTGGCATTACCGCGACGGAAGGGGTGATTGGCGGCATTCGTCAACAAGGGGAGGGCAACACGACCGGGTTGATCATCAGTCCCGATGGATTGGTCGTCACCAGCCTGTTCAACTTCAACCGCAGTCCGCGAATCATTACGGTGATTCTGGCCGATGGGCAACGCAAGATGGCGACGATCCTTGGTCGCGATCTCAGTCGCAATCTTTGTCTACTGCAATTGCAAGACGTTGCAAACTTGGCGACACCCGAGTGGGTGCCACAAAATGAAATCGAAGTGGGCCAATACGCCGTCAGCTTGGGGGTTGGTTATGGCGATACTCGCCCAGCCGTTGCGGTGGGTATCATCAGCGCTACCAACAGGATCGGTGGCCGCGCCATTCAAACGGATGCTAACATCAGTCCGGCGAACTACGGCGGTCCTTTGGTCGATATCGAAGGTCGAGTGTTCGGTGTGTGTGTGCCGCTGAGCCCCGGTGGCTTGTCTTCCAGTGCGGGGGTCGAGTGGTACGATTCGGGTATTGGCTTCGCCATTTCTTTACATGGAATGGAGTGGTGGATCGACCGCATGAAAGCCGGCGACGATATCTTTCCTGGCATCATTGGCGTGACCGTGATTGATAATCCCAACGGTCCAGGGCTTCAGGTTGTCCGCGCGATCGAGGGATCAGCCGCCGCTCAAGCCGACTTGCGAAAAGATGATGTGTTGCTGGAAGTGGACCAACAACCTTTGAAGACCCAAGCCGATCTAATGAACATCGTCAAACGACTCACCAGTGGCCACCAACTGACCTTGAAAGTGCAACGTGGCGACGAGGTGCGAACCGTGGATGTCAAGCTAACTCCCCATCCTGACAGTCAACCCAAGAGTCTGATCCCGGGTTTGCCACCATTAGAAGAACTCCGCTAAAGGACCAACGGTGTGATCTGGTTGACGCTTCTGCAATTCGTGTTCCTGGGTGTCGCGGCAGACGACCCCATCGACTTCGAACGACAGGTGCGACCTCTGTTCCAGAAGTACTGTTACGAGTGCCACTCGGGCGAGCAAGCCAAAAGTGGTTTTCGTCTTGACGTTAAAGCGGCCGCGTTTCGCGGCGGCGAACTTTATGGGCCGAGCATCCACGCCGGGCGCCCTTCCGATAGTCCCGTTTGGCAGTTCGTCGCTGATCCGGATGCGGAATTGCCCATGCCACCCGAAGGGCCACGTTTGTCACCCGAGGAAATCGAGCTCATGCGGGCCTGGATTCAGTCCGGGGCCGTCTGGCCAGACGGTATCGATTCCGCACAACTGGACGATCCGCGCGAACATTGGTCGTTCCAGCCGCTTCGATCGCCGCCGGTGCCAACGAGCAACCATCCCCGCCGAGTCAATCCAATCGATGATTTTGTGGCCACTCATTTGGCGAAACATCAACTGGAGCCGGCTCCCCCAGCGGACAACACGACTTGGCTGCGTCGTGTGACTTTGGATCTTACGGGATTGCCGCCTACGCCTGAAGAACTTGATCAATTTTTGGCCGACGATCGGGAGGAGGCGTTTTCCGTTGTGGTCGATCGTTTGTTGGCGTCACCCGAGTATGGACCGCGTTGGGGTCAACATTGGCTGGACGTCGTTCGCTACGCCGACACCCACGGTTTTGAGGTCAACACCGAACGGCCGAACGCGTGGCCGTATCGCGATTACGTGATTGAAGCTTTTCAACAAGATAAACCTTATGATCAATTCATTCGAGAGCAGGTGCTCGGTGATCAACTAGGCGTCGATCCAGCCACCGGGTTTTTGTTGACGGCGTCCGTGTTGTTGCCTGGTCAAATTGGGCAAGACGATGCCTCCAAGCGATTGGCTCGGCAGGACGCCCTGGATGAAATCGTCACGAACATCGGTCAAACGTTTTTGGGGTTGAGCATTGGTTGTGCTCGCTGCCACGATCATCGTTTCGATCCGATCACGCAACGCGATTATTATTCGTTCCAGGCCTTTGTCGCCGGGGTGGAATACGAAGAGCGAACTTGGCGCCAAGCTGCGGCGCCCGATCGTGAGCAGCAGCTGGCAAGTATGGAGCTGGAACTTGGATCTCTCGAACAACAACTGCGGCAATACGAGCCTTTGGCCGAGCCACTCAAGGCTCCCTCGTTGGCGCCGAAAGTCGCTGCTACATCGCCTATCGACGAGAACGTGGTCGTCGAGCCACTGCCGTCGTTGACTACTCGACGTCCGCCGATTCAGGCGAAGTCGAACGTGGATCGATTCGCCCCTATCAAAACCTCACGTCTTCGTCTCACCGTTTTGGCGACGAATCGCTTGGAGCCCTGCATCGATGAGCTAGAAGTTTGGAATTTATCCGGCGACAACGTTGGTCGAGCGACCTCGGCGGTGACTTCTTCCGGAGATAATGTGGCGCCGGGCACCCATGAACTGCGATTTGTTAACGATGGCGTGTATGGCAACAGCAGCAGTTGGATGTCCAATCAAACCGGTGGTGGTTGGGTTCAGTTCGAATGGCACGAGCCACAGATTATCGAAGCCGTGACTTGGGGTCGGGATCGGAACGGCCAATACGATGATCGTTTGGCGATTGCTTATCGCCTCGAATGCTGGGATGCTTCGGTCGGCGCGAACGACACGTCTGCCGCCGAGCCTGGAGCTTGGCGATTGGTCGCGGATCACTCGGATCGTCAACCGTTCGTCGACAGCAATTCTCCCAAGGAGCATGGCTCGACGTTTGTACCTTCCGACGAGCAAATGGCTGTGCTGCAACGACGTGACCAATTGCTGTTGCAGCGGGCGGTTGTGCAGAAACCTCCCCAAGTCTTTGCCGGTCGGTTTCGGACACCGGACAAAACGCACCTCCTGCGGCGCGGCAATCCCGAACTTCCGCTGGATGAATTGCCGCCCGCTTTCCCAGCGGTGTTTGGGCAGCGCATGCTCACTACCAGCGCGGAAGATGTCGAACGACGAGCTGAGTTGGCCGCTTGGTTGACAGAACCCAACCATCCGCTGGTGGCTCGCGTGATGGTCAACCGTATTTGGCAAGGCCATTTTGGGACCGGGATCGTCGGCACCGCCAGTGACTTCGGTCGCAACGGAGAAGCGCCTTCCCATCCCGAGTTGTTGGATTGGTTGGCTAGTGAGTTCATCGCGTCGGGTTGGTCGATCAAGTCACTACATCGCTTGATCGTTCTCTCTGCGACTTATCGGCAAGCGAGTGTGCACCAAAACTTGCCCGCAGCGGCTTTGGATCAAGAGGCCCGTTGGTTGTGGCGTTATCCCGCGCGGCGTATGGAGGCCGAGACCATTCGGGACAGTCTGTTGTTTGTGGCTGGCCGATTGAACCTAACTCAAGGTGGGCCTGGGTTCGATCTGTTTGCTCAACGTGGGGGGCTAAGCGGCTTTACTCCGCTCGAGAAGTTTTCCACCGAGGGCTTGCGACGTATGATCTTCGCGCATAAGGTCCGACGCGAGCGCGACGTGGTGTTTGGCGCTTTTGATTGCCCTGATGCCGGACAAAGCGCCGCCACACGACGTATTTCGACCACGCCCGTCCAAGCGTTGAATTTGCTCAACAGTCCGTTGGCGCTGGAACAAGCCGAGTCGTTGGCGCAACGAATCCGCGAAGAAGTTGGCAACGAACCCCGCGTCCTAATCAAGCAGCTTTGGCTCCGATGTTTCACGCGTCCGCCGTCGGACCAAGAGTTCGCTGCCGCTGAAGATTTGTTAACGCGCCACGGTCTCACTGCCGTCTGCCGAGCGGTCGTCAACTCGAATGAATTTTTGCTTCTGCCTTAGGGATTGTCTGGAAATAACTTCCCGATTGGGGAGAGTCCGACCTTG
Source organism: Pirellulaceae bacterium (assembly GCA_041741535.1). Classification (GTDB taxonomy): domain Bacteria; phylum Planctomycetota; class Planctomycetia; order Pirellulales; family Pirellulaceae; genus M30B19. Next base: position 14,306 of record JBGSJV010000110.1, read on the forward strand.
GTTAATCCGAGAACCCCTGATCGTTGAATCTGCCGAGACACCAGGCCTGAGCCGCCGAATGGCTGAGCCGCAAAGCGGCAAAATGAGAGCGTTCCGTAAGTCCCACGGATGGCAAAGCCGAACTGCGGATGAACAGTCCGCGGACATTTCCTTGACCGACAGCAACTTGTCCGACTGCCATGGTCTAACTTCCGAACGGATACTTTGACGGTCTTCAATTCGAAAACGCAGGCAGCGAATGTATTCATCCGCAGTTCGGCATTGCCATCCGTGGGAAGTCCGCCAGCCAGACAAATGATCGCCTTTGATTCACACGCGGGTAAGAAATGAAAAATGGCTGGCGCAATCTTTGTATTCGTGTTTTCGCGGCGTCGCCGCGAAGAGCAACGATGTGATGCATTTTGCGTGGCTAAAATAGGCTCGACGGGGCGTGAAAGGACGACACAATGTCCATAACCTGACAGGCGAAAATCCTTCACGGCGTTGGGACGAGGGTTTGGGTCGGCTTGTGGAGTGGGAACGCTTAGCTTAGCGGCCCGTGTTTGAGCGGGTTTCCGCCCGAATACGCTCTGCTAACCGGTTAACTTCCGTTCCGTAAAGTTGTTCATTCGCTACCACCTCGCTCGGCGACGCGCGACCCCGTTTGGACCATCAGGCCCGGGCTCGCCACGCTCCAAGAGCACGCTCGGCAGTATTGGGCTGCCGTCTCGACACCCGTTTGCTCCATCAAAGCAGAGGGACGACGGATGCTGTTGGCAGGCTTGTCCGCACGGTAATATTGGTGGACTCCGATGAATCGAACGAGTACTCGGGCACAAGCGGGAGGTTAAAATGTTCGACGGCGACTTTTGGCGGCAGGCACCCGCGTTGACGGTGACCGAATTAGCGGACTTGTTGTTTCCGTGCCATTGTTTGTTGTGTGAACAAACCTTGAGCCAACCCTTTCACGCTCCGTTGTACTGCGAACCGTGTCGACTCCAAGTCACGACTCCGTTGGATGGCGCCTGTTATCGTTGTGGCATTCGCTTGCCCTTTCGTATCGCCGGCGAACACGACGTGCCATTGGTAACGCGCCATCAAACTCTGCGCGGCTGTCCGGACTGTCGCCGCAAGAAGTGGGTGTTTGATCGAACCGTCGCGGTCGCCAGCTACGAAGGGCGGTGGCGGGAACATGTCTATCGCCTCAAGCGGCCGCATCATAGTGCCGACGCCTTCCAAGCAGGCAAACTATTGGGCGAACGGTTGCTGGAGTGCGAATGGTGGACCGACTATCAAATGTTGGTGCCGCTGCCCGTCCACTGGCGGCGTCGATTTACTCGGGGCTTCAATCAAGCCGAGAAAATCGCCGAAGGCATTGCCACGGTCTTGCCATTGCCCATCGCAACGCGGGCCTTGGTCGCCGATCGTTACGCTCGAAAACAAGGAACACTCGCGGCATCGGCCCGGTTGATCAACGTCCAAAACACGATGAAGCTCGGTCCGGACGCGTCGATGTTGCGGCAACAACAGGTGATTTTGGTCGATGACGTACTGACGACCGGCGCCACGGTAAACGTGGCAGCGCGGTTGTGTCGCCAAGCCGGTACCAAACGAGTGGCCGTTGCCGTCGTCGCCCGCGCGGGGCGGTTCTGAAAAGCACGTCGCCAACTTGCGCTTTATCGCTTCAAAAATCTACGCTTGTCTTGTTAGCTTTGCTCGCCAAAGCGTTGTTTTATGTCCGCCCAACTACAAACGAGCACCGCTCCATTGCATTTGCACCGCTCCACACTTTGGCGAGCGGCGCTACCCTAACGCAGTAGTTCCCAGCGACCGATTTGATCGCGGGCTAGGGGCCGGAACTTGGGGCGTTCGGTCATCGGATAGAGGGTCGCCAACGGCGTTTGCTGGCCATCCGAGTCTTGTCCCCAACCCGGATGCGCGGTGGTCGGTATTTGGGTCGCCAACGGATTCCAGTCGAACGGTCCGTCCCCCGCGCTGGGAGTGGTCTCGGCCGAAATCTCTTGATGGAGCTGAGCCAACATCACACAGCACTTCGGGTCTTGGTCTCCGCCCGCATGAAACCAATGTTGCAACGTTTGGATGGCGTCTTGTTTGCGATTCATCTGGTACAGTGCCTCGGCTTCCAACACGACGACCTGCGATGGGCGTTGGCCATCGGGGTAATGGGCGTTCAGCCGCTGGACGATGCTCCAAGCACGATTGGGACGGCCTTGGCAAAAATAGATCTGACACAAGAGTTGCAGCAACTCCTCGGTCGCCGGTTGACGAGACTCCGCTTGATACGCATCGGCCAAGGCCTCGTCGTACCGACCTTGCTCGTGATGAATCTTGGCCCGCAACAACCAGGCAGCCGCAAGTTGTCGATCCGTGCGGAGAACCTGCTCCAATTGTTCCAACGCCGCATCGCCGAAGCCCTGCGCGGATAAACTATGCGCCAACTGCAGACGCAACTCGACGTTGTTCTGGTCGTATTTCAGACCGTCTTGCAAGGTCTTGGTGGCCGCCGCATGTTCGTTGCGTTGACCGTATTGGTTCGCCAGTTCCAGATAATTGCGAATGTCCGACGGCCAAATGCGAATCGCTTCTTGAAACGACTCGATCGCTTCGGCCGAAGCGCCACGACCCGCCCATTCACTGCCGTTGCGTGAGATCTGACGACTGGCGCTGATCCGCTCTTCCCGATTGCCCCACATCAGATTCTGCCCCACCGTCGATTTCCAAGCGGCCGACGAGAACAGCGTCGAGCAACCTTGACTGCTAGCAAGCAAACACAACCCCAGCGCGATGGCTGGATTTGCGGTTGTTCGTCGCCAGACGAAAGCAGGCCAGCGCATGTGCCGGACGTCTCAAACTTGGAGGACACGGTTCCGGGCCTTCAAGCAACGTGGCAACGTCGACACGCACTTGGGCTCGTGGGCGTCTTAACAGATTCCGGACGAGGTGCCCAGATCGGTTCTTCGGGGAACCAGCACGCACCGAGCGACCAAGGTCCTTCTCGCTCGACTATTCCGGATAGAGTTGGGTGGAGAGATAGCGTTCGCCCAGGTCGGGGAGAACAACGACGATCATCTTGCCGCGATTCTCTTCCTGTTTGGCCAATTGCAAAGCGGCCCAGGCAGCTGCCCCACACGACACGCCGCAGAACAGACCTTCTTTGGTCGCCAGTTCGCGGGCGGTATGGACCGCATCTTCGTCTTTCACTTGAATCACATGATCGATGATGTTGATGTTCAACACACCAGGAACAAAACCGGCTCCAATTCCTTGGATGGTGTGGCGGCCAGGTTGAATCGGCTGCCCGTTGAGTTTCTGCGTAATCACAGGGCTGTTGGCAGGTTCAACCGCATACGACTTGAGGCTGGGCTTGCGTTGCTTGAGTACTTCCGAAACGCCGGTAATGGTGCCACCCGTGCCAACGCCGGCGACGAACAGATCGATCTGACCATCGCTGTCGCGCCAAATCTCTTCGGCAGTGGTGCGGCGGTGGATTTCCGGATTCGCCGGGTTGTTGAATTGTTGCGGCATGAAGTAGTTCGGGTTCTGTTCCGCCAGTTCGGTCGCGCGCCGGACGGCGCCTGGCATGCCTTCGGCTGCTGGCGTCAGGACCAACTCCGCGCCCAGGGCTTTCAACAGCCGACGACGTTCGACGGTCATGCTTTCGGGCATACAGACTTTGAGTTTGTAGCCACGAGCCGCACACACATAGGCCAAGGCAATGCCCGTGTTGCCGCTGGTGGGTTCGATAATCACCGTGTCCGGTTTGATCAGTCCGTCTCGTTCGGCCGCGTCGATCATCGCGCGACCAATCCGGTCTTTCACGCTCCACAACGGGTTCATGTTTTCGACTTTGGCGACGACATCCGCCACGCAACCCGCGGTAACGCGTTGCAACCGAACCAACGGTGTTGACCCAATGCACTCGGTAATGCTCTCACGAATGCCACTTGCCGTAAGTGTTGCCATGATTGAACCTTCCAGAAATCAACGAATGTGCAGAAAACTGCCAGCAAAGCTTGCCCGCCTGGCCCAGCTTATCTTTTTCGACTAGGAATGTCCAGCGATCTGAGAAGCTTCGGACCAATAGGCCGCGCGCTGGGGGTTGTAGTGTGGAGCGGGAATCGACAAGCGCGGGGCTTGGTCGGCTGTCGCATAAGGATGATGATCGCGGTGGAAGTCGACCAACGTCCCCTGATGTTCCAACAAGATTTGGTCGCAGCGAATCCCGGTTTCTTGGATCTCGAGCAACACGTCCTGGGCTCGCCAGGCCATCGGAATGATGATGATGTCGACCGGATTTTTCAGCAGGTGGTCCCGGAACAAGATCCGTTGTCCCTGGCCCGGCACGAAAGTATTCACTTTGGCAGCATCAGAATCGACCACGATGGGAAAGCGTTTGGCATCCATGCGGTAGCGATTGATGAACACCGCGGCTTTGCCGGTCCCGCCCCAAATCGCGATGCGCTTGCGCTGCGCCAACATTTGTTCCAGCTGTATAGCCAAAACGTCGGCGCTAACTTGGGCTTGCGTGCGAAAGTCGGCGGCTTGATTGTCAATCTCAAGCCATGGGTGTTGGCTGCCAACTCGGAAGATTCCGCTGATCACTTCGCGATTGTAGTTGTGGGTCAACAGCTCGATTTCATGGGTCGTGCGTTGGATCATCTTGGTAAAAGACGACGTCGTGAAGTGTGAATAATGCTCGTAGTAAAAATCCACGACGCGACCATTCTCGATGGCGCGATCCACACATGGCGTTTCGATATAGATCCGTGTGCGTAGATTGAAACGCGAGGCATAAAATTGAATCGCTTGGAGGAAGCCTAGCGGATTGAGCAAATGCTCGATCACGTGGCGGCAAATCAGCAGGTCCGGCTGATACTGCTCCATGTGTGTCTCTGGCAGAAACAGTTCGTTGCGGCCTTGGAACAAGCCTTCGGTTAGAAACGCGCCGCTGGGGTCGAACCCCAGAAACCGGCAACCGCGCCGTTTGGCAGCCATGTGGCGGAGCAAATGACCTTCGCCACAGCCGATCTCGATCGCGGTTCCACCTTCGGGCAAATAACCGGACAACAGGTCGGCCGTTTGGATCAAGTGATTCGTCCAAATCGCACCCCGGTTGAACATCAAGTTCGGCTTCTCGTCGTAGGGGACGTTTTCGTAACAGAAGTCGCGATTGTAAACGTGCCCGCAATCGGTACAGCGAACAAACGAATGCGGCAACTGTTGCATGGCCTTGGCCTGTTCTTCGCTGCTAGGCCACGCGATCGTTGCCAACGGTTGCCGAAACGGTTCCAAAAAGGCCACCGCCAATTGATGTCCACAAGCGGGGCATGGCGAAATCTGAGCGACCGAACGATTGGGTTTGCGCATCGAAATAAACCTATAGTTGAGCGTGATGGATCACGGCGGATTCGATCCAGCCTTCCAGTTCGCGGACCGCATTGATGTTGTCGAACAAGACGGCAGCCCGTTCGCGAATTTCTTGGGACAAGTGCTGGCGATAGTCCGGATTCATGGCAATCTGCGTGGCTCGTTCCACATATTGTTCGGGACTATCTGCCACCGCATCCGCGATTCCCATCCGGTTGTAGCAAGCAACCGCCATTCGAGTTCGCATAAAAGGATCGGGACACGTCACCAACGGGGTGCCCATGGTCAACGCCTCCAAACAAGTGTTGCCAGAACCGAAACGATAAGGATCCAACGCCACATCACCTAATCGAAACAGATGCTGGTACTTCATCGCACTCATGCGATCCATCCACAAGATTCGTTGGTGCACGTCGGGCATCGTTTTGGCAAAGCGTGCCAATAGTTTTTGCCGCCATGTTTCATGTCCCAACTTGATCATCATCACCAAGCCACTTGGGTCGGTTCGCAAGATCCCACCCAAGATCGCATCGAAGTCGGGGTGAAGTTTGAAAATCGTTTGCGGGCAAAGGTACAGCCGAATGTGGTTCGGCAGCCCCAAGGCCGATTTATCAATCTGTTCGGATAGCAACCCCGGCCGCGCGTAATTCAGCAATAGGTTTCGCAGGACCACCAACTTCTCGCTGTAGTGCGCTTGCGACGACTCTTGGTCCATGCCTTCGCTGGACAAGAAGTAGTCGATCGTCGAGATCCCGGTCGTGATGGGATGCCCCCACGAGGTGAATTGGATTGGAGCCAAACGATTGTGCGCCATTTGATAGGTCGTCGGGTCCATGCCCAAGTCGGTATAAAAGATGGCGTCAGGTTGGTGGTCGGCCAAGACTTGTGCCGCCGAACTTGGCTCCCCAGGCAGGACCAAAAAGTGATCACTCGCCTCCTGAAACTTGCTTTGAAACGCGTCGGCCGTTCCCGGAAACACGCACGTGGTGACTTCGAACCGACTCCGATCCAAACCTTGAACCAACCCAATATTGAGTCGGCCAATCGTGTGATTGCTGAAGTTCTTCGACACAAACGCTAGACGGATCCTGGAACCCGGATGTTGCAATCTTCGCAAGTCGGGCAAGAGTGGGTTAACAAAATTGGCTGCCGGAACCAACTTGCGATAGAGCCCCGACATCTTGCGATTGATGTCCACATTGTTGTAGCCGTGATACGACAAATAAAAATGTGTATTGGCGAAGTCGTCCAAGGGTACCGACAGTGGTGGCAAGTCGTCAGCCAGCAATTCGTCCAACGTGAATTCAATTTGCCGCCTGGTCTCGACTATCTCTTGGGTATCCCGCGCAATTTGTGGCACCAACAAGCCGCGACGAACTCGAGCCATCAGGTGGTTGGGCTCGCGATGTAGGATCTTGTCCAACAACGGACGGCTCAGTTCCTGTTGACAGAGCAGGGTGTGGATTCCGGCTCGCTCGAACAAAATGTCGGGCTGCTCGCCGAAACGCTGCTCCAAGTGATTCAAATTCTCGAGCGACTCTTCGACCTCGCCATTGGCGGCCAACGATCTTGCCAACTGCAAACGAAACAAACGATAACGAGGATTCTTGGCCAAGGCTGCTCGCAGCAACTCGATGGCACGCGGGCGTTGCCCTTGCATGGTCGCCAACATGCCCGCAAAGCCCAAGGCGTTGGCGTGCTGCGGGTCCAACTCCAACGCTCGGTTCAACATCTGCTGCGACTGTTCCAAGTCGCCCAATACTCGCAGGCACTCGCCCAAGTTGGCCCAAGCATCCACCAACGTCGGCTTCAACTCCGCCGCGCGACAAAACGCGACGGCCGCTTCTTCGATGTCTTCCTTCTGTTGAGCCACCATTCCCACCATGTTCCAAACTTCGGGACACAGCGGTGCCAGTTCTTTTGCATGTTGAATGGTGTCGTAAGCCGCCGTGACGTTTCCGGCGACCAAAAACGTTCGCGACAAGTCTCGTAAAATGGCGACGTCATCGCCCACGATCTCCGCTGCTTTGTGGAGACAGGTGATCGCTTCGCCGGTTGAATGGCGGCTGCACAACACGCGGCCCAGTCCATGCCAACCTTCGGACCGCTCCGGCGCAAGCTGCGTGACCGCCCGAAAACTGCGCTCCGCTTCTTCATGCAGTCGCAAGTGATCTTGGATCGTGGCCAACAGGTTCCACGCTTGCCACGCAGTCGGCGTCTGCTGGGTCAATTGCCGAGCCGCCGCCAACGCTTGCTCCGTCTCGCCACTGGCTGCCAACTTGACGATTTCGCTGGACGCAGGCGCGGTCTGGCCAGAAACCCGGGCTCGTCGGGTCTTATCTGCTAGCTTGCGTTGCCGCTTCAGGTTGTCTTGATGTTTTTTTTCGGAGCGGTGGACCACGCCGGAATACTCCTGGTCGAATAGGCGCGTAGCGGTACTCTGGGGGAATCTTCGGCATTCGCGAAATGGAACGATGAATCGAATCAACAAGATGAAGGCTTCTGGCCAAGTGCTAGCAGAAATCTCGCTAGATAGGTTCCGCCGTTTTGACCTATAATCCACCGCGACACAGGACAAGCCTCGCGAGTTAACCGGTTCCCGGGCGAAGCGGCTATGCGTTCCCGGTTGATAAGCCTCGCCAGTTAACCGGTTGGCGTTTCGGGTTGATAAGCCTCGCGAGTTAACCGGTTAGCAGAGCGTGGGTGGGCGGGAATCCGACCAACTACGCGCCGCTAAGCGTTCCCCGGGCGATGTGCGATACGAGTCAACCGATTAGCATTCCCAGGCGATGCGAGTTAACCGGTTAGCAGAGCGTGGGTGGGCGGGAATCCGACCAACTATGCGCCGCTAAGCGTTCCCCAGGCGATGTGCGATACGAGTCAACCGATTAGCATTCCCGGGCGACACGAGTTAACCGGTTAGCAGAGCGTGGATGGGCGGGAATCCGACCAACCACGCGCCGCTAAGCGTTCCCGGTCCCCATGCAAACTCACCGGCCGACCCAGCTCCACAAAGGAGCGGCTAGCGACCCTCGGCGCGAGCACTCGCGCGAAACGACTTGAAACAGACACAGTAGAGCGGAAGGAAAAAGGAGTTTCCCATGCGGACAATTTCGATCATCAATCAAAAGGGCGGTGTGGGCAAAACCACGTCGTCGGTTAACTTGGCGGCCGCGTTGGCCAACTTGGGTCACCGGGTATGTTTGATCGACATGGACCCCCAAGCTCACGCCACTCTGCATTTAGGCGTGACACTTCCCGAGCACGGCCAATCGATGTATCACGTGCTGACCGACGAGGTGCCACTGGCTGCCGTGCGCGTCCAGGTGGCCCCGAATCTATTTGTCTGTCCTGCGGATTTGGATCTGGCGGCGGCGGAGATGGAATTGTCGGGCGAAGTGGGGCGCGAGATCATTTTGCGTGATCGTTTGCAAGACGATTCGGAGTCGTTTGATTTCCTGTTGATCGACTGCCCGCCGTCGCTAGGTGTGTTGACGCTAAACGCGCTGACTTCCAGTAAAGAAGTCTTCTTGCCACTGCAACCACACTTCTTGGCGTTGCATGGTTTGAGCAAACTGTTGAAGACGATCGACATTGTCGCGCGGCGACTGAATAAAGGCTTGCGTTTGTCGGGCTTGTTGTATTGTTTGTGTGATAGTTCAACTCGGTTGGCTTCGGAAGTCATCAACGACGTGGAAGAGTTCTTTCAGGCCGAGCGGGGCGGTAGTGAGGTGTGGAGCCAGGTCACCAGTTTTCAAACCAAAATCCGTCGCAACATTCGGTTGGCGGAAGCACCGAGCTTTGGGCAGTCGATTTTCCAATACGCCCCGACCTCGCACGGCGCCGAAGACTACATGAATCTCGCTCATGAAGTCTTGGAGCAATCGGCCGCCGCCACCTGGCCCACCACTACCGCCCTGACGGCCTAAAGTCTTGCCCACCTTTGATGCCAGCGCTGTGACGCTCGCCATCGCGTGGCGCGTCAGGACAAGAACCACGTCACAGCTTTGCGTAATTAAGTATGTTTCACGCGTCGGTGCACTCGCCGGAGCGTGCCAACCGGCCACGCTTTCGTCAGCGTAGCTTCATATGGCTGCGCTTAGAATCTTTTGTTGAGTTAGTAGTTATAATGGCGCCCGGCATTCTCTCCCCAAAGGACCCGAATCGTGCCGCGCCGCGACGCTTGCTCAACTCCCAGCTCGTTTTCTCGCCACTTGTTGGACCGCCGTCGTTTCTTGACGGAGAGCGCCTCTTCTTTGAGCGCCATTGCCTTATTGGACCTGTTGCAACAGCAGAAGTTATTGTCAGCGAATCCAACGTCCTCGTTAGATGAAGTGCACATCGATCCGGCCCAGCCCTTTGCACCGCGACCGAGTCACTATCCGGGCCGGGCCCAGCGGGTGATTGTCGTCTTTTGTGCCGGAGCCGTCAGCCAGTTGGAAACTTGGGACTACAAGCCGGAGCTGCGGGCCCGCGATGGACAAGCTCTTCCGGGTGGACCTGCAGTCACGTTCCAAGGCCCGGCGGGTGAATTGGCCGCGCCGCAATACGAATTTCGACAACGCGGTAAATCCGGCAAATGGGTTTCGGATTTGATTCCCCACTTGGCGGAATTGACCGACGACATCGCCTTTGTGCATTCGCTCACGAGCAATAGCAACACGCACGGCCCAGCCGAAAACTTCTTATCGACCGGCTCGATCTTGGACGGATTTCCCAGCCTGGGGTCCTGGGTCACCTATGCCTTGGGCAGCGAGAACCAAAACCTGCCTGCATATGTGGCCATCCCCGACCCACGCGGCGTTCCGCAAAATGGATCGAATAACTGGGGACCAGGATTTCTGCCGGCCGCGTTTCAGGGGACCCCGCTGAGCGCCACCCAACCAATTCGCCATCTGCAACCGCCCGGTATCTCGGCAGAGTGTGACCAAGCAACGCGCGAGTTCTTGCAACAAATGAATCGCTGGCACTTGGAGGAACATCTGGGGGACGCCCAATTGGCGGCCCGCATCGCCAGTTATGAACTGGCCGCACGCATGCAGCTGAGTGTCCCCGAACTCAATGATCTGTCCAGCGAACCGGAACATATCCTCAAGCTGTACGGCGCGGATGATCCCACCCAACCACTCAAGACCGCGTTCGCCAAGAACTGCATCCTGGCTCGGCGCTTGATCGAAAAAGGTGTTCGCTTCGTGCAGCTGTTCAATGGAGCGTACGCCAGCGCCGGCGAACTCAACTGGGACGGTCACGAGCGTTTGAAAGAACAATACGATCGGCACGCGTTGATCATGGACCAACCCGTCGCGGGACTGATTCGCGACTTGAGTCAACGGGGCTTGTTGCAAGATACCTTGGTCGTATGGTGTACCGAGTTCGGTCGCATGCCCATGTTTCAAAAAGGGTCACGTGGCCGAGATCACAACCCGGACGGCTTTACTTGTTGGCTCACCGGAGCCGGCATCAAGGGCGGTGTCAGTCACGGCGTAACCGACGAGTTGGGGCTCAAGGCCGTTGACGACATTCATCCGTTATACGACTTGAATGCCACCATCCTCCACCTCTTGGGGTTGGATCATCAGCGACTGACGTTTGAGCACAACGGCATCCGTCGCCGTCTGACCAACGTCGAAGGTCATGTCATCCAACCCATCCTCCTTGATTGAAAGATCCTCTCGTGACATTTAACCCTCCCTTCCTCGCCAATCGATGGTTGGTTTGTGCGACCCTGATAAGTTGCTCATGGACTTTGAGCGTGTGCGAAAACACGCGGGCGCAAGTCGTTCGAGACCAGCCGCTCAAAGAGCTGTTCTTGCCGGGCGAGTCCTTCCAGCTTGGGGAGCGAACGGCTTTTATCATGTGGCCCGAGCCCGCCAAGCGACAACAACCTCAGCCGTGGGTGATGTACGCTCCCGCATTGCCCGGTTATCCCGACCGTCACGAACAGTGGATGCATCAGAAATTTCTGGACGCCGGCATCGCGGTCGCTGGCATCGATATGGGTGAAGCGTATGGCAGCCCAACGGGGACCGACGGCCTAACCTCGCTTTATCATCATTTGGTTAAAGAACGACAGTTTGCCGAGAAGCCCGTTCTGCTGGGACGTAGTCGAGGCGGGCTGTGGGTCAGTAGCTGGGCCATCAGCCATCCCGACAAGGTTGCCGGGATCATTGCCATTTATCCGGTGTTTGATCTCACGACTTATCCTGGATTGGAAAAAGCCGCGCCTGCGTATGGGGTCACACCACAAGTCCTAAGCGAGCAATTGTCGAAGTGGAACCCCATCGCTCGCGCAGAAGTTTTGGCGCTGGCCAAGATCCCAATGGCGATTATCCACGGCGATGCCGACACGGTCGTGCCGTTCGAGCAGAACAGTCAAACGATGGCCAACATCTACGCCAAAGCGGGTGCTTCGCCGCAGATGTACTTGGAGGTCGTTTCCGGGCAAGGCCATAATCACTGGCAAGGGTTCTTCCGCAGTCAATCGCTGGTCGATCATGCTATCCGCTGGGCAACTTGCAAGTGACGATAGGTTTCCGCCAAAAGGCCCGAATGGTCCGAAACAACGCTAGCCGGTGGCCGCGAGCCACCGGTTAGAGTTGAGGCTCGATCAGAACAGGCCTGGAAGGCCGACGCTACTTTAATAGGTTCCCGTATAACAGAGCTTTCACGGCTTCGCCCCCAGAGTCAGCCCTTTCTTGGCATCGACTTACCGCTAGGAATAGACCGCCGCGACAACCACCGACGCTAGTGCCGACAACATGATCCCCAGTGACCACCAACGGTTTTTATCTGCAGTTCCCAATAGACCGGCTACGACGGCCAAACTGGCTGGGATCCAAGCGTAGGGCATTTGACCCAGGCGGCCTAATGGCACGATCACCCAACCCCACATGGCCAAGCCCAAGGACGTCTGAAAAAAGATGGTTTGCCAAACCACCTGCGCCTGTTGGCTTTCCGTGAACGACGGCTCATGCCATCGGCGGCCCAGTTCCGGCGCTGGATCTTGGACCACCATCGCGGTCGGAATGGTCTGGGTGTCGAACGCTACCGCTGGTGTGAAAACGGTTGGCGACGCAAGTGACTCCGGGCTTGGTGACTCGGCGTTTGGTGAAACGCGAGCCGCGGTGGGTACGCGGGCCGCGATTGCTGCTCGTAATTCTGGCACGACGAACATCCCGCAACTGGTGCACCGGTCCGCCTTGGAATCAAACAGTTCCGCTGCGCAGTAGGGACAATATATACCCGTTTTCACGAATGCTCCTCGATCCTACGTGCCTTGTCACCATTTAATTTTGGGGTCGGTCTGGTAATGGGGTCAGGTGTCATTTGCCGTAACGGCCTTTTGGGTGCTTCGAAAATTTGACTCCTGACCCCTTTACCAGACCCCAACTTTTGGTTGAGACAAAGCACTAGGTGCCTTGTCACAACCTAGCTAGATATCCAAGTTCCGGACCTCCAGGGCGTGCTTCTCAATAAACTCACGGCGCGGTTCGACTTTTTCGCCCATCAGTATTCTAAACATGTCGTCGGCCGCCGCGACGTCTTGCATCGTTACCTGCATGAGTGTGCGATTCTTGGGGTCCAAGGTGGTTTCGCGCAACTCTTCGGCATTCATTTCACCCAAGCCCTTGAATCGTGTCACGGTCAGACCCTTTTCGCCGGCTGCCCGAACGGTGGCCAGCAATTGTCGCAGATCTTCCACGCCGGTTTCTGTGTCGCCGCGATGCAAAACGTACCGCGACTCTTGGCTACCTGTTCGTTCCAGCGGCATCAAATCGGCGATACCAAACCCCAGGTCGGTGAGGTCCTTTAACCCGTTGTTGATCGTGCGAATTTCATGAATCTCGGTGATCGCCAACATATGACTGGCGTTTTTGCCGACCCCGTTCTCTCCGTTCCCGTCGACGGTTGGCTCGTCGACTTGACTGACTTTGACACCATGTTTTTCTTCATAGGTTTGGATGAAGGTTTCCATTTCGGCGCGCGTTGCAAACCATCGATCTTCCAAACCCAACGTCAAGTGAAACATGGGCAGTTTGTTCGTGACCGGATCCAAACGCTCGCTGTGGATCGTCAAACCGATACCGCGCCGTTCCAACGTCACGAGCGCTTCTTCCATGCTGGATAAGATTCGCGACAGCTTTTCCAAGTCCTCGCCCTCGAAGACCCTACCCGTTCGCGGATCGAACCTACATGACTCCATACCACGCTTGAGGAGTTGCTGTTTCATTTCCTCCTCGGTTTGCACGTAGTAGACGTCCTTCTTTTGCGTCACTCGAAACAGTGGCGGCTGAGCGACGTACACGTGCCCTTGCGCTATCAGTTGAAACATCTGCCGATAAAAGAAGCACAAGAGGAGAGTGCGGATGTGCGAACCGTCGACGTCGGCATCGGTCATGATAATGACTTTGTTGTACCGTCGCTTGCTGACATCCTGATCTGCGCCGACACCGATTCGGATGGCGCTGATCATGGATTGAACTTCTTCGTTGGCCAACACTTTGTCTTCGCGAGCCTTGTACGCGTTGATGATCTTACCGCGCAGCGGCAAGATCGCCTGGAACTCTTTCAAGCGACCGCCTTCGGCACTGCCACCTGCCGAGTCACCTTCCACCAGGTAGATCTCGCATTTTTCCATATCGTTGCTCAAGCAATCGCGCAGCTTGCCGGGCAGTCCACCACCGCCCAGAATGCTCTTTCTTCGCACTTGCTCTCGGGCTCGGCGGGCCGCTTCCCGGGCCAACGCCGCTTGCAACGCTTTCCGCAAGATTTCTTTACCGCTCTTGGGATTCTCCTCCAAGTATTTCGTCAGTCGCTCGTGAACGCCCGAGCCGATAATGCTTTCCACTTCGGAGTTGCCTAACTTCGTTTTCGTTTGCCCTTCGAACTGAGGGTGAGCGACCCGGAGCGATAAGACCGCCGTCAAACCTTCGCGAAAATCCTCGCCGGTCAAAGTCACGTCTTTGGGCAAATTGCCTACTGCCTTGGCATAGTTGTTCAAGCAACGTGTCAACGCGCTGCGAAAGCCCGATATGTGAGTTCCACCTTCATGCGTATTGATGTTGTTCACATACGAGTGAACATTTTCGGTGTGTTCGCTGCTGTACTGCAACGCTATGTCGTAGCTTACATCGGGCGTTTCGCCACGGATCGAGATCACGTCGGGGTGCAAAGCGTCGGTGGATCGATTCAGAAACTCTATGTATTCAACGATCCCGCGTGGATAGTTGTATTCTTCTTTGTCGCCGGTTCGCTCGTCATCGATCGTGATCTTCACACCCGCGTTGAGGAACGCCAATTCTTGGAGGCGTTTGTTCAAAATAGAATATTCGTATTTGGTGGTGTTGAAGATCTGTCCGTCCGGTTTGAACGTCGTCTTGGTGCCTCGGCGTTTGGTTTCTTCCCCTTTGGTAACCGGTCCAGTCGGGAAACCGCGTTCGTACTCCTGCCGATAGACATGGCCACCCCGATAGACTTCGACTTGGCACCATTCGGATAAAAAATTCACCACCGTCACGCCAACTCCGTGCAAACCTCCGGAAACTTTATAAGCGCTCTTGGTAAATTTGCCACCAAATTTCAAGAAGGTCATCACGCCTTCCAGCGTCGACACCGGGCGACCTTCCATTTGACTTAATTCGACGTGTGTATCGGTCGGAATTCCGCGCCCGTCGTCCACGACCGTTATCGAATTATCTTGATTGATTTTGACGTTCACTACCGTCGCATGTCCCGCCATCGCTTCGTCAATGGAGTTGTCCACAACTTCGTATACGAGATGGTGCAAGCCGCGACTACTGATGTCGCCAATGTACATGCCGGGACGTTCGCGTACGTGTTCGCGATCATTCAGGTAATTCAAGTCGCCTTGGCCATAGCTTTCAACTTCTGGCTGTTGCGGCAGGTTAGGGTCTTGTGGGTTGGTATCTTCTGTCATGTTTAACTCAAACTAAACCGTAGGTTCTTGATTTTCAATTCCGGACTTTTTTGCGTTATTGCCTTCAACAGTTGTTGTTTACTAAACTCCAGCTGCTGCAAGATTGCCGAGTTGTTGACTCGGATTTCCAGCGTGCCCCTTTTGTAGCCCTTCACTTGGCTTTGGCCCCGCGTATGATTCGGTTCGACGCTGGCCCACAATTCGACCAGTGACGCGCTGACCTGTTGTTGGTTGTATCCTCGCTTCACCAGGAGCTTGTTGAGGACCGACTTGAGCGACTTCGGTTGATTCCCTGTTCTCCCGTATCGCTGCAGATGTTCCTTGACATCTGTCCACGCCTCGGCGTCCGTAGGGGCTTCGTCATCCCCGTCCTTCATCAGTGGGTTTTCCTGGTCAAAGGCATCAGTACGTAACCGAAACTATCTGCCGTTTTCATGTACGCCGCCGTCTGAGGTCCTTCGATATCCATATCCAACAGTTGGTCAGCTGGCAACGCTCGCAGCATTTCTGTCAGGTATCGCAAGTCCAAAGCCGTTTCCACGACTTCGCCGTCGTAGTTGATCGGCACCTCGATTCGAGCATGTCCCACTTCCGCCGCTTGGCTGTTGACGACCAATGTCCCTGGGGCAAAACGTAAATCGACGCCCCGCGTCTCGTCGTCCGCTACAATCGCCGCTTGTCGCAAAGCTGCGTGCAGTGTCCCGGCCAACATTGTCAACTTCAACGATGCCCTTTCTTTGGGTATCGCGTCTTTCCAACGCGGATACCGACCCTCCACCAATCGCGAATGAATAACCCCGTTTTGCGATTTGACTCGCAATTGGTTGCTGTCCCCTCCCAAAAGGATCGGGGTTTCGTCGTCCGGCAACATTCGCTCGATCAAGTGCATCGTTCGGGTCGGTACGATGGTCGTTTGCTGCGTATTGACTTCTCCGACCACTTTGACGATTCCGTCCATCTTGGCCAATCGACGACCGTCCGTCGCGACAGCGGTCAATAATTGATCGCTTTGTAACTCCAGCAAGATCCCGCTCAACGCGTAACGGGTGCTTTCTGCATCTGCGGCGAACGCCGTCCGCTTGATCATCTCTTTGAAAACTCGACTGGGGATTTCCAAATAGCTTTTTTCGTCAAACTTCTCGATCGTCGGGAATTCGTCGGGCTCCTTCAGCGGCAATTCGAAGCGACTGCTGGCCCCCGTGATGACCGCGATGGTGTTCACGACTTCGATCTGGATGTGGTCGTCGATGACTTCCTTGAGAACCCCCGCAAATCGTTGCACCGGTACCACAATCGCGCCAGGCTTCTCGACGGTCACGTCCGTGGTCGTTAAGCGAATCGACAATTCCATATCGGTCGCGCTGATGATCGCTTCATTGCCGATCGCTTCAATCAGCACATTCTGAATAATATTCTTCGGACTACGTTGAGGCGCTACCACCGCCGCCAAGTGAAACAAGTGCGAGAACGTTTCGCGGTTAATATTTAGCTTCATGGGTTTGGATTTTCCTTTTAATATCTAATTCAAAGTAGTAGTAATGTAGAGAGCGGTTCCAATGTTGATAACCAAGCAAACAGCTCCCAAACACCGGCAAAAGCGACCCAAATAACAGCAAAGCCGAGCAGTAAAACCTGTCAATAATCGACAGATAATTCGTACGCAACCGTTGATAACCGATGGCTTTGTGAGCAGCAAAGATACCGATTGGCAATCGAGCGCACGAGTGAACCAAGTCGTCGACCAACTATCGACAGGAAAGCCACAGTGCGTCATCGGTTCCCCACAACTTGCGGCAACGCCAAACGAAACAACAACTGCTGCAAAGCGGATTGCAAAAACGCATCGCTGGGCAGGTTGGCATCGATTTTTTTGCAACTGCTAAGCACGGTGGTATGGTCCCGATTGCCAAACAACACACCGATTTGTTGATAGCTCAACTTCAAGTATTGACGACAAATCCACATCGCTAAGGCCCGAGCCCGACTACAAGTCATCGAACGCGAAGCACCACGCAAGTCCTTGACCGAGAGCTGGAAATATTTAGCGGCGACCCGAAGCACCGCTTCCGGCTTGACCGCCGGGCGGACCGTCGACCCGAGTAACCGCTTCAGACCTTCGGAGGCCAACGACCAATCAAAGGGCACTCGCCCCTGCTCCAATAGCCAACGACTCGCCAACTGTTGAACAGAGGCGAAAGTAGGCCGACATGTAATCAACCACAGGATCTCGGCGTCACCGATAGGAACGTTGTGGCGACCAAAAGCCTCACGGATTACGACGGACAAAGCCGCTGGGCCCGGCAACGAAACGGGACACCATAGACCTTGCGAAAGTCGAGAAGCCAAGCGATCCACCACTCGCAGATGACAGGGTGGGTCGATCGACAAAAAAATGGTCGGCAAGCCTGATTCGACTCGTTGATCGACAATTTCGCACAGCAAATGTTCCGCGACCGGAAAATCTGCCAAACGCGACACTTGATCCAGAACCAAAACAGCGGCTCGCAAGTGACGCGAGACCCACTCGTCCAAAGCGTTGACATCCCCAGCCGCTTGGGATGAGCGAAAAAAATCATCTACAGAAGCGGAAATGATCTCACCCGTGAAGGCCGATTGCAGCTGCCGGGCCAAACACCGAGCGAAAACCGATTTGCCGACACCGTTCGGGCCCGTAATCACCAGTGGCCATAACGCCCGACCCATCGCGGAACGAGGATCGTTGGCCACCAGATTCCAAACCCAGTGAACCAAGAGATTCTGATCGTCGCCAATAAACCGATCTTCCGACGAAAGCGGAGAAGCCCCACAGCTCGCAAAAAAAACCGAGCCAGGGGCCAACGGAGCCGCACCAGAAGCGGCTCGCGAATCAGGCGTGAACTCAGTAGCCAACGACAGCAAAGTCATCCCGCTTCCCACGAAGGAAATCGCACAAGAAAATAGCGCCCCGAACACCCATAACCGAGAGCCCAAAACACCGCCTGAATTCTAGCATTTTGACAACGAGCCTACGAGGAGCCCAAGACAAAAAACATCGGAAAAAACGCCGAATATGAGGCCCAAAACCCGCACAAAAAATCGGCCGCTAAGTCGAACAAATTAGACGCAAGATTTCCACGGCACAATCGACCTCCTCCCGCGAGGTATCTCGGCCCACACTAAACCGAACACTGCTATCAACGATCTCCGTCGGCAGACCCATTGCTAGCAATACCGGCGAACGTTCGCTGGATCCGCTCGAACAAGCGGACCCCGTCGACAAGCACAAGTCGTACCGATCGGCAGCCAAGAGCAAAGCCTGCCGATCACAACCTAAAAAAGCCACGTTGGACGTGTGCGGCAATCGTTCCGCAGTCGAACCATTTACTTCAATCCGCAAATAGTCCCTCAATTGACTCTCCAACCGATCGCGCAGGATCGCCAACCGCGGCGACACCTCGGTAGTAAACAGTCGGCAAGCGGCAGCAAACCCCAAGACTAACGGCAAAGGAACCGTACCGGGCCGCCACCCATCTTCTTGAAAACCGCCGAACAGCAGCGGCTTTGGCGTGACGCCATCCCGCAAACACAGCGCACCCACACCGACCGGCCCGTGAAACTTATGACAACTTACTGACAGACTATCCACGTCCCATAGAGCAAAGGTGGTGGGCAATTTGCCAACCCACTGCACCGCGTCGCAATGAACCAAGGCGCCCGCTTCGTGGGCTAATCGCGCAATATCGACCACCGGTTGGATCACGCCGGTTTCGTTGTTCGCGGCCATGACCGCGACCAGCGATGTGGGCTGGCGGCGCAATAACTCGCTTAATTCGTCCAAACGAACCACACCGGCCGCGTCGACCGGGATCAAGCGAACATCGATATTCAGTGTGGCCAAGTGTTGGGCGGTCGCCAAAACGCTGGGATGCTCGATGGCGGAAACCAACACCTGTTGGCCCGGTCGCGCCTGACCGGCCAGGGCCCAATTGTTGGCTTCCGTGCCGCCGCTTGTAAACACCAGACGATCCGGTCGCAATCCAACCGTTCGTGCACCCAAGAACGTCAGGATCGCCAGCCGCGCGTCTTCCAAGGCTCGTCGAGCTTGTTGCCCGCCTCGGTGTTGACTGGCCGGGTTCACGAGCCCCTCTCGCCAAGCATCGGCGATCGCGGCAGCCACTTCCGGAGCCAAACGAGTGGTCGCATTATTATCCAGATAGATCACAGCGGTTTACTCGGCAGAAGGAGTCTTGAAGTTCAACAACGCTTGATCGAGCCGCTGAATCTCGTCGCTCCAATCCGCAGCCACCGCTTCCTCGCGCAGCGCAGTCAAATGCCTTAGAACGACTTCGCGCAACCGAAGTTCAAATTCTGCCGGTGGTAAATCGGGCGGCATAACCGACGTCAACATAAAAAGTTCAGGAACAATCACATAAAGTCGTTCCGCAGCTAATTGGCTGACGAGTGGCCACAGACGTTTCGCCAGCTCGACGTTGGCGGCCGACCACTCGACCCAAAAATACTCGCCTGATTCAGCGCGTCGGTCCAATACCTCGGCCAAAAAGTTTGCTTCCAGGTCGCGACTCCACGGACTGGTGTAGTTGTCACTTACCAAATCCCATCGCTGGTGAACCTGTTTGGGCATCGTACCGGTCAAGGCCAACGCGACAGAAAATTCGTCGTGTGAGGTTTCGGTCTTGCCA
The DNA here is from genome assembly GCA_041741535.1 of Pirellulaceae bacterium. GTDB lineage: Bacteria > Planctomycetota > Planctomycetia > Pirellulales > Pirellulaceae > M30B19. The sequence continues at coordinate 34,289 of JBGSJV010000110.1, forward strand.
AGACCCTTGGACACAAACGATGGCTGCCAATACGAAAAATGTCGCCGCTGAAACGTGTGCGGGCAAATTTCTTCGCCATGGATGTAGCCGTAGGAAGCCCAAACGACCAGCAGAACTAGCGAGACAATTAGCCCAAAAAAGGCCGGTACTAAAAACCACAAAATACGAGGAAACACGCGGCACAGTCCCAAAAGGGTCGAAAGAACTCGAACGAGTGGAAAATCCAGCAACCAATCACGGACGGGTCGGGCGCGTGAAGTCATTCGCGAGCGAAACCGGAGGATACGAAAGATCCTTGGAGTAACTCAACGGCTAGCCAGTCACAACCCGATGTGTTGCGGAACACACCAAACCCGCACTTCGTGAACGGTTACGAAAAACCTCAACCAGCGAGCCACCAGATTCTAGCGACCGTTGCTGGATGTGACTATTGTTGCTGGATTAAAACAAACCGACAAGAATTATTCTCGACGCGAACAGAAAAACCGGATAACCTCAAGCTCGTGAACGAACGGCCGAAGCGGAATTTGGCCAAGGTCGACCAACCCCAGCAGAGCCAGCCATGGAATGGGCGTACCGCCACTACAGCCGCCAATGGAAACGTCCCCTGACCGGCGGAACCCGCCCCGGGGTCAACGTTTACGTTTTAGGACGGACAGCGGCCAAGAAAGCCGTCCCTCAGCATAACCTCAACGAATGGCAGCGGATTGAGGCGGCCTTGTTCATCGCTCGCGAACCACTGAGTGGCAGGAAATTGGCCGAATACGCGGATCTGGAAGACGCTACCCGCGTTCGCACGATCGTCGCCCAACTGAATCAAACCTACGAACGGAAAGGCCGCGCGTTTCAAATACGGACCGTCGCCGGCGGTTATCAATTGCTCACTCGGCCCCAATTTGCCAAGTGGATCCGCCGATTACAACATGTCGGCTCGCCGGACCGCTTGAGTGGACCAGCCCTCGAGACTTTGGCCGTCGTCGCCTATCGACAACCACTGGTGCGAGCCGAAATCGACGCGATCCGCGGAGTCCACAGCGGCGAGGTCTTGCGACAACTTTTGGAAAAAGACTTGGTAAAAATAGCCGGGCGCAGTCCTGATTTAGGACATCCGTTCCTCTATGCGACAACCCGCCGCTTCCTTAAACTGTTTGGTCTAGGTAACTTGGAGGACCTGCCAGCTTCCGGGCAATTGCGGCGAAGATGCTCGTCCGATAAGGATACTCCATCGTCCCTAGCGGAAGCGGAACGATTGACGGTGGAGCAAGAGCTAGAGTAGTTGGTTTGGCCCCAAAACGCGACAACCTACCGCAGTAGCACTGTTGCAAGCGGTTCGAAGATCGCTATATTCCCGCACAGAGCCCGTACAACATTGACCCCGACCGAGTATCCCAGCGACTTTTGGAGGAATCCAACCGTGAGCGTGAGACTGAGAACCACCGGCCAAGAAGAAGCCAACGCCGAGAACTTCTGGGCCAACGAAGCCCCACAGCGCGAATGGAAGATATTCGCTGTCGATGATGATGACGATCTAGACGATGACGACGATGATGATGATGACGACGAAGAAGACGACCTCGAAGACGATGAGTTGGGGGACGAGGAAGAAGACGTAGAAGAATTCGACGAAGAATTCGATGAAGAAGACGTCGAGGATGAAGACTACGAGGACGACGAGGAAGAAGAAGAAGAGTGGGAAGAAGTCGAGGAAGACGAAGAGTCTGAAGACGAAGAAGATGAGGAAGAGGACGAAGAAGATTGGGACGACGACGACGATTGGGATGACGACGACGATGAAGAAGAAGACGAAGAGGAAGATTGGGAAGACTAAGGTCTAATCACCCAACCACATCAGTACTCGATCAAGAAGACAGACGCGAGCGAAGCTGATTCGCTCGCGTTTGTGTTTTCACCCAATATCAGAAACGGGTAGCGCCGTGGCGAATCGGCCGCAAGCCGAATCGGCTAAAAGACAATTTCACTCCCGACATACACTGGAAGTGGACGCGGGCCATTTGACCTCCGCAACGGAGCGAAGAAGCTGCCGACGGATGCCCAAACGAATCAGCGGATGTCACGCATTTAATCGCTAACTTCCATTTCCAATTGTTTCATCTTGCGATACAGGTTGGTGCGATGCAGGCCCATACGCTCCGCAGCCAAACTCATGTTCCCTTTGGCCATTTCGATCTGCTGCTCGATGTAGTTGATCTGAAATAAGCGGGTCGCTTCCGTCAAAGGCAACTCCAACGCGGAGCGATCCAAATGGCTTGTCGTCTCGGCAGCACTGGAATGCCAAGAAATGAAAGACAGGTCGCTGGGCTCCAGAACACTGGAGGTCGACAGAAAGGCTACTCGCTCCATCATGTTACGCAATTCGCGGACGTTGCCAGGCCAGTGATGTTGGCGCAGCGACTTTTCGGCGGCTTGGGTCAACTGCGGAGCGGGTCGACGCGCTTGCCGACAAAATCCATCCAGGAAGAACACGGCCAACTCGATAACATCGTCGCCCCGCAAACGCAGGGGAGGAATTTCGAGCGTCACCACGTTGAGTCGAAAAAACAGGTCCTCGCGAAAGCGCCGTTGTCGAACCAAGTCGGCCAAGTTTTGGTTTGTGGCCGCGATGACTCGCGCATGCGTCGGGATCGAGCGCGAGCCGCCCACGCGGACAATCGTTTTCTCCTCCAACACTCGCAAGAGTTTGGCTTGGCCACTTAAGCTCATGTCGCCGATCTCGTCCAAGAAGATCGTGCCTTGACTGGCGAGTTCGAACTTGCCGGCTCGCGACTCGATGGCATCAGTGAAAGCGCCTTTTTCGTGTCCGAACAATTCACTTTCCAACAACGTGTCGGGTATCGCGGCGCAATTGACCGCGATCAGGACTTCGTTGCGGCGCTGGCTTTCGTAGTGCAATAGTTGGGCGGCCACTTCTTTGCCTGTGCCATTCTCGCCCAACAACAGGACCGACAGATCGGTACCGGCGACCCGGATCAGGGATTGCCGCAAGGTCTCCATCAATGAGCAACTGCCCCGCAACTGCACGGCCGCGGCCGCTTGAGCCGCTGTCGTTTTTTGCGTCGTCACCAAGCGCTCCACTCGGCCCAGATTCGCGACCGCGATCGCGGCATGTTTGGCCAACAACTCGAGAAAGCGTTGATCTTGGTCGGTGAAATTGCCACTGAGCTTATTGATCAGCTCGAAGGCTCCTAAACACTTGCCGTCGTCGTCCCATAGCGGAACGCACAACAACGTACGCGTACGGAAATTGAGCCGCTGGTCGGAGCGACGATCCACTTGCGCTTGTTCGTCGGCAACATCCGCATCCACCCGTCCCGGAAGTCCGGTTTGCACGACTTGGCCTACCAACCCCGCTTGATCTGGCACCCGCAGGTCATCGTCCGCAACACCGAGAGCGGGGCGGCCGATCAGAACTTTATTGGCGCGATCCCAGAGAAAAATGGTGGCGCGCTCGGCGGGTATCCATCGAGTCGAAGTTTCGGCGATTTGTTTCAACAGCGACGGCGTGTCGACCGAACGGTTCCACTCGGCAATCAAGTCCAACAAACGTCGCAGATGGCTGGCTGTTTGGAGTGAGCTGCAGGTCAACGACTGCCACGCCAACAAACATTCCGTGCTCGCGACCCAGGCATCCATCTGCGGCCAGACAGCCTTGGCACTGGCAGTGGTCCCCCATTGAAAGACCAGCAACTGATCGCGTCGATGTCCGGCCCGCAGGCCAACGACGCCCCATGGATGTTGTAAAGCCGGCCGATCAAGATCCAAAACATCCGACAACCATTCGCGGGACAATCCCGGCGGAAGGCCCCGACTGCCGTCGCTACTAGCCAGACACGACCAGCACCCCTTTTGCCCCCTAATCCAAGCTACCGAACTCAGTCCAGGCAACTGCCGCACCAACGCCTGTAGAATCGCCGTCGCCAAATGGACACCCGAGTCAGCAATATCGGTGTCGGTTTGCGGAAGCCAATGTTCGAATCGACCCAGGCCTTCCAGCAAGAACTCATGCGCCGGTTGATGCCGCGTGGCCGCTAAGTAAAGTTGGGACCAATCACGAAGCGCTTGAACTTCAAACAGTGGTTCCGCGGTCGACTCGGCCTTGCTCATCCACATACCCTTGTCAACATCAGAACCCAGAAACCACCGTTGGGCAAACCGGAAGGCCGTGTTAGACTGGCCGAACGAAGGGGGACCTACTCAGGACCGCCCGCGACAACGCGATGGTCGATCCTATCGTAACAGATCAGCTGCGGCGACACAAAGCCAGCCGATCGGAACTGGCTGATCGGAGCGGCCGTTATTCGAGTTGGCACCGATGTGTTAGCACCGAAGAATTGGAAGAGCCAATTCGAGATCGCTAACTGTCCCTCAAGGCAGCCTGTGCAGTAGGCCACTCGGTAACATGGCGCCCGAACAACCGGCGTCCGTTGGACATCACCAAGAAAATTAACGCTGGAGATAAAGCGATGGGATTGTTTGAAGGAAAACGCGGACTGATCATGGGCGTCGCCAACGATCGGTCCATCGCCTGGTCGATCGCACAAGAGATCATGAATCAAGGCGGACAATGCGGTTTCACTCACTTGCCTGACCGTGCCGATGACGACAAACAACGCAATCGAGCTCGTGTTGAGAAATGCACGAGCACGCACCCCAACGCGAAGTTCTTGACCCCGATGGATGTCCAACGCGATGACGATCTCACCCGCGTGGCCGAAGTGGTTGCTCGTGAGTTCGGCACCATCGATTTCTTGTTGCATTCCATCGCCTTCGCGAAAACCGAAGACTTGAAATTGGATACGATCGATTCGAGTCGAGATGGTTTTGCTTTGGCAATGGATGTCAGCGTCTACAGCCTGATCGCCACCTGCCGAGCGCTGCGACCGTTGATGAATCCCAAAGCGGCGGTGTGCTGCATGACCTACTTGGGAGGCGAGAAGTGCGTCCCCGGATATAACGTGATGGGCATCTGCAAAGCCGCACTTGACGCGACCACCCGGTATCTGGCTCATGACTTGGGACCCCAAGGCATCCGAGTCAATGCGATCAGTGCGGGCCCCGTGTATACACTGGCCGGCAGCGCCGCCGGGGTGAAGGACATGCTGGCCGTGTACGAAGGCATGTCGCCACTGGGCCGCAACATCACCAACGAAGAACTCGGCAAGACCGGCGCCTTCCTGCTGTCGAACATGTCTGACGGGATCACCGGCGAAATCTTGCACCTCGATTGCGGCTTCAGCACGATGGGCTCACCCGGCCGATTGGCCGAAAAGATGCGCCGCTAAAGATTGGTCCCGAGATAAGTTCCGGATTTCGAACGTCGAGAAATCCGGAACGATTTTCGCTGGCTATCATCTCGGTAATTAAACCATTGCGGTCGGACTTGCGGTCGGACTTGCGGTCGGACAAAGGCTGTCGGTCAAGGAAGTGTCCGGCGACTGTTCATCCGCAGTTCGGCTCTGCCATCCGTGGGAATTAACAAACGCTTGCGTGTTGTCGCACGGCGGCTCAGGCCATTTGATCTCTCAGGCCATTTGATGTCTCGGCAGATTTCTAAGGATTTGTCGCGAAATAAGTTCCGGATTACGAACGTCGAAAGCTTCGAAATGACTCGCGTTGGCTCTGGCGTTTGAATGATTAATGATTATTGAAGAATGAAAAATTCAAAAGGTACCATACGTCTAGTTTCCGGCATTCCGAGAGCAAACGATGGCTGTTAGCATTTTGCATTTTTCAATTTCCATTTTTCATTACTCATTGCTTAACCGCGTGTGAACCAAAGACGAACATTGGCGTGGCAGGCAGACTTCCCACGGATGGCAATCCCGATCTACGGATGAATACATTCGCTGCCAGCGGTTTCGAATTGAAGTCCGTCAAAGTATCAGCTCGGAAGTTAGACCACTGCAGTCGGACAAGTTGCTGTCGGTCAAGGAAGTGTCCGCGGACTGTTCATCCGCAGTTCGGCTTTGCCATCCGTGGGAATTACCGAACGCTCGCATTTCGCCGCTTTGCGGCTCAGCCATTCGGCGGCTCAGGACATTTGGAGTCTCGGCAGATTCGACGATAGGGGTTCTCGGATTAACCAAGGTCGGACTCTCCCAAATCGGGAAGTTATTTCCAGACAATTCCTAAGCAACAAAGACGCAGTTGACCAAGCACCAGCGTCTCGGCCCAATCGCTGAGAACGCCGGAACGATAGGGTTTACACCGCGTCGCGGAGCGTCATGACGGGCGGGCGATAGTCCGACATTTCAATCAAGAGACTGCGATAGCGCCCGGCGGCTCCCGGAGTGAGTGTCCCCAAGATACGCGGAACCTCGGTGCCGGAAATCCAAGGCAAGTTCGCGGGCACCTGATCGACATGCAGGAAACCGTGCGTCGCAGCCACCAACGCTCCCATGGCCCAAGGTGGACAATCGTAGTCGGTACAGGGAACCACGACGCTCTCCGGCAAGGCTTGCATCAATCGTCGTTGCAACCCTTCCGCATTTGCCTCCCCGTCCGGCTCGGCAATGATCAGACGCAACTTGTGACTAGGTGGCAGGACCGTTGCACGACGAGCGTCACTGGTTTGCCAGTCCGCGATTTGCTGGCAGATGTCGGCAACGATGCGGTCGATCGGCGTTGCCGATGGGTTCGATGCGCTCGCGTAGGACTTCAATCGTAATTCGTTTGAGTCGGCCACCGGCCAAATTCTCTGTTGGATCAGCGGAAAGGTCGCATCAAGTCCGTCCGACGGTGGCAGCCACGTCAGTTGCACAGCGGAGTTTGACTCGACGACCACGCGATGTTCAAAAGCTTGCGGGGAACGCCGATCGGCCCACAAAATCCACAAGGGCAGGGCGGAAATAGGCCAACCCGTGCCACCTTCTAACCGATCCTTGACCGGGAATTGGTCCAGAACATTCATCCCCGTCTTCAAGGCCATCGCCGTGGCGTCGATCAGCGGCAGACAACCATTGGGTTGATCCGGAGCGCCGACCGCGACACCACAATGATGAAAGGCAACCGCTAACACTCGATCCGCCGCTTGCCCCGCCTGCGACATCAACGCATGCACCAGTTGGATCGCCATCTGCGTCAAATCGGCCTGCAAGGAAAGATAGGTCGGCCAATCAAGCGCCGACTCTACTCGATAGGGAGCCAAGGCCGTTGGACACCATTGCTGAAACAAACGTCGCATTGGGAGCGGGATCGACAGTTCTTGAAAACTCAGGGCCTTGAGTCGCAATAGTTTCCCAGCGCTGGTGCCTTCAACCACACAGCCCGTCATTTGCCCAAAATCAGGGGAAATGGTCAGCCCAATCAGGAAGCGATGCCGCTGATGAAATCGCAACCGATCCGCTTTTTGGATCGGATGCCGCGGATCAAAAATCGTCTTCATCCAGTCCATGGACACCCAAGCCCTTACCGTTGCCCGCCACCGACGCTCTTCTTCGCAGAACGCCGCCTTTTCGTCAACGACAATTGGTTAACGGCAATACCGTTCAACGAACGACGGTAAATGGCACCTGGAATGTGCCTACTACGGATCTTCGTTACATCGTTTGATGTCGGCTTCGCCATACTTGATGGCTGAGTCGTGCCTGGCGGGCGACGAATCGAACAGGATGTCGGCAGGTGTCGGCCAAGAGTTGCTCGGCCCACGCTTCTCCAACACCCTCCAAGGCGTGTATCGACCGACAAAGAACTCGCCATTCCTCGGGGCTCATTCGCGCGGCACCAGTCATGCTGGCTATGGTTCTTTGGATGCGAAAACGAGATTCACTGCTAAGTGTCGCATCATCCAACAACTCGCGCAAGGTTGTCGGGAAATGCTCGGCCAGTCGCTGCAATTCGGATTCCGCCTGAGCACGCTCGCCATACGCGGGGCTATCCATTTTTTCAATCACTTGACCCATTAGTTGCTGGGCCCGCGACGCGTTGAACGTCAGCTTAGACACCAGTTGCTCGCGGTATGCCTCCGGTTGCTGCCGAATCTGATTGCTCCGGAGCATCGCCAAACAAGAATCGGCAACCGCCAGCTCATCCAGCTGAACGGGCAGAGCCGACGCGTCGCTATTCGATTGTCCGGCCGAGAACCAAGCATCAAGATCAAACACTCGCACGTGGTCGTCCACCAAGGAAGTGGACCCGACGGCCAACCACCGCTGATCGTCGGAAAAATCGAGGGCCGACACGGACTGCGTCGTCACCGTGATTTGACCGACCCGACGTCCCGCGACCATATCGATCAAGTGAACTTCGCCCGCAATCGGATCCG
>JBGSJV010000111.1:0-14586 GCA_041741535.1 Pirellulaceae bacterium
CGGAAGGTGTCAATGATTTTGAGACAACTTTAGACAATGAATTAGTGTATTGCTTGCAGCATTTGGGGGCCAGCCCCCACCCCCCCGGGATTTTGTTTGGCATGGCTCAGGTGTTCAATGGTTTTCTTGCAAGTTATCCTCTGCTTGTCCAGTGAAACAGAAGTTGGCTCTGCGGGGACGCAACCGACGGAGGGATATCTGGATCGATGGTGCGTCAATGGCGCCTGTTAGGGAGTCTCAGAAATGTCAATTTCTGAGGCTCCATTTTCATGATTGGCGGGTGTTTTTGGTGGATTGATCCAAACAGCGGTTGGTAATTCAAATTGCTTTGGCTTTCCTTTGACAAACCTGTGCGGATTTTTTTCAAAAGCCAGCCGCATGGTTTCGTTTCTGGCGATGAGTGTTTTCTGGGCTAGGCCATAGTGCAACGACGATGGCGTGAGGAATCCAATCCCACTGTGATAATGTTGCTCGTTGTACCATTGGAAGAAGACTCGACAATGGGCAAGTCCGTCTTGCAGAGATCCGAATTGACGGGGGAATTCGGGGCGATATTTGAGTGTTTTAAATTGGCTCTCGGAGAACGGATTGTCGTTCGAGACATGGGGTCGGCTATAGGACTTGGTGACGCCTAATTCCGCATAGAGTTGAGCAACGGATAGAGATTTCATGGCGGCTCCTCGATCGCTATGAATAATCAATTGATCCTGCGCAACACGTTGCTTTTCCAACGTTTCGCGGAGCAGTTGCTTCGCCAAAGAACCTGATTCTTTCTCCGCCAACATCCAGCCAACGACGTAACGACTGTAGATATCAAGAATGACGTACAAGTGAAAATAGGTCCATTTTTCAGGGCCTTTGAGTTTGGTGATATCCCAAGACCAGACTTGATTTGGAGCCACAGCCAGGAGTTCAGGCTTGGTGTATGTCGGGTGTGAAAGCTGATCGCGTCGTTCGCGCGTGGCATCGTTTCTTTGAAGAATCCGATACATGGTTCGCACGCTGCAAAGACGAATTCCTTGGTCAAGCAAATTGGCGTAAACGAAACGAGGTGATTGATCGACAAAAGCTTCTGAGTTTAGATAAAAAAGAACCGCAGCGTCTTCCGCAGGACTTAGTGAGCGATGATTCAGGCGTGGCTTGGAACTGACGGGCTTGGGAAGTCGTTTGCGATAAAGGGTAGCGTGTGAGACGGACAAAGTCTCACACGCTTTTCGAACCCCTACCTGCTGGGCTAACGCTTCGGCTGCGTCGAGTCGGTTCTGTCGATCCTCCGCAGGTTGATCATCTCGGAAATTTTTTTTTGCACTTCGATGATCAACTCAGCCTGTCGCAACTTCTCGGTCAAGTCGTCGTTGACCCGCTGGAGTGCCTCGAATTCCAAGTCCCGAGCGTCCTTCTTCCCAAGTACGGGTCGTCCGCGTTTACGGCCGCTCAGAACCCCATTGGCACGCTGCTGACGCCAAAGGCGAAGATGGGACGAGTACAGCCCCTCGCGACGCAGCAGAGCCCCAATTTCGCCAGGTTTACTCGCACGCTCAGCAGCATCCAAAATCGACTCTTTGTACGCCGCAGTAAACCGCCTCCGAGTCGCTTTCGCGACCACCACGGGCGATTTCCCAAGATTTTTATCGGCTTTTTCCAACATCATCGCGCTCCCGGCCCTCTACACTAATTTCTACGTTAGTGTTGTCTCACTGTCATTGGCACAGAGGGATGGCTCACGTGTGCACCGGTCGGGCGATGAGATAGTAGAGCGAGCGCCCCGATCAATCCGCCAGCATCCTAAAAACGCTTTTGCACGCTTTGCATTTTTTCGTTTGAGCCTCAAACTCATCTTCACTTCCGGCACGATCGGGGGCTCGTGCTACTATGTCTCCGGCACGATCGGGGCGCTCGTGCTACTAACCCGCTCGGCCTACTTGGAAACTTGTCTGAAGCAAAGCCGGTCCTACGGCCATTAAAGCCTTGGAGTCGGCTTTGTAGCTGACCAGTCATCGCCCCATTGGCATGAAGCCAATGGTGGCGAGTTGGTACTCAAGATCGAACCCCGATCACCGATCGGCCCCCCACGGGTTCATCTCGTGGGAGCGCAAGTTTGGCGGCTAGAACGCCCCCCCAGGCGCGTGAAGCGGTCGAGGGACAGGAATGTTTGGCGAAACAACTTCACCGAGACCGCAACGGTTAACGCTCGCAGGATCGGACACGCTATACCCAAGAACAACTCCGCTCGGCCTACTTGCGAACGTGTCTGAAGCGAAACTGTTTCTACGGCCTAAATCCGTTCTGCAATCACTTCAAGTTCAGCAACACCAAATCAACTTCGTCGCCGAATCTACCCTCGACATCGGCCCCGAAATCGCACTGTCCTTCGAATCAAACAATGACACGAAGCTCAAGAATCGGCCCATCTTTCGGTCAGCGAATCACATGCCAATCAAACCCAGCCTAGCGGCAGCTCCACGCATATTTATCCAAATCAGGCTTACTCATGGTTCGTTCTTCGAGCGTGTCGGAGTGTAGTAGCTTAGTGATCTCCCTCTACCCTACAGCACTTGCTGTACGATAGCCAGCAGAAGTATAAACCCATCATGCCAAAAACCATCATAGGAATTACTTCACGAATCGGTAGATTGCCCCAAAATAGACGATTCAACTTCTCTGCAGCGGAACACAATGAAATCACTCCTAACCCTGCGGCGACAATGACAAATTGGGGCCTCATTCGACTTGATTCCTAATTTCGCTTCGATACTGGTAGTTTTGGAATTTGCGCTACGACCTATGAAGCTTGCATTGTTACATAACACCCATGACATAGATCAGAGCATCCGTTGGCCAGTTTTCCGTCTTTGGACACGTCCAGCAATCATAGTATCCGCAATCCCATCCCATCCAGTAGCGAGCCATACTCCAGCAAAACTTTGACTCAATCGGCTTACCAATTTTTTGGCAGCCGTAGCTTGCACATAAGCTCCGACAACCTAGTTCATAACCAAGCCCAAAAAAACCAATGGCAACTGATGCGTGTGGAGACCGCCCTAGATACGCTTCAAAGATTCCACCTGCCCCAGCGACAGCGGTTGCTCCTGTAGTAACCCATCCTGTACACTCCGAGTAACATTCGCCTTCAGATACAAAACCATTTTCTTTCCAAAATACTTCGGCGCGTAAACAACAAACTGCATTCTCGCCAACATCCTTTGGACCGCCTGCGCCAGTTGTCCATCTAACTGTAGACAAACCGCTCGGATCAAGCATCTTCACCCCAAAATACCCCCGGTACAAACTCATTCCATCCACATACCCCAGCGGATCTCTGGAGATAAAACCTCCAGTGGCGGGGTCGTACCAGCGGGCGCGGAAGTGGTAGAGATTGAGGTCGGCGTCGTACTCGCGGCCAGTGTACGTGTAGCGGTTGGCGTAAGTGATGGTGGTACGAACGGTGCCACTAGCGTCATAGATGCCTAGCGTGCCATAAGCGGTGTAGGAGTAACGTTCCACCAGCGTTCCGGCGGCGTTGGTGAGTCCGATGATGGAGTACTGTTGGTTGCGATGGTAGTCGAGTTCGTTGGCGCCAGTCGTCGGCAACGTCATCGACGTACATGTGGGGCGGACGATGGGTTCGTCCACATCGTCGACGTCGACATAACGAGAGGTCATGGTCATGGTGTTGCCCGGTCGGTACTCGCGGAGAATCTGCGAAACCAACTCAGCGTACCAGATATACTACTTCGCTGGAATCCGCTAGGCTTGGGCTAATCGCTCGACGATCCATTCGGTGGGCGATCAGCCACTCGGTGTGCGACACTTGTGAACGAGTAAATCCGGAATTTCACTTCGATCGCACCGCAAACGTCCTATTTATATACGAGTATTGGACATGACTTGGAATTGGACCCTATTGATCGTCGCTGGATTGTTGGAAGTAGGTTGGGCGATTGGGCTCAAGTACACCGATGCATTCACTCGGTTTTGGCCGACCGTCGCCACCGTCTCCGCGATGGTGATTAGCATGGGCCTCTTGGGATTGGCCGTCAAAACACTACCGGTCGGCACGGCTTATGCCGTTTGGGTTGGAATAGGAACGGTCGGCACCGTGGTCTTGGGGATCTTCTTGCTCGGTGAATCCGTCACGGTCCTGCGACTGTTTAGCTTGAGTTTGATCATCGCCGGCATCATCGGTTTGAAATTGGCAACGCCCAGCGAACCGCGTCAAGAACCAGCGAATTCCACTCAAAAAACGTTGCCCTGATGTTGCCCAACGAGTAGACTGTGTCAGCCCCATAGCAACACAGCTCTAGCGGCCCTCTTTTACAACGAAGCCGAAATCCTTTTAGCAAAGGCCTACCCGTGAACGAACCAATGACTTCAAAAGTTCCCATGTGGTTTTGGATCGTCGCGGTCGTGGCCCTGCTTTGGAATATCATGGGCGGCATGATCTTCCTGACCGAAATGTTCGCGCAAGAAGCCGCAATGGAGGGGATGACGGACGAACAAAAAGCTTGGGTGCGGTCGACCCCAAGTTGGATCTATTTTGTGTTTGGAATCTCGGTAGTCACCGGGCTCCTCGGCAGTATCGGCTTGTTGATGCGTCGGAATTTTCCGGTGATCGTGTTCTCGATTAGCTTCGTAGCCGTCTTGGTTCAAATGATCTATACCATGGTGATTGCGGGTGGGTTGCAGATCATGGGACCTTCCGGCGCGGTGATGCCAGCGATCGTGATTGTCTTGGCATTCATCTGGTTGGTGGCCTCGATCTATTTCAACCGCCAAGGCTGGTTGTCCAATGCCAATCGTCATCCTTCCGGGACTTGATGGTACGGATTTGCTGCTGGGACGCTTCGTGGCACTCGCACCAGCCCAGCGTGTCGTCACGGTCTTGCCGCTACCTGACAACTCGGCTGATGACTACGATTCGCTGACGCGCTCGGTCGGCGACCGGATTCGTGGGCTGGGGCCGTGCCATTTGATCGCCGAGTCGTTCTCGGGGCCACTTGCGATTCGAATCGCGGCACGACAGCCAGAATTGGTGCAACGATTGACGTTAGTTGCGTCGTTTGCAAGTTCCCCGGCACCTGGCTGGGCACACTGGCTGCCGTGGTCGTGGCTATTTCGTTTGCCACTGCCTTACACCGTTGCGAAGTACCTGTTTGTTGGCAACGATCACAACATGGCGACTCGCTTGCGAAACGCCGTTCGCCAAACTCCTGCCGCAACTCTAGTCAAACGTGTGCGGTGTATCCTTGAGGTTGACGTATGCCGAGAATTGGCGAGCTTGCAATGTCCGGTCGATTATCTTCGTCCAACCGCCGACCGACTTGTTTCGGACCGCGCGGTTTGTAAAATCCGTGAGTGTCACCCGAGTGTCGCGATCCACAAAATCGATGGTCCCCATTTGATCTTGCAAACACGGCCCGAACAATCATGGTCCATCATTTACCCGACAACTTGATACCCAGCGCATGCTGCGTGGTAAGTTGAGCGGTGTTGTAAAAAGATTGACTGGAGGAACGACATGAATCGAACCGGGCTCGGATCAAGGGCATCATCAAACAAGAGTCCGTTGTGAATTCTTCCCATCCTTCCGAAAACACGTCCGCGCCAAATCCCCACCGCAGAGTCTCGCTGCTGCGTGTGCGATGGTTCAGTGGGATCATCGCGATTTTATCGTTGGTCGCTTCGATGATTGTGCCACCGATTTTGATGATGCGGGTGTTCTCGCAACTCGGGACCGAACAAGAAGTGGAAGCAAGTCACTTGGCGGAAGGAATTGCGTGGGCGGTCGCCACTGGAGTGATTCCACTGGTGGTCGCAGCAATCGCGTTCCTGATCTGGGTGTGGGCTCGGCGGAAGATAGAGAATCTAGCCTCCAAAGGTGTCTGACCCTCGGTACGTGTACTCAATCAAATGGTACTTGATGAAATGGTACTCGTACTCGCGATTGCAAACCAACTTCGAATACCAGTACCGCAACTGGCTGCGAACGGGTCCGAACACTTCGGACTCGCGGGCCGGTTCCACCTTGTCGATCCGGGCGATCTGTGAGAAGTGCCCAGAAAGACTTGATGTTTGGCATCCACAGATCCGCGTCGAGCGATGATGTATGAAGATCAGGTAAAGCTCGACTTGCTTCTGTAAATTCGAAACCCTAGGATCAGCGGGCGGTGCCATTGTGGTTGGCGGCATACGATGTCCCAAGTGGAGTCACAATCCGATTCCGTTCCTCAACCATCGGATCAATTACCGCCATGTTTTTCAGACGCTGTTCTGCAACTTGTGCCTACCCTTGAAACAAGCAAAGTCATTTGATGAATACCAAAACGAAACCATCGGGCGGCAACGCAACCACCATCAAAAAAATATTCAGCCGACAGACAACCGTGTGGATCGACATCGCAGCAAATCCACAGTCTGTTTGGCAGGTCTTGACCGATGCCGTACATTACCCGTCTTGGAATAGCACGATCGTGGAACTCAAGGGCCAGATCGCTCTTGGGGAACGAATCGAATTGCGCTCGAAGTTAGCACCCAATCGAACCTTCAAATTGCGAGTCAAGGAATTCTCTCCCCCCAACACATTGGCATGGGGCGACGCGTTGGGAACGCGAGTTTATTCGCTGGCCCCTAACGCCACCGGCGGTACTCGATTTACCATGACCGAGAAGATTGGTGGACCAATTTTCCCGCTATTCGCCCGACTGATTCCGCCCTTTGACGACGCGTTCAATCAATTCGCCGCGGATTTGAAATCAGCCGTTGAGAAGCAAGCGTAGTGCTTTGTCAACGTCTAAATTTACGGTCGGGTCTGGTAAAGGTGGCAGGAGTCAATTGCCGTACGGCCCATCGGGTGCTTCGCACAATTGACTCCTGACAACTTTACCAGACCCTAAGTTTAGGATTTGACAAAGCACTAGAGCCACTTGCCAAATCAAGGCGTCTCCTTGGGAGCTTCCGGCTGGGCGGTCAATGCCGCCAGATCCTTTTCTAGCGGTGGGCGTTGTTGCAGGATGCTTCGTTTCTGCACCTTTGCCGCCAGCGTTGCCAAGAGCCCATCATCGTACCAACGACCGGTTAGGACACACGACATCGGGTACTGTCGCCCGTCTCGTTCCACAAATCGATCCACAAACGACAGCGACGGATGGCCCGTCAAGTTCGTGATGACCAAATCATTGGCATTGACCAACACATCCACTTGGTGGAACAATGCTTCCATCTGTTCCATCAACTCGCCCCGCAAACGCTGGGCTCGTAGGTAATCCACTGCCGTAATCATCTGTGCTCCGCGGAAGATCCCCGGCCACGCATTCCAGCCTTCGGTTTCCCCGCGATTCAACCATTGCTCAAAGACACTTGCTCCTTCGACCTCCAAGACGGTCGTTAAGGTTCGTGCCGGAATCGAATCCGGCAAGTTGATCTCGATCAATTGGCAACCCAGTTCCGCGAACGGTTGCAGATCAGGACGGTCGGCGGGGTCCGTATCTTGTTCCGAATCACGGCGCGAGCGAACAAAACCAATTCGCAAGCGGCTCGCATCAAACGACGTCGGATATTGGAACGAAGTCGGTACCGTCGCCGTATCGCCCACGTCCCAACCCGAGATGGCATGCAGGACCAACGCGGTGTCCTCGGCCGTACGGGCCAGTGGGCCCAACTTGTCCATCGTCCAAGACAGAGGCATGCAACCCGCCCGGCTCACTCGGCCAAACGTCGGCCGCAAGCCAGTCGAACCGCAGACTCGGCAGGGACTCAAGATGCTGCCTAACGTTTCGCTGCCAATCGCAAATCCCACCAACCCAGCGGCAACGGCCGATGCACTTCCGGCCGAAGAACCACTGGAGCCGACCTCGGGGTTCCAAGGATTGCGAGTCAGTCCACCGTGCCATTGATCGCCCATCGCCAACGCGCCCAACGACAACTTGGCAACCAAGACTGCTCCCGCTTCGGTCAACTTTTGATAAACGGTCGCTGTGTTATCCAACACTCGCTGAGCAAACATTGGCACGCCCCACGTCGTTGGGTAGCCGGGCACACTGATCAGATCTTTTGCTCCCCAGGGGATCCCTTGAAGCGGCCCGCGAAAAATTCCCCGCGAGATGTCTCGATCCGCGGCTGCCGCTTGTTGCATCGCCAACTCTTCCGTCAGATGCACGACACAATGCAAGAGTGGATCGTATTTCTTCAACCGATCGAGATAGATCCGCGTCAGTTCGACCGAAGTCACCAACCGAGCCCTCAGCAACGCCGCCAATTCACTGATACTGCAAAACGCCAACTCATCGTTCGAATCTGGTCGCATCGGTCGATCTGCTGCTAACCAGCGCAGTGACGACAGGGAATTCGCCTGTGACTTACTCGCGTGGTCCGGCAAGCGAAATGGCGTTACCGGAACTCGGAAAGCATCCAGCGGCATCTCGCGCATTGCCTGCCAGGCTCCCTGCTTTCGATTGAGCGATTGAGCCAACTGGGCTTGCTCTTCCGGCGACAACTTTACCCCGGCCACCCACTGGGCTTGTTGGATCATTTCCGCGGTGATCTCGTCCAGTCCTTCCGCTTGACCCGCCAATGCGCGCTGGAACACCGAACCGCCGACCCCCGCCGACACAATCACCTTCAACCACTGACGTCGCCGCATCTCACAATCCCTCCAAGTCGCCCAACCGCCCTATGTTACTCAATATTCCCCAAACGGGGAGTCACCCGGATTCACTTTGACCCGCGGCGTTAAATTCGATAAAACCCGCAAAGTCGACGACGGCCGACCGTCGATGAGTACCCATAGTGGGGCGGCCGGCGCCAACACACGTAACTACCGTCGCCAGATGGTGGCCGGCCCTGACGTCACCACCCACAACCCACCTGCACGAACGATCGCCGTTCATCCACCGTCCGGTGACGGTGACTGCGGCGCAATAGACAACCGACGGTGAGACGCACGACTATGGATTCGCCCCGCCGGGCAGTCCCCTGAGACCCATCATGAACGATTTCCGGGAAGCCATCCGACTGTCGCTACGCTACAAATGGAGCATTATCGGCGCGGCGCTTAGCTCGTTGATGATCGCTCTGTTGTTCGGCGCCAGCATCGCGACGACGCTCCCCTTCGTCAAAATCATCTTCACGGAAGACTCGAACACGATCGAGTTATGGGTCGAGCAACAACTCATCACGGCGGAAGCTCGAGTTGCCGAAGTGGAAGCTTCGTTTCCCGCGATCGACGATTCGTCCAACACAACCCCGTGGAATACCGATCCAAGGTGGCTGGAAGCTCAACAGACCGTGATCTTTTACCAATGGCTGCAAGGTTGTGTCGCCGGACGAGTCCCCACCACGCCATTCGGCACGCTGCAATTGGTCATCGTGTGGTTGTTGTTCGCCAGTTTACTCAAGGGTGTGTTCTTGGTCATTAGTGTGGTGTTGGTAGCGAAAGTCGCCAATCGCACCGTCATGGACATGCGGCGGATTTATTTCCGTCGAGCGATGGAAATGGATTCGCGTCGCGTTGAGCAACTGGGTACCAGTGTGCTGATGAATCACTTGTCCAACAGTTTGCAGATGGTCAGCGCGGCCTTGATGGCCTTGTACGGACGAGCATTGCGGGAACCGATGAAGATGCTGACCTGTTTGGTCGGTGCGGCCTTTATCTCTCTGCCGCTGTTGATTTTGTCGTTGATTCTCTTGCCGTTTTGTGGCTTGTTGGTCTACGGTTTGTCGCAACGAATGAAGCGCGCCGTCAATCGCGAAATCGGCGGCATGTCGGCCGTGTACCAAACCTTGATGGAAACGTTCAACGGATTAAAAACGATCCGCATTTTTAATCGTGAGCAGACCGAGCGAGTTCGCTTCAAAAGAAACTCCAAAACGTTGTATCGAATTTCGCTCCGCATCTCGCTCTACGATTCGTTGATCCGACCGGCAACCGAGATGGCGGGCATCGCCAGTTTCTCCATTGCGGTCTTAGCGGGCGGTTATTTGGTGCTGAACCAAGAAACGCATTTGTTGTGGATTCCGATTAGCAGTCAGCCACTCAGTGCGGAACAGGTGGTCCTGTTCTTTGTCTTTTTGGCTGGTGCCAGCGACCCAGCGCGGAAGATGAGTGAGATCGTCAACGTTGTGGTTCGCGGTGGCCAAGCCTGCAGTTTACTGCGCACGACGTTTGATCAACCGCCGACCATCGCTGCTCCCGCGAATCCGCGTCCGGTGGTTCCACACCATCAATCCATCAGTCTGCGCAATTTGCGATTTGCATATCAGGCAAACACTCCGGTCCTCAAGGGCGTGACGCTGGAGATTCCGTTTGGCCAGACGGTTGCGATTGTGGGCGGCAATGGCTGTGGCAAGAGCACGTTGATTTATCTACTGACTCGGTTTTACGATCCTCATCACGGGCAAGTGTTGATCGACGGGATCGACGTCCGTGAATACGACCCCCGACAATTGCGGCAACAGTTTGCGTGGGTAACGCAAGACGCCAGTTTGTTTCAAGGCACCATTCGCGAGAACATCGCTTACGGCAAGCTGGGCGCTACGGAACTGGAAATCCAGGCGGCCGCGAAATTGGCGGGCGTCACCGATTTTTTGCCACGCGTCGCGCAGGGACTCGAAACGCAAGTGGGCGACATGGGCCGCGAACTATCCGCCGGGCAACGTCAGCGCGTCGCTTTGGCTCGGGCCGTTTTGGCGGACCCAAAAATCTTGATCCTGGATGAAGCCACCAGCCAAATGGATGGCTACAACGAACAATTGATCCATCAACGCTTGAAGCCGTTTTTTGAGAACCGCACCACGATCATCATCAGCCATCGTCGCTCGTCGCTAGAACTGGTAGATCGCATCGTCGTCATGGACGCAGGCCGAGTCGTGGAAGACGGCACCTTGGACGAATTGCAGCAACACTCCATCTCGTTCACCGACCTATTCCAAACCGAAACCACCAAAGCCGCGTAAGATTAAGATCACGTGCGTTGGGCTAAGCCGTTCAGGCGTTCAGACTAAAGGGACTGGGGACGTTGAACGTTGGGTGGAGCAAGATATTGAACACCCCTTGCCATGACGTATAGATGGACACCACCGTCATGATCACTTGGCCGACGATCAAGGCCCAAAAGATCGGCATAAAGGACAACCCCCAAAGCCAAGTTGTGCTCCGTGGTTTGTTCGCAGCGTGATGCCAGGCCCAACCCCAAGTCAACCACACCGGCCCGAGCAGGACGACATAAGCGACCGACAACAGCCACCATAATTCGTACGGGATCATGGCGATCCGAGTCAGCCAAAGCGGAAAGGTCAGAACCAATGCCAACGCGGCCGCCAAACAAAGTCGCAGCGGACTGTACCAATACCGGCAAGCCGCTTGTCGCCATTGCCAATAACTGCGCCAACGTCCCGTTTCACAATAACGGCAATGGACCAACGGATAATATTGCAAGGACAAAAATAGATGCCCGAGTCCGAAGAGAAAAAAGATCCCCTCGGCCGCTGGGTTTGTTGCACGAGTTGCAATCAACAGCCACAACGTGGGACCGACAAACCACATCAACATGCCCGCAAATGCGCCGAAGCCCCATGAAAAATAGTATCCCGGTCGAAGCCTCGCGACCCAGTTCCAAAAGCGGTCGCTGGATTCGGACAACAGGGTTCCCTGCCGCAAGTGTCGCCACAACACGGCTGGGACAAACCAATTCGAAAGCGGTACGGATCGATAGTACGCCGCAACGGTCTTCGGCAAGATGCTGCCGATTGTTTTTTCCACCAACAACTGCACCCAACTAATCGAGAGTCCGCGTTTCACCAGTCCGTTCATCATGTACCACGGAACCAAGAGCGGCCAGAAAAAGTGGCGAAGTTGCCCGCCGGTCAGCCCAACGCCAATCCAATGCACGACCGTCAATCCGAAAACCACAAACTCCCAAAAACGCCAACTGGCGTAGGTCGTCGAAAGTGGGTCAACCAACCACGCGTCGTATCGCATCCGAGACACCGCCAAGAGCGGCAACCAAGTGACGGCCAAGCCGAACATCCACTTGCAAACGAGCCATCCTTCCGTCGCGCCCAACAAGCCGTCTCTCAACCGTCCCGACTTGGCCACCCGCCGAGTCACTTCGACGAAGTAACCCAGCGTCAGAAACTGGACGATCGGTACAGTGGCCAACCACGCCAGCAAAAAGCCAACACCGAACATTCCGCCTACCCAGCGGAACCCGCTTTGCACGCCGCCAACCACTCTTAACAAAAAGTTCTCGAAGCGATTTTCCGCGAACAGCGCCGTGACCACGCCGGCGGAATCCACGTCCGCATGGTTGGTTATGGGGAAAGGAGGTGGTTGGACGGAGCCGCCGAATTCGCTTGTGATGGAAGTCGGGGATGCCGGAAGTGAGACCAGCACCGCCGTTGCGATTTGGTCCTGGGGCTCGAGTTCGGAGAATGAATTTACATCCGGTATTTGATTGCCCAAGCGATGGTCGTCTCGATTCGACATGCCGCTGTACCTCGTGAACTCAATTTGCCGGCCCAACTCGGGGGGCATACCCTGAAAATTCGGGGACGAGCGCCATTATTGTTGAAATATTTTCAAAAGACCAGAGAATATTGAATCAGCCACCTGAATGGTGGTGGTACGTTTTGGCGAGGCCACGGGTCTGACGGGGTGCCCAACTTCTCTGATGCAAATTCGAAGCAGACAATATGAGCAACCTTCCCAACAACAACGGTTGGCCATCAAACAATGAGCCGAACCACGACGGTCGGTCGGGCCGTTGGGCGTTTTGGCACTCACGACCTTGGGTCCGACAAATCGCGTTTCTCCTGGTGATGTTGGTTGGCATCGGCTATTTGCTGCGGTCTTCGATATCCAACACGGCGATTCAGCGGATCGATGCCGGACTTTTGCACTCGGTGCAACGCTCCACGCTGGCGGAACCCGTCGCGATGGTCGACCGCGAGTTTGCGAACGCTTGGCGAGAACATGGCCTGGAACCAACCAACGAAGCCGACCACTATTTGGTGATGCGGCGACTGTCGCTGGCCTTGACCGGAATGCCACCCTCGCTGGAACAAATCCGGTGGGTCGAACAGATCCCGGCGGATCAACGACTGGATCAGTATCTGGCACACCTGTTGCAAAACAAGCCAACCCACGACTACGTCGCTGAACGTTTGACAAGAAGTTGGATTGGCGCGGAAGACGGACCGTTCATCGTGTTTCGCCGACAGAGATTTGTCGCTTGGTTATCCCAACAGTTGGCCGAGAACCGACATTACGATGCGGTGGTCCGGGAAATGCTGACCGCCCGCGGCCTGTGGACGGATCATGGGCCCGTCAACTTTTTTTCGGCGCAAGCCGGTCCAGACAAAGACAATCGCCTGGACTTGGTTCGGGTGACTGGCCGCGTGAGTCGAAACTTTTTGGGGATGCGGATCGATTGTCTTCAGTGTCACAATGACTTTACAGGCGCCACGGAGTTTGGTTCCTCGGAGGAACGTCGCGAAGGATTGCAAACGGACTTCCACAGCATCGCGTCGTTCTTTGGACAGCTGAGTTTGGCGCCAACGGGATTGCACGATCGACTGGAGGCGCCCACTTATGAAGTGGAATTGCTGGGTGACAAAGAACCAACACCCATTTCCGCCGCCGTACCTTTTGGAAATGAATGGGCGAATTGGGAAGACGCGGAACTCGAGTCCAGCGATCTCCCGTTGCGGAACCATTTCGCCGATTGGTTAACGAATCAAAACAATCGCCCGTTTGCGCGAGCGTTTGTGAATCGCATGTGGGCCCAGTTATTGGGGCGACCGTTGGTCGAACCGATCGACAACATCCCACTCCATGGCCCGTTCCCGCCGGGGCTCGAAGTATTGACCGACGATTTTATCGCCAGTGGCTACGACATTCGCCGCTTGATTTCCGTGATCGTCCACAGCCAGCCATTCTTGCGGGACAGTCGGGGCCAACATGAACTTACGCCGGCCCACGAAGAGCACTGGGCAAGTTTCCCAGCGACAAAATTGCGGCCGGAACAAATGGCTGGGACGATCTCGCAAGTCGCATCTTTGATCGCCTTGGATGACTCGACGCATATCATCACTCAACTGGTTCGGTTCGGAGAAGAAAGTGATTTCATGACTCGCTACGGCGATCTTGGCGATCAAGAATTCGAACAGGATGGCGAAACCGTTTCGCAGCGTTTGTTATTGCTTAACGGAGCGATGGCGTCCGAGCGTTTGCGGGGCGAGGGTGGCTTGCCGTTCAATTCGGTGGTGCAAATCGAACGCTTGGGACAGACCCCAGATCAGATCGTCGAATTGTTGTACCTAATCGTGCTCACTCGCAAGCCGACCCGCCATGAATTGGAAGTCATCACCCCCGTTATCGAGGAGGATCGGCGAGCAGGGATCGAGGATTTGTTGGCCGTCTTGGTAAACTCATCCGAAGCCTTGTGGAATCACTAGCAGGGTGCTGAAAAAGTCTCGGATTTGTTACCATACCAAGGTCACATCATGGAGAGAAGAATGCGCGGTCGAGAAAACAATCAGATTCAGCTTTTTTTCACGATAGATGTCGAATCTCGAATTCGAACGGACCAC
>JBGSJV010000112.1:0-61581 GCA_041741535.1 Pirellulaceae bacterium
GGGACAGTGTAGTGGACCGTTCCTACGGTCCAACGGAAGCGGAAAAGAAATCGGACCGACGGAGCGGTCCGCGACCATCAAATCGGACCGACGGAGCGGTCCGCGACAATAAAATCGGACCGACGGAGCGGTCCGCGACAATTAAACCAAATGGTTGACCTTCTGTGAAATGCTGATAAGATAAACCAAATGGTTAAAGAAAACGCACCGCAATTGGATCGAGTATTTCAGGCGTTAGCGCATCCTGCGCGTCGATTGATCCTGCGCCGATTGGCCGAGGGCGAACGGAACTTGACGGAATTGGCAGAACCGCTGCGAATGTCGTTCCCTGCGGCCTCGAAGCATGTCCGGGTACTTGAACGTGCGAAGTTGGTTCGTCGTCGTTTGGTCGGACGAATGCATTTATGTCGCTTGGAAGCCAAACCCCTGGGAAAGGTCGCCGAATGGCTGGAGGAATACCGGCGATTATGGGAGTCCAACTTCGCTCGACTGGATGATTTGTTGGAAGAACTCAAACAACAAGATGCAAACGCTGCGGTGCACACTCATCCAGCGAAGACTCGGAAAGAAGCCAATGGCTAACGACTTGAAGATCACGACACCGTCGGATTGCGAGATCGTGATGACTCGCGAGTTTGATGCTCCAAGACGATTGGTTTGGGAAGCGATGACTCGGCCGGAGTTTATTCGACGATGGATCTATGCTCCAAGGGGGCTATCGATGACCGTTTGTGAAGGCGGACCATTGGTGGGTGATCCATTTCGATGGGTGTGGCACGATGACTCGGGTAATCAGGCGTTGGAGATCACGGGTGTCACTTTGGAGATCGTTCCGCTGGAGAAAGCGGTCCATACTGAAAAGATGTTCATCGGCAATGGTGTTCCGGTCGGTGAATTGTTAGCGACGATCGAACTTAGCGAACATAGCGAAAAAACTTCGTTGCGTATGACGTTACTATTTCCTTCCAAGGAAGCCCGGGACAGTGCCTTGTCTGCGGGAATGGAGCAGGGAGTTGCAACTGGGTACGCTCGACTTGATGAACTGCTCCTGGAGTTCGAACGTTTGGCACCCTCCCATTGAAACGGAGAAAGCAATGATTGCGGCAAAGGTTGCGTGGATTTCCAATGGCTTGTTTGTCGGTTTGGTGCTGGCGTTGCATGTTTTGAAGTCGGATGTGGATCCGTCGTGGCATTTCATTAGCGAATACGCGATCGGTGACTCCGGTTGGTTGATGCAGTTGGCGTTTGCGGCATTGGCGGTGGCCAATGTGGCGACGTGGTGGACCATTCGACCGGAACTTTCTGGGGTATCGGGATGGATCGGAACGTCACTGTTTTTGCTTGGGACATTGGGAGTGGTATTGGGGGCTGTTTTTGTGACCGACCCCATCAATACACCGCCCGAAGCTCAGACCACCAGCGGGACCTTGCACAACGTGGGCGGAGCGTTGGGGTTATTAGGGTTTGTCGGGACATTGATCATGAGTTGGCAATTGTGGCGAAGCGAAGCATGGCGATCAGCGCGTTGGGCAGTCGGGATGGCAACGACCTTGATGGTGCTTGGATTTCTCGTGGCATTTTTCACGATCGCAACCTTGGCCGCCGAAAGCAAAGGAGTGTTCAGCCCCGAGACTCCGGTTGGGTGGCCGAACCGCATTGGCATATTGGGGGCGTGTTTGTGGCTAGGCATTATCACAACGGCCGCCCAACAGAAGAGGCTCCCGAGTTAGTTTGGACATGTCGTTTCCAAGTTCGCTGGCTTGTTTTACAATGCCGACGCTAGAAGGAAGCGTCCGTTGGGAAAGGTCAACATGTCGAACAACAAGCCCGTTACTCCCGTGATTCGCGACTTGGAGATCAAGGACGCGCACTTGATCTTCTCTTCGGTGTGGGAGAGCTTGGTCGATCAATACGGGCGGGAAAACCTGTGGTTTCCCAAGGAACTGATTTTGGTGGGTGGTGCTCCGGGTTCGGGGAAAGGGACCCATACTCGCTTTATTCTGAAAGCCCGGGGGCTGACTTGCCCGCCGATTGTGGTTAGCGATCTGTTGACGACTCCGGAAGCCCAGCGGCTCAAGGATCAGGGCTTTATGGTTGGGGATAAGGAAGTCGTGGGGATCATGCTCCGGAAATTGCTGGAGCCCCAATTTCGCGACGGAGCTTTGCTGGATGGGTTCCCGCGAACCAGCGTCCAGGTCGAGTGCTTGAAGCTGTTGGTCAACGAAATCAATCAATTGCACAACGAGTTCGCGTACACGCCGCTGGCCAAGAACTTCCGGCGGCCGATCGTCCATGCGATGGTCTTGTTTATTCCGGAAAAAACCAGCATCCAGCGGCAGCTCAAGCGTGGGGCCGAGATCGCGGCTCATAACAAACGAGTGGCTGAAACGGGGGTTGGCCAGGAACTGGAGTTGCGGGTCACGGACTTGGATGAAGAAGCCGCCCGCACGCGTTATATGGTCTTCAAGGAGAAGACCTGGGATGCGTTGAAATCCCTGAAAGAAATCTACCACTACCACTTCGTGAACGCCGAAGGGCCCATCGAAGAGGTCGAGCAGAACATCCTGGATGAACTCAAGTACCAAAGCTCCTTGGAGCTGGAACCGGAGACATACGACACGGTCCGGCATATTCCTTTGGCCGAAGATATCATCCTGCATGCTCGGCAAGAGCTGGTCAAACGACTGGACAATTACCAACGGGAACACACGGAATTGTTCAAGCGAGTGGTCGAGTTGATCGAGCGGAAATTCATGACGATTGTGCAGCGCCATGCATTGTCGGGCAAAGCGCAAATGAACACGGAAGACGAACTGTTTGGTAACTCGCTGGTGTTATCGATGGTCTTGGATGTGTTTTCTGAGCGTGGGTTTCATGCCGTGATCGACAAGACGATCAGCGAGATCCCGGTGCGATTTGACGTGCAAACGGGACTGATCGAATGTCGACAGAAGGCGGTGTACCGAATCCAGGTTAACTTTCGTGGCTCGGATATTCGTCGCGGTTGAACGAAATGCTGTGCAACGAAGGTCTTATCTCGCTTCCAACTCGCTCGGCGGCGCATAGCTGGGCGGGGATTAATCGTGGCCCATGTGACTAGATATGTCGTCCAGATTTGCGCCGCTGAGCGCGGACGCGCGGTTGGGTTTGGCGTGGTGTGCTGCTTGCGGGTCGAGCGCGGAGCGACGCATTGTTCGTTCGGATTTCCCGACCAAACAATGCTCTGCTCCTGCGGTTAAACGAAAATTGAACGGCATTGCGGTTAACCGCAATACCGTTCAACGAAGGAGTTCATTCGCTTCCAACTCGCTCGGCGACGGACGTGGTTGGATTTTTAGGTTAAGCTCGATTTTTGGACGGTGAAGCAATCTTCTGGTGGATGTACGAGGTGACCGTCGAGACCGTTTCCAATTCTTCGATGTCATCGTGATTGATCGAGATTCCGAAATCACGTTCCAATCGCATGAGTAGTTCGATGGTGCCCATGGAATCTCCGATTTCATTCAATCGCGAGTCGCTATGGATTGCTTTGCGGTCGTAGGCAAACGCGGTCGCCATCAGGCTCCGTAAGAATGACTCGATGGCTTGATGCCGAGTCATGGTTTCACCGCAATGGGGACAGACAAACGAATCGCAACTCAGAGGAAATACAAATGACTTGCCACACTGGTCGCAAAGGACGTTGACGGTCAGTTCGGCCAGTGACACGTTGGCGTGGTTCATTTTGAGTTCTCCGAGGTTATTTCCCGACAGGGACATGACTCTAGATCCTGCTCCGATGGCGCTCACCCGAACGAATCCCGTGACTTCCTAAGAATAACGAATCTGGCGATCTGCGGAAGAGCAAATCGACTTGAGACTTGAGAGCCACGGACGACCGGTCCCAGGTGGGCCGCGGTCCAGGCATACCGAATTGTTTGGCCTTCGAATGTCGACACATTGTCGATATAGTGATCGCAAATACCACAACCGATGGGTGTGGAGGTTGGGGAGTCGAAGCTAGGCTTTGTCCTAAAGGGGGTCAGACCCTTTGGAGGGCAGGCAAGATTCCGGACAAAAAGACATGACCGGAGAGGGTCAGGCTCCTTTTAGGACAATGCCTAATTGATTTATGGTTTCACCATTAAAAACTTGGCAAATTCTGGCCGTATTAGGCGTGATCTTGGTCGGATTGGCGGCCTATTTGTGTCGCGATTCATTGAATCGATTCGGATTGCCGCCTGACGAGCGACCGACCTACATTTTGATTGTTTTGGACGATTTGGATTGGGACTTGGTCGTGAACGACTGGGCCACGGAACGGACGGGAGCACCGCGGTTTCCCGAGATGCATGGACTGGCGCGCAGCGGGATGGTCTTCTCAAACTTCCATGCGACGACACCGGTTTGCGGTCCGGCTCGTGCGTCCATCCTTTCCGGGCAGTATGCCCATCGGCATCAAGCGCGGGTCAATCGTCCGGATCATCCAACGGCACATGGTTTTTCAGGTGGGTATGCAAATTATGGTCGAAATCGGGATTTTGCTCGGTATTTTCAGGCGGGAGGGTATCAAACCTGTTTTGTCGGCAAGTATGTCCATGATGGTTTTTCACCGAATCGAGCCGCGGGAACGACGTGGGCGGATGTGATTCCAAACGGTTGGGACCGGTTCCATGCGTGCTTGGGTGCAAAATACGTCGACTTCTTGGCGATGGATTCCGCAACCAATTTGACTCACTCGGTTCCGACGAAATTTCGGGTGGATTACGAGGCCGATCAAGTTCTGGCAATGTTGGCCGAAAAAACGGAAGCTCGGAAACCACAGATGGTTTGTTGGTTTTCATTGAGCCCCCACGACTCCGAGGACCAGAAGCCGGCCTATCCGGAACGATTGCAAACGGCGTTTGCCGACGAGAATCCTCCGTCCTTCGCCCGCGGAAACACCGGGGCTTTAGGACTGAAGCTCCCGACAGCGCTACGAGCATTGCCCGATCAATTAACGGCCGCACAACGGGCGATGATCGTCGAGAAATGGCGTGAACGACTGCGAAGCATCAAGGCCTTCGACGAGAATCTTGCGCGCGTTCGCGCGTATTTGGCTCAGGAGGATCGGCTGAAGAACACGGTGTTCGTAATCACGTCGGATCACGGCTATCGATTGGGCGATCATGGGCATGTGGGCAAACGTTTGCCGTATGATCGGATCACGTGTGTGCCGCTATTGATTTCTGGAGCGGGGGTTGCTGCCGGCAGAAACCATAGTTTGTTGGCGAATATCGACATGGCACCGACCTTGATCGACTTGGCGTTGGGGCCTCAGGCGGTTCAGTTCAAAGAATTTGACGGCAAGTCGTTCGCGCCGCTCGTGTTGCAGCCAAACATTGCTCCCTTCCAGCGTGAAGAAATCTTGATCGAATGTTGGGAAGCCGAAAACGTTTGGGGAGAGCGGATTCCCGGTGTTTGGACCGTCTTGCGAGGAGAGAATTTTTCATATACCGAATGGGCGACCGGGGATCGTGAGTATTACCAATTGGATGTGGATCTGGAGCAATTGGACAACCGCATTGATACGTTGACGGCCGAGCAAGCTGCCAATTTCCGCCAACGCTTGCTGAAGTTGCGAGACTCGCGCGAACGACCACCGACGGTGACAGTGCAAACAGATTTGTGGCAAAGGGTTGCGAGTTCGCCGCAGAACCTGACTTATGTGCCGATCTCTATCTTTGGGTTTGCGGATGCGGAAGCGGGAGTCGAGTCCGTGACTTTGGAAATGCATGATACGGACAAAAATCAGTATTGGAACGGTCGGGACTGGCAGGCTGAAACCGCTCAAATAACAGCTGAGTTAAAAAACGCGGGCGGGCTGGTCAGTCAATGGAATTGTAGTTTGCGCATGCCGCTTCACGCGAGCCAAGAGAGTGTGTCGTCCAAGGCAAGCGAGTTCGCGGAGCGAAAAATATCAGTAACCGTTCGAGCGATCGGGAAGAATGGTTCCGTTCAGTCCATGAATCTAAAGCAAGGATTGCAGCTGCGTCCGATGGATCCAGAAACGTGGATTCAAGTTGCGGACAAGCCAGAAACGGTTGGCTCAGGCGTGCGATTAGCAGGGCAGGCGATTGGGACCAAGCCCATTCGAAATGTGCGTGTGGTTGTCCAAAATAAGCAGGACAAAAAATATTGGAATGGGGAAGCGTGGGTGGAAACGTACACGCATTTTGAGGCGACCCTGCAACCAACGGAAAATGGCGGTGTGGCGTGGTCCTTCACCTACCTCGGAGAGTTACAAGACCGGCTGCATTTTGGGGCCCGGGCTCTAGATGAGAAGTCAGATTTTGACAAGACACCGGCCTATTTTGAATGGGGCGCCAGCGGGGGCGAAGCGATCGAATACTCTAACAACTCGTTGCCCAGCGGAACTTCGTTTCGTTTTAGCAATCTCTGAGCGAATCCAGCGCATCGGTTTTCGTGACGCTAGCGGTGATGTTTTTGAGATTTGTTTCTTATTGACGGTTTGTAGCGAATGGTGACAATTCTGCGTCATACGACCGGTCGTCGCGGATCGCACTGCGATCCAGTCTTGGTTCACGGAGCGAACCAGGACAATCTGACCGGTCATCGTCGCGGATTGCTCCGCGATTCATGGTTGGTTCGCGGAGCGAACCACGACTGATTGAAGGCGATTCGAAAAATGGCATGGAGGCCACTTAAGATGCCCAATTTAGGGATTTCTCGACTCGGTGTTTGTCTAAACGCCATCTTGCCTGCTGCCCAATTCATCGGTGCTGACGATTTGTTTGTGCGATCCTGCTGTGGTCGAGCGGACGAGTGTCGACCGGGCGATCTGTTCGTAGCGTTGATCGATGCGGAAAATGACGGGCACTTGCAAGTCGAGTTGGCCGTGGCTGCGGGTGCCACGATGCTAATGGTGGAGCGATTGGTCGCCACGGATCTCCCTCAATGCATTGTCGCTGACACTCGTAAGGCGTACGCATTGGTTTGCCAAGCACTGGCCGGCGGTCCCTGCGACTATTTGTCGACCATTGGGATTACCGGCAGCCACGGCAAGACCAGCATCGCGGCTTTGTTGGAAAGTATCTTGGCGGCCAGTGGCAAACGCGTGGGGGCCATTCACTCGCTAGGCGCTTCCGTTGCCGGTCATTCGATGACGCGTGAACCGTTGGTCTGGACGGCGCCGCAGTTGTCGTACCTGTTGGCTCGGCAAGTCTTGGAGGAATGTTCGCACGCGATCATCGAATTGCCGAGCCACTGTTTGGCGAGCCATCAAGCGATGGGACTGCAGTTGGATGTTGCGGTTCTTTGCAATATTCGTCGGCAGCACTTGGACTTGCACGGAAACTTGGCCAACTATCGCCAGGTCAAGACGCGTATGCTACAGCAGTTGAAGACAGCTGGAGTGGCGGTCGTCAACGCGGATGATCCGATTTGCCACCAGTTGTTGCCCGAGTTGACTGTCCCCTGTTTGACCTACGGGATTCGGCAAAGTGCCAATGTTCAAGGCGAAGTCTTGGAACAAGCGTGGGGCGAGCAAGTCATCATGATTTCCACGGGTGACGATTCGATTGTCGTGCGCACAGCCCAGACGGGCGAACAGTTCTTGGAGCACTGTTTGGCGGCAGCAACCACGGCCCTCGCGTTGGGAGTTACTCTGCCTGAGATTGCCCGCGGCTTGGAGCAGTGTCATGTCATTTCGGGTCGCATGCAGACCATCCAATGTGGTCAGTCGTTTGGCACCATGGTTGACGCCGCCGATCAGGCCGATCAATTGGCGGTCTTGTTCAAGACTGCCCAGTTTAGTCAACAAGGGCGAACTATCTGCGTGTGTACCCATCATCCCAACCAAACTCGGGATCATCGTTATCATTTAGGGCGAGTCGCGGAACGAGGTGCGAATCTGGTGGTGTTGACGGGGCGTCACACAGCACTGGGGGAAGTTGATTACGAACCCTTTCATCAAATACTCGATGGGATGAAACACCCAGGCCGCGCACAAGTTATTCCGGATCGTATTCGTGCTATCGAATGGGCGTTGGCTCAAGCCCAACCGGGTGATACGGTATTGGTGACGGGGTCTGGGCATTTGCCAGTGACAACGGCGGGCGAAGATCGGTGGGAAGTGACCGACGTCGATATTTGTCAGGCTTGGTTGTACGAACAGGCCAAAGACACGTCCGGCGATGACGATTGGAGCAATTCGATCTACTCGATCGAGGATTATCGCTAGGCTTTGTCCCAAGCGACCGGGCTGGCCTCTTTGGCACGCAGACAAAATTCCAGACAGAAATTCATGACCTGAGAGGGTCGGGCTCCTACTAGGCTTTGTCCCATAAGGGAGCTGGCCCTCTCCGGTCATTCCTTTATGTTCGAAAGTTTTGGCTGCCCACCAGAGGTTCAGACCGGTAAGACCCCATTTGAAACAAAGCCTAGAACATCACATGCGTCGCCCGTTCTCCAAGTCGTGAATGCTAGCGATTTACAACAGGACTGGAGTGATGGGTGGACATTTGGTACGAAAGGCCAGTTCCGTCCCCACGGTTATCGTAGGCATTAGGGATCTATGAATTCACACAAATCCTATCGTCCAGGTTTCCTTGGTTCCTTCGAAAATCGAAGCCCTCGGATGGTCCTGGGTTTTCTTGCCATATCCCTCTCGATTGCCGCATCGTCCGGATGTGCAAAAGGTGCTTTGTGGCGATTGGGTTATCTGAGTCCACAGGCTCGACAACAATGGGCGGATGAAGAGAAAATCGCGAAGAGTTGGCCAACGGTCCGCAGCGAAATGTCGGCGTTGGTTGATCAAGCGAAGGCGAGTAGTCCCGCGGATCAGCAGCGCGTCGCGGCTCGATTGGCGGAAATGATTCAAAAAGACGATCGCGTACTCGTGCGGCTTCATGCAACTCAGCTTCTCGGAGAATTGACGCCTGCCGTTGCCATGTCGGCCGTCGCGGCCGCAACTCAAGATCGTGAATCCGACGTTCGCGTTGCGGCGTGTCGGGCTTATGGTAAGATGCAGACGGAAGATGCTTTGACGCAGCTCAATAGTATCATGCAACGTGACGAGCAACCGGATGTTCAAATCGCGGCGGTTCGGGCCATGGGACAATTCAAGTCGCCCCGCGCGGCACAGTTGTTAAAGTACGCCTTAGAAAGTGAACAGCCCGCCATGCAATTGGCCGCCGCCGACAGTCTCAAGTCGATCACGGGGCAGAAGTTTGGTAACGACATTCCCAAATGGCAAGAACACGTCGCCAGTCTCGGGCCGATCGATAGCACTGCCATTGCCAGCGGTGTCAATCAAGTGAGTCACGACCAACCGGACGAGATTCGTTCCTTCCTCGAAACGGTTAAACGCTAAACTGTATGAAGCTGTTGGCTTTCTCGGATGTCCACACGGATTTGACCGCGTGCCGTCGTTTGGTGGAAATTGCAACCGAAAATGCCGTTCAAGTCGCAGTGGGAGCCGGTGATTTTGCAACCATGCGCCGGAATCTTCAGCCCGTGATCGATGTATTGTCGGAGTTGAACTGCCCTGTGGTTCTCGTTCCTGGGAACGGGGAATCCATTGATGAATTGCTGGCAGCGTGCGAGCGCTATTCCCAGATGCAGGTCCTGCATGGCAATTGGGCAATGATCGAAGGGCAGTGCTTTTTTGGACTGGGATACGCTGTCCCCGAAACGCCATTTGGTGCGTGGAGCTGCGACCTATCAGAAGACGCGGCGACCGCGATGCTCCAATCGTGTCCTATCGAGAGTATCCTGGTGACGCATTCACCGCCGTTCGGCCATGTCGATCAGAATTCTCGTGGCCAGCACGTCGGCAGCCAAGCAATTTTGCAGACGATCCAACGGACAAATCCAAAGCTTGTTCTCTGCGGTCACGTCCACGATTGTTGGCAAACTTCGAGCCGCGTCGGCAGCACGCCGATTCACAATCTGGGACCGGCGGGGTCGTTGCTCACGGTCCCGGAATCTCGATAGCAAACCAATTCGAATCCAGGATTAATTGCCAAACGGATTCGTTCCCGAGTTGGCGGGTGGCGTGCCAAATGGATCGTCACCTGGTGGGCTCGAGTTCCCAAACGGATTGAAATCACCCGATTCGGCCGGTTTCGACTCCGCTGGGGTTTCTGCTGCTTCAGCAGCAGCTGCCATCACAACTTGCGATGGGCGTTGATATTGCGGGGTGAAGCCATTGGACGGTCGAAAGCACACAATCTGTCCGGTCGAACTTTGCAAATAGACTCGGTCCGATAGGGAATTTACAACGCCTTCCCAATCACCGGGGATTGCCATTCCCCCGATGCGATTACCGGTTCGCAGATCCAAGGCAACCAATTGATTGTCGATCGATGTCGCAAAAATCCGATCGGTCGTGACGGTCAAGATCTTGGCAATTCCCACTCCGCGAAACGCTGGAAACATCTTACCCGTTCGCAAATCAAGCGCTCGCACATTGCCGTCTTCATCGACTAGCAACGCCGCAACTTGATCGGTTGTGCCAAGTAATGAATCAAGGTCCAAATTGATTGCTTGTCGAATGGATGATTCGCCGTCTTCCGACTCCTCGTCGGAGTCACTATCACGCGTCGGCGGGTTTCCTGCGGCACCGAACGGATTTGAGGTTGTGTCTGCTCCGAATGGGTTGGCATCTTGGCTGCCGCCACCAAAAGGATTCTGCGCGGGACCGGCGGCAAACGGATTGCTCGCTGCACCGCCACCTGGATTTGCAAAAGGGTCGGCTGCTGATGGCGGAGCACCAAATGGATCGGCGGCATCCGTTGCATCGGTTGCATCGGTTTCCTCCGTGCTTGACGGTTCCGTCGGCGTTGGTGCTGCGGTCGTGGGTGCGTTCGTCCAACGAACGAACATTGGAGTCTGAGCGACGGGGCGCCCGACAAATTCGGACCAAACCTCGATACCCGACGATTGCGAAAAACACTTGAGCGCGCCGGTCTCTTCAACCACCAGCATCAAGTTTCCGAAGCCGGCAGGTGCGACGTGCACCGGCATGCTGGTCGGAATCGAGTAAATCGGACGAGCGGGAGCTGGCTTGAGCGAAACGTAAACTTGATCTTTAACGGCCCAAACATAGGAGTTTTCTAGTTCGGTGAGCGAGACTGCGAGACGGCCGTGAAAGCCGCCCATATCGGAACGAAAGCGAGTTTCCGTGTACGGAGTCAAAAGTTCCAAGCGACCATTAAGGCCTGGCGAGATCACTTGATTGCCCGCGATAACCGGTCCACCTCCTGGTAGATTACGCAAGCTAAAGGATCGAATCGGCATGCCGGTCGACGCATTCAAAATGTCGATGTGCGTTCCATGAGTGACCGCGACAAATTCGTCACTGACATCAAATCCCAAAATGGGTCCACCATCGGTCTCCAACCGCTGTGTCCACAACACACTGCCGGACTCGGCGTCCATCGCCTGAATTTGGCCGGAGGACAAAACCGAATACACGCGAGCACTGGGCACAAATTGCACGGACTCGGTCACGGTCATCCCGCGTTTTTCCAAAAGTTCCTTCCGAACTTCCGCCAACCGCAAAGCGCCTTGGACACCAAGCACTTTGCCGCTGAGGCCGCGCTCGCGGCTACTCACAACTTCTTTTGTCGTTCCCGTATCCAGCGTCACCAACACTTCCACGGACGCTGGGACGTTGACCGGGTTGGGGCCCGTGACAGCCTCTTTTGTTAATGTAAAGGCCACGGTCGATTCTCGCGGGATGATCATCCTGAGTGGTTCGTTGGCCGTGTTTGTTGGACCAGCGGCGGCATGGACATGCCATAGACGGGTCAGACCTAGACGACTTTCGATATCTGTTCGTGAAACGGAATGTTCAACTCCGGGCGAAGTCGCTTGTGCCGAAACGGCTTGAACGTCCATCCCCGAGTTGAGAAGGCCTGCAGCAATGAGCACGCAGGTTCGAAACAAAGGAAGCTTTACGCGATTCATGCTCATGTTCTTCAAACTCTCGATAAGTCAACGTCGACTCGAAAAACCTGCACCACCCGGCGCTGCCGCCAAAACGGGAATGACGCATTCCTTTGCCGACCCGTTTGGCCCGCCTGTTCAATTTTAATTGCCAATTGCCGAAACCTGAGCGGTTTTTATCAAAGATTCGCGAAAACTCATGCGTTGCTCCCGAGGAAGCACTATTCTTGCGCACCGGACCGATTTTGTAGTGATCGTGCGGATTGTGAGGGGTTTAAGGTCGTTGCCGATCCACGAAGAGTTTTTCATTTAACTGCAATACCGTTCAATATGTAGCAGTCACACTCCGTGTGCCGTCCGCCGATCCTCGCGAAACGAGTGCTTTTTGCTGGTCGCGGCACATGGAATATGCCTACTACCATCCTTCGATGAACGGTATTGCGTTTAACCGCAATGCCGTTGAATTTTCGTTTAATCGCGACGCAGAGCAAGGCTGGGGCGGGGGCCCCACTTTGCCGATTGGTTCGTGAATATCACCTAGCACCTCGTCGCTGAGCGATTCGGAAGCGAAAGTGGTCCTTCGTTGAACGGTTTTGCGGTTAAACAAAAAATCATGGGAATGGGTTGAAGGTTCCGCGAAGCGTTTTGGGGTGACAAACTCGATCGAGAGGTGTCCTAGACCAACGTCCTAGCAACTCTTACTATAAACGCGCATTTTGAAGGCTCAAGGTCGGACTGCCGAGTCGCCAGCCGTCGGAAATCGGTCATCCCCCAGTTCGGAGTTCGAGTTTGGGGCACCGCAGCAAACACCCGGGTCAAAGGCGTGAACGAGAACAATCGATTGTTGTACCCCGAGTTATCGGTGTCGCTGGAGCGGGTTTTAGGCAACCTCCTCTTTTCTTCCGGCACTTTGGAGCCGCAATTCTTCGTCGCCCTGGACCAAGTCTTCGTCAAAGCGGACCAGCTCACGGCCAATGTAGTGGTTCCTGACGGCGGCTGGACTGCCGCCGCGGGCCAGTCGGGCGAGACGGCCACGTCCTTAACCAGTCAGGGATTGCTTCAGGTGCGGACGCTGCTCCTGGATGCCACGGACGTTCTGCCCAAGTGCTCGCCGGCCTTCGCGGGTTCCGAACGTGGAAAACGGTTGACCGAATTGGTTTTTGACCATGTGTTACCAAGTTATCGCCATTTTCATAGTGACTTGTTTTTTCACTTGCAGGAAAAACAGATTTTTCAGTCGTTTTTTGTTGGCAAGTGTTTCGAGTTGGCCCTGTCACTTCCCGATGACGAACTGGCTGATTTGCCGAAAAGCGCTGCCGCGGTACTCGCGCGCTTGAATGATTACGTGGGGTATCGCCCTGTTGCTACCTTGGAGCAAGTTCGACACTCCAGTTTCCCGCACGAGCGATTCCGGCCAGTTCCGGTTTATATCCGCGGTGCCGGGGTCGCTTCCGGTCCCGCAAAATCGATCCTGGAGAAAGCCCTGGAGATTCTGCGGAAGGTGCCTAACTCGATTCTCCGTGATGCGTATTTTGATCCGAACCAATTGCAAGAGTTGGCCGTTGATATTCGAGCGTATGATTTCGATCATCCGGTCAACAAACGCCCCAACTATCACTTTGGCTTGTGGGATCCGGATCAAATCGATAGCCAAGGAAATTACTCCCGGTTTATCATTCACGAAATGATCTTGTCGGCGCTGCTCCGACGCGTGGACCAGTCGGAACAGGATCGAGAGTTTGCTGAAGTCGAAGTGGCGGGCACGTTGGCCGGGACGATTTTGATGGGGGCCGGAGTCAGTGGAAGTCGTCCGGACAGTCACGACTCGGAGACAACCCTCTCGAGTCTCATGCCCGTGATCGCCAATTATCGCGACGACTATTACGATTGGTTGCTTGATTCGATCCATGGGCCACACCGTGAGTACCTGGAGAAGGAATTGCAAGTTCGTCGGCAGCCGTTTGGTGGCGTTCGTCAGTACTTGAACGCCCAACTGGCGGCTTCCCGAGCGACCCAAGTTCAACACGTTCAGTTGTCGAAGATCTATGCCAAAATGGGCTATCCCGAAGCGGCCGCTCGTCAAGCGGCAATCGTTCCCGTTACTTCCGCTCGTTTGATTTGCCAAATTGATTGTTTGTTAACTTCCGCGTCGGATCATTGTCTCCAACGACGGTTGTCGGATTGTTTGAACGACTTGCTGAGCATCGAGAAAACGATGTTGCGGGGAATCGACTGCGGAGCCTTGATTGATCCTTGGTGTTTGTTGGGATTTGACGGCAACTTCCCATTGTTTCCTGCCGTTGAAAACTCGGTGGCCGATCATCGGGCCGACGAACTGGTTGGCATCGTCGAACACACGTTGGATATTTACTCGCACCTGTTGGCGGAAACAGCCGTGGCCGAACAGCCAAGTCTTTTCTCGGAAGTGCGAGAGCATTTTTCGAACTTGGCCAATTGGTGGCGGAAATATGCGGCCCACGAAGTTTCGTCGTTGCAAGCGGTTGACTCCGCACGAATTCTCCACGCGGCAGAACTTGTGGCCGAAGCGTTGCGGTTGTGGAAAGAGGCAGGAGCGGCCGCCGGTGACGTTGGTTTTTGGGCTCGACATGCGGCCATCTTTCATTCGCCCAAAGCCTATCAATTGGTCATCGATGCGTTGCTTGAGCGGAAAGATGTCGTCGCATCACAAGCCCTGTTGATCCACTGGCTGAGTCAAGCGTCGGAGATCGGTTTGGTGGAAGGCGAAACTTCTTACCACGAATTGGTCCTGGCTTGGTTGGGACTGCAACAAGAGCGACACGGGGACGCCAATTCGTTCGAGCAACGTGAACTCGTGTGGCAACAGATTCGCAAGTTTTACGATTACCTTGAAGCCAATGCCGATGAATATTGGCGAGTCCCAGATTTTGACGCGAACGTTCGTGGCGCGAATCGTTTGACGAAACCTTCACCCACGGATTCGGAATCGGAAGCCACGGATTTTGATGAGTCCGAAGCCGATGATGACGGCGATGACGAACCAGACCAATTGTTTGGTGCCGCGTACGAGGATGTCGTCTACACGGATTCGACCGAGGACGGAGTCGAAGGTCCGATTTACGAAACGGACACGTCCAAACAAGACGCACTGGAGGCCGAAGCCGATCGCTTGATCGATCGACTCAGTTTCTTGAATACTTTGGCGATCCTGTGGTTTGAAGCTTCACATATTCCATTGCCATTGCTGGCGATTAGCGAGTTGTCTCCCGAGCAAATTCAATTGCTTCGCCAGCGTAGTGACGTTTTGGAGAATTGGATTGGACAGGCCGCGAAATACCAGACCGGTTTGACCGTCCTGTTGAATCAAGTCTTGGACATGCGACTACCCAAAGGCGGCGACGTGGCCGCGCTGATGGAATACGATCGGTTGCGTCTGATCAAAGAAACGCTCATGGAGCGGATCACGACGACGACCGTCGAGATGCAAATGGCTGTCCTGGGTCTAAGTGCCGTTGAACATGGCTTGAGCAGTTTGATTGGGACTCAGAAATTCGGACAACTGAGTTCGCGCACGGACGATTCGGGTTGGATTCGTCTGTTCGCCGGCATCTTGACTCACAATGAAACGTGGGTGAAGCAAGACTTCGAGTCACTTGTCAAGAACTTGGCCGAAAAACCGCTGCTCTACGTTCCGCTGAGTCGGGGCGGCAATGCGAAAGATCTCATCGCAACTCGCGTTCGCCAACAGTGTTTCCAGCGAGCCTTGGCCAGCCTCCCGCTGCTAGGGATGTTCCAAGCGACCGTACGTTTGCTAAAGACTGCCCGCGCGATGGAGCGAAAAAACAATGTGGGTTTTGGTGCTATTACGGAATACGACGAAATGTTCCGCAATGGGTTTTGTTCCATGGTTCAAGCCTTGGTCGTGGCCTCGGCCGGACATCGCGAAAAGGCCGGCAAGTCGAAGAAACGGGCCAATACGTCTTCCGAAGAACGACTGTTTCGGCAACTGGAACAACTGACCGAATCGATGCTCAGCGCTTGGCTGAACCATAGTCGGACACTGCGACTCAGTGTCCTGGAGCGGGCGCTCGATAACGACTCTTGGGATCAATTGCTCAAGTTTATCAAACGCTACGGCGGCCAGATTTTTACGCAGGACTTTCTCAACATCGGAAATGTCCGCGCCTTGTTGCATCAAGGGGTCGAGTCGTGGCTCAAGCAACTCCAAGAATCAAGCCAAGAACTGGATCTCGAACTGCTGAATGATTTGGAGCATGAGATCTCCCTGTCGGACGCCAGCCGACACTTGAGCCTGGTTCTGGAGGCCGTGCTGGAGAATTTTAGCGAGTACCGCGACTACAACAGTACCACCACCCAGTCCGATCGCGGCGATCTAATCTACACGTTTTTGGATTTCCTCCGGCTGCGGACCAAGTACGATCGAGTGTCTTGGCATTTGAAACCAGTCGTGTGGGCGCATCAAGTCTTGGTCAAAAATCAGGTCAACGGAGTGGCCGGTCGGTGGCGACGACAATTGGCCGACCGCGTTGAAGGTGAAGCGGAACGTTATCTGGCAGATCTAAAGAAACTTCAGGCCAAGTATTCGATGCGCATGCCCACCGTGGCCGACCGCTTGAGTGAACGCTTCGTGCAACCACTACAAATCGATCGCTTACTTGCGTTGGTCGAGCCAGCGATCCACAACGTCGATCGCGCGGCTGCTGTTGGCGCGTTTGAATTGCTCGAGAAAGAAGCCGAGGCCCTGACCAAGCAACCGATGGGCGTGGGGCTGGAAGTCCCGGCTTGGCTAATTCAATTGGAACAGGAAGTGGACCTGCAACGAGTCGCCATACCGGGTGCCCCTGCTTCCGTTACCGATAGCCTGATTGATCCAATGCCTTTAAGCCTGGAAGCGCTGCAAGCAGAATTGGACAGCTTGAGCGAATCGTAAACGGCTCTTTCCAACGTGAATACTCACGCAAAAAAGTATTTGGTAGCTTGTGGACCAACAATAAGTCGGACGCGGTCACGCGATGTAGAGGTATGTCGCGCGCGTTTCATGGTGAACCCGCTGGATCTGAAACAGGCGTCATGGGATTCACACGCTCGCGTTTCACAACCCAGCAACTTGTGGAACCCACCAAACCCCTAGTTCGCGAACGGACAAAAAAAAATCGCGGCCGTTCCAAATTTGCAGCAACTTCCGAGTGAGTGCGAGAGTGGAAAACCACAGCAAATTCAAAACGAGCACGCGATAGGTTCGCTTGATTTGATAAAAGAAAACCAGATCGGCCTCCGATCACGACGGGTGAGACGGGAAGAAACCGAAAGCCGATCTGAATTTTCATGCGAGTGCATCGACTCGTTGCTTTCGGGGTGCTACCTAACAAACACCGGTTCCAGCAACTGTTTCTTTGCACACGAAAAAATTAGTAACGCAACCGGCGTGCCAAATGGTTGGCGATATTAAAAAAATCTCGAAAGATCACCGTTCGTTCCTCTAGCCTAAATTTCTCGGGGAAAACGTAGGGTTTGGTTTCCCGTCCGGGCCTCGGGACCGTCTCAAAACCAGTTGTCCCCAGCGGTCATTATTTCGGAACCGTTCGGCACGTCTCAGACTGACCTGTAACTCTCAGATTGAGACAAACTCAAGGACTTCCGCGTTCGAAACGACGGTCAACGAGCCGGACACACCACATTGGCGTTTCGGTCGGCTCTGTCCCCAAACGGGTCTGACCAATGTGCCTACTACCTACCGTCCTTCATTGAACAGTCTTGTGTTTACAGACCGACCCAGGTTCCGATTTGATACGCAAGAAACGCTCCGATATAGGCCAGCACCGTCATGTAGACGAACGAGAGCAGTGGCCACCACACCGACCGAGTTTCCTGGTAGATCACGGCCAGTGTCGAGGCACATTGAGAACAGAGCGCGAAGAACACCATGATGCTCAGCGCGACCGGAATCGTAAACACTGGTTTGCCGGTCCCTGGCCAAGTTGCCTGGCGTAGCGCCAATTCCAATTCCGTTCGATTTTCTTCCGGATCGCCAACTTGGTACAAGATGCCCAACGTGGTCACGATCACTTCGCGGGCAGGAAACGAAGCCAATGCGGCACAGCCAATTCGCCAATCCCAACCCAACGGCCGGACCACCGGTTCGATCCATTTTCCGCCCTGCCCCAAGAAACTCTGTTCCTGACGAAGGGCCGCGACTTCCACTTGCAGTTCATTGAGGCGGTTGGACAGGGTCTCTTGCGACGATTCGGCCGTTTCCGAGGACTGGCCTGCAATTTCCGTTTCAAGCCGCGAGATCTCGGCCAATTGAACCGCCACCTCCTGATCGTTTCGCGGAAAATAGTTGGCGGCCCAAACCAAAATCGTCAACGCCATGATAATCGTTCCGGCCCGGACGACGAATTCCCCCGATCGCTCGCAGGTTCGACGAACAACCTCGCTAACGTGCGGGAACTGGTACTCGGGCAATTCCATCACAAATTCTGGAGAAGCCTCGCGCCAAATCAGTTTTTTCCAAACGTACACGATAACCAAAGCCGTCACCACACCGATCAAGTACATGGCCAACATGAAGGCCGCTTGAACAAAGATGTTGGCGGTCACCACGACGCTGATCATGATCGAATAGACCGGAATCCGCGCGCTGCAGCTCATCAGGGGGGCGACCATGATCGTCAAAAGTCGGTCTCTCGGTCGCTCGATGATTCGGGTCGCCATGATCCCCGGGATCGCGCACGCAAACGAACTTAGCAAAGGCAAGAAACTCTTCCCACTCATTCCCAATGGACTGAAGACCCGGTCCATCAAATAGGCCGCGCGAGCCATGTAGCCCGTCGATTCCAGGAGCCCAATAAACAAGAACAAGATGAATATTTGCGGCAAGAAGACCAAAAAGTTGCCGACGCCGCCAATCACGCCTTCCAACAATAAATCCCGAAACATGCCTGCGGGAATCCATGATGAAACCGCCAGGTTCGCCCAACCCAGGCCGGTGTCGACCCAATCCCCGGCTGGCCCAGCAATCAAAAAGACGGCCAAGAACAACGCAAACATGACGACGAGAAACGTCAGACTGCCACTAATCCCGTGCGTTAACCACCCATCCAACCGGTCGGACCAGGAAACCTGCGGCCGACTCCGACCGGCTTGCTGGGAACCTTCGCCGTGACGTCCCTCTTCACCGAGTTTGTTGGCATCATTAGGTCGGGTCGAGCACGCCAACATCGCGTGTTGGTCAATCCAGGCGTAACGTGCGGCAGTCTCGGAATGATCCGAATCCGGACCTTCGGCAAACTGACCACTTGTCTTGCCGGAAATCAGGCCATGTTCGGCCGGTTGCCATTGTCCAGACGCGATCCGACCCCGCAATCGCTCCAATTCCGATTGCAATTCGGTCACGCCTTGCTTCCGAGCAACATGGATCGGGACGACGGGAACGCCCAGTTGCTCCTGCAACTTTTGGAGATCGAGTCGTTGGCCTTGAGCAACCAACAAATCCAATTTGGACAACGCGACGATTGTCGGACGTCTCAGTTCTAGAACTTGGGACGCTAGAAACAGGTTTCGCCTTAGGTTGCTGGCGTCGACGACACAAACGACTATGTCGATCGATTCGCCGGGAACTCGTCCTAATAAGACGTCCGACGTAATCTTTTCGTCCGGAGAACGCGGCGTCAGACTGTAGGCACCTGGCAAGTCGACGACGTTCCACGTCCGACCATGAGCGGAGAACTGGCCGGACTTCTTGGCAACGGTAACCCCGGGGTAGTTTGCGACCAACTGCCGCTGACCGGTCAACGAATTAAAGAGGGTCGATTTTCCGGTATTCGGATTGCCAACCAATGCGATTGAGGGAGCCGCCAATGGCTCCGTCCCCGAACGAGGCGTGAAATCCATGGCCCTATTTTCTTAGAGTGGGCGAACCAAAACACAGGCACCGCACGTTCGGACACACATCTTACATCGATCCAATTTCACAATGCATGTCTCACCCGGCCGAACCATTTCGATCGTTCGCCCAGTCTGAAACCCTAGTTCCTGCAACCGAGCCACCCCGGCGGGCGCTCCGCTCACTTCAACAATCTCACCGCTTCTTCCGATGGGTAATTGCGATAAATTCAAAAAGGACATTTCGAGTACCAGCCATAGCGGGAAACGAGGCATTCCTTTCGCAGCGACTCCCTTCTCTCCCCCTCATCGCTTCGAACGCCCTAATTGTAATGAGAATCGATCTCAATAAGCAAGGGGCATTAGCCAAATCGCCGCAGAAGCCCGGAAACGAGCGTTTTGTGAATCCGTGGTTCAGGCGGGCCGAGGGCCACGGACGGACAGGAACGACAGGAGCCACGGATGAACACGGATGGACACGGATAAAGGCAGAACAAGGGCGAAAGGCGTTCGGGCGGTGCGAACGGAGACTTGAGATTTGAGATTTGGACGTCCAAACCAAGACCGAAGAACACCGAGACATTTGGCTTTATGCCAATAATGCCCACAAGGTGGGTGGCACCTATTGGGTGCTTACTTGAAGCTTGACAACTCCCATGTTCATTGATATAGTTTCCTAGGAA
This sequence comes from Pirellulaceae bacterium, assembly GCA_041741535.1. Lineage (GTDB taxonomy): Bacteria > Planctomycetota > Planctomycetia > Pirellulales > Pirellulaceae > M30B19. The sequence goes on from JBGSJV010000112.1 coordinate 20,499, forward strand.
ACCTTTTTCTGGGGATTGGCCGTGAAAAAAACGAGCACACTGGAAGATCATGCGGGATATTGGTTGAGGTTCGTTTCCAACCATGTCTCGCATGCGTTCGCGCAAAAAGTCGAAGCGCATGGGGTTACAGTTGCGGAGTGGGTGCTGCTTCGGGAAATGCTGGACACTGGAGCAGCCAATCCCAGTCAACTGGCGGAATCCTTGGGCATGACGCGAGGCACGGTTTCCAAACTTGTCGAACGGCTTTCCCATAAAAATCTGGCTGTTCGTTGTTCCTCGGCTAATGATCGACGCTATCACACGGTCGACCTCACGACGGCCGGAAAGCAGATTGTGCCAATTTTGGCACGACTTGCCGACGAGAATGATCACGAGTTTTTTGGGCATTTGAAACCGGACGAACGAGCCCAGTTCGTGCAATTGCTTCAAGACATTGTCATTCGGCACGGCTGGAAAGATCTGCCGATTGTTTGAATTCGAACCTGGAAATACCCAAAGGCGAGACGATGAACCAAGAACCAACCCAAGTGATTCAAGCCTGTGCTCAAGGTGCCTTGACCGGAGAGATGTCCTTCCCGGAAATTGTCAGGCAACTCACGAAAATCGGCGTGGAGCGATATCATACGGACTACAGCCGTCAGGAAACAACGTACTACATGTTCGACGGAGAATCCGTGGTGGTCCCGACTCCGCATCCGGTTTACGCGACCGCTGCGGAGTTTTCGGTGACGGGGGTCGCATCGTCCGTTCGTCAAAGCCAGCAAAACGAGCATACGTATATCGACTTCGTTCGCAAGACGATGTCTGCGGGCTGCGTCGGTTACTTTGTGCAGATCACTGGCCGTCGGGCGATTTATTTTGGACGCAATGGAGACTCGCATGTCGAGCATTTCCCGTCAGCACCAATCCATGCAGCACCGAATGGAGACCAATAACCGTACCATTCGATTCGTCGAGAAAATGGACGACCGGTCATCGAGCGTTTTTGAAGTCCGTGCGATTGCGGCGGCTTGGTCAGCCAGCTTCCGGCGTTGGTCGGGCCGCGACGACCGCGATTTCGACCAACAAACTCACCAAGTTGCAATCATTCGCGACAAATGATTCGGTCAGTCGATCCAGCACGTTGGGGCCATAGGCGGCCGGAGGTTGTTTCGTAAAGTGCTGGAAAGCTCGGTTTACGAAGGCGCGGTGCATCTCCGGACTACGGGCTAAATACTGGGCTACCGACCCGATGTCCGAGAATTTTTCTTCTCGCCCATTGCGATCGAAATAAAGCCCGCTGGTATCGATCGGTTGCGATTGTTCTTCGCGACGAAAGCGACCAACGGCGTCCACGTTCTCCAAGGTAAAGCCAAGGTTATTGATCTTGGCATGACACACTTGGCACGACTCGGGACTGGTCTGTAATTCGACGCGTTGCCGAGTCGTTAAATTGGGGTGCAGGTCCGGACTCAGTGGCGCGAAGTCATCTGCCGGAGGTCGCAGGTTTCGCCCCAACAAGTACTTGTACAGCACGATGCCTCGGTGGATCGGAGACGTCGCGTTGTGATACGACAAACTGCTGGTGAAGTAAGGGTGAGTAAGAAGACCCCACCGCAGGTCGCTCTCCACGGAGCGCACCAACCCCTTACTGCTGGGCGCTCCATCGGCAGGCGCCCAATCCGCGCCGTAAAATTGATGCAGTGCTGCCGAAGTGTAGACGTTCTTGTTGGCAAACAAAGTCCGTAAGTCGGATTTGCTGTCACTCAATAGATCGGTCAGTGCCAAATCAAAGGACTGTTGAAGATCGCGCGCGACGACCACCGAAAATTCCGGAAACAGCTCTTGGCTTTTTCGCAGTTCTTTGGAAGTGTCCAATCGCAGCCACTGATAAAACAGCTCCCGATACTTCGCTTGGACTCGGAAGTCATTCCATTTTCCCCAAACATAATTGCGAATATCCTGTTCGGAAAGTTGTTCCTGGTCGGCCAAACGCACCAGTTCTTCGTCCACAGGCAATGAGTCAAACAGCACAAACGCCAAACGACTGACGCCTTTTCGAGCCTCGCTTGCATCCAATTCCGCTGCGGATGGGTACAAGAAATACGGCGACTTCAAGGCCAATAAGAGACTTTGTTTGATTGCCAACGCGGCATCTTCGTGCGCCGTCAACGCTTGGCCAAAGTACCGTTGTCGCTGCTCCTCGTTCAGCGGAAATCGGAACGCTCGTTGAACGGTCGTCGCTAAGAACTCTCGCAATGCGTCACGTTCGGTCGCATCGGCCTGCTTCTTGCGGAACTCCTCGAGAAACTTGGGCCACAGATCCGTATAGGCGATGTCCGCAAATTCCAAGGCAGCCTGAGTGGTGGCTTGATCCCACTCCGGGTTCACCAACAGCCCGCGCGAATATCCATACGTTTGGTCATCAGGGGGCAATTTGGTTTGCAACGAAAACGACGGTGGGCACCAACCGGGAATCAGATGCTGCGTGGGAATGATTTCTTCGGTACCACCGGGCGGCACCCAAGCGACGCGAATAAAGGCGGGCGGTGTTTCTGTTTTCCGTTCGCGTTGCCGCATATCCAAATTTAGGGGATAGACGCGTCCTGCTGTCAAATACACGGTTCGTCGAAATTCGGTTTGGTTGCCAGATTGCACATGATTGTCGAAGAATTCAACTCCCTCTCGACCTAATTTCAACATAAACGAAGTCGAACCATGCACGACAATTTCGTATTCACCACTGTGATCCACTTTCAGTCCACCCGACCAATGAATGTAGAACTTGTTGGCTTGAATGTCGGAGCCGGGACCGATCATTCCAAAATCAAAATCGATCGTGGGATCTATTCGGTCGATCTTCTTTTCCTCTTCCTTCCAATGTTCTCCATTGAAGTACACACCTTGAATTCCTCGTTCGGGTTTGGCCCACAACAATCCATTGGCCAACGAAGCATAAAGATCGGCGTAACTTTGACGCAGTTGATTGGCTGTCAGACGCGCAAACGCTTTCTGTGCCGGACGATTGCGGAGCTGAGCCGCTTCGCTATAAAACGCATGGTGCATGAATGTGGCAACGGCGATCGCATCGTCGCCTTGGCAGTCCTCGGGCGAGCCTTCCGGCATGGTCTCGGCAATCACGTGGGTCAATTGTCCAATCGAATCGTCACCGACCAACGAGGCGGAATAGGCCCCGTCAACGCCTTCTCCTCGTTCCCCGTGGCAATCGGCACACATTGCGGCATAGATTTGCTCGCCGCGCCGTCGCAGTTCTTCGTCATCGACAAATTCCGCGAGGGAAACGTCTGTGGCCGTGGGTATCGCGCGTGCGCCCATTACCCGAGTTTGCGTTGTATGCCACGCCAGACTCGCCAATGCCGATACGAAAAGTCCGATCCCGAACCAGGATATCAAACGAAGTTCGTTGCCCGATTGGCAACAACGACTGTTAGGTATTTGGCCCATTTTAGTCATCACGTCCTTCCTCAATCATTCGGTTGTGATCCACCCATTGGCCATTCAAGCGACGCTGGTGTGGGCCAAAGTTGGCCTTGTACTTCAGGCTGGGGCAGGAGGCGACATAATACCCTAAGTACAAATACTGTAGCCCAACCTGCCGGCAATATTCCAGTTGGAACAGCACCGAATACGTTCCTAAACTCAACGCGGCAAATTCGGGGTCGTAATAGGTGTAGACCGCTGAAAAGCCAATTTCGCCACGGTCACAAAGGGCGATCCCCACCAATTTTGTACCGACGTAGTATGCGATTTCCAGAGAGTGAAACAGCGAACAAACAAATACTTGTTCATAGAATTCGGCCGTGATCGATTCGTCGGAGCCCAACCACCCGCGCCAACCACTGTGCCGATTGATCAGCTCCAATCGAGCTTGATCGCGGGTAGGCAATCCCAAGCGCGCGGTCACTTGCTTTTGACCGCGCACCCAAACGCGGCGTTGACTGCGGCTGATCTGGAAATCTTGAACGGGAATTCGCAGCGAAATACACTCTTGGCACGAATCACATTGAGGCTCGTAAACAAGCGGCCCGTGACGTCGTTGCCCAGCCTCCAGACGGCGATCCAAGTCCGTAGCCCGAGTTCCTCCATGGGGCAACCAATACACCAGCCGCGCTTCTCGATCCGGCAAATACGGACAGGTCAAGCAGTTTCGCTCCACCTCCAGATCGGACTTGAATGGCAGTTCGTGCTGCATGGAAGGGGCCAACGGTAGGGGGGACTGCGTCTGGAAGCTCGGTCGTCTATTATTGTAACTGGAGTACGCTCCTTTGCCAAAACCCCTCCGACTCTTAACGATACGTCCAAGATCGCGTTTGATCGAAACGGCAACGGGAGTCTGCATAAAGGTCGTCCATGGGTCCCTTGATTTGTTTCGAACAATTGAGCGATCTGATGCGAAATCACCACGTCGTTCTACTCGATGCTCGTGGCGGCGCGGACGCGCGACATCGATTCGAACAGTTTTCGCTACCAGGTGCTATTTTTGTTGACTTGGAAACGGAGTTGTCCGCGAAGCGAGCGACTGCGGCAGACGGCGGTCGTCACCCACTGCCCACGGCCGCCAATTTTGCCAAGCAGGTAGCGGTTTGGGGCATTACACCCGAAACGCGGGTCGTGATCTTTGACGATAAAAGTGGTGCCAACGCGGCAGCCCGCGGTTGGTGGATGTTCCGGGCGCTAGGGCATCAAAACGTGGCCGTTTTGAACGGAGGACTCTCGGCGGTCCCGCGAGACGTTAGCTTGCCGCCGACTTCCCTCCCAACGCAAGCAGGTCATGGCTGCCAATATTCCAACGAATGGCAATGGCCTGTAGCAACCATCGCTGAGGTCGAACAGGCAGTCGAAGACTCGCAACGATTGGTCGTCGATGTTCGGGAAGGATTCCGGTTTCGAGGTGAATCCGAACCAATCGATCTTGTCGCTGGCCATATACCGGGCGCCGTGAGTTGTCCTTACATCGAAAACCTTGATTCGGAGAGCAAGTTTCTACCGGCGGCCAAGTTGCGATCAAAATACCAAGAATTGTTGGGCGGTCGCGAACCAGAACAAGTGATCGTGCATTGTGGCAGTGGTGTCACGGCGTGTCACACCCTTTTGGCCCTTAACGTCGCCGGTTTGGCAGGGGCTCGTGTGTACATGGGCTCATGGAGCGAATGGTCGCGAAACGCCAAGCCGATCGCGACCGGGAGCTAACCTATCGTGTTGACTCGGTTGTTTCTACTGTTTGTGTTGGTCCCTACCGCCGATTTGGTGTTGTTGTGGATTTTGTTCATCACCCTGCCCTGGTACGTGTCGCTCCTCTGGATTGTGACGACCGCGCTCTTGGGTAGTTTTTTTGCGCGGCAACAGGGCGCGAAAGTCCTGAGTGAAATTCGCCAAGAAATGCAACGGAACTTGTTGCCCGCCAATTCGTTGGTGGACGGCGTCTTGGTATTTGCCGCAGGAATCCTCTTGATCACACCCGGCGTTCTAACGGACTTGGCAGGCTTTGCCTTGTTGCTGCCCCCGATTCGCAAATTCCTGCGGCAACAAGCGTTGGATTACTTGAAGCAGAAAATCAAAGTGGAAACGGTCAGCTTCACATCCAACTTTGCTGCCAAACACGGTAGCAACCATCCGCATTTTGACGACCCCAGTATTATCGAAGGGGAAGTTGTTGATCGGAAACCGTAACGGGACTTAAATCCGGTCCGTTCGAGTTTCCCCGCTTTGATTCGCCTGCCAATAGATCCCAGTATCCACATCGAGACAGGTCAGCCAACCTTTTCCACACGCCCAAGTATCGATACAGATCGCGTGCCCAAGAGACTTCGGCAGCCCGCTTTTTTGCGAGGTATGACCGCAGATGACTTTTTTGCCCGAACAATGCGGGCCAATCGAATGGAAGTCGCCCCAATAGAGGACGTCCTCGAATTGGTCCTCCAACTCCACATCCGAGTCCAATGAAGCGTGAACAAAGATATGATCTCGCGTTTCGTAACTTGGCGCAAGATTGTCCAAGAACTCCCAATGCGAATCTGGGACTGCGTCCAAGCCTTCGCCCTTGTAGACCTGCTCGTAAGAATCCCAGGTGGCATCGCCGCCAGCCATCGCCCAGCCACGGCGAGACGTCAACATGTTCCGAGCGTTCTCCATCATGATCTCATGATTCCCCCGCAAGCAAATCGTATTTCCTGCGTGCATTCGTTCGATCAAGAATTGGACCACTCGCGCGGAGTCGGGACCTCGATCAACGTAGTCACCTAAAAAGACAACATGGTCCGCTGCAGAAATCTTGGCGAATTCGAACAGTCGAAGCAAGGCATCAAAACAGCCATGAATATCACCAATTGCTAAGCGACGCATGGTTCCCGCCAATTTGGAGTCGGATCGAGTCGACGATACATGAGGTCCGTACGTGCCACATATTTCACACCGGATACGACTTCCGCGCCTTCGTGAATGAGCGGATGCTGAAAGACTAGCCCCATTCCGGTAATCGGTATGACAGACAATTCGGGTGATGTGGCAAAGATCGTCTCACCACCTGCAAATTGTTCATTGAGGTAGACCAGATAAGTGTAGAAACTTCTCTCCGCTTCGTTTCGTTCGAACGAACCGTCCGTATGTGGGGCGAATCGCATGCCCGGTTTGTAGCGGTAGCATCGAAAACGCTCGTTGGCGCCGACAATCGCGAAACCAAACATTTCGGCAGGAACGTGCGGCTTGGCCTTCTCATAGAGTCGCTGAGCAAGCTCCGAATCATCGAAGATGACTCGTTCGTTATTTCGAATGTCCGTTCGAACTCGCGTGCCTTTGGCCGTATTGATTGGCGCCAAATGGGAGCCAAGGTGGTCGATCTTCTCGATCAGGCCGGCGCATTCGGCGGCCGTCAAAACTCCTGGAATTTTTACAACTAACGTTGAGCGATTGTCGACTCCAAACATTTCCAACCCAGTCCCCAAAGTTTTCGATTGCAAAAAACGGCTCGGCCGTGGCCAGCACCGCGACCATTCCAATTGTCTCAAATTCCGCCGACGAATGCAATCCGCGCCATGTCGCAGGCGACTTGTCTCCGGGCAACGGCGAGCCTGCCGCCAAGCGGATACTTGTCGGCAAGTCGCGCGCCCGCAACAATGAGGCACCAGGGTATTGGAACGTCGAGGTATCGTGAGATGGTATGGAACATGTTTTTCGTGGGCTTCGTGTGGAGTCTGTTTGTGCCGACGATTGGTGTCGGTACGATGGCTGTTCATGACGAGCGGGCGATCGCTGATGCACGGGTGCCACAAATGTTGCTGCCCGCGATTCATAGCGTCGAAGTTCAAGACGCGTTAGATTTGGACGAAGCCGAGCGAACGTGGCTAGAATCACAATTTCGTGAACTAGATGGTACCTGGTGGCAGGCTCGGAATCTGCCGACGGAGAAGCAGCGGCAGGCCGTGGCGGACATTGAAGCGAAGTTGTCAGCGAGAATCCAAGAGCGACTTTCCGCACAACAACGCGAGCGGCTGGAACAGTTGGTCATTCAAGCTCAAGGCTCGCGGGCGTTGTTGCGTCCGGACGTCGCGACAAGACTGGCGCTGACCGCCAGCCAAAAGAAAACGTTGAATGATTTGGTAGCTACGACCGTGGCTTTGCAAAGCAAACTGGATGAACAGCAGAAAAGTGGTGGCGATGTCTCTGAGCTGCAGAAGCAGTGGCAAGAACAACAGAAATTGGAGCAAGAATCATCGGTTCGCGTACTTGACCAATCGCAACGAACCACGTGGTTGCAAGTGATTGGAGCCCCCGTGGACCTAACGAAGGCCCAACGCGTTTACCCGATGGCGCCCGACTTCGCCAAATCAAGCGAATGGTTGGGAAGATCACCCGGGTCGATGGCCGATTTGCAAGGCAAAGTTGTCGTCGTTCATTTTTACGCCTTCCAGTGCATCAATTGCCAGCGAAACTTCAATCACTACAACACGTGGAACGAACAGTGGGCTGGCCAAGACGTCGTCGTCGTTGGAATTCAGACCCCGGAAACGCCTGCCGAGGAAGACGTGGTTCGTGTTCGACAAGCTTTGGAGAAAGACGGATTTCAGTTCCCGGTCATCATGGATTCGGACCACGCGAACTGGAAGGCGTGGGGGAACACGATGTGGCCCACAGTTTATGTCGTGGATAAACGCGGCTACATTAGAACTTGGTGGCAGGGGGAATTGAATTGGCAAGGCGCGACGGGTGACCAGCGGATTACCGAGATCGTGCAACAACTATTAAAAGAATAGCGGCGACTCCATGGCAGCAGCGTTTTCAGTGGTCGTCCCTGTCTTCAACGAACAGGACAGTCTCGAACAACTAACCGCCGAGATCATCTCGGCAGTTTCCGGGCTTACCGATCTGTGGGAAGTTGTCTTTGTCGATGACGGTTCAACAGATGAATCTTGGGCTCGGATCGAGCATCTAGCAAAATTGTATCCGCAAGTCAGCGGAATCCAATTTCGGCGCAATTTTGGCAAAGCGGCCGCGTTGACCGCCGGCGTCGCCGCGACGCGCTACCCGATCGTGTTTACGATGGACGCAGACCTGCAAGACGATCCAGCCGAAATCCCGCGCTTCTTGCAGGAGCTTGAAAAAGGTCTTGATGTGGTAAGCGGTTGGAAGCAGGTCCGCAATGATCCGTTGGATAAGACAGTTCCCTCTCGGGTCTTCAACTACCTCGTTGGAAAATTGACGGGGGTCAAACTCAAGGACCACAACTGTGGTTTCAAGTGTTACCGTCGAGAAGTGTTTGATGAGGTTCGAATCTACGGCGAACTGCATCGGTTTGTTCCGGTACTGGCGGCGAGTTTCGGATTCCGGGTCGGCCAGATCAGTGTCCAGCACCGGGCTCGGCAACATGGAAAAAGCAAATACGGTTGGCGCCGGATCTACCGCGGGTTATTGGATTTGATGACCGTCGTGATGTTGACCAATTATCGTCAACGGCCGCAACACTTGATTGGGGTGTTGGGGGGGATTAGCTTGATCGTTGGGTTCTTGGGTTTGGGGACGATGGCAGGCTATTGGGTGCTTCGCGAACTCGAAGTGCTGGACCCGGCGGTATGGAGTCCGTTGCATCAGCGCCCCGTCGTGCTGTATGCCTTGGGGGCTTTGTTGCTGGGCAGCCAGTTGTTGTCCGTGGGGCTGTTGGCGGAATTGTTAACCGCGCAGAATGCCGGGCAGACTCGGCACTTTTCCATTCGGCGAATAACCTCACAATCGCCCGTCGAATGATGGTTTCTCTCAAGTACTGCGCGAATTCGATGACTGGAAGGGAAAGCCTGTTGGGATGAAGAAGAACGAGCGAGCCGCGTTTGTCGATCGTCGATTGCAAGAGTTGTATCCCGAGCCTCCCATCCCATTGCACCATCATGATCCGTTCACGTTGTTGGTGGCGGTTCTCCTCAGTGCGCAATGTACGGACGAACGCGTCAATCAGGTGACGCCGGCTTTGTTTCGCTTGGCAGATAATCCACAGAGCATGGCCCGCCAAACCGTGGCGGACGTCAACGCCATCGTACGTCCTTGTGGACTGGCGCCGCGGAAAGCCGATGCGATCGTCCGACTTTCAGGGATGCTCGTCGAGCAGCATGGGGGGCAAGTTCCCGCAGATTGGGAGGCCCTGGAAGCATTGCCAGGAGTGGGACATAAAACGGCCAGCGTCGTGATGGCCCAAGCGTTTGGCGTACCGGCCTTTCCGGTCGACACGCACATCCATCGCTTGGCAGCCCGTTGGGGCTTGTCCAACGGCCGTAGCGTCGAACAAACCGAACGCGACCTCAAGCGACTATTTCCGCAGAGTCGTTGGAACGCACTGCATTTGCAGATCATCTACTACGGCCGCCAATACTGTTCGGCACGTGGTTGCGATGGCACCAAATGCGAGATCTGTCGCACCTGCTACCCGAACCGGAAGCCAAAGCAGCGTAAAGCCTGAACGGTGCATTACGCGTTGGCAACTCGACCGCGACGACGACGTTCCGACTCCGACAAAATCGCTTTTCGAATGCGAATCGACTTGGGAGTAATTTCGACCCATTCGTCGTCTTCGATGTATTCAAGCGCTTCTTCGAGTGACATTTTTCGAGCCGGCTTCAAGATAATGTTCTCGTCGCTCCCGGCAGCGCGAACGTTGGTGAGTTGCTTTTCTTTGGTGACATTGACAGGTAGGTCATTGCTGCGACAGTGTTCGCCAACGACCATCCCTTCATAGACTTCGTCACCATGCGAAACAAACATTTCACCGCGAGCCTGGAGATTGAACAGCGAATAGGCCACGGCTTTGCCGCCCATATTTGAGATCAACGCGCCGTTTTGACGGTCGGGCAGCTTGCCATCGACTTCGCGGAATTCCTTGAAGCGATGATTCATCACGATCGTGCCCTTGGTCGCGTTCAACAAACGAGCGCGAAGCCCAATCAAGCCGCGCGAGGGAATGTCGAAATGGGCAACCGTTTGGTCCCCACGGCTGGTCATCTCAATCAAGTCACCGCGTCGGTTTCCAATCGCCTCCATGACCGAGCCAAAATATTCGGTGGGCACGTGAACGACCAGATGTTCCGAAGGTTCCAGTCGAACGCCATCTTCGTATTTGGTCAGCACTTGCGGTTTGCCGACACTCAGTTCGAAACCTTCCCGTCGCATCGTCTCGATGAGGACCGACAAGTGCAACACACCGCGCCCTGATACCGCATATCGGTCGCCCTGTTCCGTCTCTTCCACTCGGAGCGCGACGTTGCGTTCCAATTCTTTGAACAAACGCGTCCGGAGTTGGCGACCGGTCACGTATTTGCCATCGCGACCAGCCAAAGGGGACGAGTTGATCGTGAACATCATTTGCAGCGTCGGAAGATCGACGGCAATCCGCGGCAAAGGAACCAAAAAATTTGGGTCGGTGATCGTATCGCCGATATCGGCGTTCTGCAAACCAACCAACGCGACGATGTCACCGGCCTCGGCTTTGAGGACCTCGGTGCGTCCCAATTTGTCAAACACAAAAACCTGGGCCACTTTTTCTTGATGGACGGAGCCATCCGCAACAATCACCGACAACGTATCGTTCTTGTGGATTGCTCCGGATTCGATGCGTCCGATCATGATTCGCCCGACAAACTCCGACCAATCGAGCGTGGTGACGCGCATGCGAAATTCGGGGCGTGGGTCGATCTTTGGCGGTGGTACATGCTTGAGTACCAAGTCCAAAATGGGTTGCATGTTTGTGCCGTCGGGATCGTCCAAATTGTATTTGGCGAATCCAGCTTTGGCAGAGGCGAAGACATGGCAGAAGCTCTCCCAATGAGCGTCGCCACCTAGTTCAATGATCAATGCCAATGTTTCGTCGACCACTTCCAACGCGCGGGAATCCGGCCGATCAATTTTGTTGATAACGACGATCGGTCGCAGGCCATGTTCTAGAGCTTTGGACAAAACAAACCGAGTCTGCGGCATTGGCCCTTCGGCGGCATCAACCAACAGCAATGCCCCATCGGCCATTTGCAGCACTCGTTCCACCTCGCCACCAAAGTCCGCGTGGCCTGGCGTATCGATGATGTTGATTTTGGTGTCGCGATAAGGAATCGAGATATTCTTGGCTAGAATCGTGATCCCGCGTTCTCGCTCCAAATCATTCGAATCGAGGATCCGCTCGCCTTCAAGCTGCGAGTCGCGAAATTGGCCGCTCTGCCTTAATAGACAGTCCACCAAAGTAGTTTTACCATGGTCAACGTGAGCAATGATAACGATATTTCTGACGGCGTCGCGATTCATAAATTGGGGCAAATTCCGGTGGTACTCGCCAGAGACGATCGAGGCCCGAACCTATTTCGAGCCTTGATGGTGTCTCTGTGGCGGGTATCGTCGGCTATTTGTTCCCAATCGCATAGAGGGCGTCAAAAGACCGAATATACAAGCGGTCCCCGATAATCACCGGTGACGAAGCGATGGGCTCTTTCATGTCGTTCGTTGCCAGCACTTTGAAGTCAGGGCCGGCTTGCAGGACCGTAATCACCCCCCGACGGCTGGTTATTAGCCATCGTTCGCCACTAAGAACCGGTGAAGCACGATGATTATGGCCGTTCGTACGTTCTTTATAAATCGATTCACCGGTTTTGGCATCCAAACAGACCGCCACGCCATTTTCCCGGCAGAGGTAAATGTAGTCCTTCGTGACAATTGGCGAAGGGACATCTGGAGTTGTTTCTTCGGCTTTCCACGCGATAAACTCTGACTTGGTAATATCCCCTTGTCCGCCGGGTCGAATCGCGACTACGGGTCCACCCTTCGCCGTCGGTGCCACAATCAAACCGGGGCCAACCGCGGGAGACGCGACAAATCGCAAGTACTCGTTGTAGTTGCTAGTCGGATTCAAACCACCGCAACGCCAAACCTCGGCCCCGGTCGTCAGATCATGTCCGGTCACGTAATCCGCTCCGTGACTGACCAAGTACTTGTGGGTTCCATCGTCGTAAATGACTGGTGAAGCATACGAGTGCTTATTTTCGGAGATCGCATCGGTTCGTCGTTCAACTTGCCACTTCTGCTCACCCGATTTGGCATCCAGCGCGGCAAGTATTCCGAGGCTCGGCTCCCGATTCCATGGGCCATGAATCAACTGCAAATAGATGGTCCCCTCATGCATGACGGGCGTCGACGTCATTCCAAACTGGATGTCAAACGCCCCGTAGTCTTTCTGCAGATCGCGCCGCCAAACTTCCTCTCCATCAATGGTGAAACAAATCAAGCTCCCATCCCCGAACATGGCCCAGACATGCGTCCCATCGGTGATGGGTGACGGCGATGCCGAATTACCTTCGTCGACTCGGGCTGTTTGGTTCCCGGTCGTTACTTTGCGGTTCCATATCTCGGTGCCACTTGTTGAAATGCAGAGCAAATGCAAGTCATCTCCAGCAGCCGTGGTCAAGAAAATTCGATCACCCGCGACCACGGGAGTCGACCCAGCCGGGCCAGGCAACGGAAAACGGAACAAGACGTTCTTCTCGTTGGACCATTCCGTCGGGAAGTTGCTGTTCGGTACGATCCCGGTCCCCGCAGGACCTCGCCATTGCGGCCAAAGGTCGTCAGCCAAGCAGGATGATGCCAACACCCAGGACATTCCCAACGCAAGCAAACCCATCCCAGCCTTGGGGCGAACAACCAAACGATTCATGCGACATCTTTCCAAGTTCGGCTTCAAATTCGAATTCCACTCCGCCCCCCGGCACCCACAGTGTAGCCAAAATCTCGCCGGACCGCAGCTAGCGAGAGCCGTCGGGCGCGTACGGAATTGTCGGCGGCCGATCCAGCGCTATTTGGGGGCCTGACGGCTCGCCAAAAAGCTTAACCCCAAGATCGCGGTCCCAAAAAACACGACCGTCAAGAAGATCGCCCCATCGCCAAGCGCCATCACATCTGGCCATCGGCTTTCATAGATTCTCAAAGCTAATTTGGGTTCGAGTGGAGAGCGATTGATTTGATACGGCCAAAGACTTGGGATGGTCCCGATCATCAAACCAACAAGAAAGCAGGTTACGCGAATGGGCCAACGAATCAGCATCCAGCGCAAGATCTTGGTAGTGGTCAACAATCCCGTCAAACACCCCGCGGCAAAGGTCACCAGATAAGCCAAGTTCCAACCCCAGTTTTCTCCACGCAACATTTCTTCGGGGATATGAACCATGAACCCGTAGACGCCCATCAATAACATCAACATCGCGCCGCTTATTCCAGGAAGGATCATGGCCGATATGGCGATAACGGCGCAGAGAAACACATACGGCAATGTGGGCTCTGTCACCGCTTGGGCTTGTTGGCTAAGGCTGATGGCCAGCGCAATCGCCAGTCCCACAATCGCCCAGCCCCAATGACCCGGATGAATTTTTGCCGGTGCACCGTCGTCATTGACAACCGCCTGGTTCGTGAGTAATCGATACGCCATCAAAGCAGTGCCCGCGAGGAGCATCCCGAGAAAGGCCGCCAGAACGTGTGGTCGTGTTGCATCGTCTTTCAACAAACGGACCACCGTCAAAATCGTCAACAGCAAGCCCGATCCAATTCCAAATCCCAGTCCAGCCAAGAATCGCAGGTCGATTCGCTGGGCCAATTCCGACCAACGTCGGCGAAGCAACAGTTGTCCCGCCTCCCAACCGCATCCCGCCAGGGCATTGATCAATCGAGGGTAGATACCAGTCAATAGCGCGACCGTACCCCCAGACACCCCCGGGACCACGTCCGCGACTCCCATTAAAAAGCCACGTGTAAAGTTTGCCAAATCACTTTTCAAGATCGCGAATTCCTGTGTCAAGCCACTGGCGTCGAATACGGAGCGCAATGCTCGTCGTTATCGAAAATCGTCATAACAAATAGATACGCCAAAATTTGTTTGCAAGAGACCCTTTCATATGGTAACTTACAATTGTGAGATGGGAAACCGGCACATTTTGCGGCAAAGATTGCGGCAAAGTAATTTGCGGCAAAGTAATTTGCGGCGATGCACGGTGCGGCGATGCACGGTGCGGCGGTGTGATCCTCCAGCATGAAGCAGAAACCGACGTCATGATCCGACGTTTTTCCCCTGCAAAAATAAATCTACTTCTCCGGGTTGGTGCGCGATTGCCGAACGGCTATCACGAGCTTACAACGGTCATGCTGCCGATCTCTCTGGGAGATGGGCTGGCAGTTCGCCGTCAGCCCAACGGTGTGACGCTCGAAGTTCATGAGCGATTTGATTTTTCCGGTCATTCGGACGCGGTCTCCGAAATACCAAGCGATGAGCGAAATCTAATCGTGCGCATCGCCCGCGGATTTCTCGAGCATTGTCAAATTTCTGCTGGGGCTCATTTTGTTTTGCACAAATCGATTCCGGCTGGCGGAGGCTTGGGCGGCGCCTCCTCGAATGCGGCAGTCACGCTCCTGTTACTCAACGAGCTGTTCGATCTGGGGTGGAGTTGGCCCAGACTTGCCGAATTCTCCGCCAATTATGGCAGCGATATTGCCTTCTTCACGCAACCCCAAGCGGCAACTTGTTATGGTCGTGGGGAGGTTGTCGAACCGTTTGCGAGCCCCAGTACAAGTTGGTTTGTGGTCGTGCGGCCTCCGTTTGGACTTGCCACCCCGGCCGTGTTTGCCGAACTGGCCCGAGAACGGTCAGGCTCTGTTCCAATTACCGTTAGGTCGGCGGTACGATCCGAAATCGAGCAGTTAATCATGGAGCTGAAATGCGGTTACTTCTCTAACATCGTCGGGTTTGTTTCTAACGACCTTCAGCCGCCCGCAGTGCGTCTGCGCCCTTCCTTGGAAAACGTGCATGCAGATTGTAACGCAACGTATCCGTTGGTTAGTTCCATGACCGGTAGCGGTAGTTGTTGGTATTCTATTTACCGACATCGACGACAAGCGATTTGGGCGTCAAACCGTCTAAGAAATCATCAAGTCGGGCGCGTGGAAGTTGCGAGGTCGACGGCGATGAGTCCAAGGGAAAGGGGCACCGCATGAACGTGACTGAAGTAAGAGTTTGTCTGGTAAATAGTACGGATGAACAACTTTTGGCTTTCTGTATCGTGACCTTCGACCGAGCCTTTGTGGTTCGCGATATACGAATCATTAATGGGACCAACGGGCCGTTTGTTGCGATGCCGAGCCGCCGGGCAACGACCAATTGCGATAGTTGTGGGACAAAGAACTACTTGGGGTCCAAATTCTGCGCGGAATGTGGTTCGCGAATGCCGCCCTTTAGCCAACTGAAGTTACCCGAACGTAGCCGGGGTTTCATCGATATCGCTCACCCCATCAACGCCAAGTCTCGCGAGAGAATTCAATCGGCGATCTTGGAAGCGTACCAGCGCGAACTGGCCAAGTCTCGGCATCCCGAGTATCGTCCCGATCCATCGGAGCCCGACTCAGGTGAAAACAACAATCCTGGTGACCCGGGAAAGCCAGCCAAGCCGCCGCACTGGCAACCCGACCGCAAACCCAAACAAGATAAGCAAGACGAAACTTAGCTTGATTTCGAGCCGATCCCCAAAGTGCTCTGACGCTTTCCGGCAACCGTATGGAAACCCGAACACGATAACGGCCCACCAATAGAATTGACCGGTCAGTACGTTCTACGGATCGACGCCAAAATAGGTCGGTTCAGTTCGGTGGCATAAACAATAAGGCGCCACAACCTGGGCAGAGGAAAAGCTGCCGCAAGCTCAAGGCCGATTTCATTTGTGGCGTGATGATCTGCCAACAACTACTGCATGCCCCATCATCGACCGGGGTCACGGTTTTCTCGCGGAGGGCTGGTCGCTTTCGTTGCAATTCGGCTTCCAGGTCACCTGGGATTTTGGCGAAGAGGTCTCGCAGCTCAGCTTCAACGACTTTGATTTCGCGTTCCAGTCGCTTGATGGTATCGGCCGTTTGATCGGCCGTGACTTTCGTCTCAACGACAGCTTTCGCCAGGACATCGGCGGCTTGTTTCTCGAGTTGAACTTCGGCATCCACTTGCTCCAACAGTTCAAACAGCTCCACGCCCAAAACCTCATTCGCGGCAATGTTCGACTTGATCGTATCACCTAACATCGCGTACTCGCGGTTATTCGCCGCGCTGTCTTGTTGCACTTGCATCTTTTTTACTTGGGCTTCCCGCGAGCCAAGTTCGGTCTGTTTTTCCTTGGCCTTCAAACGCAAGGTTTGGAGTTGTTGGGTGGTGGCTTCGAGCTTCTGTCGATATTGGTGTTCCCGTTGCCGCGCGAACTCCACTTGTTTGGGTGCCCGAGTTGCTTGGTCGGTCAAATCGTAGAACAACCGCAATTTCCCGTGAATCAGGGCCAAGAGGGCGGGTTCCAATGTCGTTACTTGCGTCATATCTCGAGTTTCTATGCCACGGCGCGAAAACGGATGCCCCCTGCATTCCTGAAGGCTGGCAGTATAACAGATTCCCGCACTTGCCAACCCAGCATCGAAAGTTCCCGTTTTCGATCGGAGCCGTACGGTTCCCGCTCGATGCCGTTTTTCCGCAGCAACCGACATTTCACCCGGTCGCCAGCCGCGCAAAGCGGATTTCAACTTTTGCGGCAGGTTTTCCACATGATGAATTGGTTGCGATGTTTGTCGTATTCGGCGCGGTCAGGATCAACTTCACTTACCCACCAATCAAGTCCGCGAACCGTACGATGCAAATTGTCGCCGAATTGGTCGGAATAACCCGAGGGCCGACACGAGACTGAGGCAAACAGGAGTCCACCCCGTCGCAGTACCCGCTGGATCTCCCGCATGGTTTGCCGAACATCGCCTTCGTCCAAATGCTCCATCATGTCGAAACAAGTAACGAGCGAGAAAAACGAGTCCTCAAACGGTAGGTTTTGGTCCTGCAACAGAGCAATCCGGGAGGATGGCACTTTTTTCTTGGCGACGCGGTCCCGAGCCCGTTCGACGGCAACTTCACTGATGTCCGCGCCCCATGGTTCCAACCAATACGCGGGATCAGTCAACAGCTCTACGACAAAACCGACGCCACAGCCCAAGTCCAACGCCCGACCGCTGACGCTCGATAGCTCTCGATAAGCTTGTTGGCAGTTAAGAAAGCCCGGGGAATTTTCGGGTCGGTTGTAGTTTTCTTCTCGAGCAATCACGGCATCGTAGATCGCTTTGTAATCGGGCATGGGACTGGGCCTTCCGTTCAAGCACTGGGAATCGAACGCAGGAAGTCGGGCAATGGTTGCGGACGTCCTTGGGGGTTGATGCAAGCCACCACGGTATGGCCGGTCACCAGGGTTTCCGTGCCGCGGCGAATCACGTATTGATGTTGGATCCTTGTCCCTTTTGCTCGGACCGTTTCGACTTCCACGACCAACAAGTCGTCAAAAACAGCCCCACCTAAGTAGTTGCACCCCAGTTCCGTAACGACCAGAATCACGCCCTGGCTTTCCAAATCGGCATAGGAAATTCCGCCAGCCCGCAGCATTTCGACACGAGCACATTCAAAGTAGTTTGGGTAGGTCGCGTGGTGCACGCGGCCCTGCGCATCGGTTTCCTGGTACCGCACGCGAACTTCAAGCTGGAACTTTTGTAACGGATTCAACGGGGAGCACTCGCTCGTTACTCGGGGTTTCCACGGGTGAGTTAAACTTCGACCGGTCCGCGACTCGAAGAGGCACGATGGCCGGGTGTCCGTCCCTTTTTGCCGCGGTTTTTCCGAATCACTGTTGGCAGGGCTAAGGGTTTGATTACATTAACGGTTGCCCGACCAAAAACAAGGTAACTCCCGCAAACGGAACCTGAATCTAGCAATGATGCACGAAAACGACGGCGAAGACGACGGCTACGACATTTCAACGCTCCGCGGACGCGATTACCCAACGATTCGCCAATTCACGGTATTCTTGGAGAATAAAGTCGGGCGTTTGATGGAACTGCTCCGCAAATTCGACGGCACCGGCGTGCGGATTGTGGCCATCAATATCCATGATTCGACCGAATGCTCGTTGGTACGTTTGGTGCTAACCGACCCGGAACGCGGCCGTGAAATTCTGGAACGAGCCGGCCTGGCCATGATCGAAAGTGATTTGGTTGCGGTCGAGCTCCCCAACGATCCCCAACCCTTGCTGCGAATCTGTACGGCCTTGCTGAGCGCGGAAATCAATTTGGTTCAAGCCTACCCGTTGATCGGTCTACAAAATGGCAATCACGCGGTGGCGCTGATGGTGGATAACTGCGAAATCGCTGCAGATACCCTACAACGCAAGGGCTTCCGTGTGATCGAAGAGTCCGATCTGAATCGCTGAGCGACCTTTGGGCCGCTTTCTGAAGCGGGTAGCGGTGGGTTAGAATGCTACCGTGGTTGACCCCGTAATTCCAGGTCAACGCGAACCGAACCACAGATCGGCGACGCCTCGATTTCGTTTCGCTTGATCTGTCCCGCCTGACATGAAATGACGAGCCCACCGCTATGGATTCGACTCCATCCGCTGCTGATAATCCAACCCACCAACGAGTCTCTCGGATCCTGGTCGTAGACGATGATCCGGAAGTCGCCCAAAGCATTCGCTTGGCGTTGCGGAACCAAGGGTATGAGGTCGTGGTTGCTCGCGATGGGAACCAAGGGTTGGCGGTTGCGGAAACGGAGCGGCCCGATTTGGTCATTCTGGATTTGATGATGCCCAAACGCAGCGGCTTCCTGGTTCTCGAGAAGTTGCGCGAAAACGAAACCACGCCCCCGCGCGTCATCATTATCACGGCGAATGAAGGTGAACGACACCAAGACTATGCCGAACTTTTGGGCGTGGACGAATACATTCGCAAACCCTTTCCAATGGAACGACTCCTGGAATGCGTGCGAAAACTTCTGGCGAAGGAAACCCGGTGACCGATCATTCCAAACATTCGAAGTACGGACCAACCACTCAAGAGATCCCAATCTCCTTGGAACCAACCGACGGTTTTCACTGTAGCCATTTTTTCTACTCGTGGGATCGCGGCTTGTTGCAAGAAATGTCCGAACACGAACGGAAGGAAGCCGCCGACGAATTCTGCGGACTCTTCGGCCCCGTCAATAACGACCACGGTGGAGCCACCGGGGCTGGTGACTCGCGGTTTCAAGATTGGCCAACGCGAACTCAATTAGGTTTGGTCGCGGGCTCCAAAGCGGACTTTAGCTTGATGGTGCTGGATAAAGATCCGTTGCGCATTGAAGACCTCCATCAATCGATCTTGGCCAGCCAATTTGGGCCCTGTTTGGTCCCCATCGACTCATTTGTTTCGATGTCCGAAATCTCGGAGTACGTCCCGACCGTCCAACAGTTTGCTGATAAGTTGCAGCGCGAGGGGCTCGCGCCGGACTCGCCGGAGTTCAAGGCCCGAGTCCGAGGGTACGAAGAACGCTTGCCGAGTATGAACAAACATCGTTTGTGTCCCACGTTTCCCGATTGGCCGGTGTCGTGTTTTTATCCCATGAACAAACGTCGCGACCCCGGCGCGAACTGGTTTGCCCTGCCCTACTCCGCTCGCAACGAAATGATGGCGGAACACGCCCGCAGCGGCATCCAATTCATGGGCAAGGTCACTCAGCTGATTACGGTCGGCGTCGGTCTAGAAGATTGGGAGTGGGGCGTGACCCTTTGGGCCAAAAATCCCATGTACTTAAAAGAAATTGTTTATCAGATGCGCTTTGACCAAGCCAGCGCCTTGTTTGCGGAGTTCGGACCGTTCTATACCAGTTATCTCATGTCGCCCTCCGATGTTTTGCGACGTTGTCGAATCGTTCAAGATTAGCCCCTGTTAGAAAGCCAAGCAAATGTCCGAACAAAAAGTGGCCTGGGTGACGGGTGGCGGCAGCGGGATCGGCGCCGCCTCGGCTCAGGTCCTCGCCAACGCGGGTTGGACCGTCGCGATTTCTGGCCGAGATGCCAAGAAGTTGGAACAAGTGGTCGCTGCGCGAAAAGACGGACGCTTCGTCGCCTTTCCTTTGGATGTTGCCGATCGAGCAGCCGCAACATTGGTTCATCAACAAATCGTCGAACGATTGGGTGTCGTCCGACTCTTGGTCAACGCGGCGGGACTTAATGTTCCGCGTCGCTCGATGGCGGACTTGGTTCCTGAGGAATGGGACAAGTTGCTGCAAACCAACGCCACCGGCGCATTCAATTGCACTTATTTGGTCATTCCCGGAATGCGCCGCTTGGGCGATGGCCTGATCATTCAAATCGGTTCGATCGCTGGACTCCGAGCGTCGCCTTTGGGTGGCATCGCGTACAATGCCTCGAAGTTTGCTATGGCCGCGATGGGTATCGCCATTGGCGAAGAGGAACGCGTCAACGGGATTCGCGTCACGGTCATTCATCCCGGCGAAGTCGATACGCCCATCATGCAGTACCGACCCAAACCGGTGAGCCAAGAGCATCGGAATACGATGCTCCAGGCCGAGGACGTCGCCGCTGCCGTTGGATTTGTCGCGAGCCTCCCGCCCCGAGCCCACGTGTGGGAACTCGTGATCAAACCGACCGTCCAGTCGTTTGTGTAGGAGCCAACCCGCAAAGGGAACGGACCCTCGGTAGACATCGGACAGATTATCACGTTTTCATCGTGTTGCCGAAGACGGTCAATCCCCTTTGCGGGATCGGCTCGAAGCATTGGCCTCACCTCGACTTCCTGAAAGACGAATCATGCGTGCTCTTGTCATGACCGAATACAAACGACTTGAACTGCAAGAAGATTTTCCCGATCCGGTACCTGGCCCCGACGAAGTCTTGGTCCACGTCGAAGCCGTTGGAATCTGTGGTAGCGATATTCATGGATTCGACGGCTCCACGGGACGTCGCATTCCTCCCTTGGTCATGGGCCATGAAGCCGCCGGTACGATTCTCGAACTTGGCAGCGAAGTCCAGAACTTGCAGGTCGGTCAACGGGTCGCCCTCGACTCCACCGTGTTCTGCGGTCGTTGTGCTCGATGTCGCGAAGGCCGCCTCAATTTATGCGAACAGCGACAAGTGTTGGGGGTTTCATGTGGAGAATATCGCCGACACGGAGCGTTTGCGCAGCGAGTGGCGGTTCCGGCTCGGATCGCCTATCCCGTGCCCGAGTCCGTCACGATGGAACAGGCCGCTTTGGCCGAAGCCGTCAGTGTTGCCATTCACGCGGTGCGCCGTTCGAATCCTCAACCACACGAAACCTGTCTGGTCGTCGGAACAGGCATGATCGGCTTGCTGGTGGTTCAATCTCTCCGGGCCAGTGGCGTGCGGTCTATTGCGGCAATCGATTTGGACGCAAACCGATTGCGTTTGGCGCAACAGTTTGGCGCAGAAGCCGCGTTTTTGGGCGATTCGTCCCAGCTCGTGGAAGGTGTGCTCGAATGGTCCAACCAACGCGGACCGGATCATGTCTACGAGGTGGTCGGTGCTCAGAAAACAGTCGAGCAGGCAATTCAATTGGCCGGCAAAGGTGGTCATGTGGTCTTGGTTGGCAACGTCTCCCCGCGAGTTGAAATTCCCCTTCAGAGAATTGTGGCTGGCGAATTAACGCTGCACGGTAGTTGCGCTTCGGCCGGTGAATACGACCAAGCGTTGGCCTGGATGGCCGACGGCCGGATCGATGTTGCGCCCATCATCTCCGCCCGTTGCACCCTTGATGAAATGCCCGATTGGATGCAGCGGCTCTATCAGGGCATCCCCAACACGATGAAAGTGGTCGTTCACCCAAATGCATAAGCCTTGTTCCGTCTTGCGGTGAAACATATCCTCGGGGTGTCGTAAGCCCGCGTTTCATGGTAATGCGGTGAAACATGCCATCGCAGCGTTGGAAGCCCGCGCCTCAAGGTGTTGCGGAGAACCGTGTCTTGGCAGCGTTCGAAACCCGCGCCTTAGTATATTGCGTTGAACCATGTCTTGGCAGCGTTGGAAACCCACGCCTCATGGTGTTGCGTTGACCCATGTCTTTGCAGCGTTGGAAACCCGCGCCTCATGGTCTCCCTTCTCCCCTTTCTTGGGGGAGAAGGGCCGGGGATGAGGGGGTTGGCAGTTGAGATTGCCCGTGCATCAGGAACGCTTAGCGTCGCGTGGTTGTTCGGATTCCCGCCCACCCACGCTTTGCTAACCGGTTAACGCAGGAAAAATGGCATCGTTGCATTGGAAGCCCGCGCCTCATGGTCTTGAGTTGAACCATGTCTTGGCCGCATTGTAAGCCCGCGCCTCAGTGTATTTCGGTGAAACGTGTTATCGTGCGCGAGGGCGCACCTTGCCAGCGTTGGAAGCCCGCGCCTCATGGTCTCCCTTCTCCCCTTTCCTGGGGGAGAAGGGCCGGGGATGACGGGGTTGGCAGTTGGGTTTGCTCGTGAACCAGAAACGCTTAGCGTCGCGTGGTTGGTCGGATTCCCGCCCACCCACGCTTTGCTAACCGGTTAACTCAAGAGGCCGATCGAATTTCTGGCCGAAGAGCCGGTACCCCGCAGTCGCTCATGGGATCATTCTTAGAGAGCATTGCAAACGAAACACGTCGTCACTCACACCAACCGAGTGGCTTCCATACGTTCAATATACTGACGCAGTCGTTCGTTTTCGTCGGTGACATTCTTTAAAGCCAACATGTTTTCGACGCGTTTCAAAAGCTCAACCCGATTGACTGGCTTCGAAACAAAATCATCGGCGCCCACTTCGACAGCGCGTTGGATGTCCCCCAACTCGTTCAGAGCCGTGACCATCAAAATCATGATGGACTTGGTCGCCGGATTGCTCCTCAATTTCTTGCAGATTTCAAAGCCACTAAACTTGGGCATCATCACATCGAGCAAGATCAAGTCAGGTTGAAACGAATCGACCCGGTCCAGAGTCGCTTGGCCGTCCTCCGCAACTTCAATCTCACAGTTGAGACCAACCAAGTACGCCTCCAGTAATTCGCAATTCGCTTGATTGTCATCTGCGATCAAAATTTTGTGAGCCGAGTTCATGGTTTTGTCTCGAGGGAGGTCGCAATGTTGGTCGTGGACCATTCCGGGGTCCAACGGACGCGTGCCGACCATTCTTTGGCCCAACAGAGGCGTCCTGTTCCGCAGCGGGCGATAACCATCCTGCTTAGGACCTAAACTATAGCGAAGCACTCTCCCACGGTCTACCGGCAGCTTTCACGGACTAGGATTTGTCCCCAAGGGGGGCTGATCCTCTCCCGTCGAGTCGTTTTGTCCGGGATTTTGTATGACCACTTAGCGGCTACCCAAGAAAGTGGGTGACATTCAATACGTATGATCACGACTAGATGTTCGCGAGCGCCAATGACGCGTTGTACAACCCTGCCGACAGAGTTTCCCGCTCCGATGCTTCCCGTTCGGCGGGACGCGATGTCGGACACAAGATTGACTTTTTGTGGAATCTTCACATGAACGAAAACTCCGATTTGCTGGTGGGCAATTCGAGGTTATTCACGGGCCGATTCATGGAGTCGACCGGAGCCGGTAACGATGCCGACCTGTTTTATCTACAATCGGGGTATCGTTCGTAGTTTGCTTCCCTCGCCGAATAAATTGAAGGTCCTCTCGACATGCCGTTCGCGAACCCTTAGGGAAATGTGCTATTGTCAGTTTCCGCACAGGGAATGTGGTGTACGACTCGTTGCGTCGAGCGGAAGTGCACGCATGCACCGTGAACCGTAACGTTCAAAATACTTGATTTTTGTCACAAGAAGTCGGACGCCTTTGCAACGTTAGACTTGGTCCTAAAACGGCTCTGCCCCTCGCCGGTCGTGTATTCATATTCGGTATTTTACATGCCCACCAAATGGTCAGACCCGTAGTAGGATCAAGCCAAGTCAGCGGATGGTCGGCATCGAAGTCCATCCTATTTTTCAAATTTCCGAGAAACCCCCGTCGTTTTTGCGGGTTAGACGAGAAGGGGCCGTTCCTGTCTGTTGCGGATTGGGACGGCCGGGCGTCACTACTCGTCGAATTCCCTTGAATTTGGAGCTGAAGCAAGTGCCAAGCTATACGATCTCTGGGGAAACTCCGGCTTATCGTATCGCTTTGTATCCATTCATCCCAAATCAAGAGTATCGATGAATCGAGAGGACGGAAGATTCCGATTCGAATTCTTGGGAACCATTGACTGCGTCGAACCATGAACACCTGTGCAACCTCCAAAATGACATACCGAGTCTTGTTGGTCGATGATGATGTTCAGCTGGCTGAGCTGGTTGTGGATTATCTGTCTCCCCATGGTTTCGCCATCGAGACCGTGACGAACGGCGACTTGGCGGTCAACAAAATATTGGTCGAGAATCCAGACGCGGTGCTGTTGGATGTCAACCTGCCTGGCATGGACGGATTTTCGATCTGTCGAGAAGTCCGTGAGCAATTCCACGGACCGATTATTTTACTCACTGCTCGCGATACCGAAACCGACGAGGTCTTGGGCTTAGAATTTGGCGCCGATGATTTCCTGGCCAAGCCGGTGAGTCTCCGCGTGCTGTTGGCTCGCTTGCGTATGCACCTGCGGCGAAATCCAACCGAAGACACGACGATCGAAGAGAACGTGCTCGAGTTGGGTGCGCTGAAAATCGATCGAGGTCGAAGGTCGGTCAAGTTTGCTGGAAACTCAATCCCACTTTCAACAGCGGAGTTTGACCTTCTGTGGCTGTTGGCGCAGCATGCGGGTTCGGTTGTTAGTCGCGCGATGCTGTTCGAGAACCTACATGGTTTCAAGTTTGACGGCTTCGATTGCTCCATCGACCTGCGCGTTTCTCGCTTGCGTAAAAAATTAGGGGACGATCCGCATCAGCCAACGCTGATACTCTCGATTCGAGGAATCGGATATCAATTGTCGATCGAGTCGTCATGAGTCGCCTGTTTCTGCGATTCTACGTTGGTGTTGTCTTTATTCTGACAGTTGCGTGGTTGATGCATTTGGCGCTGACCATCCAACCAGCCGACGAATCCAACTCCAAAGTCATTGAAACGGCCATGAGCGGCAGCGTCCGAATGACTCGGCTTAGTTATGAAACAGCCGAACCGTCCGGCCGCGATCACACGCTGGAGCTAATACAAAGACAGTTTGATTTTCCGGTTAAAAAGGTGTCGATCAACGACATCCCCTTCCAGGCCCAACACCGCATGAGACTGGGTGATGATGTCGTCTATTTCCGCGCCAACCACTTGCCCTATGTGGCGGGTCGCATGACCGATCCAACCACGGCGATTCTATTTGGACCCCTGCCGGAATTGGTCGAACAGTCCCGTTGGCGAGTGTTGGGTGGGATGACGATCGTCTTGTTGGTCGCCGCTGGGGCAATTTTTGTCCTGTTGCGACCGGTCAACCGGCAACTGCGTGACTTGGAGATCGCGACCCAAGCGTTCGCTAATGGCAAACTTGACTTGCGAATCAACGAAGAGTCCGCCGGTCCCTTAAAAAATGTCGTGGTATCGCTGAATCAGTTGGCAGCCCGTACGGAATCGCTCATCAAGACACAACAAGAGTTGATGCAAGGCGTCTCGCATGAACTCAAAGCGCCCCTGTCGCGAATCCAATTTGCCGTCGAGTTGATGGATTCCGAACAAGATCCCCTGAAGATCGAACAACGAATGCAAGTCATTCGCAATGGGGCCAACGAACTTGAAGAAATGGTCAACCGATTGTTGCAGTACGTGCGCACCGATGCACCACGTTCCAGTTCTCCAAACTGGCGAGTCCCACTGGAGCCGGTCGTCCAGCAAATCTTCGAAGGCGAGCGATTGTTGCACCCCGAATTGACGTACGTCGTGGATCCGCAAATGGTCACGGACGATATTTCGATTCTCGGTAGCGTCAACGATTTGACGTGCGTGATTTCGAATACCGTGCGGAACGCCAGTCGCTTCGCAAAGGAAGAGATCATCGTCCGCGCGTATCGCACGGCCAAAGGGACGATCATCGACATCGAAGACGATGGACCTGGAATCCCGGAAAAAAATCGTCTCGCGGTTTTTCGTCCCTTCGAACGGTTAGCCGATGATCGTGGGAGCGCCGGTTTGGGCTTGGCCTTGGTCGGTCGCATTCTCAAACGATATGGCGGCTGGGCGCAAGTGGAGACCAGTACCTTGGGTGGCTGTCGCATCCGGACGTTCTGGCCGAAAAGTGTCTCGCCCAAGGCGTAGTGACGTCATCGCCGAAGGTCCGCCCCATGTTCTTTCACGTTCACTTACGGCGACAACAACCCGCCCGAGCGTGACGAACCGCGCGACAACTCACCATGGGACATCGCTTCGGCCCAGTGGCAGTTCGATAATCTGTTCCAGGTCACGCAACGCCGCCCAGCTACGATCCGCTAATTCTGGATCTGCCAGATCACTTGGTGTTAGTTGATCTGGATAATGGCGATCCACCCACGCGAGCAAATTGCGGTACAACGATTCATCCAACCAAATCCGACCTCGAACCGCAGCCCGCTGTTCTCGATTCAACAAGACACGCAATCGCAAACATGCAGGTCCCCCACCGTTGTTCATACTTTGACGCAAGTCCATTACTTTGACCGTGTCGATCGGTTGATTCCCGTTCGTAAATTCGCCTGCCAATAATCGTTCGAGCGTGCGGCGCGCCGCGGGGACATGGTCGCACTCTTGGGCGCCAACCAGGACGATGGTTCCGTCGGTCGTTGTCAGCAGTTGACTATTGAACAGGTAACTTTGAACAGCTTCGGCCAACGACAGACTCGCCGTGGGAATTTCGGCTACCGTCAGCGGACGGTTGTATTGGCGTTGGTACAACTCGCGGAGCCGCGCGAGTACCGCGGGTTGATCGAGAAACGCTTCCTCGTGGACCAATAATAGACCCAGGTGTCCCACCGAGATCACATCGTTGTGAAACACGCCCGCATCGATCGCAGCTGGATTTTGTTGAACGAAGCACGTGCGCTCTTCGCGCAGTCCATGACGCCGCGCGACTGCTTGACTGGCTTGCAATGTTTGCCGCGCCGGATAGCGTTGCGGTTGTCGTGAGGTTGCATCCAAAGCATTTCGTCCGTATACGAACAGTTCGATGCCGGGTTGATGAAATTCGGCGGTCAAACGGGTGTGATTGGCGGCTCCTTCATCGGTCAGTGCGACGGCGGCTGGCAAGGGTGGGTGAACGCAGAAGAGTCGTTCGTCCGCGAAGATTGCCTGGAGGATTGGAGCCATGTCGTGGGACTCCAGACTGCGATGCAGGGAGCTGGCCAAGTTCGCTGGTGTGAAGTGAACCCGTCCGTCGGCGGTGTCGGGCGAGGGACTGACGGTTGCGGCATTGGCTGCCCACATACTTGAGGCACTATAGGCTGCGGCCAATAACGCGGGATCGGTTGCGTCCGCACTGCGAATCACTTCCGCGTTGGAACCGCGAAATCCGAGGTTGCGCAGCCACGCCAGTTGAGGTCGGATCAAGGGCGGCAGAATGGCTTGGGGCACGCCCCATGATGCGACCTGCCACATTTTTTCGAGGCCTTGCCGAGCGGCCAAACGAGGGTTGGAGGCTTGCGACCGGTGTCGTTCGGATGCGACGTTTCCATGGGCCAGCCCCGCGTAGTTATGCGTGGGCCCAACCAGTGAATCGAATTGGCACTCGACGAACTCGGCAGCCAATCCTGTCGCGTCGCCATCTGCGAAATTACTCCCGAAATCGGTCACTGTCCCTGAATCCGACATGTGTTGCCTCGTGTTGTCCAATATGGGGGGCGTTCCGGCTTGGCTGGCCGCGCTTGGTTGCTGGCCGGTATCTTGTGTCGTCGATGCGGAGTGCATTCTACGGATGGTGGATGTCCGGCAGGCGTACCGTAAGCTTCGACTGGCTGGCTACCGAATTCTTCGGCGTGGGCGTTGGTGTGGCGTGGGCTTTGGGGGAATTTTCCCGCACCGGCTCGCCGGACACGACCCTTGGAGTCGTGTTTGCGGAATGCATTCTAGGGACGGAGGGTAATCGGGTGAAAGCCCAGTGACTTTTTGGGTTCGAATCCGAACCCTTCGGCCCCTTCCAGCGTCCGGAAAGAAGGCTAACATATTAAGCGGAATATTTGAAAGTCTCGCCTCGAGATCAAAAGAAAACCCACTTATCGGAGTGTAGCTCAGCCTGGTAGAGCGCTACGTTCGGGACGTAGAGGTCGCAAGTTCGAATCTTGTCACTCCGACTTGTCCGATAAACTAAAGAGAAGTTAATGCAAAAACGCCGGGACGCGAAGTTGGTTTAGGAATTTCTAAATGATCGATCGTTCGAACGAAGCGGGCTTGGCATCCTGCGGTGGAAGCGATGCTCGAGCGAGGTGTTAGGTGTGTTCGTCTGCACCCCGAGCGATGAACTCCTCATAACTCGATTGTAGGTCGTCAATGTAGAACGACAATTCGAGCTCCGAAACAAACGCAACCTCCACTTTCTTCATCTCCGCTGCTGCAGCAAAACCGTTGGTCTTAGAGCTGTTTCCCGGAATGAGCAACTTTTTCGGCCACTCTCGCTTTTCCTGCCATGCCTGTGTAAGGATGATCGCTGCATCACTTGCGCTTGGCGATTCGTCTTCGCTTGGTGCGAATGCGTTGCCGAAGACAAACATGCTCCCCGCGTCTTGGACCACGTAGATATGGTTCGGCATGCCGGC
Source organism: Pirellulaceae bacterium (assembly GCA_041741535.1). Lineage (GTDB taxonomy): Bacteria > Planctomycetota > Planctomycetia > Pirellulales > Pirellulaceae > M30B19. The sequence continues at coordinate 49,554 of JBGSJV010000112.1, forward strand.
GATCAGTATGGGATTCCGAGTAACTCGAAGGGCGAGCCACACTTCGTTGACGGCAAACTGCTTCGGATGTAGAGGCATGGGGGGCTTTCGGTGTCTTTGTGGTGGTTAGTCTTGCACGGATGTCTGTGAGTACGACGCTGTAAGGTATGGCAATCTGACCGGCCGCAAGTGAGTTTGGTTTGGAGCCGTAAACCGAAACATGCGCCGTGGGTTCGGAAGCAAAGAGCAGGTCGTCAGCTTGAGCAAACTCAGCGGTAAAGAAACGTCTGCGAGGTCGGCGTCGTTCAACGCTGCGTTGCACCGTTGCCGCGAATCGTAGGTATTTCGTGAGGAATCAGAATACAACGAATATCCACGAACAGGCAACACCCTGGGGCAACACCCTGGCGGCAACACCCTGGCGGCACTCAATGGCAACACCCGGGGGCCACTCAACGTTTCCGCCTTACGCCTGGGCATACCGCCAGCCATTCAAAAGGTCGTTCTTGGTTCCGATGCGGTTCAGAAATGAGTGATGAAAACGGGAAATTGAAAATTACAAAATTCTGACAGCCATTGCTCGCGCTCGATTTGCAGTTAACTTAACGGTATTGGGCTTTAGCCGGAATGTCACACTACCGCGGTACGGAGTTGATTTGTTGATGACGAATAGCCAGCCCGTTTATATTGTTTCCGGACTACCGCGATCGGGGACATCTCTGTTAATGCAGATGTTGGTGGCGGTTGGAATCGAACCGGTGACAGATGGGGTCCGCCAAGCCGACGAGAACAATCCGAACGGCTACTTCGAATCGCAACGAGTCTTGGAACTCGGGCAGGACGCGACTTGGTTGCACGCGGCCGGTGGCAAAGTCGTCAAAATCGTAATTCCACTCTTGCCACTATTACCTGCAAACCTGAATTGCAAGATCTTGGTGATGGTCCGGGATCTGAACGAAGTGGTGCGTTCGCAAAACGAAATGTTGATCCGAATGGGGTTATCGCCCCATCCCAGTCCCGAGGCTTTAGCGGTCGTTTTTCAAAAGCAACTTGCGGCGGTGATGTCCCTGCTGCGGCATCGCACCAAAGGTTCGGTAATCGATGTCCAGCACGCCGAACTGATCCGGCAAAACTCAGCTGAAATCGATCGGATTCTGGAATTTGTCGGGGTTTCTAGTCAACAACAAAGGTCGGCGGCGTTGCAGAGCATCGACCAGCGGTTGTATCGAGCCAAGCTTGATGTCCGGTAGAAGAGAGTTTGCGCTTGGTGAGATCGCGGCGGCAGGCTGGGTCAAGCGAACCGTCGATTTTTCAATGGGCTGAATGGGGTCAATCGCAACTTGCATCTCGAACGGTCAGGGAGGTTTCGTTCGTTGGTTCAAGTTGGGATCTATAGTTAAAACAGGCGTTTTTTCCAAGAAGTGCGGTGAACAGTATTGACACCGGTTTTTGTTACATTATCGTTAACTCTGGTATTTTCTCTGTTTCTTAACTCAGGTTTGTGATCCGGGTTAGGCAACAGTCATTCAATTGCTGCGTCTCGGAGGTTTCTGAATGAAAATGTTAGAATCAAAGGTTGGCCTGCGGGCCGATCGAATCTTAGGCTTGACGGCTGCCGCCGCTGCTGCTGCGACGGGTGCGGGATTTGTTGGCGATGCTTCTGTAGCTCAAGCCGACATCGTGTACAGTGGCGTTGTTAACATCAATATCCCCAGCAATATTGATGGTGTGTATTTGAATGTTGTGACAGGTTTAACTGGTACCTCGGGTGCTGGTGTTGCCGGTTGGGATGTCAACCCTTACAGTGCCACAACGATGAATTTCTTTGGGTCGGTTGGCGGTGGATACGTTCGGACAGGGGGAAGCAGCCTGACGCTGACCGATAATTTGGCCCCTGGCTTTTTGATCGACGCCAATGCAAACACTGGCGGAACTTGGGGTAGCGGAGCTGCCGAGTCGACCGGTTCGACCGCATTCAATCTGAATAGTAGTGACAATATTGTCGGGTTTCAATTTGTAAATGAAGCGAATGCCAATCAAGTTCATTTTGGCTGGATGCGAATTTCGTTGGACGCTTCGTTTACGGCACAACCGCGAACGTTGGTGTCATACGCCTACGAAAGCAATGCTGGCGTCGGCATTCAAGCCGGTGCGGTTCCTGAACCGACTTCGTTGAGCATCTTGGCTTTGGGTGCGCTTGGTTTGGTGGCTCGCCGCCGCCGTCGCTCGATTTAATTGGGTTACGGGGTAATCCGTTTTCGCGGGTTGCAATCAAAAAGTCTGCCGATTCACTGAGATTTATTGATCGGTGGGTCGAGCGACGATCTAAGAATGGTTCGTGTCTTACGGGACACGGACCATTTTTTGTTTCTGCTTCTAAAGGTAGCTCAGATGTCAGGCCCGACGACTTCGCGCAAGGTTCTTTTGGTCGGCTGGGATGCGGCCGACTGGCGATTCATCAATCCACTGCTGGATGCTGGGCGGATGCCGAATCTTTCGAAGCTAGTGGAAAACGGAGTGATCGGGAACTTGGCTAGTCTCAAGCCGTGTCTGTCCCCCATCTTATGGACTTCGATTGCGACCGGAAAATCGGCTGACAAACATGGTATCTTGGGCTTTGTCGAACCCATTCCGGGCGGCGTCGGTTTACGGCCCATTTCGAGTCGAAGTCGCCGAGTCAGCGCCCTATGGAACATTTTGCACACGTCGGGACTTTCCAGCATTGTGGTCAATTGGTACGCCAGTCACCCGGCTGAGAACGTACGCGGTAGCATCGTTTCGAATCGTTTTTTTGAATCACCACCGAAGAATCTCGATACCGCGTGGACTGTCCCGCCGGGCAGTGTTGCACCTGACTCGAATCTGCAGCAACTTCAAAAATTGCGATTTCATCCTCGTGAGTTGCAGGTCTCGGATCTAGCTCGGTTTGTTCCCGACATCGCCACGATCGATTTGGCGCATGATCCCCGTCCCATCGATTTGGCGACGGAATTGGCGAAGACAGTCTCGATACATGCCGTTGCCACTGCTTTGCTGGAGACGGTTCAATGGGACTTTGCTGCCATTCTGTACGATGGCATCGACACCATCGGGCATCACTTCATGCCCTTTCATCCCCCGCAATTGGAAGGTATCTCACAGGCGGATTTTCAACGATATCAGGACGTGATGACTCAGGTCTATTTGTTCCATGACGAAATGCTGGCGAGGTTGCTGGAATTGGCCGGGGAAGACACAACGGTCATTCTGATTTCGGACCATGGCTTCCATAGCGATCAACAGCGCCCGATTCATTTGCGAGCGGAAGCGCCCGAGGCAGAAGTTGCGGCGGCTTGGCATCGTCATTTGGGAGTATTGGCGGCTCGAGGACCTGGGATTCGTCGGGATGAGCGAGTTTACGGTGCCACGTTGCTGGATATCACGCCGACGGTATTACAACTTTTGGGGTTGCCGATAGGCAAGGACATGAACGGTAAACCATTGCTACAAATGTTCGAGCAAACAAAATCCAGGATCGAAACGATCGAATCGTGGGATTCGCCTATCGAACATCGCTCGCCCGAGCCGACAGGCGAGGCCGCTATGGTATCTCCCGATGTGATCGAGCACTTGATCAAGCTGGGCTACTTGCCCAAGTCGGCGTTGGATGATGCTGCTGCGGCCGTATTGGCTATTGCCGAGGCTCAGTTCAACTTGGCCATCGTGTATTCATCGCAGGGACGACACGTCGAGTCCAAGCAGGAGCTAGTGGCGTTGTGCAAACAATTCCCGGATCAGCCGCGCTATACCTTTGCATTGGCCAAAACTTTGGCGAACTTGCAAGATCATCATCCGTGCCTGAAGTTGCTGCGTCAGTTGGAATCGCAAGGGCAACGGGGTTTTGATCTCACGCTGTTGATGGCAGCCGAGCTATTCAATGTGGGACAGACGGAAGAAGCTACCGCTCGATTAAATGAAGCGGAACGCAATTACCCACCCCACCCAACCATCTACTCCCTGACGGGAAATATCCATATGCAACGAGCCGATTGGAGGGCGGCTCTGGACGCGTTCCAAAAGGCCTTGGCAATAAACAGCGACGATGCTCCAACTCATTTTCACGCTGCCTTGGCGGCAAATCGACTGGCGGACTTTGACGCGGCTGCGGATCATGCGTTGAACGCGATTTCGATCATGTACTATTTCCCGCAGGCACATTTTCAACTGGGATTGGCATTCCAAGGCTTGGGCGATGCCGCCCGAGCTCAGCGATCCTGGGAATTGGCGGTTTCCCAGGCACCCCGATTCTTAGAAGCCCACCAAAAACTGGCCGATCTCTACAAAACCCAGAATAACATTCCGTTGTGGGTCAAACACCAACAATTGGCACAGGGAGGGGCCGAAAACGAGTGTTGACCCAATTCAGAGTCTGTTAATTCAGGGCTCGAATTGTAAATTGGTTGTTACACTTGACATTTTACTCATTAGCAATCATTGTCATCGTTGTACGGATGTTTCACATTTTAACCAGGAGCCAAGTGTCGTGAAAGCAATGCGAGTGTTAGTAACCGTGTGGGCAATGTTAGTTTCCGTTCCATTCACTGTTGTGCAGGCCGATTTCGTCGACATCAATGTGGCGAATTGGGAAGTCTTTGGTGGCTTTGGAGATGCACAGAACTCCGAATTCCGTTTCAATATAGGCAACGGAAGCGCCGTTGACGGCTTTGAATGGATCAATTTGGATTTTGATTCTGAAGGTGCAAGTTGGCGAAGTGAGTTGGTTTTGTCGGTGAATAATGTAGATGGTTCACTTTTTACTGATTTTATTCCTAGTACCGACGATTCACCTGGTAACTACTTTGGATCTGGAGCTTGGAATGCTACTGACGGTTTCGGTGCTCCATTTGTAGTGGGCGACGGGGAAGTGTGGGTGACGATGTACGATACATTTCAAGACGCTGGGCGAAACGCTTTCGTCAATGGTGGTACGCTTCGCGTCAACTTCACGGCTGTGCCTGAACCAACTTCGGCCTTGGTCTTAGGTGCTGCAGCGGCCGGATTGTGTTTTGTTCGTCGCAGACGGGCTTGAGCCAATCCAATCGCTGGCAATTTAACGAATCACGACCGAGGGATCTGCAAAGGGTTCCTCGGTTTTTGTGTTTACGAGCGACTCGATATACTAACCACTAATCGGTGGCGCCGACCGCGAAGTTGCCAAAGACGAAGCCGAGGTCGTGATTCGTCGAAGCAGATCAACGCAAACCGCTTTATTCTCGCTGCTGCCAAGTTCGAAATCCAGCACATTCTTCACACCGGTGGCAACGATCCCGATGACGACGATTCCAGTCTCGTCTTTCGACGACACGATGGCGTCAATCATCAAAACCACCCAGTCCGTTTGAGACAGGTCTCCGTTGCGAAGTTCGTTGACAAACTTCTGGCCGACTTCTTTCCATAATTGCGATACCCTCGAACGGCTCGTACCATGGGAATCCCCAGCGACGTCGGCGACTTCCCGGCTGCTTACTCTCGCTTTGAGAGCCGCCAAAATCGAGGCTTCAAGGTGACCAGGATTGGTGGCCCCTTCGTAGGTCGAAAGAGATGCCTCGTCTGTAGTCCCAGCAGAAGTGCGACGACGAACCCGAGGTCGTATCAACTTTTCTCATTGCCCTCCAATTCGGATTCGACCGGGACTGTTGCCCGATCAAGAATATTCGCCACCCGCAGGTTGATGTTTGGGCCCGCAAAGCATTGCAACCTCTTCGGCCATGACCCCACAGATTAGCGACCGGACATGGCGACGGCTGCAGCGCCGAAACACTTCACCGACTTCGTTACCCGAAGCTTGTCCCAACGAACCAAACAAACTTGAAACTTCCGACCGTGCGATTATCGCACGGCGGGAGACCATTTTTCAAGTTTTAACAATTTTTGCGACGCTTCCCGTGAACACAACCTCGTTGCTTATTGATCAAGTGCGTCTGTTCGCCTAAACGATGGATTGGTCTAAAGATGGCTGGCGGTCGGAAAAAGCAACAGAGAATTGTGATGATAGAACGTGTATTTCGGTGCCAATTTGCTGCGGCCAATTGAAGTCCTAACTCCCATATGCACTAGAGTCTTCGGTTCCAAACGTTGTGGCCTTCAATCCCAGAACAATTCGATTGACGGAAATGACGATGGGGTGGTGTTTAAGGAACTTCGTTGACCGGTTGTTCCTTGGATCCGCTTGGTGGATTCGTTTCTGTTATCAATCGCGCTGTTCGATTTCGAGTGATGTAGTTCCAGAACCACTGCATGAGGACCAACATTCGGTTTTCGAAGCGAGCGAGGTACATGATATGAATAAACAGCCAACCTAGCCAAGCAAGTCTTCCACTCATTCGAATCTTCCCCGATTCCAGAATCGCTCGGGACCGGCCAATCGTCGCCATGTTTCCTTTGTCGCGGTATTCGAACGGAGTCGTCGGTCGAACTCCACCCAGGGACTTTGCAATCAACCGCCCGACAAAATCCCCTTGTTGCACGGCCACCGGCGCGACCCCTGGCAATGTCTTCCCATCAGCAACGCTAAATGCCGCAAGATCACCGGTTACAAAAATGTTTGGGTGCCCTACAACAGCGCATTGGGCGTCGACCATCATGCGTCCAATTCGATCGACTTCGTCGGGCGATTGAGTCGCCTTGGCAAGTTTCTCCCCAAGTGAAGATGCTTTGACGCCGGCTGCCCAAATCACGGTGGTCGTATCCAGTCTCTTCTCGATTCCGCTTTGACGGACAATGACGTGATCCGGATAGATTTCCAAGAGCCGAGTTTCATTCCAAATCTCGGCGCCCAAAGCCACGAGATCCCGAGCGGCCGCAGCCGAGAGTTTTTCGTGATATCGGTCCAAGATCAACTTGCTATTTTCAACGAGCACCACACGAGCCGTTTGTGGGTCGATGGAGCGGAAGTCGAATTTCATCGATTGATGTGCAAGCTCACAAATGGCACCGGCCATTTCAACTCCAGTTGGCCCACCGCCGACAACGACAAAGGTCAATAGAGCCGCCCTTTTGCTAAGATCGTCGGTTCGTTCGGCTTCCTCGAAAGCGGTCAACACACGTCGCCGTATCTCGGTTGCATCCTCGATGGTCTTTAATCCGGGTGCCAACGGCTCCCACTCGGCGTCGCGCCCAAAATAGTGGTGTGTCGAACCGGTGGCAACCATCAAATAGTCGTAGGGAATCCGCGTCGCATCCTCGAGCACCACGACGCGATCACGAAGATTGAAATCCGCGACTTCCCCCAACAGAACCTGAACGTTTTTTTGCTTGCGGAAAATGCTGCGAAGCGGTGCGGCGATGTTTGCAGGAGACAGACCGCCCGTCGCAACCTGGTAAAGCAATGGCTGAAACAAATGGAAATTGCGGCGATCGACTAACTTGATTTCGACGTCTGCTCGGCGAAGCGCTCGAACACAGGCCATACCGGCGAAACCGCCTCCGATGACAACCACTTGAGTCTTGGTAGAATGCTGCATCATTGGTCGGATTCTTTCACGAACTGCACATACGCACGGCAACGGATCAAACAAACGGGCAATTATAGAGTCTCTCCGTCAAGATCGACCATCCCAGTCCTGGAGTCCGGGAGGAGGACTTATTCCCGCGAAGCCAAACCCAGCAACGTGATCTCGACAAGGCGCCGTTCAAGGACGACTTGGTCGACGTCTCAGCCAAGCAAGCGATCGAACGACGACTGACTTTGGAAGGCGCCATTGTCGTTTTGGGACTATAAACCCTCCACAATGAGACCACGGTAGACGGCGCCACGAAAACGATGCTGAGCTGCTTCTTGGTAGGCTGGGCTGTTGTACCAAGCGCGGGCTGCTTCCAACGTTGGAAATTCTGCAATGACAACGCCTTCGACTTCTGGGCCCTCCAAAGTTACGTGCGGACCGTACGCGGCCAGTGCTTTGATCGGTTGGTTTTCCAACGAGGCAGGTGCTTTCTGCCAATAGGTCTCCAACTCCGATTTGTCGATCGTCTTTTCACGGATGAATACAATGTATGCGGACATGGATGTTCCTTTGTGGTTTGGACACTGATTAATGGAGTAGTTTATCTTAGGCCACCCGATGCGAGAATGACTTCGCCGGTGAGCCAGGCGGAATCATCAGAGGCAAGGAAGGTGACCACCTTGGCGATATCCGATGGCGTCCCGATGCGGCCAAGCGGTGTCATTGCAACCAACTGGCGTTCGAACTCGCTCCCTGTCCCGTACAAACCCGCCGACTTTGTCCCCTCACTCAACGTCGCGCCAGGGTTTACCGAGTTTACTCGGATCTTGCGCGGAGCCAATTCTTTGGCAAGTACTTTTGTAATCGAGTCGAGCGCGCTTTTGCTGGCGGCATAGATCGCATAGCCCGGCGGACACATCTGCGAAGCGCCGGAACCGATGTTTATAATGCTGCCGCCGTTTGAACCAAAGTAGATGAGTGATTCGCGAGTCACCGTCAATGGGCCGAGCACGTTTGTATTGAATTCCCGGTGAAACTCGTCCTCAGTGAACGCTTCGATGTTCATCGGTTGGTAGACACCGGCGTTATTCACCACGATGTCCAACGATCCGAAGGCTTCTGCGACCTCGGCAAACAACCGACGTACGTCCTCCGATTTTGAGACATCTCCCTGAATGGCCACGGCTCGGCCGTCGGCGTCCATTACCGTCTTCACCACGATATCGGCCCCGTTTTTGTCCGTTGCGTAGTTGACCGCGACCGCCGCCCCAGCCGCCGCAAGTTCCGTGGCAATTGCTGCCCCGATTCCCTTTGACCCACCTGTCACTAGGGCTACCCGCCGATTCAATCGTACCATCTTTTGTGTCCTCGCCAATCTTTTGGAAATTGTCCCTTGCTGACGTAGACACCCCCCCGGATCGACTGTGACAAACACCGCAAGAAATTTCTCAAGGGATATTTAGCGTGGTGCGAACCTCCGGTAGATCGAGAATTCGTCGAAGCCACTGAGCCTGGGCGGAAACCTCCAGGAATGGGTGGTCGCGATAGATGGCCGCAAAGGATCGATCCGCAACTTCGTCAATCTCCCGAGTCGTGTCCACGGCAACGTCGCGTATTCGCTGGACGTGCGGGGCGGCAAAAAGCAAGTGGTGCGGGTCAACATGTCCGGCGTCAATGAATCCCTTGGTCTTCTTAGGACAGCGACACGGATTGCTCGCGTTGACGAGACCACATTGATGATTCATGAACTGGTACAAATCACGGCGAGCTCGCGCGAGGCACTGCCGGAAGTTGTCGGCCGTCATTGCCATGACTTCACTACCGACGGCGTCGCTAGCGCCAATGATCTCCCCGAGGGTGAAGATCAATCGCTGGCGTCGATCTAGGCAAAGTAACATGCCCGTCGTGCAGGCGACTTTGGTTTCTTCAACCAAAAGGGGCACGTCCACTGGCATGCTATTCGGGTCGGGCAGTTCGAGGTCGGGCGTTCTGTTGATTGCGTCCGCATAGGTGGAGAATGTCACGGACGTCGCCTCGCCGCCGCGGCGTCTCATGTTCAGAACGTGATTCGTCGTGATGCGGTAGAGCCAAGTCCGGAATTTACTTTCGCCACGAAACGTGCTCAAGTGCGTGATCGCCTTGACCAGCACTTCCTGTGTCACGTCCTCGGCGTCTTGCGGATCAAAGACCATGCGAACCGAAATATTGTAGATCCAAGCTTGATGGCGCAGGATCAACTGTTCGAGAGCGTTGCGGTCGCCGCTGTTGGCGCGGGAAACCAAGTCAATTTCCTCGGAATCATCATCCGAGCCTTCAGCGAATGGATTGTACATGGAAGTCCTCTTGGAGTATTTGTCGGGTACATTTTACGCAAAAGTAGATCGTACCAACCTCTTGGACACGTACGGGGACAGGTTGTGACAAAATTCGGCGAATTTGGGGTCGGAGTTACACGGTTAACAAAAATACCGTTCAATGAAGGACTTATTTCACTTCGGAATCGCTCGGCGACGCAATGGTGGGCGACTTGCATAAACCATCGGGCAGAGTGGGTCACCGCTTTGCATTGCTCTGCGTCGCGGTTAACGGAAAATTGAACGGCATTGCGGTTAACAGCTTGGCACTTTTGGACCGTCGATCAATGGGAGTCGAACTGTTTGAGAATGTCTAGCTTTCGTTTTAGGTCCGTCGGTCCCGATTCGTTTGGGATCTTTTCGATAAAATCGGCGATGGTTTCGGGCTTCTCGCGTTGGGAGTTTGGCAAGTTTGGCAAAGATAATAAGACAGCGAGCGTGATACCGAGCACAATAGAAGTTCCGGCAATCGATAGTGCGATGACAGGAAAACAGACGCCAGCCAGGACCGCCACGATCAAACTGGCCATGATCGAAACCCACAGACCGTGAAATGCCCCTTTGGCCGCTTGTTGTGAAAGAAACGCGAGCTTCGACGTCGGCGGCGGTTCGTGCGGAGTGCTCATTTGGGGCCTTTTGTTTGGGGATGGCTATTCTCAGGACTTGGAGGACCAAAGCAAGTAGGTGTGTCGAATCTCGACCATTCCAATTTTTTTAGCAACTTTTTTCACCATCCAGGACGCACGATCAACGTCGCGACCTGCGAAAATAAAGTTCTCTTGACAGGTCCTGGAATTATTGGGAAGAGGTTTGGCTGACAACCAAATGACCGCATGAAAATATTGCTGGGCCCATGGTGGGTGACCGGCTTGGAGCGTTGGAATGGCTTGGCGAAAAAAGGATCCTCATGTCTGGGGTGAGGTGTCCCTTGAACCTGGTCAGGAACTTGATGCGGAAGTCCAGGTCAGTGAAAGTTACTGCGGTCGCAAAGTCAGTTTTCCCGTCCATGTGAAACGTGGCCTTGGGCCTGGTCCTGCGGTGTTCGTTACTGCCGCCGTGCATGGTGACGAATTAAATGGAACCGCGGCGATTCGTTCGTTGATTGCCGATCCTGAAGTACAACTGCTACGTGGAACCCTCATTTTGGTTCCTGTCGTGAATGTCCTTGGCTTTGAAACTCACTCTCGATATTTGCCTGACCGACGCGATCTCAATCGCTGCTTTCCCGGGTCGGCCAACGGAAGCCAAGCAAGTCGTCTCGCGCGAGTCGTGTTTGACGAGATCATCGGGCGCAGCGATTTTGGAATTGACTTGCACACCGCGGCCATTCGTCGAACCAATTTTCCCAATGTGCGCGGCGATTTGCAAAATCTCGAGGTGCGGCAGTTGGCCGAAGCGTTTGGGTGCGAGATCATCGTCGACGAAATTGGTCCTGAAGGTTCCTTTCGACGGTCGGCAACCGATGTGGGGTGTCCGACGATTATTTTGGAAGCCGGCGAAGTTTGGAAAATGGAGTCGCCGATCGTCGAGGTCACTCGACGTGGTATCAAAAACGTGTTGCAACATCTGGCGATGCTCGATGGTGTCCGGCAAACGCGCGAGTTGTTTCACGTCGTCGAGAAGACTCACTGGGTCCGAGCAGATAACGCGGGATTTATTGAATTTCATTGTGAACTTGGGAGCCATGTGCAACAGGGCCAGAAGCTGGCGACCATCACCACTCTGCTGGGGAGAAACCCCATTTATTTGGTCGCTCCGATGGACAGTATTGTGTTGGGCCTGACCACATTGCCCGTCACCACGCCCGGTGAACCCATCTGTCATTTGGGTCAAGTGAGAATTCAATCTGCGATCTTAAAAGCCGCCGTTATTCGCTTAACTGACGCGGCGTAGGGGCGCAAGCGTGCAGCGATATTTCACTTATAATTGCAGCCAAACCACGACTCGACGCGAGAATCTAAGCGCGATTCGAAATGCGACTCGAAGCCGGACCCCCTCATCCCCGGCCCTTCTCCCCCAGGGGGGAGAAGGGAGACCATAAGGCGAACCTGGGAACAGAGATTGATTTGCGATGCAACATGAGGTGAAGGTGAACCTTGGAACAGGGATTGATTTGCGAAGCACCATGAGACGCGGGGTGAACCTTGAAACGCGAATCTAAACGCGACTTGACGCGAGAACCTATGCCCGACTCGAAGCGCGACCCCCTCATCC
>JBGSJV010000113.1:0-111690 GCA_041741535.1 Pirellulaceae bacterium
GACGGTTGATTTGGATTGGGACAGTCCCGTACCGACTCAAAACGCGAGCGATGAAGAGAAAATGGCTTGGCTGTCTCGGCAAGATGAGCGACTGTTGGGTGTAACGAATTTTGGGGCGGTTTATCTGTGGGCCTACGTGGAGCCGCGACAACTTCGGGTCGAGTTGTTGCTTCCGCTCAATGTGTTGGCATCGCTATTTGAAATCGAAAGTCAAGATCCCGATTTTTTGCAGCGTGACGAAATGTTGGCGGTCGAACAACGGATTCGGAAATATTTCGAGACCGGAAATCCCGTTACCATCAATGGTCAGTTGGTTCCCCCAAAAATCCAACGGGTTGATTTTTTTCCTGCTGACCAACGTGACTTTGCGTTGCGTCGAACGGTTGAAAATATAAGTTTGGCCAATGGTCGAGTGGGTATTAGCTATGCCTACCCATACCGCGATGTCCCGCGCGAGATCCGTCTGGGGTGGGACAAGTTTGGTTACGCCATGAATTCGATTCAAGCTTACTTGTTTTTTGGACAAGAAGTCCAAACCCAAGTTTTTTCCCGTCAATTGCCGGATAACCAACTGCAATGGACAAATGAAGGAGCCGTGCAGGAGCCCAAGCCTGTACAGCCGGTCATGGTCAAACCGAGCGACTTGATGGACCGGGGCTTCCCGTTATTCGGATGGTTGGTTTTGTCATCGGTGTCGGGTGTGGTGGCTTTGTTGACTGCTTGGTGGTTGCGAGAACACGGGCGATTGGTGCTGATCGCCAGCTTCCTGATCGGAATGGGTGTTTCCGGGAGTTTGGGATGGATGACCCGCCAGTATTGGTTTGGGGCGGTACCTCCCAACGTGCAGACCGAAAGCGGCAATGTCGCAGCTCAACAGGCCGTGGCAAATCTTTATCGTGCGTTCGACTTCGTACAGGAAGACGAGATCTATTCGGCGCTGGAGCAAAGTGTCGCGGGTGACAAGCTTCGCGAACTGTATCTGCAGCTCTTGAAAGATCTGCAAGTGGAAGAGCAGGGCGGGACGGTTTCTCGCATCGAATCCGTGGAAGTGTTGAGTGTGGACCAAGTAACGGATGCTGGGACGGGGGCGTTGTCGGTGGAGTCTCCAGCACTCGATGCTGAATCGTCGGGTGCCGTTTTTCAACGCCGCGTTCACTGGAAACTGCAAGGACTGCTGGAGCATTGGGGGCATTCGCATCAACGAACAAATCAATATCAGGCGTTGGTGACGATGTCCGATCAGTCCGGGAAGTGGAAAATCGTCGATTTGGCGATCGAGTCACAGTCGACGGGAGCCGTGCAGCCTCGTCCCAATCGATTTCGGCCCAGTCGGAGCGGTGGATGATCCGAATCCGAGATTTGCAGTTCGGTTACCCTGGGACACCCTTCTGTTTGCAAATTCCGTCGTGGGAAGTCCCGGATGCCGCAAAAGTGGCGATTGTCGGTCCCAGTGGTTCGGGCAAGACGACTTTGTTGCACCTGTTGGCGGGAATTTTGGTTCCGCAGAGTGGGCAAATTGAAATGGGGAAGGCGGAATTGACTCGCTGGAGTGACGCCGCGCGCCGTGATTTTCGTGCGACCCAGATTGGATTGGTTTTCCAACGCTTCGAACTGATCGATTATTTGAATGTGGCAGGCAATATCTTGTTGCCCTACGCCATCAATCGGTCGCTGCGATTTGGTCCGGCCGTGCGGGATCGCATGGAAGAGTTGGCGAACCGCGCGGGGATCTCGCATTTGTTGCGTCGGCCGGTACAGCGATTGTCGCAGGGTGAACAGCAACGTGTCGCGATTTGCCGTGCGTTGATCAATCAACCGCGGTGGTTTTTGGCGGACGAGCCGACAGGGAATTTGGATCCCGAAAACAAGCGTTTGATCGTTGAGCTGTTGCACCAGCAAGCCGAAGCTTCGCAGGCGACGCTCGTTATGGTAACTCACGATGTTTCTCTGATCGCAGATTTTGAAATGACGGTCGATTTTCAAGCGTGGTGCTCGGTGAAATCGGACACGAGTCGTTAGGAGGACTGCTGATGAGAGCTTGGACTTTGGTGCGAGCGCATCTGACGTTTCATTGGCGGCGAACGGCCGTCTTGATCGGGTGTCTGTTGATCGGTTGTTTGGTGCCCTTGGTTTTGTCGCAGGTCATGCCCGAGGTGCAAAAGCAACTTCAGCGAAGGGCCAATAAAACGCCGGTGGTGTTTGGAAGTCCAGGAAGCTCGCTCGAGTGTGTGCTACATGCGTTGTACTTTCGTCCGACCCAGGCCCCGCCTTTGCGGTTTGGAGATTGGCAGGCTTTGCAACAGGCGGGATTTGAGCGATGTGTGCCGTTGCATGTTCGATTTACCACCAATAACTATCCGATTGTCGGCACACACTTGGAATATTTCACCTATCGACAGTGCGAATTCTTGGCTGGCGAGCCCTTTGGTCGAATCGGTGATTGTGTCATCGGCAGTGAAGTGGCAAGACAATTGAACTTGAACGTTGGAGAGTTTCTCGTTTCCAGTCCGCGTAGCTTCTTAAGCATCGCGGCCGACTATCCATTACAGATGAAGATTGTCGGCATCTTGCAACCAACAGCCAGTCCCGACGATCGCGCGGTTTTTGTAGATCTCAAAACCACGTGGGTGATCGAGAATTTGGGGCACGGTCATCAAGACGTGTCGCAAAGCAATGATCCGAATTTGATACTCGAGCGAAACGAGCAAGGGACTGTCGCATCGGCGGCCGTGTTGCCATTTACCGTCGTGACGGAGGAGAACTTGGCCTCGTTCCATTTTCATGGCGACATGGCCGAGTTTCCGATCACCGCCATGGTGTTGCTGGATGGTCGTCAGCGAGCACAAGACTTGGCGGCGGGGGTGGCGCAAAAGAACTCCAAGGTCCAAACCGTGTTTGCTGGCGATGCGATTCGCGAGCTACTGAGCTTATTATTCCAGATTCAGAACGTGATTGTGGCGGTCAGTGTTTTTGTCGGCGTGGCGACACTGATGTTGTTCGGTTTGGTGATTGGGCTCTCGGTTCAAATTCGCCAACACGAAATGGAGACGCTGTTCAAGTTGGGTGCCAGCCGAGGCTTGACGTGGACATTGTATGGTCTGGAAGTCTTGGTTATTGCCGTCGTCGCCTTGTTGTCGGCTGGTTTGATCTCACGCTTGATCGCTTGGTTTGTTCGTGAAGATTTGTATCGTTGGTTTGTATGAGGCTCTGAAACAAAAAAAACGCCCGACGGATGAGGTCGGGCGTTTCAAGTTGGAGGCAACTACTTCGCGACAACTCAGCGAGAAGGAACCGGATCACTTAGTAGTTGCTAGTTGGGCCATAGTTCACGTTACCAACTTGATGCAAGTGGTTGTGATCGATGTACAAGACTTCGATGGCTTCATCATCCTGCAATGTATGCGGGACAGGATAGCCCACGATCTTTCGTTCGGTGAAATAGACCGTGCACTTGTAATGAACGTGGTGCAGTTGAACGGGGCCGATCAATGGCAGGACCCGTGGCTCGTCGATGTAGTCAGCGATCTTCTCTTTGACGATGCGGACGTTGCTGCGTTGGACTTCGTTCAAGAACGGCACACCACCTTGCAAGGGGCGGACTCGCTCGAGAGCCGACATGACTTCATGATCCGATGGTGGGTCCATCGCTGCCGTCGGTGCTCCGGGCGTGATCGGCCCTAGGATAGGTACTTTGGAGTACCGAAGGTCGATTTCGTGTTGATCCTCTCGTGTCTTTTGCATATACGGAGTCACCGGTACCGGGACAGATAGCAAGCCAAGAGACGGACCCGTCGAATAAAAACATCCAGTGGATGGGAGGACCGACAAGCCCAATCCCAACATCAGGACCGAGGTGACGATTCGCTTGTGCATAGGAAAGGTTCCTTCGTGGAGAGTTGTTCCTAGGACAGTTATCGAACCCGGATAGGCGATTCTTTCGGCTTTTTCCGATTATTCAGCAAATTGGCCCCGATCCGAGAAGTTTCGCCGACTCGTTCATTTTGCCCTTTTTATCTGTGTTTCTCAGTTCTACAAATGATCCCGAGTTTTCATGTGCAGCGATTCGACGAAAAAGCTCGCTTGACTTATGTATCGACATCCGATATATTGGTGGTCGATGCATTTGGAGTGCATGGGGCTCGTTAGGACGACAGGCTCGTTAGGATTACAGGCAACGGCATGGCGGATCAGATTGAAAGTGAATTGCTGCGGGGGAGCATGGATTTGATGGTGCTGAGTGTCTTGGCTCAGTCGCCCAAATACGGGTATCTCCTGCAAAAGGCCTTGAGTGACAACAGCCAACAGCAGATCAAGCTGTCGGCAGGAACGATGTACCCGCTGTTGCATCGCTTGGAGGAAGCGGGATTAGTGAGTAGTCGTTGGGACGAAAGTACCGGGCGACGACGAAAGTGGTACGAGTTGACGGCCAAGGGGCGGAAGAAGTTGGTCAAGCAGGCGGAATTGTGGCAGCAATACGCCAATTGCATCAATCGGTTGTTGACCGAGATCAAGCTGGTGATCCCAACCCCCGCCACGCAGGGCTAATGGGACCGGTCCGGGGCTAACGAGCCGCAGGGCTGGAACTTTTCGTTGATCTTATCCATAGAACTTTCTAAGGAGCGAGACGATGTCCGAACGCGAGTTCGAACACTATTTGACGCTATTGGGTTCGATGTTGCGATTGCGTCCCGAACAACGGGCCGAGATTGCTGAAGAGCTGCAGCAGCATTTGGACGAACGATTGCAGGATTTGCAAGCGGCCGGCTTGAGTCGTGAGGACGCGATTCAACAAGCATTGGCCGAATTTGGTGATGCCGCTGGGTTGGCGGCTCAGTTTTCCTCAGTTTCTAGGCGACGATATCGGAGATGGATGATGCGTGCGGCGACAGCTTCAGTGACTTCTGCGTTTATGGTGCTTGTGTTGTTTGTTAGTTTCTGGCCGACGGGTGGTCGAATTGAGCTCGCACTGCCGACCACGGCACAAGATACGAACCCGCCAGCATCCGAGAGTCCCGTGGCGTCCGTTGATCCGTTTACAACGGAAGCCGATTTGCCTACAACCAAGACAAAATCAACCAGCACATCTCGCGAGGCCAAAAACGCGGATACGCGTATCCAGTTGGAGACAACGGCGGCGTTTGAAATGCAAGAGGCGAGTTTGAGTGATTTATCTTCGATGCTTGCGGAACGACTGCAACACGGTTGCCTGCTGGATCATCGTCGGATGGAGGAAGAGGGCGTTGATCGCGAATCAGGTAACCTCAACTGGAATTTGACGAACGCCAGTCTAGGAACGATGTTGGAAACGCTGTTGGATGAAATGCAATTGACCTATCAGATCCGCGATGGCATTTTAGTCATCACTTCTCAGAGTGCTGCCGATGACGACTTGAGTTTGGTCATCTACGATGCGGAAGTACTGTTTAGTTCGGTTGTCGTGGTGGTTAGGAATGAGTCGAATCCGGTGGAAGAGATGCTTCTGCAATTGGTCCAACAAAGTTCTGACCTGGGGAAAATAGAGCTTGATTCCTTGCAAGCATCGATCGATCGACTCTCCGAGAAATTTGGTTCGCAACAGGCGCGAATGCGGTTCAATCAAGTTGCGGACTTGATCGAAACACAGGTGGACCCCAACTCGTGGGAAGTAAATGGAGGAGTTGCCTCGATTTCGAGTGTCGGAAACCGACTTATCGTTCGTCAGACCGAACGTACCCATCGCAAGATTAGAAAATTGCTCGATGATCTGGCGGCGACCAACGGCCTCTAGTTGAAATCGTCCCAGATTTGCCACTGACCAATCGTCATCGTTCACGTTCCGGATTTCCGAAAAACGTGAACGATGACTTGTTGGGCAAATGCTCCAAGAAAACAGGCCGAGCGCTTGATACGAGCGGTTTTCTCGGTCCCTTAGTTCGAGGCTTGGGCCGCTTCGCGCGCTTGAATTTCTTCTACTTCTCGGTCGCGGGCTAGTTGGGCCAAGATGGCGTCCGCTTCATCGCGAACCAAAGTTTCGCGACTGACTTCCCGTAGGCGATGCAACGCCGGTTCGGCCAATCGCCCCAGGTCCCGAAACTCATCGGGAACGATGATTGGAACGACGGGATGCTCGATACCTTGGGCTAGCTGCTGATTCATCTCGTTGGTCCGTTGCTCCGCCGCTTGTTTGACAACCAGAATCAAGCGTTGCTCTTCGGCAGCGGACATGATTTCGACCCGACCGACCATCACACGAAGTATTTCGTCGGGGCGTGGCGAAACGTGCAGGGGCAATTCACGATCGGTCACTGCTTGCGGTACCAAATAGAACATTCGTGTGCCTTGTTCCATGAACCAGGAACTTGCCCAGGTACGAATCATGGCAGTCGCTTCTTTTTCGTAGAGGCCAGCGTCAACCAGTTCCTGCCGCATCAGCTCCGACAAGGTGTCCAGGTCGATTGGGCGATGTGGTTCGGCGACGGAAACGGTTTCCCCGGCTTGAATGTCAGGCACCATGCCATAAGTAAGTGTCTCGCCATGCATGCGGTAGACTATTGCGCCGCGAAGCACTTCTTTGCCATGATTCGTAACCTTCAAGGTTCGCTCGTTGTTGCTCGTAACGGTCACGGGGACATCAAACTTGCCGATACCACGATAGAACAAGAATTTCTCAAAGTAGTCGCCGGTGGGTGCCCGTGAGGCCATCGAGTCCGCTTGGGGCTCGACGGGATTCAAGCGAATATGCACGAGAGCGGAATCGGTGTGCCGAGCCGCATCGTAGTGATTTCCATCGGCGTCCGGATAAATTCGGGTCGCCAGACACTCGCCGAGCAACCGGGCGGTGTGTGGATCGGAAACCGCAGGTCGCAAGTTGGCGGTGGGTATCAGCGTGATCTCGCCCCAATCGAGTTTGGCATTTCCGATCGGTTCGCCTTCAGCCGACATTGCGATCGTTTCATCAAATGGCGGAGACTGCGAGCGCACCGGCGGATAAAACTCGGTCAATAGTCCGTGGGGGAATTCGACGTCGACGTGTATCTTTCGTTCCTCGTCAGTATAAAAATAGGTGATCGGTGTCTCCATCCGAACTCGAGTCTTGAGGCGACCTTTGCCAAGCCAATGGTATCCATGTTGGCTGGCCCGATCAAACACAAAATGCGGCAATTCCTGGTCACGTAGCGGCCGGAAATCAAGATGAACACCATTTGATCCTGAAAATGTGGTAAAGGTCCCCCATTCGTGGACGATCAACTTGCCGGTTGAAGCTGCATGCGTATTCGAGTCCTCGGTCGGCGGAGAAACTTGCGCCAGTCCGGAAGTTGGCCGAAGTCCAATTCCAGAAACCAACAGCATCAGCGCGACCAGCATGCGACATGATATCCTGCGACTCATTTTCGGTACTCCTAACAAAACCAATGAAAACGGATTGTCTCTGTGATGGCCAACATTTCGTGCAGAATTGCCAGTGCGTCGTTAGGCTTGTAAATTGGCGTAGCTACCCCGAAATCCATTTCAAAGTTTGACCAAGCACTTGTGGTCCTTCCGGCGAATGGGAGCCATTCGCCAATAGAGTCGAGGTTCCTTGTCGGTCAGACCGGCAAGAAATTCACCTTTTTCAAAAATTGGGAATTTTTATCCGGTCTGTTGAACACGGTGCGGCGACTAGATGAGGTGGCTTGGAGGTTCGAATCGTTCTTATGCCCATACGGTGATGTCTTACCGTGATGATAGAAGCGACACTCATTCAGCGCGCGTCGGCCGGCGATCGTACGGCGTTAGGCGAACTTGCGCGCCTGGCGTATCCGCGGGTGGTTGCATTTTGCCGTTCGCGCGTCTTTCAACGTGTGGATGCGGAGGAGTTGGCGCAAGAGACATTGCTGCGGGCATTTGCAAGTTTGCCCATGCTGCAACAGCCGGATCGGATCGGCGCTTGGTTGCGGGGGATTGCGGCGCATCTCTGTCACGATTGGCACCGGCGTCGTCGCGTGATGGTACCACTGGTCGACGAACATGTGGCACGAGCCGACTTGCGACCGGACGAAGCATTGGCTCAGGCCGACGAGCGAGCCTGGATCCAACAATCGATTCAGGAATTGCCGCCGAAGCTTCAGGAGGTGGTGTTTCTGTTTTACTTCGAAGAGCTGACCTATGATGAAATCGCCAAATGGCTGGGCGTGGCCCGAGCGACCGTCAATCTACGGTTGAGCAAAGCTCGGGAAGCCCTGCGGTCGCGGCTCGGATCACTCAGGAGTTCGTCGTTATGACACAACCAATTTCCAACCACGATTTGTCAGCCTATTTGGACGGGGAAATTTCGTCTGCGGAACGTCATTTGGTTGAAACGAATTTGGCCAAAGATCCCCAACTTCGTACGCACTTGGATGGCCTGCTTGAACTAAACAAAGCCTTACGTGCGGAGCTGGCTCCGCCGCGCTTGGATGTCGAACATTTCTTGTCGCAGTTGGATCGGCCGGAAAACAATGCGAAGGATCAACGTTTCGAACTCGGAACAAAAAAACGATATCGTTCCAAGTTGTACATCGGGTTAGCCAGCGCTTTGGCGGTGGGCCTATTGTTGACGCTGGGGACCTGGGATCGACTCCTACAGCGAGGGACGCAATCGGAGACCCTGCCATCATCAGTCGCCGAAATCGTTCGTTCGGTTGGATCTATCGAGTTCCGGAACCAACCCGGAGGTCCCTGGGAAGTCTGGACCAACGCGACTTTGGTGCCGTTAGAAGCGGGCGTTTCCATTCGAACACCTTCGGATTCCCTTTGCGAGATCATTACCCAACAATCCGGAACGCTCCGTATGAACCGTGATACGGAATTGGTCCTGCATCGCCCCGATGAAGTGGAGTTGCTCCGCGGTGAGCTGTGGTGCGAAACTGGGAATGCACCGTTGATCGTACGCGGGAAGACGCGACTGGAGGCGACTCCAAACGACTCGAAACAGCTGCAATTTACTTGTCCCCCAAACGTTCATGTGCAATGTCGGATGGAAACGGATGCTTTACGGCTTGGCTGCGCGTCGCGAACACCGTTAACCGTCCTGCTGCCCAATCAACAAGAATTGGCGATCTCACCTGGCGAATGGGTGGCCTGTTCGTTCTCTGAGCCGCAAACGTTTACAGGACATTTTGATCAAGTTGACGAAACGGCTTGGCAGTTGCCGCTCCTGATACAGCGGTCCACCGGAGACTCGGAGTTGCACGATTTCCTATTCGTGTTGCTTGCGCGATTGGGGCAATCCAAAATGCAATACCTTTACGAGGAGCGAATCCGCGAGTTGGGTCCTCCGGGTGCGTTGCCGCTGATTGCGTTTGTTCAATCGGAGAAATCGCGAACAAGTCCCGAGACGCGACAACGCGCGATGCGAATCGTTGCTGATTTGGCCCCAGAATCAACTCGTACGGATTTGCTGCGATTGTGCCGCGATTCCGATCCGGTGGTTGCGGGCTACGCGAAACAAGCGATCACTAGATTGGATCAAAGCTCGCCGACAGAAAAAACGTAGAGCATGGAGGCCAATCGTCAATCATTGATGTTCGAACGATAGAACTCCAGTCGCTGTTCCAATTCGCTTCTGCTAGGAGCATCGGTTGGTAGCGATTGCAGGGACATCGTTTGACATTCAATGGCTTCTGGCCACTTTTCTAACTGTGCAAATGTTTCAGCCAAATCGATCAGGATCGCGCAGCCGTGGGGGGCCTGCCATTGCGGCGCCCGACGGACATCTTGCAAAATCACATCGGGATCCTGCTCGATGACCGAACGGAAGTCTGTTCTGGCGGCCTCGTGGTTTTCCAGCATTGTGTAGATTTTTCCACGAAGATAGCCGAGTTGCGGAAGCTTCGACGGTTCAAGTTCAACGGCCCGTTGGGCATCCTCCAGGGCTCGCTCCTGTTGGTTCGAATCCAACAAGACGAGCGACCGTTCGTGGTAATAGCTCGCGTTCGTTGGAGCCAGTCGGATGGCGTGATTGTAATCGAACAGGGCTTCCGCAGTATCCGGTTGGCGAGCGAACGCAAATCCTCGGTTGCGGTAGGCGGTCGCATCTGTCGGATTCAACACAATTACTTCGCTTAGATCTTTGATTGCCGATTCGATGTTGCCCATTTGCATCAAGACGGCCCCGCGGTTGGTAAACGCGCCAGCAAATTTCGGATCAAGTTCGATCGTCTTGCCGTAATCGTCTAAGGCCGCTTGTTTGTCGCCCAGCCGATCCCAAACGATCGCGCGATGGAAGTAGGCAGAGGCTTCCTTTGCGTCAAGCTGAATGGCATGGTCCAAGTCGGATTTGGCTTCTTCCAATTGTCCGAGTTCTCGGAGGCAAGTCCCGCGGTCAACGTAGTAGGTAGCATCGTTTGGGTTCCGCTCGATCAGGGCATTGCAATCCGTCACGGCCTCCGCAAATCGTCTTAATTCAATCAAGACCCGTGCACGACCAACTCGTGACTTGCCGTTCCGATCATCCACCTCTAGAGCCTTCGTAAAACTCTTGATCGCCAATTCGTATTCGCCGAGTCGCCAAAAAGCATTTCCGGCATTTTCATGACCAGGGGAATAGTCGGGAGCCAATTTGACGACTGTTTGGAAATCCGCCAGTGAATTCTGGAGGTCTCCCAAACGGTAGCGAATATCACCGCGGATGTTGTACGCAAGATAGTAATCAGGGGAATGCGCGATGGCCAAATTGGCATCGTTTAGGGCGAAGTGGAGTTTATTGGTAACAGCCAAGCAAATAGCTCGGTTTGTTAGGCTCTCTGCATCATCAGGCCAACTATCCAGATATTCATCGAGATCTCGAACGGCCTCGTCGAATCTTCCCATCTGGATCAGGAGCAAACCACGCTCATTTCTGTAGTAATAGGAGTCCTGCTGGTCGATCAGCATGTCATAATACTGCAGCGCCTTGTCGAGTTGATTTTTTTGGCGGTAAATGGATGCCAACGAAGAAACTGCATCAGCATCCATCGGGGCAAGCTCGAGAACGTGCATTAGATCGGCCTCGGCTTCACTTAGTTTCCCAATTTGTCTTGAATGCCGGGCTCTTAGAATCAAGTATTCGGTATTGTTGGGTTCGAGCCTGAGGGCCGCAGTCAAGTCCTGAATGGCTTCCGTGAACTTACCCTGGTTTTGGTACAAGATCGAACGATTGTAGTACAGCACCGGATTGTTTGGCACCTTGTCAATCGCGGTAGTTATTCTGGAAATCTGTGCGGACGTACTGTCGGAAGGTGAAGAAAGCTCTGGACTTGCCGTGTTCTGAGCCATCACAGAGAAAGTCCATAGTTGTAACGCGGAAAAAAGCACCAAATTAATTCGGATTACTCGACCGGAGAATTTATTCACTTGGATGCCTCGTCTTTCCACCGCCAATCAATGGCCTCAGACAGATTGAATTCGCAAATTGTCCCAGCCGTGATGTTGGGGGCTAGAATAGACGTTGACAATAGTTTGCCTCGTAGCGCAATGTCTCGCCCAACGCGTTCCGCGTTCTCAATTTCGAGCCACAGGAATTCTTCTAACCAGCCGACTTGAAGTCTTGCTTGCACTTCGATGATCTTATTAGTTGGTTCGCGCAGCAGGTGTTTTCGCAGTTCACGAGATAGCGTTTGGCGTTGAGCCGGCGATAGAGGGGATTCGAGGTTGGGCAAGTAGACTGACTGGCCGAGATTATGAATAATCTGATTTGGATTCGTAGACGTTTGAAACGCCCAACTTGGGTCGGGACGGACCGCCGTATCATGATGTGCGCTGTACCATGCGGCAATGCGGGTTCGGCCCAAATCCTCCAGCATTCGCAAGGCAGGTGCAAGTTCCGAGTTTGGTATTTCTCGTTCCAAGAACGACACGGGCGACGATATCGGGGGACGACTGATTAACAAGCAACTTCCCACCAGTTCCAGTGATTCTTGATATTCTTTAGGAAGATGTTGCGTCCAAATCTTCGCAAGATTGGAAAGCTCGATTTGTTGTACATACCAAACCTGAGAATCCTTTGAGCCATCGTGAACTAAATAAAGGTTCGAGCGTTGCAGTTGATCTGCGAAGTTGGCCTTGGTGACTTTGGCTCCTCGTCCGAATGCGCGAACCGCTGCTTGTTCGACTTGAGCTATTTCCACTTCCATCGGTTCACGCAAAAGAGCCAGGAACTGAGGGACCGCACTTATGGAATCCAATCGAGGAGGAAAATTGTGTTGCAATTCTCGATACTCAGGACGGAACCAAACCCAGCCGAATTTTGGAGCACTGTAGAGGCCGTTTGCCGATTGAGCAACTTCGGCATGTTGGAGTGCCAAGGTAGCTGCTTGAGTATGATTCCCTTGCTCTGCCGCGATCAATGCTTCGACCAGTAGAGTGGATTGTGGATCTTCAGCAAACTCGTCCCTTGCGTCTTGGTATAACTGAGCCTTCACCAACGCGGATTGTCGGTTCTTCATGATTTGCTGGATTCGCCAATCGCGGTTGCTTTGTGAGCTGTTTAGAAGTCGGCGACTCCAATCCAAAAATTGCGGTAACTCTTGATTTTCCCAGGAGTAATTCGACATCCAAACCAAAAATTCTGGGTCATCGATGGCATTGAGCTGATGCTCGCTAATCAGCTCAGATAGTCCGAGATTCGCTTGGCGACTCAGTTCATCAGCTAAAGCTTCAAATGTCTTTGGCTTGTCTGCAGAAGACCTGTAGTAGTCAAGCCAATTGGTGGTACGACAAGCGGCATTCACAATCTTGGAATCGAATATGTAGGTAAGGTAGCCGTCGCCAGCCAACGTCGGTCGTACAGCCGTTAGAAGTCGGTAAGCTGATCCCCATTCGTTCCTGTCTGCGGCCACTTCACTTTCATAGTAGGCGAGCATTGGATCGTTGGCATCAATTTCACGGTGCTTGTCGATCAGTAAATTTAGGTCCGACCAATTCATGTCTCCTGCAAGTGTGGCAGCCAGTTGCCGAAAGACGTCTCTCATGTCTTGGGCATTTTTCAGGCCCGATTTCCAAGTGGTTTCATAGACGACAACCGCGGTTGTTTCGCGGGTCTGTAGGTCAAGGAGTTTCGATTGCCAATCGGAAATGTAGTAATCCAAGTCCTCGGACGACTCGGTTTGAATTTCTTCTTCATCCAGGGTTGTTGATGAAGCGTCTGCGGCTGGCGACTTGTTAAATTGTTGCAATGCCGCTTGAATTTCCGATTTGGCTTCAGCCCACTGCTCGCGATCAAGAAGTTGCGAAATCGACGCAGCGGCAGCCCCCGCGTCATTCGGAAACTGTTGTCGATGTTGCGCAATAACCGCACTCCATTGTTCGTCGGTTCCAACAATTTCTCCATCTTCTCGTTGCCATACGAGACTATCAAAAGCGGACTTCTTGTCCGGCATGGCCGCATATCCTTCTTCGATCTTCCCAAGGGCGACCATGACCGAAAGGAAGTCGTCGGCAAAATCATTGCGGTTTGCATCGGATGCGAGTTGCATGGCCAAGCGAAACTGTTCAGCGGCCGTGTCAAGGTCGTCGTCGATTTCAGCGACACAACCTGCGATCCACGCCGCAGAAGCTGACTCTGGCGATTGTTCGCGAACGAAACCATCCAGTGCCGACATTAGTTCATAGGCTCTCGTTTCATAGCGTCCGTCGGAGGCAATTTCAGTTGCAGTTTCGAGGGGTTGGGGCTGTTGTTTCAGCCACGGAATAAGGTCACTTTGGATCGCTTCCGGAGCGACGTCGACCATTGCCATAAGCAATTCCGGATCGGCTTTTTGCTGTCGAAGCAAGGCTCGATAGGCGGCGAGAGATTCCTCGTTTCTCCCGAGCGAAGCCAATATTTCGGCCTTTGTCTGGGACATTTGTGGTGTCAACCCGATGGCCGATTCGTACAACAACACATTTTCCAATGCTTGGTCCAACTTCCCAAACTCTCGATAAATGGTTGCTCGGGCAGAGTACGCACCAGGGAAACGATCGATTGGGTCAACTCGGTCAGTGGCTTCGAGTGCGTTATCCCATTGGCCTAGCGCTATCCAACGATAACACAATAATAACCAGGCATATTCCTTTAATTCTGGGGGCGCACCAGCTGGATTTGCATTTTGCAATGCGACGATCGCTCCGTCATCATTTCCGGACGCTGCGCGCTTGTCTGACAGGTTGACTTTGTCGACAAAATCATTGAAGCGCTTCATCGCAGGAGACTCCGAGTATCGAAGCCGAATTTTGTATTCCTCAGATTGTGACAAACCGATATCGAGCCGTTCCCAGTCAATTAGTTTCCAAGTATTCGCATGGTAACTCAGCCAAAAACGCCATTCGACTTGACTGCTCTTGTTTTCGTCATAACCAAATGCGTAAGCAACGTAGTATTCCTCGGTAGGCTCCATCTTTTCGAGTTTGATTGGGGTTAAATAATACGAATGATCCGGTTCGAACGTCGCAACTCGATCCCGTAATACACGCAAGGTAAAAAAGTCCCATTTCTTAGCGTCCTTATCTTCGCCGATGCGTGCCATTAGCAAGTCTGCGTCAATTGCATTTCGAAGCCAGGCCGAGTCATTTTTTTGCGATGCTTGCTCGAATTCCATTAAGAACTGTTCAAACGATCGATATTTTGCAATGTTATCTTGGCTCATTCCGA
Source organism: Pirellulaceae bacterium (assembly GCA_041741535.1). Taxonomy (GTDB): domain Bacteria; phylum Planctomycetota; class Planctomycetia; order Pirellulales; family Pirellulaceae; genus M30B19. Next base: position 14,606 of record JBGSJV010000113.1, read on the forward strand.
CGGTCGGGTCGGTATCGATATCGTAGTTGTTGAACGCCTCTTGAGACTGTTCGTGCAATTCTAGGTCACTCATCGGCCTCGGCAGGGCGACCTTGTCCTGTGTCGAATTTCGGTAAATTAGAATTGCCACGGCCACCATCATGGAAACAATACATCCGCCGGCAACGCCGCCAATGATTAGCAAGGTCCATAGCGTGCTGACGCCGCTTTGTGCTGGCGGTGATGGGGCCGAATACGCCATCGGAATGACTCGGTCTCGTTCCGTTATTGGAAATTGCTGTTTCGAAGGATTTGGATCGTTCGGCATTTCGAGACCTCTCGCGGCAACGTCGAGTATTCAACGAATCTAACGAAATTTTGTAGGTTGGACTAATCCCATTCGGATTTGGCCTATTGTACACTAGATCAAATGAACCGACAGGCAGATCCACACAATACCAATCCCACAGCCAACTATCAGGCTCAGATCGAGGCGATTTGCCATGCCTACGAGCGGGCTTGGGAAGACAACCAGAATCCGGACATTCAGAAGTTTGCCGGACGAGTCGAAATCGCCGCGCAGAACGATGCCGTTGCCGTCCTCATTCTATTGGATGTGCGGTTGCGGATGGCAGCGGGAGAGAAACCGCAACCTAGTAAGTATCGCGAGCGATTTCCAGAGCACGATCGGATCATCGACACGGCGTTTAGTGCGGCAAGCACTCCAACCTACGACATGATGAGTGTCGGCGAACAGAGCGGTTCCGAACAATCGGATTACCCGCGCAAGTTGGGGCGATATGAAGTTGTTTCTGAGTTAGGGTCTGGGGGGTTCGGGGTGGTGTGCCTGGCCCGCGACGTGACCCTCGAGCGAATGGTCGCACTGAAGTTTGGTTTGCGGTCCAAGTTCCGCACCGAGGCTCACGTTTCGGCGTTTATCCGGGAAGCTCGCACGATTGCCCAACTGCAGCATCCGGCGATCGTGACAATCTACGACGTGCTGCAAGTCGATCAATGGCTCTGCATCGTCCAGCAGTTTGTGGATGACGGCGATCTGCGTCAGCATTTGAAAGCCGGGCAGCTGACGTTTGCGCGAACCGTTGATATCTGCCGCCAGCTGGCCGCTGGCTTGGCGTTTTCTCATTCCCGTGGTTTTGTGCACTGCGATATCAAACCCGCGAACATTCTGATGGACAAAGCCGGCAATCCGTACATTGCCGATTTCGGGTTGGCGATTCACGAGGTCAATCGTGTCGAAAACGGGGCTCGGGCTGGAACGCCGCGTTACATGCCGCCGGAAGTGGTGATGGGCGAGACACATCGGATCGATGGCCGCGCGGACATCTGGAGTCTGGGCGTGATGATGTACGAAATGTTGACCGGAGTCTCACCGTTTCGGGGGGCAACTCAAGGCGAGTTGTTCGACCAGATTCTATATTCGGAACCGCGACAGCCACGCGCGTTGGTCCCATCACTGCCACGGGAGCTGGAACGTATTTGTCTCAAGTGCCTGTCCAAGTCCGTGTTGGAACGTTACCGCACGGCTCAGGAATTGTTGGATGATTTGGAGCACTGGATTTCCCAACCGGATGCGGCCGACGCAACTCCGTTGATAAATTCAACGAGGGTTCTGACGGACGACCCCGAATCGTTGCGATCGGATCGGGATCCCAGTTTTGGTGGCTCGGACCCTGTTCGAGTTGTGCCACGCGGACTGCAATCGTATACGGCACATGATTCCGAATTCTTCTTGCATTTGGTTCCTGGTCCGCGCGACCGTGATGGTTTCCCCGAGTCGATTCGATTTTGGCGGAATTGGGTGCGCGACAATGATCCGGTTCATAATTCGGTGGGTTTGCTTTATGGCCCAAGTGGTTCTGGAAAATCTTCCTTTGTCAAAGCGGGACTACTTCCCAACTTGCCCAATGACGTTGTGACCGTCTACGTGGAAGCAACCCACGGTGAAACGGAAGATCGTTTGTTGCGTGGCTTGCGCAAGGCCTTGCCGTCGATTCCGCGTGATTTGCCGTTACAGCGCATTTTGGAGCAGGTGCGTGATGGCAAGTTGTTACCGTATGGCAAGAAGTTGCTGTTAGTTTTCGACCAATTCGAACAATGGCTGAACGATCGCACGATCAACACTCAACAAGAGTTGGTGCGAGCCTTGCGTCATTGTGATGGCGAACGGATCCGAGCGTTGATTCTGATCCGTGATGACTTTTGGCTGCCGGCCAATCGTTTGATTCACGAATTGGACGTGGAGTTGAATTTGGGTCGTAACGCCAAGTTGATTGACCTGTTTGATACGACACATGCGCGGAAGGTTCTGTACGAGTTTGGCTGCAGCTATGGCGTATTGCCACGCGATATTAGCCAGTTGAGCAAGGCCCATCGCCGGTTTATTCGCGACGCGGTTGCTGGTTTGGCGGAACAGGATCGGGTGGTGAGTATTCGGTTGGCGATTTTTGCCGAGATGTTCCGGGATCGACCGTGGACGGTTGCGGAATTGACTCGCGTGGGAGGAGCGCAAGGCGTCGGATACAAGTTCTTGGAAAGTACGTTCGAATCGATGCACGCCAATCCGCAACACCGGGCGCTCCAGCAGGAAGCTCGGTTGCTTCTGGAGGCCTTGGTGCCCGTCACCGGGGAGATTCGCGGCCGAATGTTGCCGGTCGAGTCTCTCCGCGAAGCGTGCGGCATGAAGAACCGACCCCTGGAATTCAACGCATTATTGAAGGTGCTGGATAGTGAGTTGCGACTGATCACACCGGTTGGGGTGCTCAGTGGTGACGAGAGCACAAAGACAGACGGGAACCCAACGACACACTATCAGTTGACGCATGACTTCTTGGTGGGTTCCTTGCGAGACTGGTTGACGCAAAAGAAACGCTCGACGCGGCGTGGCCGGGCCGAGCTTTGTCTGGAAGATCGTGCCGAATCATGGACGTTGAAGCCGGAAAGCCGACAACTCCCAAGTGCGATCGAGTATCTGAACATCCAAGTTTGGACCAAGTCGTCCCGCTGGAGCCTCGAACAGGCGAAGATGATGGGTTCGGCCACTCGGCATTATGGCATTCGGCTGTTGTTGACCATACTGGTGTCGACAAGTTTGGGTTGGGGCACGTATGCCTACTTGGATGCACTGAGTTCCGAACAATCGGTGGCCAATTTGATGCAGGCCGAAACCGCCGAAGTCCCAACGATTGTCAATAATATGTCGCGCACCGCGGGAGTGCAATCGCGAATTGAAGCACAATTAAACAACCGACAACTATTATCGCCTCGACAAGAGCTTCATTTGGAACTGGCTCGCTGGAAATTTACTCAGGACAACCCGGCAACCCTTCTAAAACGGTTGCCGGACATGCAGCCGAACGAGATTCAGGTCCTCACCAAAGTCACTGAGGATATGGCGTCGAACTTGATCGCCGATGCTCGCCAGCTCCTCGAAAAGGATGGTCTTTCGGCAATACAGCGCGTTGCGGTTTCGGCAGCTTTGGCCCAGTGGGATCCTTCGGCAGATCGTTGGAGCCAATGGGGACCTCAAGTCTCCAATGACTTGGTGGAGCTGAATACTTACGAACTGGCTCCCTGGGCAATGCTATTGAAGCCAGTTGCGGAATTCATGTATCCGACGTTGACTCAATTGATTCGTGACGCTACCGAAACACCAGAGAATCCACTTGTAGTCTATACGGTTCTGTTGGATTCAGCAGGTGAAGGTAGAAGCCATTTGCGTTCGGCTCTGAACAATTCGCCCCCTCGCAGTGACTTGGACGAAGAGGCATATATTCGTAATTCCATTCAACAAGCGAGACTGGCGGTCGCGCTAATTCGCTTGGGCGAATCGGATGAAAGCTTGTGGCGGTTTTTGCGTTCGGATGAAAACTTGACACGCCGCAGTTTTATGATTGAATATTTTCCCCAATATAAGATTGAGCCCGAAATATTGGTTCGGCAGATAGAAAAGGCCGCTGAACCGCAAATTATCGCGGCCTTGTTGATGTGTTTGGGATCCTATCCAAAAAATGCTTCCATTCCGCAAAGGCTGTTTACTTTTGTGGAACGGTCGTGCCTCGTCAGTCGCGACGCCTTTGTTCGCAGTTGTGCGGAATGGTTCTTGCGAAAATCGGAGCGGCCTATTCCGGTCGGCAGTCTGATTGCGGGAGCGAATTGGCGTCCATTGGTGATCGATGATGTTCATTTCAACGAAGTGTTAGTCGAGCCTCCGGCAGGAAGGTTCAAAATGAGCTTCAACCGCGAAGTCGAACTGAAACACAAGTATTGGATGTCGACCATCGAGATTCCCATTGGCGTTTTCAAGAAGTTCGATCCTGAATACAAGCTAGAAATTCGTGACGTGGGGAATGCTTACAAAATGTCTCCCTTAACAGACCAAAACCCTTGCGGACCGGGTAACGACGAAGCTGCCCGGTTTTGTAACTGGTTGTCCAAACAATGTGGAATCGCGGACGTGGAACTCTGTTACGAACTTGACGAGCAGGGTAAGTACATGAAGCTAGTCGAAAATTGGGAGCAGAAACGTGGTTTTCGTTTTCCAACCGAAGCGGAATGGGAGTTCGCCTGCCAGGCAGAGAATCCCGACTCGTGAAATTTTGGGAGATCCGTTGAAAATCTCGTACTCAACGCCTACGTTTGGAATAGTTCGAATGTTCGAATCGATGGCAACGATTATTCATCGCGGATCGGTGGCCTGCTAAAGCCGAATCGACTTGGAATTTTCGACATGCATGGAAATGTCAACGAATACGCAATTTTTGACGATCCCGAGAAAGACGCCCCATTTTTGGGTCAGAAAGGTGGAACACTTTACGCCCTTGGTGCAGAACTTCGAGTTGCCTATGCGTTTCCGCTGGGAATGAATGCAGGGCGAAACTTGCTTGGTGGATTCCGAGTAGTTCGAATCGAACCATAGTCGAGCGTCTTGATTCGTTGCAAGGATTGTGCCATAGTGTCGCTGGAAACGGTTTGCGGGAAGCTTTTGCCCGCACTGTTTGGATTTAACGCAGCGGGCTTACCGTGATCTTCGGCAGAATCGAGAGGTGGTTGTTTCGGTTGTCCGTGAATTCGGGGGCGAGATCATCTTGAGATACATTCGGAACTAGAATCGCGTGGGAGTTTGAACATGGCAGACGAGTCTTGTACTTGGGAATTAACAAATGTAGGTTGGCTCAAGGTTTCCGGTCCAGCCCATTGTAGCCCACCACCGCTACCTCGCGAGTTGCCTGGCTATCTACTAACAATACTCTGCGAGCCAGCTCCCGCTCCAAGTCCTTCAGGATCGAATAAACCTGCGGCTAAGAATCCTTGACATCTGTCTTGTTTGCGAGGTTGTTCATCTGCCGCTCCGCAAAGTGTTCGAGCAACAAGCGGTGCCAAAACAAGAAACCGCCACCCACGGGCTTTAAGAAGTTCAACTCGCAAGCGTAACTCAGGAACCGTTCCAACGGCGATGGGACGCTGTGAGTTGCCTTCAAGATGGCTCGCATCGCGTAGTGTTTTAGGAAATCGAAGCCGCCGAACAGGCTGCCAGCGGTTGCAACCACGGCCCAACCGATCCCCAGCGAAAAGAGTACCAATTGAAACTGGGTTCGCTGCGTGCCGGTCAAGTCTTGTAATTCCATCAAGCCCAACACGGCGGCTGTCAGGACTACTCCGGAACTACAACCGATCAACACGGCATTTCGCCGCGAGTTCACGATGCCCTGATTGGGATGGCGACGCGTCTTGAGCATGGCTCGCTTGATCCCGCCAATAATGGTGCCACTAATCCCGCCAATCACGCCCAGACAAACCAACATGTAGGTGAACCCCTGAGTTTGCTCCGAATTGGAAAAGGCAAATCGGATCTGAGGTTCTTCCGTCCAAACGGCTCGGAAAAGTAGCCACAGTAATGCTCCCGCAATCACCCCCCACGGAGCCGACATCACGGCTCGGCGCCAGGAAAACGTTACAGCTTCCGCCGGATGGATTTCTTGCATGGTTCGATGATGTGATCCCGCTGCCGACAAAAGTAGGCTGGCGACCGCCCCCGACAGCACCAACTGCATCCATTGTGTTTGCAGGGCTGCCGGGGCCACTGCCCAGGGCACCAACATCAACAACAACCACATGGCCATATAAATCACAGTTTTGATCGTGATTTGTGCTGCATGCTTGCCAAGATTCCAATCGCCGCGAGCAGCTTGATTCGGAAGGAAGCGATCCACCGCACATGCCGTCAGGAACCAAGGGAAACAAAAAGCCGTGGGCCACCACCACAAGCCGTGTTGAATTGCGATTGCTGTATCCGCACTGATCTGCGAAGTTCCCCACCAATACACTCCCAACGTTGCACCGAAGCACAATGCCAAGACCGCGCTGATCATTACACAGTAGATCGATTGTTGCCCACGCGTTAACCAAGTGGGTTGTATCCATTCGAGCAGGAATAGGGACGAGCCGCTTTCGCGCATCTTCTGCGCGAGCCATTTCAGCCCCGCTTCTGTTTCAGCCCGTTCGAACGCAGGCTTGGCTCGTCCGCGTCGCAGAAACATTCGCTCGATGAATCGCTCGAATAAATCTGCGGTTTGGGACTGCCGGTCCGATTTCGAATTGGCGACTGAATCGTTTCCCACGCTGTCGTAAACTTGACTCATGATGTTCAGCAACAGTGGCGATTGAGCCAAGGTCCGGAGCGATTCGTTTTGCTCCAACATGGTTCGTAACGACGACAACCGAGCCCCGCCCGCCGCCAGATATCCGTCGATCTGGGCATTGGTCAACGGCTGCAAATGCAAGGCTCCGGCGACCCGCAATCGATCGCTCAGCTCGGTGTATTCGTCAATCCGCGACGAGATCACGATCCCACACACGCCCACTTCATCCAAGTAGCGGTTGATCGACTGCACACAATCGCTACGCAGCTCCGCCGCAACTTCGTCCAACCCGTCCAGCAACAATATCAATTCGTGGTTGTCCAACCACCCGCCTGACAACTTCCGTGGCACGTTGTACAGGTCGCTCAATTGACTTTGCAGCCAATCGCGAAATGACTGGTTCGGATCGGCCCAACGAGACAACGAAAAAACAACCGGAACGGGCAAGGCTGGGTCGCGATGAGCCAAGCCAACCAGTTCCTTGCCCAGTTGCAACAACAAGGTCGTTTTCCCCGAGCCTGGTTGTCCCAACAACAGCAAGCGTTTCTGAACTCGTTGGTAAATTTCTAGTAGCGAATCTTCGGCGCCGACGGTTTCTCGCTGTTGGGAAGCGTATTCGACGATCCCTTCAAACGGATCGTTGATCACATCGGACCGCTCGGTCTTTCCGATCTCCAGCAGGCCGCTGGGGTTTTGCCGCTCCAAGATGCCGCGAATCCAATGCTCTTCGACAAAGTTCAACAAGCGTTGCAACTGAACTTGCCCGACTTCATTGCTTGTTTCCCGTTGGGGCCGTCGGCGTTGCACTTCTTCGTCCAGAGTCCACGCCGCCACATGGTCGTCCTGCATGTGCAGTTGCCAAGGAAAAGCGGAGCGTGGTATTTCACGCTTCAAGCCCACGCGAATGCCACGTGTGTCGGAATGGTCGGCCAATACCAATGCGTTGTCTTGAGCCTTGACCGAACCGACCGCTTCCTCGTAAGCCGTTCGGAGATCTGCCCCCGAGGCCAAGCCGGAATAGAACCGTAGCGAAAAGGTCGTCGCTCGTTCATCGGCGACATCTTGGGTCGTTGCGAGGACACAGGGCACACCTGCTGCAAAGAAGTCGTCGACCTGTCCGCCTGTCGAGCAACCATTCAGAAAGATGAAGCGAAGACTCTCTTGGCTCGCCAAGAATTGAGCAAAACCAGCGACCTGGATCTTTTGTTCGGTGCCGGCTTCTGATTCCAGCATTTGCTGAAAGCCGTTGGCGTGTCCACTGTAGTGAAAGGCGACGATTTGGTGGCGTCGTTCTTGGAAGGCATCTTCGATTTCGGCCAAAGAGGGATGATCCAAGAGGACCAACTCGATATCGCGGCGGGAACGTAAGGCGGCTCGAATGCCGCTGGTTTCGCGATTCAGCGCCAAGTCCCGTCGTGGGTTCGTAAACACAAATAGAAAGACGGGGCGAGCAGGTCGGCTCATTTGTCGGCAGCATTCCCATCTTAGGTGTTCATCTTGAGCGAGACTTTAGTGTAATATAGGCACTCGAACCCGTCAATCAAAAGTAACCGTTCTCGTGACGCAGGTTACGTGCCGCAAGTCGAATGTTTAACCAGCAGGTTTTATAGAGCCCGAGTGTTGATCACGGACCGGCAGAACTCAACCTCGCGACTTGCAGAACGCACCCAGTCCCTCGTTCGTGAACGGTTAACAACCCAAGCTCCCTGGAAAGATTATCGGAATGCCTCGGCCCAAACTGTTTGCTTTGCTAAGTGGAGTGAACGACTACACGCCAAACGTTGGCAAGTTGCACGGGTGTCTGAATGATGTGGATGCTTATGACGCTTGGCTATCGGAGCGGTTTCCGGCCGACGAACGCTCGATTCAGGTACTAAAGGACTCCACCGCGACGCGCGACGGCATTATCACGGGCTTCCGGGAGCATTTGGCTCAGGCGGGGCCTCATGATATCGTTCTGTTTCAGTTCGCTGGCCACGGGGCTCGGTGGAAATCAGCAGCGGCGTTCGCGCCGTTCCACCCGGATGGGTTTGACGAAGGCTTGGTGTGTTGGGATAGTCGACGTGATCCCAGCCAAGCGGGCAGTTACGATCTGGCGGACAAAGAATTGGCAGTGTTGGTCACGGAGTTGGCTGCTCGTTGTCCGCATGTGGTGGTGTTGTTGGATTGTTGCCATAGCGGCAGCGGGACGCGTTCGGCGGATGACTTTAGTCAGTTGGCGGTTCGCATGTCGCATCAAGTCGATACGGAACGTCCCTTGGACAGTTATCTCGCGGGGCATTACCGACGCCTGTTGGAACAAAAGAAAAAGTTGGAGACGCCTGCCAGTCGTCACATTTTGTTGGCGGCCTGCGAACGCAAGAAACAGGCCTTCGAAGGCTACGATCGACGCGGTATCTTTAGCAGCACGCTTTTGGAACAATTGGACAAGTGTCACGGTCAAACGACTTACGCGGATCTTTTTCGCCGCGTGCGCGTCACCGTGCAAAAGAAGGCTCATAATCAAACGCCACAATTCGAAGTGTTTCGGGGCTTTGATGGATACCAAGGATTTTTGGGGGCTCTGGTTTCGCAGTCAAAGAAACGCCACTTCTTGGTCAATTACGACCCCTTCAAGAAACAGTGGAAAGTTGACTTCGGTGCGATCCACGGATTCACACCCGTGCAAGACAAGCCGCTCGAGTTTGTGATTCTCGAACCGACTGTCGTCGATGCAGCAGGGCAAGCGAGCGAAACGGTCATTGGTTCAGCCGTTGCGGAGTCGGTAGGTTTGACTCATTCGGTCTTGCAGGTCAACACCGAGTTGCCGACCGACCGACCGTTGTTCGCTGAGATCTCCAGCTTGCCCGCCAATCCGTTGTTGGTGGCCGTTTCGGGGGACCTAGGGGCGGTGTCGTTGTTGATCGCCGAGTGGAAGTTGGCCGAAGAGTTGTCTATCGAGTTGGTCGAAGACGCGGGGCTACGATCGGGCTACGGCATAGAGGCAGTGATCGATTCGCAACACGGTCCGGTTTATCGGGTACACGATTATGCGGGGGCTCGCTTGATTCAAGCGGTCAAGGGCCACGACGAATTTGCAGCGCGGCACGTTGTGGGTTCGTTGACGCAAATTGCCAAATGGGAAACCAGCCGCAGTCTACAGAATCATCAGACACCCGTCTCGCCCGGCACGATTCCCTTTCACTTTGTGCAGGAGCTCGGCGGCGAATCGATTCGCCACACGGAGTCTCGAATTCGGTTTGTTGTCGGTGAAGAGTCGATCCACGGGACATTGGTGACCCAAAACAAGACCGACCAACCATTGTATTCGATGTTGGTGCATTTCTCGGACGACTTTGGCATGACGATTTTGGACAACGATGAATTTCCATCGTCGCCACAAGAACGTACGCTTTTGTTGGACGGTACCCCCGACATGGAGCTGTTTCTCGAGCCGAACGGTCCCGCATCCGCCATCGAGCGGCTTATGTTGATTGTCAGTAGCCAGCCTATCGACGAGTTCCTATTGGGTTCGCCGGAACAACGGGATCGCGACGCTGCGAATGTGGTGTTGGCGCCCTTGCCATCGGGGGTGATCGAACCGTTCAAAGGTCGAAAGATACGCACTGGGCAAAACAAACTTCCGGCGATCGATTGGTTTGCTAAGATGATCGAAATTGAGCTGGTGCGTTCCGGGCAACGCGTCGGGCCGAATTTGGTCTCGGTTCAAGATTCGAGTTTGGTTGTCAAACCACACCCCAAATTTTCGGCTGATGTTCGATTGCAACCCGTCCAAAGTGGTCGCGGAGCTTCCGAAGATTCCAATTTTTGGAACGCTTTTGTCAGCGACGATGTTTCATTGGTATCGTTGGCACAAGCTCGCGGTCAACAATTGGGCGTTGTGGAATTGTCGAATTGGGACCAAGGAGACACGTTGACCGAGCAACCGCTGGAGCTTGAGATCGATGTTCCACTCCAAGACAACGAGTCGTTGGTGGCATTAACGTTTGATGGCGAACATGTCTTGCTGGCGGGGCAGTGCCAAAAGACGTCGAGCGGTCGAACTTGCTTTTCTTTGAGCGAGATTCCAGCCGATGGTCCTGGTTCACGGAGCGTCTTTTCCACGTTGCGATTGTATTTCTTCAAGACCTGTTTCAAGTTAAGCAGTGTGAATCGACTGCGGGCCGTCAGTTTCAAGAAAAGTGGGACAGTTACTTTGGAACGTCATTCGTTGCGGGAACGAGTCGCGACGGCCAAGCGAGTTGTGGTGTTGATTCACAGTTTGTTGGGTGACGGGGCTGCGATGGCGAACGAACTGCATCCGCATCGCAAGTCCTCGTTGGGCGAGGTTCTGGGGACGGCTGACGCAGACACCTTGTTTTTGGCGTGGGACTACGAACAACTGTCGACCACGTTGCAGAGTTCAGCCCAAGACCTGCACGAACAGCTCAGCGCGATTGGAATCCATGCCGAAGATGGTAAAGAAGTGATCGTTGTGGGGCATGGGATTGGTGGCCTGATGGCGCGTTGGTTGATTGAACAGGGTGAAGGTCGAAAGTATGTGGATCATTTGATCATGTTGGGAGTTCCCAACGGTGGGGCTCCGTTGGGCAAGACCGGTTTTGCGGTAACCGCTGCCAAGTTGTTGCTGACTGTTGGGATCAATTTGGTTCCTGGAGTTGGGAGCGCTGCGAGTTATATTTTGTCGGTGCTTGTGAATCTAAACAAAGTGACGGCCACGATTGATCAATTGGACTGCGACGGCGAATTTTTGCGACAGTTGAATGCTTCGGAGGATCCCCACGTTCGCTACACTGTTTATTCGGGCGACGTCATGGAATTAGAAAGTAGTGATGGATGGCTCAGTCGTTTGTTGACCAAAGCAGGACAAGGTCGGCTCGGGCAGATGTTGTTTGACAACGCCGGCCACGATTTGTTGGTTAGTGTTGGGAGCGGTGGTGACATCCCGGCGACTCGAGTTCCCCCACCGGTCAAACATGAGATCGCTTGTCATCACTTCGGGTACTTTGGAGCGAAACTGGAGAAGAGTTAATCCATGAACCGACGGTTGGGTGGACTGGTGTGGTTTTTGGTCCTGTGGTCCAGTGTGGCCTGCGCGGATGTGCTACCGCCTGGCCACAAAAGTGTCGATCACGAGTTGGTGTTTGAGGATTCTGTGTTGCTGGCCGAGAATCGCTTGATTGCCGCACCTACCGCTGGTTTTCAAGGTGTGGTGGTCATCAAGCCGGGCGAGCGTTTTTCGTTTTCGACCAAGTACGGCACCGAGTTTTATTTTGTTCCGAAAGACGAACCGCTCCCAACCGATTTTGACCGTGAATCGTTCAGTAAGTGGCTTCATTGTTCACCTCCGGTACATGAGATTTCAAGTGTTCCGTGGACGAGTCCCGTATCTTCGGTGTTGACGGTCTTGAAGTTGGACGCCATCACGGATGCTGGTCCAGTAGTTTCGGTCGTGCACCGTTCGGAGAGCGACTCTGCTGGCCAACTTGTGGGCCAGACAGAATTCGATTGGCGTTGGGTTATTGGGTGCGCGGTGGTGATTTTTGGCCTAGGGCTGTGCATCATGGCCTAGGCGTTGGTTTTGGCAGATGTATTCAGCTCCCGACCTTGAGCGTTTGTCGGATCGGGATCTTGGCGATCGGAACGGTCGATGAGCCTGGCTCTCTCGCACGATTGGATTTGGATTCTCAGCTTCGGTTTGACTTTGCTGATCGAAGTTGGAGTGATGCTTGGCTGGCGATATGGGTGTCGGGTGCCATGGGGTTCACGTGCGACGGGACCATTGGTATTGTTGGTGATTGGCTTGAACTGCGTGACGCATCCGATGGTGTGGAGGGCCAGTAATATGGGCGTTCCTTGGCTGTGGAGCGAAGGTGGCGTGGTTATGATCGAAGCTGTCGGTTTGTTCTTGATCGTGCCGGGAGTTCGCGGTTGGGATGTGGCCAAATGGAGTGTTTGGATGAATGCCGCGTCTGCAACGGTTGGATTAGCGTTGGGGGTTTTCTTGGAGTAGCTTTCGCGCGGCAAAAAACGGATTATGCTGATGCCTTTCCGCGACCGCACACAGCAATTGACACAACGGGAAGGAATTTGGGATGAACACCGTCACAGAAATCATGGCCGAGCTTAAGAAGTTAGGCAGCGAACAAACTCGCAAGACGTTTGGGCGACATGGAGCACCGATGGATCAAATGTTTGGAGTCAAGGTGGGGGACTTGAAGACCATCGTCAAGAAGATCAAAGGCCAACAAAAGTTAGCTCTGGAATTGTACGCGACGGGTAATTCCGATGCGATGTATTTGGCGGGGTTGGTGGCCGACGGTGCAGCGATGAGCAAGAAAGAACTGGAACTGTGGGCCAAGCAGGCGCCTTGGTACATGATCAGCGAGTACACCGTCGCTTGGGTAGCGTCCGAGAACGCGGCGGCGGCGGAGTTGGCGATGAAATGGATCAAGTCAAATACTCCTAAAATTGCGGCGACCGGTTGGGCGACCTATGCGTCGCTGGTTTCGGTCCGCTCGGATGAGGAATTGGATTTGGCTCAGATTCAGGAGTTGTTGGAAATCGTTGGTCAGCAAGTTCACGAGGCACCCGGTCGAGTCGCCTACACGATGAATAATTTTGTGATCTGTGTCGGTAGCTACGTCAAACCGTTGTTGGCCAAAGCCAAAGCAATTTCCAAAAAAATCGGTGTTGTGCAAGTTGATATGGGCGACACTTCCTGCAAGGTCCCTTTAGCAACCGAGTACATCGCCAAAATTGAAGCGATGAAGCGAGTTGGACAGAAGCGGAAGCACGTGAAGTGTTAGGGGTGTTTCGGGCGTAGCGACTTTTGCCAGAACGTGGTGGGATTCGCGGTGGGCGCTGGTAATTCTCGCAATCGGATGTTCCCGATAACGGCTCGTTAAGGGTCGCCTAGCCAAAAAACTCTGCTTGTCGCGTCTGGTTGTTGGAACTAGAATCGGACTTTGCAATGACTTTTCATACTAGGAGCTTATCATGCAAGTAACCGAAATTCGACACGGGATTCCTTGTTGGTTCGAGTTAGCCAGTACGGACCCGGACCGAAGTTCTTCGTTTTATCATGACGTGTTTGGCTGGAGCCGCATGGACATGGATCTGGGTCCGATGGGAACCTATTCATTTTTGAACAATGCCAACGGCTGTATTGGCGCGTTGTGCAGTATGATGCCGGAGCAACAATCGCAAGGTCGGCCCTCAACTTGGGGTGTATACTTCGCCGTGGAAAACTGTGACGAGTCGACCGCGCGTGCGGTGGATCTCGGTGCTAACCTTTTGGTACCGCCGATGAATGTTAGCGAACACGGACGGATGAGTGTCATTGCCGATCCGACAGGTGCGGTTTGTTCGTTGTGGCAAGCCAAGGGAGGTGGTGGGCCATTTGTGATGTTCGAAGATTACTCGATTGGTTGGGTCGAGTTGGCGACTCGAGACTCCGGCAAGGCTCGTGATTTTTACGCGAATTTATTGAAGTGGACTTTTTCTGAGTTGCCGATCCCGGTTCTGGATTCGGGCAACTACATCGAGATCTCCGTCGGAGAGACTCGGTATGGCGGTATCTTGCCGATGAATCCTGCTTGGGGCTCGATTCCTCCACACTGGGGGATTTATGTCCTGGTCCCGGACGTGGATGTTTGCGTCGCAAAAGCTAAAGAGTCGGGCGGTAGCAACCCCGTGCCTGCATTTAACGCACCGGGTGTGGGAAGGATCTCTATGATTTCTGACCCGACGGGGGCTCATTGTTACGTAATTACCCTGAAGAGCTGATTTCGATTGACTCCCTCTGCGGGGCCTGGTTTGGTTCGCTACGATGTGGTGCAACAAAGGAACGAACCTGCTGAACCAGTTATCGCGAAGTGTGTCTACACGAGATCTTAATATACTTGTCACATCACGAATACGACCTTAGGGGCTCGACATTGGATCACTTCAAAGCCTAAGATCACGGCCACACGGGCCTTTGTTTTTGCAGGAGGAATATGCAAATCTCAGAAATGCGACACGGGATGCCTTGTTGGTTCGAGTTAGCGACCACGGATCCTGACACCAGTTCGGCGTTTTACCAAGGGTTGTTCGGTTGGCAGCGATTTGATCTCGATCTTGGTCCGGAGGGGACCTACTCCTTTTTCAGCAATGAAAGCGGCTGTGTTGGAGCGATGAGTCGAGCACTGCCCGAGCAGAAATTGCTTGGTATGCCTTCAACGTGGGGCGTTTATTTCGCCGTCGATAACTGCGACGATTCGACGGCAAAAGCCGTAGAACTCGGGGCGAACGTTGTTTTTCCACCGACGAATGTCAACGAACATTGTCGCATGAGTGTGGTTAAAGATCCAACCGGGGCCGTCTTTTCGCTCTGGCAGGCGGAAGGCGTTGGGGCTCCGTATATCATGTTTGAAGATTATTCGATCAACTGGGTTGAGTTGGCGACGCCCGATTCCGCCAAAGCCCGTGAGATGTACGCAGCACTGCTTGGGTGGGACTATTTCCAATCGTCGGCGATTGTTCCCGGCGGCGGGCCCTACCATGAACTTGCCGTTGGTGAGACTCGGTGTGGCGGCATTATGCCGATGAACGCCGAATGGTTCCGCTCGCTGCCGCCGGATTGGTGGATATTTATTCGCGTTCCAGACGTCGATGCCTGTGTCGCCAACGCTCAGAAGTTGGGTGGCACCAACCCCGTCCCAGTGTACGAGGTTCCAGGCGTGGGCCGAATGGCGATGCTGGCGGATCCGATCGGAGCAAAGTTCTACGTCGTCACACTCAATATGTGTGCGCGGTAATCGCCCCGCAGTGCCTGGTTGGTCGGACATTCGACCAATCAGGCGGCGCGAATGACGTTCGATGAATATCTGAAGCTATCCCATACAATCGAGCATTCGAGTTTTTAATTGCTCCAGCGCCGAATCGCACCTGCGCCGAGCTGACTCCGAATTTGGACAATAGACAATCGCAACCAAGTCTTGATCGGTGAATTCGATTTTCCCTGCCAGAGAATCTTTGATCGGCGTTCCGACTGGCCGAGCAGGTTCTGTGGAGGCATCGTAAGTTGTAATCAGGTCGGTCAGATCCAGAGTTTGTCCGACCGAGTTGAAAACGTAGCTTTCACCAGCGTTCCCCCGTGCCACACGCAGTCTTCGTGAGCATTTTGCGAGTGACAACAGGGAGATTGGCAGGTTGAAGTCCAAGCTGACTGCGTTGAGCAAGTCAACGGGGCCGTTGATCGCGGGCAGATGCCCATCACGTGACACACAGCCAGCCAAATATTCTTGCGCCGGTTTGCTCCGCCCCGACGCCTTGAATTTACCGAACCGCAGAAGCTGACGAACTTCTTGGCATTGCTCGTTGTACTCTTCGCTGTCGAAACGCTGGGTTGCTTGTTTGGCGACTTCTTCGCAATACATCCGTAAAGCCTCCGACGCCGGTTGGACTTGAACGCCCACGATTTCCAACACTCCGATATGCAGGTTGGGCAACGATTCGCAGATGGATAACTCGATCGTCATTGTTGTTTCTTTCTGGGAACTCGTTGATGGTCTGGGCCTTTGTACCAAGGCGATTTCGGAAGTTCAACTTGAATGAAAGTAGTGATTGGGATCGCAGAGGTTTGACTTGCGGAACGTACCAGGAAGCATGGACACCGTCATTCAAATTCTTGAACTGCTATCGTTCGGGTAATCGAAGCATATTTTCTAGTTGCGTTTGTAGCCGCTTGACGATTTCTGGGTATTGGGACGCAGCGTTCTTTGTTTCCCCGTCTCCTGCATGATCGTAGAGTTCCAGGTGGCCGTTGCGGTGGACGATCAGGCGAAAACGATTGGACCGGATGGATTGGGCGTTAGACATGTAGCTGATCGAGTACATTTCGGTCGTATCGTTTGCGGGTTCCGTAAGTTCAGGCACCAAGGAACGGCCCGAAACAAAATCCGGAACGGGTAGCTTGCTCAGCTCACACAACGTGGGGAACACATCGACGGTCTGGACGACCGTGTTGGACACTTGATTGGGGTGCGATTGATCGGGATCGCGAATCAACAAGGGCGAGTGCAGCGATTCTTCGAACAGCGTATGTTTCCCCCAGACGGCATGTTCGCCAAGGTGCCAGCCATGATCTCCCCATAACACGATCACGGTGTTTTCCCAAAGTCCTCGCTCTTTCAATTTGACAATTAGCTTGCCAACTTGCGCATCCGCATAAGAAACGCAAGCGGCATAATGTTTGCGAACTTGGTCTGCGAAGTCCGGGTCGAGATTGGGATCGCGCCCCCAACGCTGATAGCGTTTGAATTCCCCGGACGCATGCCAGGTCGTCTGCCCTGCGGGTTTCTGAGGATGAGCGATCGGAGGTAATTGAACCTCGAGGTAAGGAGTCAGATAAGATTCTGGGGCTCCGAATGGCAAATGAGGACGAAGGATCCCGCAAGCCAAAAGAAATGGTTTTCCCGCGTCCGCCAACACGTCGAGCTCGCGAATCGCTTCCGGTATGGTGACACCATCGGGATAGATCGAGTCGTCACCAACCGCGCTTTGATACACATCCATTTGCGCAGAATCGGTGCGAATTTCACCGTGGGCCAAGCCGTGCATCCACCCGCGAGGATGCAGCCAAGGCCCGGCAGGCAAGAATTGTCGATCCCAACTATCGGGCATTTCCAACGATTGCGGATCATCCCAGTCCGGGCCACCTCGGCCGCCAGGATGATGGGAGACTTTGCCAACGGCCACGGTCGTGTAACCGTGCTGGCGAAACCACTGTGGAAGACTTGGCGGCACAGCTGCACCTGATTGCATCGCTTGAGCGCGTTGGAACAAGGCTTCATTCCCCACACTTCCATATCGGCCTGTCAACAAGGCGTAACGTGACGCGCCGCAAGTAGGCGCTTGTACATAATGCCGAGCGAAGCGGACGGATTCGCTTGCCAGACCATCAATGTTTGGCGAACGGATGTAGGCCGCTCCATAACAATGGAGCTCGGGGCGCAAGTCATCGATGCAAATGAGCACGATGTTCTTGTGGCCTGACTTTGCCGGTTCGTCGGCGCCAAGAGTCAATGGACCAACCAGGAGCCACAAGAAACTCCAGCGGCCGAGAAAGCTCAAGGATCGAAGCCAAATTCGTTCGTTCGGTATCACGACATCTCGCCAGTTTTTATGAATGACTGGAGTCCATGCATTTGATCGAGGTCAAAATCGACATTTCGCGGAAACTGACCAACGGTCCAGTCTAGCCAAGCGCCGCAAGGACCACCACACCCGATTCAACTCGGTACGGCGGATTCCAGATTCCCAAAACCAAGAGCCAAAAACCAAGAAGGCGCAACATTGTTCGAACGGCTGTTGTTCGCAGAGATGCGACGGGTTAAGCTTTTTAACTGGAAAAGGGTGCCTTGTTGTTGCCCATTTCGCCCGCAGTCCAACCTAGACGATGAAAGTAGATAGAAGACGATGAAGAAATTGTTTGCGTCATGCAGCGTGATAATTGCTTTGAACTTGGCGTGCGTGACTTGGACTTGGGGGCAAGCGGTTGATTTGACGTGGCCCCAGTTCCGCGGACCGATGTCCAATCCGATCGGTGACGAATTGCAATTGCCGACGAAGTGGTCGCCGCAAGACGATGTGGAGTGGTCGGTGGATATCCCCGGTCGTGGTTGGTCGTCTCCGATCATCGCGGGCGGGAAAGTGTTCGTGACGTCGGTGATTGCGGAAGGCGAAATGAAACCTGCCGAAGTCGGGACGGATTACAGCAACAAGTATCTGGCCGAATTATCGGCTCAAGGATTGTCGCAAGAAGAGATCATCAAGAAGCTCGAGGATCGTGACTTCGAGATGCCGGAAAACGTTTCTCTAACTTACGTACTGATTTGTTTGGATTTGGAAACCGGTGCCAAGCAATGGCAACAGGAATATCACACGGGCAAGCCGCCGGGTGGTCGTCATCGCAAAAATAGCTTCAGCTCCGAAACGCCCGTGACCGATGGCCAACGAGTTTACATCCAAGTTCCGAACCTGGGTTTGTTCGCGTACGATTTTACCGGTCAGTTGGTTTGGAAACGCGATTTGCCGAATCGTCCGATCTATTTGAACTTCGGCACGGGCAGTTCGCCTCTATTGGCCGAAGATCGAGTGATTGTACTCAATGACAACGAAGAAGCTTCCTATCTAGCGGCCTTTCGCGCGACCGATGGCGAGCCGCTGTGGGAAGTTACTCGTGGTGATTTTCCCGAAGGCGAAAAGCCGATGCAAGCCTCGGGGTGGACAACACCATTTCTATGGAAAAATAGTCAACGCACCGAGATCGTCACCATTGGACCTGGCCGATTGGTCTCGTACGACATGGACGGCAAAGAACTGTGGCGCATGAACGGGATGCGACCGGGCCCCGCAGCCAGTCCGTTTGCGATCGATGATCAATTGATTGTCAATGGAGGAGCTCCGATGCCGATGTACGTTATTCGGCCAGGTGCCACCGGCGATATCACGCTGGACAAGGGCACCACATCAAGTGATTTTGTGGTGTGGTCCAAATCGCGAGCGACTTCTTATATTCCAACTCCGTTGGCCTACGATGGCGGTTTGTACATCCTCAGCGATAGCGGCATCCTGACGAGATTGGATTTGGCGTCGGGCGAAGAGTCCTACAAGAATCGTATCAAATCTTCAGGAGCCGATTTCACGACTTCACCTTGGGCCTATAACGGCAAGATTTACGTGGCCAGTGAGCAAGGCGATATCTATGTCATCCCGGCGGGCGATGTCTTCGACGTTGAAGAAACCATTGCCCTGGGAGAGATGTTCATGGCCTCTCCCGCTCTGGCACCGCAGAGACTGTTGCTTCGTACCGAAAAACGAGTATTCTCAGTGCGGAAGGTCTAGTCGATTCTGGAGAGGAGCTTTTCTTTTCTAAGCTCCCTCCACGTTCTGACGAACGTCGCTATCACTGTGCTTGTTGAAGGTAGTTACGTTCGCCAGAGCGTGGAAGGGGCTGAAAAATCACTCGTCGCTAGGCTGTGTCCCCAAAGGGTCTGACCCTTTGGAGGGCACGTAAAAATCTCGGACAAAAGGGCATGAGGAGAGGATCAGACCCCTTTGGGGACACAGCTTAAGTTCGTCAGAACGTGGAGCGGTGCGGAGTGGTCGAATCATCCGGGTTTATCTTTCGTGTTCCATGGCAAGGGAGTTGAGGAATGATCTCAATTGACGAACACTTCATTCTTTCGGTGTCGCCCAATGCAGACACGTCCAAGAACGGGCGTTCTCTGTTTTTGAAGGGCCAGTTTTCTCAGCTGAGCATTTCGGCTGAAAAGGATTTGATCTTTGGCCATTGCCAAGGTAGTGGCAAGAATCCTTACGCGTGTTCCTGTGATTTCGCCAACTCGGCAACGCCCGTGTTTCGCTGTTCTTGTCCTAGCCGCCAGTTTCCGTGCAAGCACTGCGTGGGCTTGATGTTTGCCTACGTGCAAAAGGCAAACGCGTTTCACGAAGCGGATTTGCCGGATGATCTCAAAGCCAAACGCGAGAAAGCGGAAGCTCGGTCGGAGAAGAAAAAAGTTGAAATCGACAAACCGAAGACAGTCAATAAATCGGCGTTGGCGAAAAAGATTAAAGCTCAACTGGAGGGCCTCGACTTATTGGAACGGCTGACTCACAGCTTGGTCAGTTTGGGAATTGGCAATATGAACGTCAAGTCAGCTCGGGAAATCGAAGAACAGGCGAGGCAGTTGGGCGATGCGTACTTGCCGGGAGCCCAGAAAGCTCTGCGAGCCTACACGAGTTTATTTTCACGTGGCGGGCGTTTTGTTGACGACATGACGGCGTCCCAGCGAGAAGCGATTTATAGTCATGCATTGGAGAAGTTGTCGGCCTTGCACAGTCTGGCCAAGGCAGGTCGAAGCTATTTGGAAAAGCGTTTGACAGATTCCGAACTGAAGCCGGACGTTGACAGCAGCATTGCCGCCTGGTTGGGTCACGCTTGGCAATTGGCTGAACTGCGACATGAAGGACTTGTTCAAGCAGATGCCCAATTGTTGCAGTTGGCATTCAATACCCACGATGATATTGCCCGCGAAGAGTGGGTCGACACGGGGATTTGGTGTGAACTGGTCACCGGAAAAGTCTACACGACCAAAAACTATCGACCTTATAAAGCCGCGAAGTACATCAAGTCCGAAGACAGCTTCTTCCAGGTCGCTGAAGTCGCAGAGTTGTTCATTTATCCGGGCGACATGAACCAACGAATTCGGTGGGAAGGTATGAACTCCCGGCCGCCCACCATGGCGGACTTTGCGGCGGTTCAACGAGTGGCCGCGATAGATTTTATGCAGTTGGTCAAAGAAATCAAAAACAATCTGAAAGGTCCATTATCCGAAAAGCAACCCGTGTGCCTCCTCAAATTTGTTCGGATCGGCGAAGTGGGTGACGCTTTGGTTGTCGAAGATGCGTCCGGCAATCGACTTCGGATGACCGATCACGGGATCGCAGAAGAACCACCCAGTATGGAACTGCTCCGGTTGGTTCCCAACGAATTGCATCGTGGTCAGACTTTGGTTGTCCGCTTTTCACATGACCTGGATGCACGTCGATTGGAAGTGAAACCATTGGCGATTGTGACCGAGAACACGGTCGTTCGCTTGACGTTATAGGAGAGTGTCGTGAGTATTGCGGTATTGAATGAAACGTATGTGGAGGTCCGACGCTTGGCGATTGCCGGCAGTGTCGTGGCCCCCGGCGATTTTCGTTTGCAAAAGCTGGTGGAACCTCTGAAGAAAGCCGGCGAAAAGGCACCGGTTTTTCGCCGGGTGGCCGAAGGAGTTGAACAAGTTGTGCAAGCCAACGAAAAAACGGCGGCGACAGCCTTGCTCGAATTGGGAGCGTTGCTCACTTCGATTCTATATACACAAGGAGCGACTGGTCAGGAGGGCGATTGGAACGAATTACCGCCATCACCGATCGCGATGACCCAGACTCAAACCAGCGCGCGCATTCTCAAGCCACTGCTTGAAGCCCTCATGACCAAAGGTTCGGGACGATTCGAACCAATCAAGTCGGCGTTCGAAGCAGGGTTGTTCAACGACTTGCGTTTGGTGCGACCGGCAATCATGGCCATTGATGATACGTACAGCGAGGTACGTGATTTGATTGCCGACAAGGTTTTGCCAACCTACGGCCGCGCGATCGTCGGTGAACTATTGCGATCGTTTGATCCGAACGGCAAGGCCGGTCATGGTCGGCGATTGAAGTTGTTGCATCGAATTGCGCCCGAAACGGCGCGAGAACTGGTGCTGCAAGCTTTGGAATCTAGTTCCAAAGAGGTCAAGATGATTGCGGTGGAATGTCTGGGGGATTCGGACGAGGACTTGAGCTATCTGCTTGAGCAGGTTCAATCCAAAGCCAAAGATGTTCGCGCGGCGGCGCTGTTGTCGCTCAGTCGATTATCGCATCCGACAGCCCAAGAGCGAGTTTTGCAAACGCTTGATTCGAAGGATTTGAACTTGTTGGTGCGGGTGGCCGAAGAGGTTGGGCCAGCGTATTTGGTGGCTGCCTCCATTCAACGCGCGCCGGCCGAACTTACGAACTTGTTCGCGAACAAATCCAAGTCGGACCAGAAGCCCATCGTCGAACGCTTGTTGTATTTGATGCGGATCGGGACGGCTCGACCGGCCCCCAAGTCGCGCGAGTTCTTGCTTCAGGTGGTTCAGAATCATGCGCTGTTGACGGCGATTCGAACCGAACCCAGTGGCACGGATATTCTGAGTCTTGCCGTCGAGCGTTTGAGTGATGGCGAATTGGAAGATGTGGAATTGGTCGTTGATCAACGCGAGTCGTTGCCCGTTAACCAATGGTCAGCAATCGTTCGATCTGCTCGCAAAACACTGTCGCCGGCTCGATTCTTCGATTTGTTTTCGCCCTATGTTCGAACGAACGAGAAGAAGTCGCTGGCGGGGCAACGATCCGACGCGGTGCTACAGGAAATTTCGGGAGCCCAACGATATTTTTATCATTACCTGCAACGTCAAATGGATTTGGACCTCGCATCTTGCCTTGACCCAAGGTGGCTGGATTTTGCGTTGACCAAAGATGTGTCCCAGGTGGTCTATACTTTGGCTCGGCTCCAACATCCTGGGCTCGCCGGTTACCTGACGGCGAAATGGGAAGCGGCCAAAACCGCGCCGAATGCGGACCAGCGATTGTTAGTGGCCAAGGCGATGGTGGAAGCCAAACATCCTGCGGCAACCGGCGTGGTCCTCAGCCAGTTGGAAGCATTGAAGTCGCAGAAGACCTACTGGTACCAAGCCGAAGCCTGGTCCCAGATCGCGGCTGGACTACCGGCGACTGCGGTTCCGCAATTGGAAGTGATTTTGGCCGATCCCCAAACCAGCAATTACTTGAGTAGTGGGATCGCGGAAGTTGTCCAAACGATTCGGACTCGTGAGAGTTCGGCAACGCCAAATGGTACTGTTTAACCCAGTCAGCAGGAGGTGATCGTTCACGAAATTGGGTTGTGGTGGGTTCGGCGCGTCACGGGCTTGTTAATCGCGAGCCACGGATACCCCAAGGGATTCTTCAAATCTCGCGGGTTTGCGATGCGACTTGCGGCACGCACACGACACCCCGTGTACGGTTAACGCAGTCGTGAGTTCCATCAGTGGCAGGAAGACGACTTTGTTTGGTGGAACGGTATTTGATTGTAGTCTCGCAAACCTATTCATCCTTTCACTAGTTTGGAAACCACCATGGCCAAAAAGAAAACCTCGGATGCCGATTCGGCCGCCACTCCCTCTGCGAACGAAATCCAGCGTGCCCCCGCGGAAGATCTGTTTGCACACGAGATGACGGTCTTGATCGAGCACGACAAACAGGTGCGGCCGCCCGGATGGAAGATGTCGCCCCGAGCGGTGTTGACATACATTTGTGGCGGAACGGTCGGCGGTCAATTGATTTCCCCGAAGTATCTCGGCTACCAACGACTTGTGGAAATTGCCATCTCGACGTTGGTGACCGACCGAGCCTTGTTGTTGATTGGGGAACCAGGCACCGCCAAGTCGTGGTTGTCCGAGCATTTGGCCGCGGCTATCAACGGCGACTCAACCAAGGTGGTTCAAGGCACCGCTGGAACAACCGAAGAGCAAATACGGTACACGTGGAACTACGCGATGTTGATCGCCAATGGTCCCAGCGATGCGGCTCTGATTCGCAGTCCGATATTTCGCGCGATGGAGTCCGGTACCATTGCGCGCTTTGAGGAGATCACGCGTTGTGCTTCGGAAGTGCAAGACGCCATGATTTCGTTGTTATCGGAAAAGCGACTTTCGATTCCGGAACTGGCGCAAGAGGTTCCGGCCGCGAAAGGTTTTTCGGTGATTGCAACCGCGAATACTCGGGATCGTGGCGTCAACGACATGTCCGCGGCGTTGAAGCGACGTTTCAATATTGTGGTGTTGCCGTCACCAGCGACGTTGGAGATGGAGGTGGATATCGTTCGCCGTCGAGTCAAGGACTTGGCCACGCATTTGGACTTGCAAGCGGCGATTCCCGCCGATGAATCGATCGAAAAGATCGTCACGATTTTTCGCGAATTGCGAACCGGCCAAACGTTGGATGGCAAGGCCAAAGTCAAATCACCGAGTGGTGTGTTGTCGACTGCCGAAGCGATTTCGGTACTGGCCGGCAGCATGGCCTTGGCAGCTCATTTTGGGTCCGGGCATGTTTCCGCTGGCGACTTGGCTTCTGGTATTCAAGGGGCAGTCATCAAAGATGAAGAAAAGGACAAGACGGTCTGGAAAGAGTACCTGAACAATGTCCTGAAGAAGCGTGGGGCCGAATGGCGGCCACTCTTCGCGGCTTGCTCGGAGCAAATGTCGTGAGTGATTTTTGGCAAGTCCAAGTCTTTGGTGTGCGACATCTTTCGCCCAGCGGAGCATGGCATCTCCAGAAGTTTCTCGATGCCGTTCAACCCGAGTTGGTATTGGTCGAGGGTTTCGCTGACGCGACGGAGTTGACCAAGTATTGGGTCAAAAAGGAGACCAAGCCGCCAATCGCTGTCTTGGCGTACACCAAAGATCTGCCGGTTCGCACGTTGGTTTATCCGATGGCGCGCTACAGTCCCGAATTCCAGGCGGTTGCATGGGCTCATCGGCACGACGTACGGGTCGAGTTTTTTGATTTGCCATCCGATATTTTTTGGGGGTTGCAAGATCAAGAGTATCGGCTTCGCGATCAATCGAACGCATCAGGAGAGGAAAAAACGGAAGAAGCAGGCGGCGAAACAACCGAGGATTCTGTTGCTGAGGAGCAGCCGATTCTGACGCCAGCGGCAAGCGGTGTCACACCGACCGTGCCCAAAGTATCCTTGTACGATCGAATCGCAAAGCAGACCGGTGAACTGAACTACGATACGTATTGGGAACGAAATTTCGAACACAACCAGAGTCCGGGGGCGTATCGGTTGGCCGCATTGGAATTGGGCAAGTCGTTACGAGCTTTGGACGATGATCCGGTGCGAGGTCGCGCTGAATGCCTGATTCGGGAAGCCTACATGCGGCGTCGCGTTGAAGAGGCCGTTGCCAGTGGTGTTCGACCGGAGAAAATTGTCGCCGTGGTGGGAGCGTTTCATGCTCCGGTGCTCAACGGACAATGGCCGGCAATCACCGACGAAGAACTAGCTCGTTTGCCTCGCCGTGATAGTCTGTTGACGTTGATGCCGTACTCGTATTTTCGGTTATCGGCGCAATCGGGCTACGGAGCGGGCAACGCGGCTCCGGCGTACTTCGAACTAATGTGGGACGCGTTGCAGGACGATGATCTGGAATCGTTGGCGGGGCAGTACTTGAGCCGAGTCGCGCGGGAAGTTCGTCACAAGGGCACGCACCGTTCGACCGCAGAGGTGATCGAAGGCGTCCGGTTGGCGCGCACCTTGGCCGCGATGCACGATGGCCAAGCCCCGACGCTAAGTGATCTGCATGATGCCGCGATTACTTTGCTTGGCCATGGTGAGTTAAGACCGATCGCGGAAGCCTTGGCCCAGGTGGATGTGGGCACTGCCATTGGGCAGTTGCCAGACGGCGTCAGTCGCACCTCGATCCAAGAAGATTTTGATCGTGAACTCCTACGTTTGAAGTTGACGAAGTATCGGAGCACGGTTCGCCAGGATTTGGATTTGGACCTGCGCGAGAATCGCCAAGCGAAAAGTTCTGCTGCCGCATTTTTGGACTTGCATCGGTCGTCGTTCTTGCATCGACTGCGCGTCCTAGATGTCAAGTTTGCCGAGTTTGTGCCCACGCGTCAGCAAGGGGCCACTTGGGCGGAGAACTGGTTGTTGCAATGGTCGCCAGAGAGTGAAATCACGTTGGTCGAATCCGTCTTGTTGGGCGAGACGGTAGAATTGGCCGCCGGTTACAAATTGAAGCAGAGGATCGAAGAGGCCCAGTCAATTGATGGAGCGGCCGCATTAGTGGCGGATGCCTGTCAGTGTGATTTACCGACCATGATGGAACATGCTCGGCAACGCTTGCAGGGATTGGCGAATGAAAGTTCGGCGTTAGTCGCAGTGGCTCGAGCTGCATTTCGCTTGCTGCAGGTCGTTCGCTTTGGTGATGTGCGACGGTTCGACACGCAACCCTTGATGCCGTTGATCGACGAGTTGTTTGTGCAAGGCACCTTGAGTTTGTTCGCGGCAGCCCAATGTGATGCGGCAGCTGCCAAGGAACTGGCGGAGGCTTTGGATCTTCTGAACCGAATTGCTTTGGAGTTTAGCGACCGGATCGATGAAGCCCTGTGGCGACGGACCCTGCAAGCTTTGTCCGACGCTGATGATCGCAGTCCGTTGCTCTCCGGCTTGGCCTGCGCGCTCTTGCTCGAACGCGGCTGGATGGACAACGAGTCTCTGGGGCGCGAAGTTTCTCGGCGACTTTCGCCAGGGATTTCCGCCGATTTGGGCGCAGGTTGGTTCGAAGGATTGGCGTCTCGCAATCGTTACGCGTTGATTGCTAGGCAAGTTTTGTGGGAGCAGTTGGTCGGCTACATTAGCCAACTGGATGATGAAGAGTTTCGACGATCATTGGTCTTTTTGCGACGTGCGTTTGGGACTTTTGCACCGAATGAAAAACGTAGCATCGCTGAGAACTTGGCCAACATCTGGGGCGTGGATCCAAATCAAGCCGCCGAAATCTTGGATGGGCAATTGAATGAAGCCGAAGAACAAGCCCTGACCGATCTCAATGACTTCGACTTCGATTGATTCAATTTGCGTGTCGGTTGCGTGTTGGGTGGTAACCGTTCACGAAATGTAGGGTGCCGTGGAGCAAGTTGCTGAAAAAACGGGCATCATCGGATGTGGAACCGGTGAGCACTCGAGCACCTCAAAACTACAAACGTCTGACTTGCGCAACGCACCAGCGTCTGGCATTGACCAACAACCGTGAACGGATACGTTGGGTGAAAGTAGAGTGCGAGTAGAGTGAAAGAAAGTCGTGCAATAGAATCGCACTTTCGTAAATGAATAGCGTTAGGCAAAACGCAAAATGGCGACACGGATACAAACGACTTGCGGAACACAACGGTCGTCCTAAGTGATTCTGGTATCGCAGCGCGGACAAATCTTGCTTTCCGTTGATAGCGATCGACCGCAGGTAGGACATTGAATTGGTCCAACCAGATTTGCTTCCCAGTGCTTTTGTCTCCGTTCGCGCCAATATGTGAATAGAGCGAAGAGTGGTAGGATGGTAACGCACGAAACCGTACTACTCAGAATTGCTTCAGACCAAACGACACCAATCGAGACAAGTGCTGTTGCTGTAATCGAAAAGAGGATTGCCATAACGAACCGAGCGCGACCTGTAACGTGCATGATGCACACAACGAAAGAAGTCAGCAGGGTCTGAGGTAGAATATAGAGGCTGTACTCTAACGGCCTATTTGAGCATCGATAAACCATTAGTCCTATGATGACTGACAAGAATAACGCAACAGCTAAATGCAAATTATTCCACGCACGCGTATTTAAAGGGACGGCGCGAATGGTGAGTCGCGACAGAAAATAGGCAGTACACGAGGCAAAGACCAAGCCTATACCCACTCCAATCGAGCCATAATGGTTCACCAATGCTAGTATCGCCGCCAACCAGACAACCATTACGCCCAGTGAAGCGACGGAGAATCCTGCTGTTGGAATGTTAGCACCTTCTACCTGATTCAATTCAACTTCAGGCAGCGAGTGCACCGTCGTAGCGTTTGCGATTTCGTCATTTAGTGGTGAAGCAAGCATTTTGGCCCGTTCTCGCATTTCTCGGACTAGACGCTCAGAATAATCAGCTGTGAACGGATAGTCAAATGCTGCCCCGAGCAACGCGCCACTCGAAGAGTTCCATCCTCTAACCAAAACTGCTATAACGATACAGACACCTTGCAGAATATAACCAACTCGAAGCGTTTCGTTTACAAAGGACCACGTGATGCCAACGGTAGAGCAAGAACAATTGCGACGATGGCGGTTGATTTTGGGCACCTCGGCCCAAGACTCGTTGAATGATTGCTGTGGGGATTGTGGATTGACGCCGGAACAAAGCGAAATGGACTTGGCACTGGCCGCGATTTACGACGAGTCCGCCGATAGTTCTGGTAGTGCCGCACGCCAAGCGGGACTCGGAAGTTCTTCGCCTCGCTTGGCAAAATGGTTGGGCGACATTCGCACGTACTTTAAAGAGGACGTCGTGTCCGTCATCCAGCAAGATGCGATCGAGCGAAAAGGTCTGACTCAACTATTGTTGGAGCCGGAAACTTTGAAAAACGTGCAACCCAACATCCAATTGGTCGGCACGCTGTTATCGCTGAGTGGTCAGATACCGGAAAAAACCAAAGATACCGCTCGGCAAGTCGTACAAGCGGTGGTCGACCAAATAAAACTGGCCTTGGAGCAACAAATTCGGCAGGCAGTTCTCGGAGCACTCAATCGCAAGGAACATTCTCCGTTGCCTAACGCATCCAACATTGATTGGAAGTGGACCATTGGCCGAAACTTAAAAAATTATCAACCATCATTGGGCACCATTGTGCCGGAACGTGTGTACTTTTACTCGCGGGCTCAGAAAACGAACAACTGGACGGTGATCGTTGATATGGACCAAAGCGGATCGATGGCCGATTCCGTCGTTTACGGAGCCGTGACCGGGGCGATTTTTGCCTCGCTCCCGGCACTCAAGACGCATGTGATTGCCTTTGATACTGAGGTTGTCGATTTGACGGAGTCCTGCGGCAGCGATCCCGTGGATATGTTGTTCGGTGTGCAATTGGGCGGCGGCACGGATATCAACAAATCGGTGGCGTATTGCGAAAAATTGATCACGGAGCCGGCCAAGACACTGTTTATCATGATTACCGATTTGTTCGAAGGTGGAAACGAAGCTCAACTGGTGCGCCGTTTGAGCGAGATGGTTGCCAATGGAGTCCGCTGCATGTGCTTATTAGCCTTAGCGGATAGTGGAAAACCGTGTTACGATGAGAACTTGGCCAGGAAGTTGGCGGCGTTGGGTATTCCGTGTTTTGCCTGTACTCCAAATCGCTTGCCGGAGATGTTAGAAGGAGCACTGCGCGGTACAAATCTGCAAACCTTGGCCGAACGTATTCGTAGTTCCGCATAACCCAAACGGGGTCCCAATGAACTTACAAACCAATCCTGAACTGGAGATGGCATCGGATTACGTTCGGAATACGAACAAACATGTGTTTCTGACGGGGAAGGCGGGAAGTGGCAAGACCACCTTCTTGCACCAATTAAAAGCGGATCGTTTGAAGCGAATGGCGGTTGTGGCTCCGACGGGTGTGGCGGCCATCAACGCAGGGGGGATGACGATCCATTCGCTGTTCCAGATATCGTTGGGTTTGCATTTGCCGGGCGTGGGTCGCAAGTTGGCCACTCCGCAGCCTCGCTTTCGCCAAGAAAAAATTCGTCTGATTCAGAGCCTCGACTTGTTGGTCATCGACGAGATCAGCATGGTGCGAGCCGACTTGTTGGATGCTGTCGACGAGGCACTGCAACGCATCCGCAATCGCCAGCAACCGTTTGGTGGTGTCCAACTCTTGATGATTGGCGACCTGCATCAATTGCCACCAGTTGTGAAAGACGAGGAATGGGAACTGCTCCAGCAGCATTATCATACGCCCTATTTTTTCGGCAGCTTGGCGTTGCAAAAGACCGACTATGTTTCCATTGAACTCAAGCACATCTATCGACAATCTGACCCTGAATTTATCAGCTTACTGAATAGGGTACGCGACAATCAGATCGATACGGCAACATTGCAGAAACTCAATCGCCGTTACGTTGCCAATTATCATCCGCCAGTCGACAAGCCCAGCATCACATTGACCGCGACCAACGCTGCGGCGCATCAGATCAACCAACA
Organism: Pirellulaceae bacterium; assembly: GCA_041741535.1. GTDB lineage: Bacteria > Planctomycetota > Planctomycetia > Pirellulales > Pirellulaceae > M30B19. Next base: position 44,658 of record JBGSJV010000113.1, read on the forward strand.
GAACTTGAATCGTTTGCCCGGCGACCGTCAGCCGTTCAAGGCAACCATCACGGGCGATTTTCCACCGAGCAGTTACCCGACCGAAGAAACACTGGAGTTCAAAGTCGGCGCGCAGGTCATGTTTATCCGCAACGATACGGGCGGGCGGTATTTTAACGGCAAACTTGGCATGATCACGCGGCTTCAGGATGGCGAGATCTGGGTGCGTTGTGCCGATGAGTCAAGTGAGATTCAGGTTGCACCAATTGATTGGAAGAACGTGACGTACTCGCTCAACGAAGAGACCAAGCAGATCGAGGAGCAAGTCAAAGGTCAGTTTGTCCAGTTTCCACTCAAGTTGGCGTGGGCGATCACGATTCACAAGAGTCAAGGGCTGACCTTCGAACGTTGTGTTATCGATGCGCAGACCGCGTTTGCGACTGGACAGGTTTACGTCGCCTTGAGTCGCTGCAAGACTTTTGAGGGAATCGTGCTGCAAACGCCCATTCCAGCCTCGAGTATCAAGACGGATCGAGTCGTTCAAGAATTTAGTCAAGAAGCGGAGCAAAACTACCCCACCCCAGCCCAATTGGAAGAAGCCAAGCGAGTCTACCAAGTCGACGCGATCCGAGCTTTGTTCGATTTTGGCGATGTTGCTCGTCAGGTGCGACAGTTTGCGAGATTCGCTCGGGAGCATTCCAACACGGTATTGCCGGAGACGGTCATGCAGTTGAACGGTTTGGAAGCTCGAGTGAATACCGAGTTGGTTCAAATCAGCGAAAAGTTTGCTCCTCAGTTGGCCCAATATCTTCGGTCGGAAGTCTTGCCCGAAAGCAATGAGGAGTTGCAGGGTCGGATGCCCAAAGCCGCGGTCTACTTTCTGGAAAAGTTACAAAGTCTATTACAAGACGCGAACAACTGGTCACTGATGTCCGACAATAAGGAGGTGGCGGACACGATGCAGAAATCGTTGCAGCGTTGGCGTTCCAGTCTTTTTGTTAAACAAAGCTGCTTTGCAACCTGTCAGTCGCGATTTTCGGCGGAAGAACTGCAACGAGCCGTCGTCAACGCGGAACTGGACTTCCAGAAATTGGATCCGACACCGGACCTCAAATCGATCCAAGTTCCGAAAGGGCTGCCTAATCCGGAGTTGTACAAACAGCTCTGGCAGTGGCGGCAGGGCCTCGCCCAGAATCGAGGCAAACCTGAATATGAAATCGTGCCCAACAGCACCATTCGCGAAATGTCGATTTATTTGCCGAAAGATAAAACCGAGATGCTGAAGATGCCAGGCATTGGCAAGGGACGATTCGATCAGCATGGATCAGAATTGTTGGCAATCATCCAGGCCTATCGAAAACAGAACTCCATCGCTCCCACGGCGTTGTCCGTGGCGGATAGACCTCCGCGCGGTGTTTCCGAGACAAAACGACTGAGTTACGAGATGTGGAAGGCCGGCGACCCGGTTGATCAAGTCGCGGCGAAACGCGGGTTGAGTGTGAGCACGGTGGTCGGCCACTTGGCGGAATTTGTCGAACGCGGCGGCATCGAGATTGGCAAGTTGGCAACGGCCGAACGCGTCTCCGAAGTGTTGGCCTATTGGCAAGCGAATCCCACGTCCAGCTCGGCGGATGCCAAAGTCCACTTTGGTGGCAAATACGACTACCCCGAATTACGACTTATCTTCGCGCATTTTCGCCACCTTGCGACGCAATCCACGGGGCGAGACAATGGCGAAACGTCCAACGGGGTGACCTGAATTTTTTTTGTTGAGGTATTCGATGGAATTCTTGCTGCAGCTTTGGCTGCCGATTTTGATCACGGGTGTGGTGTTGTTCTTTGCTAGTTTTGTGGCATGGACCGTATTGCCGCATCACGAAGTTGACTTCAGTCCGCTTCCCGATGAAGACAAGTTAATGGAGACGGTCAAATCGCTGAACCTTACACCTGGTTCCTATATGTTTCCCCACATGACGCACGCTCAAGCGAAAGATCCCGAGAAGATCGCCAAGTACACTTCGGGCCCACGTGGAACTTTGGTTGTGTGGGAGATGCCCAACATGGGTAAGAATCTGCTGCTAACTTTCGTTTACTTTTTGTTGATCGCACTGGTAACGGCTTATATCGCTTGGGAAGCACTTCAAGGGCAAACAGTAACGTTCCTGAAGGCGTTTCAAATTGTCGGTGCCATTGGGGTTTTGACATTCGCCAGCAGTGGTCAACTCAATGCCGTATGGTTTCCGCGACGTACGTTGATGGATTTTTTTGATGGGATTATTTACGGCGTGTTGATGGGATTGGTGTTTGCGTTGTGTTGGCCAAGCGGAGCGTAGGCATTGTCCAAGCTACAGCGAACTTAGCTACGTTGGTCTCAGCGTAGTGGGAGCATGGGACGCAGTCCACGTTCTGGCGAACGTAGCGACGCTGGCCACCGCGTGGTGGGAGTTCGTTCCATTCACGGTTCCATCAACTTGCGGGCGGTTTTGGCCAAAGAAAGACAATGATGGTTGCGTTTGCGCGTGGATGTTTGGAATTTCTCGTCGTTTGGTTGGTGGCCGGTTGCGGTTTGTACTACTTGTTTGATGCACGATTTTCGCCGCCGGGCCCGTTGTGGGGAAGTGCGATTGGTGGCTTCTTGGTAACGGCGGGGTGGGGCCTCATTCGCAATGCCCTGATTTCACGGAGCCAGGCGGTTTTGATTGGCGACTCTATGGCGGGAGCGATTCCGCGGTCCGGTCGCCCTTATGCGGCCATTGGCCGAGCCATCGCTACCGGGTTTCCGCTATTCAGCCCATTCCAACATCGCCCCTGTGTCTTGTACTCGTACGAACTGTCGGAACGAAAGACCGTGCGATACCGTTCTTCAAGTGGCTCCCGGACAGATAGTCACAAAGTCGTTTATTTTAGCGGTTTGGCCATGACGCATTGGGCCGTCCAGACATCCGCTGGTCCGGTGCCCGTTTGTGGGTTCCCAGTACCCGATCAATTCGAAGAAGAAGTCGTCGACTCGTCGTCGGCCTATTCGCTGATTCCAACCTTCTGTGAAGAGACTCGCTTTGAAAGAGTGGGCAAATGGGAGGTCGGGAAAATGTTCAACTTTGCCGCCATCGTCATGCGAGAGTCCTCGGGGCCCGTTCGCGAAGATTTGTGGTTTGAGGGGGCTGATGAAGTGGTTGCCGATCCGTTGGCCTGGCGACGGTGCCGTCTGATCGAACAATTGATTGGCATTGACCAACCCGTGTGTGTGATTGGTAAGTTCGACCAGCAACTGGGTGGGTTGGTCAACGATCTTAATCATGGTGGATTGCAAGTCTTAGCGGGTGATGCCAAGCAAGCCGTTCAACATTTGAAGCAAACATCGCTGGTCCATTTTTTGTTTGCCACCGTTTGCCTTTTGCTAGGATCATTAGGTGCTTACGGATTGTTGACTTTGCGCGAAAAAGATATCGTTGCCAAGCAACCGGTTGTGGACGCGGCACAGGCCTTGCTGGATGCGTTTGAGGCGGAAGATTGGGCGAAGTTCTCGGAGCAGTTGCAGCAAGGTGTTTCGCCGGATTCTCGCGATTCGGTGGGGCGTCCTCTGTTGTTGGCTGCGATTGCTCGGCGACGAACTCCAGCCATTGATTTATTGCTGGCCGCTCGGGCGGACGTGAATGCTCAGGACCGTTGGGGGCATCGACCACTCGAAGTGGCGTTCGACCGGAACCAGCAAGAATTGGTTCGCCGACTACAAGAACTAGGAGCCATCGGTGTGTTTGCTGATTCCCTGACGGGAACGCCACTGGAAGGGGAGTTGCCGGCAATTCGAGAACTGCTGAATCAATATACGCAAGCTCAAGATCAAAGCGACGCGACACGGATGGAGCAAATTGCCGATCAATGGCCGCCCGACTTTTTCGAAAGCTTGGGACGTGGTTTGTACAAAGATACGAGACCTGTGGAATGGACCAAGGTCACGGGTTATCGCAACGCGGACGTCGCCACGGCTGTCGCCGAGGGACGGACGAAGGGTGGCAGCTTCGAACGCTACGTGATCACTCTTCGCAACGTCGACGGCCAATGGAAACTACGCCGAGATCATTTTGACGATCGGTTTGAATTTCAATTTGCTCCCGTGGTGCCGTGAGAATTTTCGAGCCCATTCTGAGAATTGGTTCGGCACTAGCGAACGTGAAGCCGTCCCGTTCCAGGAACAACTCGGCCGACGACAACGCCGGCAGGGCAGAGCGATTGAAATTTTTCGACCTGGTCTCCTGGCATGGCGATCAACAATCCACCGGATGTTTCGGGCGTCATCATCAGATCACGCAGCAACGGAGGAACGCCATTGTCAAACGTAACGAGGGAAGCAAAGTGAGTTGTATTACGCTTTGTGCCTCCGGGAAAACATCCCGCTTCCGCATAACCGAGTGCTCCCGGAAGCCACGGTAGTGACGCCGATTCGAATTGGAAGTCAACCCGACCCTGTTGAGCCATTTCACTGGCGTGGCCTAATAAGCCAAATCCGGTAATGTCCGTCATGCTGTGCGCATCACATTGCTGGGCCGCACGAGCGGCGTCTCGATTCAGTGTTTTCATATTGGCCACGGCCGCAGCAACATCGGACTCTGAAGTTTGCTCGCGTTTTAACGCCGTGGTGACCACGCCGACTCCCAACGGTTTGGTCAGGACCAGGACATCGCCGGGGCGTGCACCACCTTTGGCTTTGATCTTGTCAGGGTGGATGATGCCAGTGACCGCCAGTCCGTACTTTGGTTCTTTGTCGTTGACGCTGTGGCCACCGGCAATGACTCCGCCGGCTTCAGCAACTTTCTCTGCCCCGCCTCGTAGGATCTCGCTCAACAGTTCCATGCCTAGGGACTCGGGGAATGCGACCAAGTTGATGGCAAACAAAACCTCGCCGCCCATTGCATAAATATCGGAGAGGGCGTTTGCGGCCGCGATGGCGCCAAAATCGTAAGGATCATCAACTACCGGTGGAAAAAAATCCGTCGTCGTGATAATCGCTTGTGATTCGTTTAATTGATAGACTGCGGCATCGTCTGGTTGAGCCAAACCGACGAGCAGATTCGGGTAGTCCTCCGGTTTGAACAATTGGCGAAGGGGTGCGATTGCTTGGGCCAGAGACCCTGGCCCGAGTTTCGAGGCTCACCCCGCACAACTGGCGTACGATGTCAAGCGAATTTCTTGGCCAGTGTTCATGAGTTATACTTCTCCGCGAGAACGTTGGGAGCCTCGTAGTGCCCCGCTTCGTCGAAAGCGTCGCAGGCGTCACGAACCGTGAATCGTAACACGTTTGCAGTGGATGATCTATATCCGGGCAAACATCCTGAGGCATTGCAATCGAGCAAGATGTAGCTACGCTGGCCAACGCGTGACGGGCGTTAGGGATTGACTGCGTTCTGTTGAACGTCGCGACATCCTGCCACCAGGGTTATTGTCATGGGATTTTTATTGCCGCTTGTTTTTGTTTCTTGTTACGCAGGAATGTTACTGCTTTTGACTCGGAGTCTTGGTGTTGGCTATGGGCTGGTCACATACGTGTTGTTGGTTGGCCTGCTTACATGTTTCGGTGGGTGGCTCTTGAAGGGATCGGATGTCGGGCGAGTCTCGTGGCGAAACCGAGTGGCAGGCTTTTGTTTGCCGTGGACGGGATGGGTCGGCGGCGGGACCTTGTCGCAATTGTTGATCAAGAACGGGATGGCGGGCTTTCTCTTTGGCGTAGCCGTCCTGGGGATCGAGCGAACGAATTGGTTTCCGGCGACCGTGTCGGCTTCTGCCGAAGGCACTCCTGCCGACCCACCAAGTATCTACGATTGGGGGCTTTTGAGCGCAACGTGGATTTGTTGGCTCAGCTTGTTGGGGGCTTGGTTGTGGATGTTGAGGACATTTTTGACCCGACACTCGGATGTACTCTCGGTGTTGACCCGCCAGCGAAGCGTGTGGTTGCCGATCTTGATTCCTCCGGTCGCGATCGCGGCCAGCATCACGCTTCGAACATGGGGTTTCGCGTGGTGGGGGCTTGGGGTCGTAGCGGCACCGTTGCTCTATGTCCTGGTACCGATATTGTTGATCATCGCCGTCATGCTCTGGCACGTTCTTAGCGGCAAACCGATGCGGTGGAATTGATAATTGGCACGCATTAGCCAAATTGTTTTAGAACTTTGCTGGTAGCCAAGAGCGGAACGGTCCACTGGCCGAGCGTGCGCGAGCTACCGCTATATCGTGGCATAGGGTCGAAAGCGTCGTAACTTTGGATTTACGACAATACTTGCTATACTGAAGCAATACGGCCGGCGGTCGCCCCGTTGGTTGCCGAGTTCTACTGCGCGAATCGAGGATATCACAGACATGCCTTCGCCATTTCCGGGGATGGATCCGTTTTTGGCACGTTCAGAAATCTGGCCGGATTTCCACGATAGCATGATTGCCTATATCCGCGAGGCACTACAGCCTTTGTTGCGGCCGCAGTATGTGGCGTTGACCCAGGACCGACTGTTTGTCGTTGAGAACCATCGGCCCATTCGTCCCGATATCTCCGGTTTCGAGACGCAGCCTTACTTTGCCACGGCAAACGCGGGCGACACCAAAGCGATCGAACCGATGGAAGCCGATTCGGCAACCTCGATTCTGGAGTTCCAACATGACGAGATCCGTCAACCTTACATCCAGATCATTGAACCGGCCTCGGGCAATCGAGTGATCACTGCTATCGAGGTCCTAAGTCCCGACAACAAGACACCGGGAGCGGGACAAAAATCTTATCGTCAAAAACAAGAAGAGTTGCGGGCTTCTGGGGCCAACTTGGTCGAGATCGATCTCTGGAATGCGGGGGTTCGCACGGTGCTCGGGAATCTGGACGTGGCGGTTGATGATCTCCAACGCAGGTATTTAGTAACGGTCAGTCGCGCGGAGCCAACTCGGTGCGAATTCTTTGGCATCAACTTGCCCCAACGCTTGCCACGTGTGGCCGTCCCGCTGAAACCCGGTGACAAAGACATCACCTTGGACCTACCAGCGGTATTCCAACGCTGCTACGACAGCGGCCCCTATCCCCAGCTTCTTTACTACGACAAACCTGCCCCAGTCGGCTTGAACGAGGAAGAGACGAAGTTTGTGGCTCAGGCGTTGGTGCGATGAGTTATTTTAGGATTCATGTTGGGGGCGTCACGAATCAACGGCTTGATTGGTTCCGATACAAATAGCTTCCGTTGACTATAATGAGCTTAGTCCGGGATCGACTGCAACGACAAATTGTTTGACGGTACGCGGTATGACAATAGACACGGGCCGAACCTTGTCTGTTGGCCGATACGCGTTGCTTCATGAATGGAGGAAACAAAATTTATGCCTTCGCCATTCCCGGGGATGGACCCGTTTTTGGAACGTTCCGAAATCTGGCCAGATTTCCATGATCGAATGATTACCTACATTTGCGAGGCACTACAGCCTTTACTGCGGCCGCAGTATGTGGCGCTGACCCAGGACCGACTGTTTGTCGTTGAGAACCATCGGCCCATTCGTCCCGATATCTCCGTTTTCGAGACGCAGCCTTACTTTGCCACGGCAAGCGCGGGCGACACCAAAGCGATCGAACCAATGGAAGCCGATACGGCAACCTCGATTCTGGAGTTTCAACATGACGAGATTCGTCAACCTTACATCCAGATTATTGAACCGGCGTCGGGCAATCGAGTGATCACGGCCATCGAGGTCCTAAGTCCCGACAACAAAACACCCGGAGCAGGACAAAAGGCTTATCGTCAAAAACAAGAAGAGTTGTGGGCTTCTGGGGCCAACTTGGTCGAGATCGATCTCTGGAGTGCGGGGGTTCGCACGGTGCTCGGGAATCCGGACTTGGCGGTTGATGATCTCCAACGCAGGTATTTAGTAACGGTCAGTCGCGCGGAGCCAACTCGGTGCGAATTCTATGGCATCAACTTGCCCCAACGCTTGCCACGTGTGGCCGTCCCGCTGAAACCCGGTGACAAAGACATCACCTTAGACCTACCAGCCGTATTCCAACGCTGCTACGACAGCGGCCCCTATCCCCAGCTCTTATATTACGACAAACCTGCCCCTGCCGCGTTGAACGAGGACGAAGCGAAGTTGGTGGCTCAAGTACTCGCGCGATAACTTGAGCAATCGCAGTTATGAGCCTACTCGTCTGATTTGTTCAAATTGTGAATCGTATTGTGTAACTTGCCACGGATTTCACGACCGCTTGCGGATTTGATCTTGTACAAAATCTCCATCCCCCAAGTGGGCCCGATGTCGGGGATCTCCAAACGCAAAGTCTTCTTGTCGGGCGACAACTTGGCCATCGACACTGACCACGAACGTTGATTGTAATGGTCCGAGCCATACCGAGCAGTTCGCTTCAAGTCCCACGCTTGAATAGCGTAGTTTTGCAAGTCGCCGACGGAGTCTGGGTCTAGTTCTTCGGCAAACTTGAGTTCAACGCCCCAGGTGTAAGCGTGAAGCTCCAACGGCAATCCAGTTGGTTGGTCGTTGTAGCGGATCCGGTACAAGCCCCCAGGATGCGTGGCACTGCCGGCCCAGGCGAACATCCCGCATAAATACAATTGTCCATCGGAGGGTTGGAACCGTCCTCGCATGACGCCCGTTGGAAATGACGGCAACGGCAGTTCGATCATTCCGCCTTGCATTTGTCCGTTTACCTTCTCGTGCGGAACCAAATAGACTTTGCCGTAGCCGTAAGAAAGGTTCAGCAACGATCCATGAAACGCACCCCAACGCGGACTATCGACCCACAACAATTCAGCCGGAGAACGATCAAAATCGTTGGTGATCCAACACAACGGGGGCACCATCGCCGAGTCCGATTCGTCCGTGACGTCTTGATATCCCAGCATATTGCCGTAGAAGTTGGGACGACCGGAGTCCGACAATGTGACCCAGTTGATCCGATTCTTGGGGTTCCAAAAGCCTTCTTGATCGGTGACCACAAACGAGCCATCGGGATTCAAGCACACGCCGTTAGCGGCTCGAAAGCCGTTGGCCAAAATTTCCGTTCGCGAACCATCCGCTGTAATCTTTAACAATGTCCCATGATGCGGCACCACAGCGGCTTTGCCGTGACAGCCCGACTTGGCATAGTAAAAATTTCCCTCGGCATCGGTTTGCAATCCCATCGCGAATTCATGAAAATGTTCCGTGACTTGATGGTCGTTGTTCAAACACTCGTAAAAATCAATCTCTCCATCGGCATTCCAATCGTGCAAGACAGTTAGTTGATCGCGACAGGTCAAATGAATCTTGTTGTTGACAATTTTCAGTCCCAGTGGTTGAAACAATCCCGAAGCAATTCTTCGCCAATCGAGCAAATTTTGTTCGCCTTCGGAACGTGGTGTCACGATCCAAACGTCGCCGTCCCAAGTACATACGGCGATGCGACCATCCGGGTAAAAGTCCAAGCCCGTGAACCGGGTTAAAGCGAGCCAAGGGTTGGATTCCGGAGCCTGCAAAATGTCAACTCCGAAAGGCTCCGTGTTCGAACCTTGTTCAACTTTTGTGGTGATGGTTTGCGACCATCGACTCGGTCCACCAAGTGTCAGCGGTTCCAGGTCGATTGCCGCATCCAAAATCGTTGGTACCGTAGCAGCGTTCGTTGGATGGGTGCCGTCGACTTTGGTGTCGCCGAGTGAAGATGGCAGCCAGACGCTGAACTGGAGCGGTTCCTCGCCCGCGGGTATCCTCAAACGCAGATTGCCATCTTCGACGAACCACTCGGCGCGAAGGTCCCGTGGCGCGAACCCCGCGAGGACTGGGCCCACCGATGGAAGAACTGCCGCCTGGCCGCGACGAACGATGGCCTCGAATCCTTGATTGGTATCGTCCGACAGTCGAGAACCCATAAGATTGCTCAAGCCCCAAGAGACCAACGGATCGGACGGTAGTGCGTCCGAGTCGGCCAATTTTGCTAGTCCCGCTTTGACCGATCTTTGGTAAAACCTGACAGTTTCGATTTCGCCTTGAAAGAAAGATTCGGGCTCCGGAAAATTCGGCGAGGTAAACCCGATCCGAGCGACTGCACTTGGCACGGGTGCGGCGGCTGCTAACTTGCCTTCGCCATCCAAACGGCCATCGACGTAGAGCCGAACGTGTTTGGTGGCGTGCTCCCAGGTCACAGCCACATTGTGCCATCGATTGTCACTTACCTTGGTTTTGCCACTCACGGTTCCGACCCAACCGATATCAAAAACCAAATGCCCGTCACGGAGAAACAGGGTCTGGCCGTTGGGAATCCAGAGATCACCGCCGTCGCTTACTGAAAAGACCGTGCCATCGGTCGAGGTCTTGATCCGAGCGACGACCGAAAAGTCTTCGCTGTTTACATTCATTCGATCGGCGTTGGGGACTTCTAGAAAAGTCTCACCGTCAAACTGCACGGGTTCTTCGTCCGCGGGAGCGGGTGCCTGCGGGGTGTCGAAAACGACTGCCGATGGATCGTCCGCCGTTAGCATGTTCAACTGTGCGTGATGGTCGGAATGCTGAGCAACTTGCAGGACGATGTCTTGCTGACGAGGGCCGATGTTGAAGGTTCGCAGCAGGATCGGGGCGGCGTCTTCGCGGGACTGCATACGCGGCATCTCCAAGATCGGAGTATCACCAATTGTGTACGACAAAATCACTTGTTGATCATGATGATAGAGGCCGTGAAATTGGCCCCAGGACTTCGGGAGCGGACCATACGGTCGTCCGTCGCGGCCAATGACGCGTTGCTCGTCCACAAAACTGCCATCGGTCGGATGTCCCCAGCCAGGACCGGTCCCATTGGCGAAGGCCACTTGGCCCACGATGCGTGGGTGCACGCCGTGTTCCCCATTGAATTGAATCGCTCGCCAATCAATGAAGTTGTTTTTCGTGTTGGTGCTACCCCCCGAGTTCCAACCGGCCGCGACTCGCAACGTGTCGGTATCAAATACCATCCAATGCCCGCCGCGCGCGACACCGCCCGCACCGGGATCAAGGCGAATTGCGATGCCTTTGTAGGCAAAGTTGTGTTGCGACCCCGGAATCTCGTAGGTGTGAATCAGACTGGGGCCGTAATCCATGGCCGACCAAGCTTCGATGTTACTGGGCTCCGGACCCGTGGTATCGCCAGTGGGTAGAGTGGCCAAATAGGCGGCGTCCACGGTCGTTAGCTGCGTTGGATTGTGGGTCTTGAGATAGGACTCGCGAATGTAGTGAATCACGTCGTACTTTTGGGACGGGACCATCCACGCTTGAGCCGCCATTTGGCCGAAGCCGTGCGTTAACGTGCGGTACATCGACAGAGGATCGCTGCCGTTCTTGAATTTGCCGTCCGCAAATCGCAAAGATGTTGGAAGTGAACCGGGTTGATCGTGGGTCCCGTGACAATTGGCACAAACACGTTGATAGATGGCTTCGCCGCGTGCGAACGATTCGTCGTTCCAGCCATTGATCAGCCGGGCGTGGTCCAAGTGATCTTCGTATTCAGGAATCTGGAACACCAACAGCGACGGGGACGGTTGCAATTGCATCGCTCGTTGGGGTCCACCGTCGCGGATTTCAATCAAATAGCGTATCAAATCATAGAACTGTTGGCGGCTGGTCAATTGATTCATCTGCCCAGCCGGCATGATCGAGAGTTCGTTCGGTTTGATTTCTTCGACATCGGCAACGGCAATCGAGACCGTTTCACCGATCCGAGCGGCATCGCGAATGACGACTTTCTCTGAAGTTTGTTCCGTCGGAATACCTGCAATCAACCGCCCGTCAGTGGTCAATACCGTTATCGATTCATAACCTTGCCGAATGGTCTTGGACGGTTGCAGGACGGATTCAACCAGTGCTTCGTCACTGACCGCTTGACCTAATGACGAAAGATCGGGGCCGAGCGTGGATTTCGGATCGCCGCCCACAATATGACATTTCGCGCAGGCCATGCTTGGTTGGTGAAAAACGATCGCGCCGCGAGTCGCGTCGCCCATTTCCCGTGCCGCCATTGCTAATTCTCGAATGGACGACCGTTGAAGGTCCGCATCCAATGTTTGGGCGTGGGCGGTATTCGTGATCCAAGTTGTGGCCATGGCCAACAACACAATGATGCAAAGGCGATGGTTCACTTCAGGGTCCTAGTTGGTGATTGATCCGTCTGATCCGACCGATCTGACCGATCCGTCTGATCCGACCGATCTGTCGGATCTTTTGGTCGGCTGCGACCGTTGGCTTGGGAAGATTCAAGCAGCGCTTTCAGTTCCGCCACCATTTCGGGATTCTTGAAATACAAGTTGGTGGTTTCTCCGGGGTCATCTTGCAAGTTGTATAATTGTCCCGGCGCGTCCGGATCGACTTCGGGCAAGATAAATGGCATTAACCCGGCGTTGTTTTCGTAGCGATTACCACCGGAGCCGGGATGATCGATGAACTTCCATTGCTCGCGGCGAATCGCCAAAGTCTTGGCGCCACCAAACGCTTGATGCAGGAGATACGGCCGAATGGGCGCGGACGTTTCTCCGCGCCAGACTGGTAACATGTTGAAACTATCCTCGCCGGCGTCGTCCGGTAACGGAGTGTCCACCACTGCAGCGACGGTCGCAATGATGTCGGTCAAGCAGGTAGGTTGGGTAACGTCACTTCCCGCAGGAAACTGGCCGGGCCAACGCACAATCATCGGCACGCGATGCCCGCCTTCCCAGTTATCGCGTTTCACACCCCGCCACGGTCGGGCGCCATCGTGGTGATGGTCCTGTCGCATGTGGATGACACTGGTGGTCTCCGGTCCATTGTCACTGGTGAAGATCACGATCGTATTGTCCGCCAATCCATGATCGTCCAATGACTTCATCAATTGACCCACCACATCGTCCAATTGATGGATAAAGTCGCCATGCGGGCCCGCCGTCGTTTTCCCTTGGTAGGCGGGAGCCGGGAACGAAGGCAAGTGAATGGCTTGCGCCGAATGAAACAAGAAGAATGGCTTGTCGGGAGTCTCCCGCGCATGTCGTTCCATAAATTCGCGGCTCTTTTTCAAGAACACCAGATCAACTTCCTCCATCGGGAAATCGTCGGCGATCCAACCGGGACGGCAGTCGTTGGCGTAGGGATGCCGAGGCAAAGTCGATTTGTCGATTCGCTTGGTCGGCGGATGGGGCACTCGATCTTGTTCGATAAAGGCATACAGCCAGTCGGTGGTTGGGCAACACGCGGTTCCGAAGAAATGATCAAAACCATGATCGATGGGGCCTCCCACAATTGGCCGCGAGAAATTCACTTGGCCAATCGACTCCACACCGGAGTCTTTGACCGGTTGCCCGTTGGCATCAAAAAACGTCAGCCCCACATGCCACTTGCCGATACACGCGGTCGAATACCCACGATCTCGCAACATCGTCGCCAGCGTCATTTTTCTAGGTGCGATCAAAGACGGGCCACCGACACCGGTGAAGACCATCCCACCGCGCGGAATTCGAAACGGCATCTGTCCTGTAAGCAGGCCATATCGAGTTGGTGTGCAGACGGTACATGGGCTATGCGCATCGGTGAGCCGAATTCCTTCGCGCGCCAAACGATCGATATGGGGCGTTGGTACTTTGGATTGGTCGTTGTAACAACTCACATCGCCATAACCCAAGTCATCCGCCAAGATCAAAACAATGTTAGGCGTCGGCCGATTCGCCAGGGTTTTCTTTGGCGTATCATCGGCCGATAATAGTGTCGCGACGACGAAGGGAAACAGACCCCCAACCAGGAATTCGGCCATGCGAGAAAGCAATATCTCACTCCTTGTTGTTGGGTGACTCGCGGAGTAGTTCCGTCATCGCTTGCCCCAAAGCGTGGCCGACTTCGTAATAAGTCTCGGCGTTGTGATTGTAATGGTGTCCTTGATCGACCGGCGAAACCGCGGGTTCACGCCACCAATCGCGAACATCGACCGCCGCCACGTTCCCGGTGAAATCCGAGTACTTACCGCGCCGGCCATCCACAGCCAATTGAGCTTCGGCGATTTGCAAACCAAACCCTTCGCGACCAGGATTACCGCAGCCGGTGGCGACGACAAACTTCGCGCGTGGCGCTTGGAAGTCTGCTCGTAGTGTCTTGATCAAGTGGACGAGGTTCTGTTCGTAACGACCGGCCAGGGCCGCGTTTTGATCTTTATGACCTTGCCACCACACGAACCCTGCGATTTCATAACCCTGGCCTTGATAACCGGGATAATAATCCGCCAAGTTTTGCAAGACGAGCTTGGCATGTTGGGTGTCCGCATCGTATTGACGCCCGGCATACCACGGTACGGGTTTGGGCTCACTGCCTTCGTCCCAAAAATTGGCGACGTCTTTGTAGCCGGCATAAATCTTCCCTTCATGTTGAAAACGTTCGCTGCCCGGCGGCAACAAGTCCCAGCCCAAGCTGCGATTGCCGATACAGGCCTTGAGTAACAACACAGGCTGATCATGGAAGTCACCCACAACTTGACCAAAGCCAAGCTCTGGGCCAAACGAACCGTTGGGTTTTAACCATTCGTTGCGAACCGTTTGAAACTCGTCCAAGTTGTGGTAATCCATGCCGCGTTTGTCCATGACGTGGACGTAACGCACGTCGGATCGGGTGATCCAATTCCCGTCGGTGTCGACCAAGTGAGGATACTTTTGTTTTTCTTTGACCAGATACTCCAGCGAGCCGACTGTTTCTCGCGGTCCGACTCGGCCAAAGCCCAACATGTTGGATTGCCCCAACATGATATAGACTTGGACTGGTTTCGTTTGCTCGGCTGCGGTACTTTGCTCTTGCGCGAGGACGGTTGGTGTCGCTCCAATATTTTGGGAGACCGAAATCGCTACCAAGAAGACCAACCAACTTACAAACGAGCTAGGCCGATTGTCGATACAATTCATCACTTGCCTCATGCGACGACCTCCAAGACTCGTGGGCCAATCACGTCCATCCGCGGGGCAATACCCAACCCGGGCTCGGTACTCGCTTTCATATAGCCGTTGTCGCGTTGGGGAGCACCGGTCGCGATGCTGACGGTGACGTAGCTATTGAAGTCGGTACTGGTGAAGCGAAATTCTTCAGGTGTGCTATGAGCCAAGTGCGCGATGGCGGCCGTGGTGATGTCGCCGCCCCAGCTATCTTCCAAGGTCATGGCAATGCCCATCGAAACACACAGGTCGCGAACTTGTTTGGTCTTGGTCAGTCCGCCTAGTTTGCTGATCTTTAGGTTCACAACATCCATCGCCAAGTCCGCTTTGGCTCGGAGCAGCATCTCCAGCCCATCGACATTTTCGTCCAAGACAAATGGATGATCGGTTTGGCGACGCACGGCCAGGCACTCTTCATAGGTGAGGCAGGGCTGTTCGATGTAGACGTCCAAGTCGCGCACGGCGCGCACGACGCGCACAGCTTCATGTTGCGTCCAACCCGTGTTGGCATCGGCGACCAAGCGATCGGAGGGACGCAAGCAGGCCCGCGCTTGCCGAATGCGTTCGATGTCCAAGTCCGGATCGCCACCCACCTTTAATTGAAATCGAGTGTAACCTTGGTCGCGGTAACTGGCGACGTTGGCAGCCATCTCAGCGGGTGGCAACTGCGAGATCGCCCGGTACAGACGAATGCTCTCGCCGAAACGGCCTCCCATCAAGGTGCAAACGGGTAGGCCGGTGGCTTTGCCCAAAATGTCCCAGCACGCGATGTCGATGCCCGACTTGACGTACGGGTGACCTTTGAGTGCCGCGTCCATGCGATGGTTCAGTTTGCTCAGTTCACGCGGATCGTAGCCAATCAAATGTGGGCCTAGTTCCTTCAGACCTGCTCGGACCCCTTCCGCATAGGCCGGCAAATAGAAAGGCCCCAGTGGGCAGACTTCGCCATAGCCAATCAAGCCACAGGCCGTTTCAACGCCGACGATCGTGCTGTCAAAGACCGACACGGCTTTGCCACCCGACCATTTGTAAGAACCTTCGACCAAAGGTAATTCGACGCGATGGGCAAAGATCCGAGTTATTTTCATAGGAGCCTCTAAGCTAAGGGGGTAGGCATTCTTGAATTTCTTGACCTAGAAATATAGGCTTCGCACGAACTTAGATCTTGAAAGAATCTTGCTCGTAGGCGGTGAATCGCGCACAATAGGGTTAGAAATCGCTATCAGACTGGAGTAGCCAAGTCCGAGGCATCGTTTCGGCCACGGCCGAGGCTTGCAGCGGTTTGTCGATTGTGTTCGCTATAGGAGGAGACTTCCAAGTGACAAATCTGTTCAACGTTCTATCCGCATTGAGACCAGAAGAGAAATTGGCAGCCATCGAATTTCTCTGGTCCAACCTTGAACTGGATGTTGACCAGTTGCCATCTCCGGATTGGCATGGCGAGGTGATTCGCGAGCGATTAGAGAACCCATCACCCGAACCTGCGTTGCCAGTTGATGAAGCGATGCAGAAGATCAAGGAGCGCGTACGTGCTCGTTCGAATCCGAATTGAGGCACAGGTTGACCTAGAAAACGCCGCCGACTTTTACAATTCTCGAGATCCAGGAATTGGAGATGCTTTCTTGGCGCACATGGAGGCACAATTCGCCGAGTTGTCGAAAACGGCTGGAATTCATCCGATGATGTACAATTGTTATCGCAAACTAGTTACGAAATTCCCGTACGCAATCTACTATTTGATCATCGAAAATAGGGCGGAAATAATCGCAGTCTGTCATCAGCGACGTGATACTGGAAATCTTCGGAAGCGACTTAGGTATTAAACCGAGATGTCAAACAGTCCAGCGTTTCACCTCAACACGAATTCGAAAATATTGGATCGTCAAAATCCGATAACAGCGATTAAGTCGGTTGATGTGCACCTCTTGCAGACCTTGTTCGACCTAAATCCCGACATTGCTTTCTTCATCAAGAACAGGGCAGGGCGGTACATTGCCGTAAACGACTCGTTGCTTGCTCGGCATGGATTGAAGCGAAAATCGGAGGCGTTGGGAAAACGACCGCAAGATATTTGTCCGGGGGACTTTGGGCGTTTGCCGACCGAGCAAGATCAACGAGTTTTGAGTACTGGCAAACCGCTGATCGACTACTTGGAGTTGCAATGGTATCGACCCGGAGCGGCCGTGTGGTGTTTGACGTCCAAGTTGCCACTGAAGGATGAGCAGGGCCAAGTGATCGGGCTGATTGGCTTTTCCCGCGACCTGCGGGCACCGGTGGGGACCGAAGAGATTCCATTGGGGTTTGCGCGAGCGATCGCCGAGTTTGAAACCGACTTATCGCAACCGTTCTCGCCCGCGATCTTGGCCGAGCGATCCGGGCTGTCCTCCAATCGTCTGGGGCGATTGACGAAGCGACTGTTTTCTCTGACACCCTCGCAATTGTTGGCGAAGACTCGCGTGGCGGCCGCTTCGTCGCTGCTGCGAGAAACGTCCCTTTCAATCGTTGAAATCGCACAGCGTTGTGGGTACGCCGATCAAAGCGCTTTCACACGCGCGTTTCGGACGCTGACCAGTGTCACCCCTTCCGAATTCCGTCGCGGCGCAGCGGTGTCAAAGAGAACTCCGAATTAGAATCGTTGCTACGTTCGCCAGAACTTGGATTCTCAGTGATTTATCAACCAACCACCAGGAGTACCGTTTCGGATGGAAGTTTGCCAAACCCCGCGTTTGCTGATTCGTCAGTTTCAACGGAGTGATGCCGACTACATACTTCGGCAACTGAATGAGCCATCGTGGTTGGTCAATATCGGAGATCGCGGCATTCGCACTTTGGCAGATGCCGAGGCGTTCATCGACTCGCGCCTCATGGCTCATTTTCAACAGTTTGGTTTTGGGTTCTACCTGTTGGTCGATAAAGCGGCGAACCAACCTGTTGGCATGTGCGGGATGATCCAACGAGATTTTCTACCGACACCTGATTTGGGTTACGCTCTGTTGGAGTCGTGCTGGAACCTAGGCTTTGCGTACGAGGCGGCCGTTGCAGTATTGCAACACGCAGAACGCGATTTGAACATTCACGAACTCCGCGCGATGACCCTGCCGACCAACACAGCTTCGATTCGATTGTTGGGCAAACTGGGCTTTCAGATGGAGAACGCGGCCTTTGCAACTCCGGACGAGGAAGGACTGAACTTGTTCGTGCGTCGAAGTAGTTCTTCGAGCCAAACGCCGAACTGATCCAAGTGCGTTGGCAGTTGCCGTGGGCACTTTGATCAGTTCGACAAGACAGAGTTGTTTTTGTCGTGTGTTGGTGATGGTGTTCGTTAGCGATTCAACATCTCCAAGGCTTGCAAACCTTGACCGGTGGAGCGGTAGTACTGGCCACTGTTGTCCATAAAGAATGAATCGTAGTTGTTGTTATAGAAGCCGGAGCCTTGGCCGTAAGGCAGGGTATGGACCGTACCTTGGTACGGATCTTGGTAATACCATTGACCGCGGATCGCGCCATCGGAGTACCGCTGCATCGCGGCCGATTGTCGTTGCTGGTTTTGCCAGTACCCTTGGTTATAGCTGTCATGGCCTTGTTGGATGGTCTGGTTGGCTTGTTGCCACCCCGCAAACTGTTGCCGTTGGGCGTCGGCGGCGCCCTGATAGTTGGTCCCGCCGGCGGTCATCACGTACCAGTAGGCGAACTGTTCGTACGAAGACTGGCCGCCTTGGGCGCGATGTTGTTGGAACGCGGATCGCACTTCGGGATTTTGCAAGACGTTTTGCCAAAACGTGGTTTGTTGCTGGGCCAATTGCGTTTGCATACTTTGCAGCTGAGCGTTCATACGTGCGTCAAAGGCCATGTTTTCCGAGAAAATGTCTTGGGCGGTGGCCTGCGACACCATACAGCCAAACAAAATCGTTGCGACGGACAGAAATCGGAGCGAGCGGGTCATGGAATCACCTGTTAGAATCGAAGGGGTTTAGGGTCGCGGATTCGATGTAAATCCGTCGGTTCAGCAGCAATATTTGTGAGTGGGAAAAGTGTGACAGGCATTTTCAGGAAAATTCTGATCTTCCCGAGAATTGACGTCTGAGTCACAGGAGTTTGCGCGGAGAGATACTTGGTAAACAGTTTCCCCAAGGAACATCAATGAGCAATTTGGAGCTACTCTTAGAAATTCTGGACCAAGCCTTCGACCACAAATCGTGGCATGGGCCAAACCTGCGGGGTTCGATCCGAGGACTGTCGGCAGAACAAGCGTCTTGGCGAGCCCAACCCGCGCGAAAGAACATTCACGAGATAGTGCTGCACTGCGCCTATTGGAAATACACGGTGCGGCGGCGTTTGATCGGTGAAAAACGCGGTAGCTTTCCGCTCCAAGGATCCAATTGGTTCACGCGCCCCTTGGATGGCCAGATCGACATAGAGGTATGGAAAGCCGATGTGAAACTGCTGGCCGAGACTCACTCGAGTTTGAGAACCGCGATTGCCAAGCTTACCACGTCCCAATTGAGGCAAAAGGCACCTGGTGGTTCCACAACCATCCTACAATTGGTCACTGGCATCACCGCGCATGACGTGTATCACGCGGGGCAGATTCAAACGATCAAACGACTTTTCGCCGATGCGACGTCAACTTACTAAAAGGGGAGTTTTCCTCAGACGTCGGGCATTGCCTAAGGATCACAAAGCTGATCTGCGGATGAAGACGGACAAATTGCCTACGGATGGCAAAGCTGATCTGCGGATGAAGACGGACAAATTGGCTACGGATGGCAAAGCCGATCTGCGGATGAAGACGGGCTGCTCGAAGAACTCTTGACATGGAGATCGATCGATTTGAAGACAAAACGTAACTTGAATCATACAGTCGCGAGTATGTTCATCCGTCGTTCGGCCTTGCTATCCGCAGGCAGTGCCATGCCGATGCCATATCGGTCCAATGCACCAACGTTCTCGACATCAGTAGGGCTTCCGCGTCGGTGAGAAGGACGCCAGGTGACGAGATGACTGGAGTACTTGCGTGTTCCTTAGAGGGTTAGCCAAGCAGCAGCAAAACAAGGACTAGTCGCGAAACAAAACCGTTTGTCTGTCGATGAGTTCCGGTTGAAGCTCGGCAGTGGTGTACATTTTCTTAAAAGTCACAACTTCAGGTGTTTCGTTCGTGAACAACTCTGCGGCATGGCGTGGCGAAATGGATTGGAAGTACAGTGACACCTCAATACGGTATGGAGCCTCGCCGGTGACCGGCACGTCGTAGAGAACCTGATCGGTTCCCGCTTTGAAATTGAGGTCTCGGTTCGTTCCTGCCGGTTGTGTTGCTGGTCCGTCTGGATGTTCGGCACGCCAGCCCTGAGGAAGCAAACGATTGTCTTTTAAGAATGTCGAGCCATGTAATAGATAAAAGGTGGGTCGACCTTCGGTGTTCCCCATCACGGTTTCGTAGACTTGGACTTGGTCGCCACTTTGGATTTGATCCACGTGGGGTTGGATGGGTCCGCCAGCCAATTCGGACGCCAAAACGTGGCCCGCCGAATCCAACAGTTGACCTTGAGAGTTGAACCGTCCCGAAGCAAAAACCAATGAATCGTCCGCGGCGTAAACGCTTACTTGTAGCCACGCGCGGCGACTTGGATAAGCGGTTGGAAACTTGTGTCCGCAGAGATTTTGAATACTGACGGGAATCCGCAGTTTTTGTTCTTGTCGAGTCGTCTCTCCGATCGTGACCCGAGCGGTTTGTTCTCGCAGCATTTTTTCGATCGCGGTTAAAGACGCCTCAAAAGCGGCCAGCGGAGTCGAAATACCTAACGCGTTCGCATTGTCCCGTAGCAGCCTGGTCATGAATGCATTGCCACCGACCAACGTGTGCCGTCCGTACGGTTGACGAGGTTCCAAAAACGGGAAGTCGCGGCCGCCTGGGTTGTGGGCCAGGTTGGTTGCAATGGGTTGCCCGGCATCATCGGTTGTGGGCATGTGACAACTTTGGCAACTGCGTGCGTTTGAAGCCGGCGACTCTCGCTCGTCGTTGAAGTCCGAATTACGCCACTCCAAATAGGGTGTCTGTTCATGAAATGCTTGGGCAGTCGGCGTCCCGTCAGGAGTAACGGCTTCGGTGATCACAGTGTGGCAGGTCGCGCAAAGTGCCGATTGCATGACATGGGGTCCGTGAGTCGGAGTGTACTCGACATGACGCTGCATCGGCATCGTTACGGGTTGGGCGTGTGGTCCGTAAATCAACGACTCGGTATTGAGTTTGAATTTTCCAGTGAACGAAGCGTCGGTGCCGAACCCTTCGTCGGTCATTTGGTGACAGACGGTGCAGGAGACTCCGTCCAAGCCCAGTTCAGCGCGCGGTGCATCGGCTTGCAAGAACGCCAAAACTTGCCCTGGTGGACTGGTTTCGACCGGGGTTGCCATCGGAGCATGGCAGCGCGTGCAAACTTCCTCGATGTGGGACTTCTGAGTTGGCGTCGCTGCGACTTCGGCGGACAAGACGGCTCGCCAATAAGGATCCCGTGCGGATTGGGCCATCATTGAAGATTGCCACAAATCGTACGGGGCAACGGTTTGACCTGCCGTATCGCGCATGGCCTTGGCGGACGTCGAGTCGGCATGGCACAAAGCGCAACGTTGCCCCACTTCAAAGTGGGGCGCTTTCGCGTCGGGCAATTCAGACATTGCGGGGTTGGTTGACGCGCCGACGGTCTCGTTGGGACCCGTTGGGGCAGCGGCCGATTGCGTTTTGGCTATTGAATCGTCCGCGGCAGAACCCCGGACGTTCGGGTCGGCCCAAAAGAAGAACCACACGAGCGTCACACCCAGCAAGCTGAGGCTGGCTACCAGCAAAATTCGTTCGCCGAGTTGACTCGATCGTCGGGAATGTTGGTGGTTCATGTTCTTGGCCAAGTTAGTTCCTTTCCGAAATCTCTTTCGTACTGGTTAATCGTAGTCGTCCCCAAGGATTGTGCATGGGAGAGTGCTTGGGGATCTTGTTGTCTTGAACGGCCGTGACCATAAAACGTGGGCCGTTGTGGTCAGCGATGATGTGGCCTTCACCAATGAGCTTTTCGCGGCTACTAATGTATTGAATCATTTCGATGATCACGGAGCCGTCCTCGCCAATATCTTGCGGTCGCATTTGCAGGTCAGGCAGGCCTAGGACATGTAGCCCAACGGTGTAAGTTTCCGTACGACTGTTGACGATATTGACAAAGGCAAAACTCAGGGCATCCGCATTTGTATTTTCTGCCATGTCGCGCCAGGCCGTGGCACCAAACGCGATTCCGCTATTATCGATAAAAACTCCGGCCCCGCCGGCCTGCAAGATGGCCACCGCAGCTCGCATCATGGCGGCTGCATCTTCTTCCGAGCCACCAGGTCCGGTCAGACAGACTTGAACGGTGTAGTTCTCAATCGTGTCTTTCTCCGCGTCCGTCGGCGCACGTCGACAAGAATTGGCAAAGACGGAAACAAATTGGTCGTCTGGCTCGCGGAAGTTAACCTCGACTTCGGTGCCATCGGCTAGGATCAACAGGTCTGGCTTGAGGTCGCAGTCTGCGGGAATCGCTTCGAACAATTCTAACGGATCAGCCCAATTGCCAGGAATTCTCAGTGTGACAAGTATCTCAGGTTCGGTCATGGTGTGGTCCCCAGAAAGTGGTGTTGGATTTACTCCCGATTCTACCGGAGTCAAGCTAACTGAGAAATGGTGTGTTTTTCCCGTCACCAAAACGTGATTTCGCCACACTTATGGAAAATGGTAGGCTTTGTCCCCAAAGAGGTCTGACCCTTTGGAGGGCATGCAAAAATTTCGGACAACCAGGCATGACCGGAGAGGGTCAGACCCCTTTGGGGACAAAGCCTAGTTCGATTTGGGGTAAACTTGGAACCGGAAAGGACGTTTGGTCATGGACTCATTAGCCGAATCGATTCGCAAAGAAGATGTTGGACTATGGCGTCGCGTATTGGCGGACGACCCTGCGGCCTTTGAGGAAGTGGTTGCCAAGTATCAGAGTCTGGTGGCCGCGGTGGCTTACAGCGTGACCGGGAATTTTTCGCTGAGCGAAGAGGTTACCCAAGAGGCGTTTTGGCAGGCCTGGCGGCAGCGTTTTCAACTGCGGGAACAAGAACGCCTGGCAGCGTGGCTGTGCGGGATCGCACGCAACTTGGCGAATCAAGCTTCGAAGAAAGAACGGAGGCACAAGTCCGCCGAGCTTGATGATTTGGATGGGGGAGCAGTTGATCCAGCTCAGGATTCGATCTCCGCCGAGGAACGCGAAATTGTGTGGTCGACGTTGGAGGAGATTCCGGAAGCCAATCGCGAAGCCCTCGTGTTGTTCTATCGCGAGGGCCAATCGATGGCCGACGTCGCCGCGGCCCTGGGGGTCTCGATCGATGTGGCGAAACAGCGTGTTCACCGAGGCCGCGAGTTGTTGCGGGCGACGCTGGCGAATCGAGTCGAAGATGTGTTGGTGCGCAGTCGGCCCGGTCGCGTCTTGACAGCGCGAGTCATGGTTGGCTTGGCAGCGCTCACGACGTCGTTGAAAGCTACGGCTTCCGCCAGTGCGGCAACGGTAGGCACCATCACCATGGCGGAAGTCGCCAAGTCGGCCACCGTGAGTACCGCTGGCGGGTTGGCGGCCACCGCGGTGAAGTCCGCCGTGTTTACGGGTGCTTCGACGGGACTGATTGGTGGACTAATCGGAGCTGCGGGAGGGTTGGGCGGCGCGTTCCTGGGTTGTTGGCTCCCTTCGCAGATGGCCGAAACCGTGGCCGAAAGAGATCTCTTGGCAAAACATGGTCGCCACACGTTTGTGGCGGCTCTAGTCTTTACAGTCGCGTTGCTCTTGATCACTCCCTTGTTGCTAATTCCCGGCGGAACGCTTGGGTATTTCGTGACGTTTGCCGTGATCATGTTCGCGTTTTTAATAGCCGTTATTAGGCAGGGGATCAAGGCTCAAGCGGAACTCAAACAATTGCAAGATCATTTGCCGATCGATGCCGAGCTCAATCCATCGCCGCTGCGCAGAAAGATGGGTTGGAACAAGACGGTCTACCGCGGTCGATGTTACACCAGCCACTGGAAACTATTCGGCGTGCCGTTGTTGGATATTCAGTTCAACGATGCTTTCGCAAATGGAAAAAATTCGCCAGCAAATGGACGACACGCTTTTGGCTGGATTGCCGTGGGTGATCGAGCGACGGGGTTGTTGTTCGCTGCCGGTGGCATGGCCAAGGGCCTGATTGCGATTGGCGGTTTGGCGATGGGCGGTGTGGCGTTCGGCGGCTGTGCCGTCGGTGGCTTGGCGATTGGCGGTGGCGCGTTGGGTTGGTTGGCATTCGGCGGCGGAGCAATCGGCTACGAAGCGGTGGGAGGTTTGGCAATTGCTTGGTACAGTGCATCCGGCGGTGCCGCCGTGGCCTACCACTTGGCAGTCGGTGGCGGGGCCTTGGCCAATGATTTTGCTGTCGGCGGTGGCGCCTGGGCTGCCGAAGTCAACACAGAAGCCGCTAAGGAACTGGCGCAATCCGAATCGAAGATCTGGATGCTGGATTGGTTGACGAAGAATCAACTAGCGTTTATTGCGATCACGTTAGTCGTATCGATTTTGCCAACGTTCTTGTTGCGATACGCCTATCGGATGGAGGGTCGGGAGAATTCGAATGAAGCGAAGTAATAAATGCTGTGTCAAGAGTCGTCTATCGTCGAGGAATGGATGGGGTGAATGTTGATAAATATGAAACACAAAGTTTGAAGTTTCACAAATCCAACTCTTCAATTCGCGGCTTCATACCTTTGCCAATCACTTTTCTCAATACGTTAAGGCCGATACCTTGATCGGGAACCTACTTCAAAAATGATGTTATTTTGCCTTCCTTGTTTGGGCGGCTGCCGTAATGGCTTGGGACATTTGTTCGGCGATCAGACGGTTGCCGGCGTCGCTCATGTGGACGCCATCGTACGTGAGAATTCCGTGAGGTTTCTTATCCGGATTGTTGGTCCGCAAGTGCTCGACAAACGCTTCTCGCAAATCACATAGCGTCGCGGATTGGTTTTGGGCGACTTGGCGGCAAATTTTCGCGTATGCCTCTAGTTTCTGTTGGTCGGCGGAATCGGGATCAATGTTTTCGCCGTTGACAGCGGGAGTTGCCAAGACCACCGTGGCATCGGTTTTCTGAGCGGCTTTGATCATGTCTGCGAGTCCCCTTTCGAAATCTTCGGGGGACGTCCCTGGCGAGTGCACCAGGTCGTTGATGCCTAAGAAGAGGACCACGATCGTCGGCTGATCTTCAGTTAGGATTTCAGCATAGGGTTTGATTTCGCCCCAAGGAGTTTTGCCGGTACTCATGTCGGGGACTCGTCCGCCGTTGAGGCCATGCCGAGTGACTTGGACTTTTAGTCCAGCTTGCTTTTCTTGCAGGGCTTGCGCGATGAGTTCCGCAAATCCACCTTGCATGGTGATTGAATCACCGACAAAGGCGATTCGTTCGTGCTTCTTTAAAGGAGAATCGGCACCGACTAGCACATCCAAGTTGGCGGGTTTGGAGACTTCCTCTTGCGCCATCACGGAGGACAGAAGTGACAGCACGATCACAATTCCCACAAAATGCTGCAACACCAAAATTCTCCCGCACGAAAAAAATAATCCATCGGCCTCGCCCTGGCTCGAATTATACGAGAAGTACTGTCACGCGTCAGCCGTGTCGATCCAAAGCACGCAGGGTCGACCATCACGGGAAAAACCTTTGTTAGCCAGACCATATTCGTTCACGCCCAAACGCGGGCCGACGCAATTTTGGCGGTTGGAACAGTTCTTTTTCGCCAAGTTGGAATTCGCCAAATTTGCTCTGGCCACGCGGTTAACGAATTCTCCCTACTTTGAGCGTGAACGGTTACACAAACAGTGATGTCTGGCAGCCCGGAAAGGAACGCAGGATGTCACCCAAACGGTCCATGGCTCGTAGAAAGCGTTTGCTGGCGGCCGAAGTTTCGATGTTGAGCGACTGGGCCACTTCCACGTTCGTCAGGTTCTCGTAGATTCGCAGCAAGATGATTTCGTGATCGATGGGTTCCAGACAGGCCAAGGCACTCGCCAATTGATCGTGTTGTTCGGAGCGGATGGCTCGGCCGGAGATCGACGTATCGTTGCTCAACAAGACTTGAGCCAACGACCAGGCGCTTTCGTTTGGGTTGGGAACGCACACCCGATCTCTTTCCAGCCGCGCGTCCCGTTTTTCGGTGTTCAGATGCAGGCGATGGGTCGCGACGATTCTTTCCAGGACGATGGTCCGCATCCAAATGAACAGCGGAACTTGGCGGTCGTCGTTGTATTGAGGCAGTTTTTTGATGACATCGATGAACGCGTCCTGCAACACGTCGGCGGAGTCGATTCGCCCTGCGAGGCGTTGATCCAGGCGTAGGGCGATCATTTTGGAAAAGCGATCGCCATAGGCCTCAAACAGCGCCGAAATGGCAGTGTTGGAGTCATTCGCCGCGATGGCGGACCGGACGTTTTCGACGAGGAGTTGTTCGTTATCCGGCATGAATCGATCCTAACCGTCATGATCTTGGCTCGAGGCTCTTTGCCTCCAGACCGGTATTGTCGTCGTTTGCGGTCGATGGAGCAAGCTTGAGTCGTCGATTGTGCAGGAATCCTATAGAACAGCTGGCGGTGTGAGTTTTTGCGGCGATTTTAGAGCCCGTTTTCTGGGCGAGTTTCTTTCCATTCGGTTCCAATTTTGAAAACTTTTGCGATTTTTCCACAAATGTGGTCCTCGTTGGAAAAAGGATGCAGGGGTCAAGCTTGTGGAAAGCGGCCGAGCATTCGGAGTCAGAAATCCACAAAGACTTTTTATCGCCAACCGTGCCCCATAGGAAACGTCACCATGTTCCAGATTTTTAGAACCCAAGCCCATCCGAAGCAGCGTCCTTCCAAAGCCAAAAGTCGATTTTATCTTTCGGTCGGTTGTGTGCTTGCGGGACTCACTTCCATCGGTATGCCCACTGGAACGGTAAACGCTCAGACGACCTTTGTTTGGAATAATCTACAGGACTATTGGGACGAGTCTGGGGCATGGACTCCGGGAGGGCCTCCCAACGAGAACGATATCGCCTCGTTTCAAAACGTCGCGATCGATACCGTGTTTTGGGATAACTTCACCGCAAATCGCCAAGTCGGTAAATTGCAAATCACCGCGGGTAACTACCAGTTTAACAATACCGGGAGTTCCCAATACGAATTGACCATCAACTCCGATGCGGACGACGCGTTTCAAGTAAGTGGCGCGTCAACGGTGTTTCGACTAGCGGGTTTGCATTTCAATGCGGCGAATGGCGGCGGAAATATTGGTGCGGGTTCAAGGATGCATTTGGTAGGCAACCATCCGCGCGGCGCCAGGTTATCGCTCAGGCGTCTTCACGTCGACGGTGAACTAAATATTGAATCCGGTGCCCAAGTATCGTTGAATTCGCAGCTCTCCGGAGGCAGTTTGTCGATTGGAGCGGGTACCGTAAACGTCACTGGTTCAGGATCGAGTTTATCGATTTCTGGAAGCGGTTTTGGAGAGGGCGGCGAATTATACATTGGGTCTTCGGGCGGCGGAGAATTGGTCGTTGGTGAGGGTGGGCAAGTGACTTCTGGTGACTCCGTCGTCGGAATCGCTCAAATCTTAAATAACAATGATTCTGGTTCCGCAACGATCACTGGCGCGGGTTCGAAATGGACAACTCGTGACCTTACCGTGGGTTACATTACCGGCCATGGTACGTTGAGTGTAATGGCTGGCGGCGAAGTAGTTTCTGAAAATGGATTTCTCGGTTACAACGCTAACGGTAATGCCACCGTTCAAGACGCAGGCTCGAAATGGACAATTTCTAACGATCTATACTTTGGACTTCAGGGTGGCACAGGAACGCTTCAGGTCGAAAACGGTGGAGAAGTCTCCAACGTCGACGCTTACCTTGGATCATCAGCAGGCGCGGGGACGGCGATTGTGACTGGCCCGGGTTCGAAGTGGACAAATACCGGCAACCTTGAGATTGATAGTGGGTCGCTGAATGTCGAGGCGGGTGGCGAGGCCTCCGCCGCGAATGCTATTGTCAGCGCCCCAACTGGCGGTTCAAGTTCGGTCAATGTAGCTGGGCCGGGCTCGAAATTGAACCTGCAAGGGTTGATGATTCTTGGGGGCGATGGTGCCACTTCGTTAAATGTTCAGTCCGGCGGCGAGGTATCCACTTTAATAGGGTCATCGATCGGATTCGGCACTGGGCCAAGCCTGGCCACAGTGACGGGGATTGGCTCGAAATGGAGTACTGGGGAGCTTGGCATTGTTTCGGGAAGTCTAAAGGTCGAGGCGGGCGGCGAAGTTTACAGTACGGACGCGACCATTGCGGCATTTAATAGCACTGAAGCTACTGTGACCGTCACTGGAGCGGGCTCGAAATGGACGACTTCTGGTGAATTGGTGGTTGCCAGTGAAGGCATTGCGAACATGTTTGTCGTGAATGGTGCCCAGGTTTCAAGCATGACCGGAGTCATTGGAGCCGAAGTAGGTTCCAACCACCCTGGCACAGGAACGGTAAGAGTGATCGGGGCAGGTTCCAGTTGGACGAATTCTAATAGCCTGACGATTGGCAATCTTGGCATTGGTACGCTGAGTATCGAAAACGGGGGCGAAACTTCAAATACAAGTGGTTTCATTGGTCAGCAATCTGGTAGCACGGGAACGGTCACCGTTACCGGCTTTAACTCGAAGTGGACCAACTCGGCAACGCTCCTGGTTGGCGGTGAGGGCACGGGGACACTGAACGTCGAGAATCGGGGGCAAGTCTCCAGCGATTTGGGATTTATCGCCGCTCAAGCCGGAAGTAGCGGCACCGTGACGGTTATGGGAATTGATTCGAAGTGGACAAATGCCGACGATCTATTTATCGGATTTGAGGGGACAGGGATGCTGAATGTGAACAATGGCGGATTGGTCTCGGTTGGTGGAGACACATCGATCAACGCCGGCAGCCAAGTCAATCTCAACGGCGGCCGGTTGGAGTTCGGGACAACGGATCAGACCAGCTTCAAACGCATCAACGCGGTCAGTGGTTCGCTGGCGGGTACCCTCAACGTATCTGGCCTGCATGCCGCATCGTCGTTTACTGCGCTCACCAGTGCGGCTGATTCCAGCGAAGTGATTGTCGTGAATTCAGGGCGATTGTTTGGCGACGGTTTGTTG
This sequence comes from Pirellulaceae bacterium, assembly GCA_041741535.1. Taxonomy (GTDB): domain Bacteria; phylum Planctomycetota; class Planctomycetia; order Pirellulales; family Pirellulaceae; genus M30B19. The sequence goes on from JBGSJV010000113.1 coordinate 73,763, forward strand.
GGGGCCAGCATCGTCAATCTGTCGAATGGTGAAATCCGCGTCTCGTCCAACCAGTTCATGGCTTTTGAAGGAGCTGGCAACATCAATGCAGGTGAAATCAACAATACCGGCGGACGGATCGAGTTCAATCAGGGTTTGCAGAACGATGCCAGTGGTTTCATCTCCGGCCGTGGCGAGTTCGCTGCTAACGACGGCGGCTGGGTCAATGATGGCGTGATGGCATTCAGCGGCGGGTTGGCGGACGTCTACGGTGATGTTGCCAACGGACCGGCCGGAACGATTGCCATCGCTGGGAACAGCACGACCACTTTCTACGATGATGTGACGATGTCGGCCGGGAACATGAACGTGCGTATCAGCCAAAACGGCAGTGCTGTATTCTTCGGATCCTACAATGGCGGTAGCGTGGGTACCGGCACCGTCCACACGTTCGGCGATCTACGTCCAGGCAACAGTCCCGGAGCGGTCAGCTTTGGCGGGGACCTCATCATGGGAGATGGAACGTTCACTCAGATTGAATTGGGTGGCTTGAACAGCGGGATGTTTGATCAATTGTTCGTCGCCGGAGATTTATTTCTGGACGGAACGTTGGATGTTCAACTGATCGATGGGTTTAACTTGGGCTACAATCAGACCTTCGACATCGCGATGGTCGATGGAACGATGCTGGGGCGATTCTCAAATTTCAACGATGGCGATTTGATCGGCAACTTCGGTGGTGTGGATCTGTTCATCAATTACAACACGGGTGGATCGAGTGGCCACGGAGTCTCGTTCTTCTCGGCGGTGCCGGAACCATCTTCCGCATTGTTGTTGGCGATCGGGATCGGTGCGATAAGCCTTCGACGTCGCCGTCGGGAATAGGAACGCTCGTATCGAGTCGCATGGCGTAGGGTTGCAAGCTCCAGTCGCCCATGGAACAAAGACCGGCACGCGTGGCGAGCCGGTTTCTTTTTTTTGAGTCTTCCCGATCGTGGACCTGCGATGCGGCTCGGACGAGGTTGCACCGCAAGAGATTGGGATGACGCAGAGAAGAGGCTCAAGACGAGGTCTTCGCCACAGTTGGCAACGCCAGCCGAGCCGCATTGCGGTGGATTTTGGCTAATGCACACTGTCTGACGCACACGGGCAGAGGGTACGTCGGCCCATTTGGTACCTCGGACTTCTATGCTGGGCTAGGCGTGAGCTTCATCGAATTTATGGTAGCATGGCCTTGTCCATCGCTTCGGTTTGATATGTTTCGCAAGTCGAAGAATTCGCGATTTCTGCACGTTTGCTGAGTAGACGGTCATGCCTAACGAAGATGATTCATTGACAGCTTTGGTGAACGAGTTTGCCGCGTTATGGAAAGCTGGTGCGAATCCGGAATTGGGACCGTTTCTCGAGAGAGTGCCGGAGGCACAGCAAGCAGCGGCCGGGCGACTGTTGATCGCCGTCATGGTAGAAGGCCGTCACGCAACAGCGTCTGTGCCTGAAACGACGGCCGGCACCTTGATTGGTCCCTATAAATTGCGGCAGCGGTTGGGCGAAGGCGGCATGGGCGAAGTTTGGCTGGCCGAGCAAGAACAGCCGGTTCGCCGGGTTGTCGCGCTGAAACTGATCAAGGAAGGACTGAGCAGCACGCCGGTCATCGCTCGCTTCGAAGCCGAACGACAAGCCTTGGCGATGATGGATCACCAAAACATCGCCAAGGTCTTCGATGCCGGTACGACGCTCGCAGGTCGCCCCTATTTCGTGATGGAGTTGGTCAACGGCGTGCCAATAACCCGTTACTGCGACGAAAACCAATTGAGTATCGACCAGCGTCTCCGGCTGTTTATGGATGTTTGTGCGGGGGTTCATCACGCTCATCAAAAAGGGATCATTCATCGAGACCTCAAGCCGGCCAACATTCTGGTGGGGCAGCAAGACGGTCGGCCCGTGCCCAAAGTGATTGATTTTGGTTTGGCCAAGGCGATTGAAAATACATCGCGTTTGACCGACCAATCCTTGTTCACCGGTATCGGTCAAATTTTGGGGACGCTCAAGTACATGAGCCCCGAACAAGCGAGCCTGGACAACCTCGACATCGATACTCGCACGGACATCTATGCGTTGGGTGTGATTCTGTACGAGCTGTTGACTGGCTGTACACCACTGGATGAAACGACGCTTAAAGGCCAAGCTGCGTTAAAACTATTGGAGATGGTGCGAGAAAAAGAGCCTATCAAGCCCAGCAGTCGATTGGGAAGCAGTTCGGAACAAGAAATTTCGGCGATCACCAACAAACGTCGCACGGACAGTGGGCGACTGAACCGAATCTTGGCTGGAGATCTGGATTGGATCGTGATGAAGGCTTTGGAGAAGGATCGCGCACGGCGTTACGATTCAGCTTCTGGATTTGCGGCGGACGTTCAGCGTTACCTTCAATGTGAACCCGTGATCGCTCGGCCGCCTTCCTTGAATTACCGAATGCGCAAGTTTGTTCGCAAGCACAGGGTGGGAGTCGCTTCGGTAGCGTTGGTCGCCTTGGCCTTGATGGGTGGGATCGTCGGTACCAGCTGGGCTTTGTCGCGCGCTCGGCAAGCGGAGCAGGATGCGAATGCGGCGTGGGAAGCCGAGTCTACTCAACGGCAAAAGGCCGAGATGTCTCAGCAGTTGGCGGAGAAGAATTTGGCGTTCGCGCGCAAGGGCAATGAGATTTTGGGTTCGGTTTTTGCGGACCTTGATCCCAACGCGGTTTATCGCGAGGTTTCGGATCTACGCAATGCCCTCCGGGGCAATTTGGAAGACGCCGTGAAGGAGCTGGACGGTTCGGCGATCAGCGATCCTGTGGCTTTGGGAGATATGCTGGAGACTTTGGGGCTTTCTCTATTGGGGCTTGGTTTGTCGCAACAAGCATCCGAGTTATTCGAACGCTTGCTAAAATTGAGAACGGAACAATACGGAACGAATCACGTCGAGACATTTGATGTCATGAACATGTTGGCTTTAAGTCATGGTCAGCTTGGACGACACGACCTAGCCGTAACACAGTACGAAAAGGCTTTGGAGTTGCGAAAGGCCAAGCTCGGTGCAGATCATTTCGACACCATCCAAAGCATGAACAACTTGGCCAGTTGTTACCAAGCGTTGGGTCGGCTGGAGAAATCTCTACCACTGATGGAGCAAGCGTCGGAGCTAATGAAGACCAAACTCGGCGCTGAGCACGAGGATACTCTGAAGAGCATGAACAATCTGGCGGCGGCTTACCGAGCCGCTGGTAAGTTTGACCAAGCGTTTCCCATGTTTGAGGAGACGCTGAACAAGGCGAAAACAAGTCTGGGCCCGAGCCATCCGCTAACCTTGTTGTTCGCGGGCAACCTAGCAGTTTCTTACCAAAATGCCGGGCAAGTAACCAAGGCTCTTCCGCTCCATGAAGAAGTGCTGGAGTTGAAGAAAGCGCAGCTAGGCACAGATCACCCGGAGACGCTGAGCAGCATGAATAATCTTGCGAGCTGTTATCGGGCAGCCGGCCAGATAGACAAGGCGCTGCCGCTTTTCGAGAAAACCCTGGAGATGAGAACGACTCGTTTGGGTTCGGATCATCCCGATACGTTGACCACCATGAGCAACTTGGCTGTAGCCTTTCAAACGATTGGCCAGCCCAAAGATGCCCTGCCACTAATTGTCAAAACACTTGAAACGCGCAAAGCCAAACTTGGCGAAGATCACCCGGATACACTCCTCAGTATGAACACTTTGGCATCGTGCTACGCAGCGCTCCAACAGATGGATAAAGCATTGCCGTTGTATGAATTGACTTGGGAGAAAAAGAAAACGAAGTTCGGTCTGGATCATCCTGACACCCTGGTCAGTCTGAATAATCTGGCGATGGCTTACCGAAACGCCAATCAAATGGACAAAGCGATGCCAATGTTTGAGCAGGCATTGGAATTGTCCAAGGTCAAATTAGGTGTCGATCACCCAAGCACGTTGCTGAGCATGAACAACTTGGCTTCGGCGTACCAGGCGGCAGGAAAACTGGAGTTGGCGATGCCGTTATACGAGCAGACTTTGGAACTGAGGAAAGCGAAATTGGGAACCGATCATCCGGATACGTTGATGAGCATGAACAACATCGCAGCTGGTTATCGCGAAGCGGGTGAGTTGGGCAAAGCGATGTCATTGTACGAGCAATCGTTGGATGGGTTGACGAAAAAACTTGGTCCCGATCATCCAAATGTTCTACAGCTCATGTCCAATGTGCTCGCAACTTATTCTGCCGCGACTGAATCAGCCAAATACGACCAGCTATTCCCAGTGGCAATGCAAAAATGGAGAAAGTTGTACCCGCCCAATAGTGCTCTATTGGCGGGAGTCTTGGCGCGATCTGGTCAATGTTGTTTGGAAATGAAACGTCCAAACGATGCGGAAGTGTTGTTGCGTGAGTCCTTATCGATTGCACAAGTGTTACGACCCGATAGCTGGAGTACGTTTCATACCCAGTCGATGCTCGGCGGAGCGCTGCTGGGCATGTATGGCGAATCAATCGACTCGGCGGAGAAAGCCAAGTTACTAGAGAAGGCCGAACCGTTGTTGGTAGCCGGTTATGAAGGACTGAAGCAACGAAAAGCTACGATTCCAGTGGCCGATTCCATGCGGGTCGCCGAGGCACTGGAACGCTTGATCGAATTCTATACGCTGATGGAAAAACCTGAAGAAGCCGAAAAGTATCGCGCACTGCGGTCCGCTGGTCCATCCGGCAGCGAAAGATAGAGATTTCTTCGATCGGGCTGTGATCCGAAGCCGGAGACGTGATGATGCAAGAAAGTAACCGCTGGACAGTTACAAAACTGCAAATCACTGCCGTAGTAGCGTTTGTGTGGGGACTCGACGGGCGAGTTTTGGCGAGCTCTGGATCCTGGCGAATCGAAACGGGTGAATGCCGTGACTGGGATTTCGCGACTGGATAGCCCGGGGCATATGTTCACGCGTGGAAAAGCCCGCGGCACGGGTTTCGCGTTGATGGTCGGAGCGATCGGGTTGACGTTGCTGAACCGGTCGCTGAAACGTGAAGATCATTCGCTGGCGATCGCAGGCCGCGTGCTGCTGGCTTGCGGAGCCGTCGTTTTCTTGGGGACTCTGATATTCTTGTGCTACTGACGCCCGCTTCAAAGGGCGATAGACTATCTTCGATGGATCAAGTTACCTAGTGAAAGTCGCCCAGGCTTTCGAAGTGTGACCTCAGGAAATTCTGGTCCAACTAGGTTTGCGAACGCGTCGAATGGGGCACGGCTGGATGAGTCGGAGGAGCTGCAAGATGTTCAAACGAATTGCTTGGACTTGGGTGTGTATTGGAATTCTTGCGCACTTTGGCCTGCTAAAGGCCGCAGAGCCGCGAGTTGATTCGCCAGTGTCGGAGCTTATGGATCAGCCATTGCTCATTCACTTGATGCATCCGGGCGAAGAGAGCCTTCCGGGCGATCCAAACGCGGCGTTTTTCTTGGATGGCCAATATCATTTGCACTATATCCTGCGGCATCCCTGGCAGGGGAGGCAGTCGTTTTCGTTCGTCCATGTGACTAGCCCCGATCTGCTGCATTGGACTTGGCAGACAACCAAGTTACAACCAAGTTTTACCGGGCATGGCATGTTCAGCGGAACGGGGTTTTTGACCAAAAACAACCAACCTGCGGTCATCTATCACGGCGAGAGTTCTGGTCGGAATCAGATTGTGATTGCTGACGATCACCAATTGTCGGCGTGGCAGAAACCGTTTCCGGTGGATGTGCGGGACCAGGCAGGCGAGCCAGCGAAGATCAATCATTGGGATCCTGACTGTTTTCGTATCGGCGATACTTATTATGCCATCTCAGGTGGCCCCAATCCGCCGCTGTTCAAATCTGGCGACTTGAAAACCTGGACGCTGGTCGGGGATTTTATGTCCCATGAGTTGCCAGATGTTGCGATCGGAGAAGATGTGTCTTGTCCAAACTTCTTTCGGATCGGCAACAAGTGGATGTTGCTTTGCATTAGTCATCCGCTGGGTTGCCGATATTACTTGGGCGATTGGAACGCCGAGCGACAGCAGTTTGTTCCCGAAGTCCATCGCCGAATGAATTGGAAACGCGACGAACAAGTGGTTTGGGGCTTGTTTCAGCGGACGGATTTTTTTGCGCCCGAAAGTGTGTTGACTCCGGATGGCCGCCGTGTAATGTGGGCTTGGTTGACGACCGCTGGGCCGCATGGCGAGTTGTTGCACAAGACAGTGCAGTCGCTGCCACGCGAGTTGAGTTTGCGGGAGGACGGCACGCTGAGGATTGCCCCGGTACGTGAGTTGGAATCGCTCCGAGGGACACCCACCATTTTGAATGACATTTTACTTGCTCATCCGTTGACAGGGCACGGTGGCCATGTGCCTCCGAATCAACCTCCCATGTTGCAAGCGATGGCGACCTTGCCCAGTGAGGCGTGTGAACTGCGCGTGACCGTCGCGCGCCACGAGGCGAACCGCAAGTTGTTTGGCTTGGTATTGTTTGCCGACGAACATGGCAACGGCTTGCCGATTATGTTTCGTCCGGAAACCGGCACGATCCGGTTGGGCTCGACCGAGGCCCCTTTGGCCATGTCCGATTTGCCGAAGGACGAGGATGTGGAATTAAGCATCTATGTCGATCGGTATCTGGTGGAAGTTTTTGTCAACGGTCGCCAGGCCTTGGTGGCGGCGTTTCCCAGTTACGCGAATCGTCGGGAGCTGCATGGGTTTACTGTCGGAGCCCCCACCACGATCAAACGATTCGAAATGTGGCCTCTGCAGCCGACCAACGAGGGCCACCTCCAGGCCATAGAAAATCGGGTCTGGCAACCTCGGACCGAATGATTCGTCGCCTTGGCGTTGATAAATCCGGGGCTCAATCTTGGGAAGCTCGGACAAGGCCGTTCTGACTGCGGGTCTCCTTCGTGACGAATCTAGGACTCGACCGAGGCAGGTTCGGTCGGGGCTGCTTTGTGCCTGTTTGCCGCCCATTACCCCTCTTTTTAAAAAAGTACAATTCTTCGTCACATTCGAAGTCATGGTCGGTATAGGGTCCGACGACCGAGGAAGAACGATCGCTGGAACGATCACCCTCGATTGGGAAAAGCAACCGAGAACCCATAGGAAACGAATCATGAACGCTTCAAAAGTCATCATCACTGTTATCGCAACCCTGACCGCGGTCGTGTCTCTGACCATGGTCACTGGAGTCGCTGGATTCGCCGCTTTGGCCATACTGGGACAACGACAATACGGGCTGCGGATGGACCATAAGAATATCGAACTGTACTACACCAGCGAAGTGACCGAGGCGGAGGCCACCCGATTTCTTTCGTATTTGAAAGAGAATCATAGTAACGCGAGCCAGCGGATTACGTTTCAGTTGGATCGAACCGCTAAAGACTTTCTTGTGCGAATGTGCGCCCAAGAATTTGTTTACACCACAAATCAGATGGACGACCAAATTCAGGCAGTCCGTGATGAGATTCAAGCCAAGTGTTTTACGGAAGAGAATGTCGTGTTCGAAGCGTGTGACGATAAACTAAACACAAAGAAGACTTGGCGATCCAAGGAGTTGCAGTCAGGGAAATAGTCACGCATTGCCCCGATCTTGTTGACAACTGCTTAATGAACAAGGCTTTACACGAATCGGGGTCTAACCCAGGGCCGACCCCTTTTAGAACAAAGCCGAGGCGAAACGAACTAAAAAGCCTTTGGCAGAACAATGCCGAGGCTTTTGTTGTCGAATGCTTCGATCGATACGGGGACCGGAGGTTCGGGTCGTGTCCATTATTCGCATCGTGAAAGCAGAGTTGCCCGTCTATCGCTCGAACCGGCAATTTACCAGCAACAATTCTGCTCTGCGGTTCGATAACATGGTTGGGCTGTTTGGCCAACTGCAGCCGAGTCAATTTCAAAATGAACGAGAACTCTTGGCCAAGTTGTAGCATTTGGTGCATAGAGACAGTTTTGGTCGGGCTTGGAGTTAGGGAGACCTGTCATGAGTGTTGATTGGGCTCATCTACTGTTGCTGGTGATGTTTGGCCTCATTTGGTTATGCGTCTTTCAATTGGCTGGCCGAACCGACGGTAGGTCGACGCGAACCGCGCGGCGAAACACGGGAAGTAGACGCCCGCTGGGCAAGCTCTAAATGCCGTACAATCGGTATAATCTAAGGAATTGGCAGGCCAATAGAGTTCTGGCCTTACCGAGTCGAAGAACTCAGAGTGATTTCTCCTGGGTCATCGCGAGCGGGTGTTCATGTCTTCTTCCGAAACAGTCTTGGGCAGGTTCGTCCGCCGGGTCGAAGCCAACTATCCTTTGCCCGAATTTTCGCGGCGAGCTTGGCCGGCATTGTTAGTTCCGGAAACGAAAACGCTTGCCTCAGAGTTCGATTGGTCGATGCTGTCGACGGCAATTGCAACGTGTCCGACTTGGAGTGGATCATTTGTTCGCGCGGTCCAAGGTCGGGGACTGGGGGCCGCCAGGATTTCTGATACGACGACGGCAAGCCTCGCAACGCTGGATCCTCAAGTTGTGACTGGGTTGCTCTACGGGTTTGGACTGCCGGAGTTGTTGAAACCCGACTTGGGCTCCGGACCAGCAGCGAGATATTGGCCGCGGACCTTAATTCGGGCGGTGGCCGTTCGGACTGTGATGCAGCGTTTGAATCGAGTCAACGACGACGGACTGTTTGTGGCGGCGATGGTTGCGGACGTTGGCGCGCTCGTGTTGCTTCGTGAATTGAAACAAACCTATCAGCAATTTATTGACGACGCCGAGAAACATGGACATGATCTCTATCAGATGGAACTGGAATCGCTTGGTTTCGACCAACGGGTCTTGGCAGCGCGGTTGCTCGATCGTTGGTCGGTCGCCGAGAATGTCGTGCGGATCGTGGGGGAAGCCTCTGGAGTTGAGGTCGATGTTCCGTCGGTTGCCCAGGCTCAGCCGTTGAATTCCGATGATTGGCGCCGGTTCGCGTTTCAGGCAAGTGATTTGTTAAGTGAATTGTTTGTCGGTCGATTATCGATCAAACGCAGCCAGGAACGAGTCACGCGTTTAACTCGCATTGCTCGACAGATTTTTCGTTGGGAACTTGCTGATCTGATAAGTTGGGCCGAGGAAGTCGTCGAACCGGCACGACATTTGGCCGAGTGTTTCGAAGTGGAGTTCGGCGAGCCGCAAAGTCCCACCGGTCGATTTGAAGAGGCGTGGAATGCCCTAGTCCAGGGTGAGCAACAGAAATCAACAGTTCTCGCGTCATCGCTCGTCGCAGCGAAATCTGCCGATCGGCCGGTCGCGACGAAGCAGGTCGCAGGTACCGAAGCGAGCTGGGCTCCCCTTTCTGGCGTGATGGGAGGTCCTAAGTCGGTAGGCCCTGCAGTTGTATTGCCGTCGAAGAGTGGGAGTGGGGCAATGAACTCGAGCGATTGGATGGGAGGTTCGGGATTAAGTCTTGGGGCGAGTGAACGATCGACTGCCAGTCCCTTGTCCCGACAGGACGCTGCCAACCGTTCGGCAACCGCCGTTTTGCCGGAACCGGTTTCCACTTGGTTATCCGACCATTTGTTGAATGGCCAGGTTCAAAGTCTGATCGAAATTTGTCGGGCGCGACGGCAGTCTTTGAGCCTGAAGTTGGCTCAAATCGACCAATTTGAGTCGCTGCTGTTCGGCGGATCGATGGACGAAGTGTACCGAATCCAGCAGAGTCTACTCACAGGTTTCGAGCAAATGGTCAGTGGCGAGGGCGGGCGGGTCATCGAATTAGGCGACGATAAGTTTGGTTTTCTATTGCCAGGGTTGGATCGAACCGCCGCGAATCGGCTGGGGCAAGAGGTGTTGCGAGCGATTCGACAATGGTCGGGGAATCGCCAACAAACGGGCAAGATTGGCCTGACGATGAGCCTTGGTTGTGCTTCCAGTGACGTTCCCGCTCGAAATCTCAAGGCGGCGGCCTTGATTGAAGCGGCCGCTCGATGTTTGGAGAACGTGCAGCGGTCGGCTGGAAATGGACTTAAATCGATCGACATCTACTATTGAGCTTCGGCGAGTCTTTGAGCCCATTGAGGTTTGTACCGACTCGAATAGAATGAAGCTGTGCACGCGCGGGGGTGAGCCGTTGGGATTTTCCTTCCCCAAACACCTTTTTTCGTGTTCGCCAAAGGGGTAAACGTGTTCGCCGAGGGGGCGTGTTCGCCAAGGCGGCTTGATGCCAGTTTTCGGCCTAATATTAACTAAACGGGCACCTAACAAACAGGAGTTGCTCCACCGTGAGTTCAGGCAAGTATTTGTTCACAAGTGAATCCGTCAGCATGGGTCACCCCGATAAGCTGGCTGATCAAATTTCGGATAGCGTTTTGGACGCCTTTTTGGCCCTGGACCCCAAGAGCCGTGTGGCCTGTGAAACGTTGGTTACCACGGGTTTGGTGGTGGTTGCCGGTGAAATTACCAGCAAGGGAGTGATCGACTTCCAACAAGTGGTCCGGGACGCCGTTTGCCGTGCGGGATACACCGATGATGCCATGGGCATCAATGGCAAGACGTGCGCCGTGATGGTCACGATCGATAAGCAAAGCCCAGATATTGCTCAGGGCGTCAATGATGACGCGGCGGCGGGCAAAGAAACGGGAGCTGGCGATCAAGGCCTGATGTTCGGTTTTGCCTGTGACGAAACGCCTGAATTGATGCCATTGCCGATTATCTTGTCCCACAAGATTTTGGATCGCTTGGCGTTGGCTCGGCAAAAAGGCGAAGTCAATTGGCTGCGGCCTGACAGCAAGAGCCAAGTCACTATCGAATACGATGGCGTGACGCCCGTTCGAATCGACACCGTCGTGGTCTCGACCCAACACGGTCCCGATGTCTCGCAGGAAGAGATCAAGAAGTTCGTTATCGAGAAGATCATCAAGCCGTTGTTACCTGCCGAGTTGGTAACCGGTGAGATCAAGTACCACATCAATCCGACCGGGAAGTTTGTGGTCGGTGGACCGCACGGCGATTGCGGTTTGACTGGTCGCAAGATCATTGTCGACACCTACGGTGGTTGGGGTCGGCATGGTGGTGGTGCGTTCAGTGGCAAGGACCCCACAAAGGTCGATCGCAGCGCGGCCTACATGGCTCGTCACGTCGCCAAGAACATTGTCGCGTCGGGATTGGCCAGTCGCTGTGAAGTTCAGTTGGCGTATGCGATTGGCGTTAGCCAACCGGTCAGCGTCCATGTGGACACTCAAGGGACAGGCAAGATTGACGACGCCGCGATTTGCGGATTGGTCAAAGAGGTCTTCCCTTTGAGCCCTGGCGGGATCATTCGTTACTTGGATTTGTTGCGTCCGATCTATGCTCCGACGGCAGTTGGTGGCCACTTCGGGCGAGACATTTTCCCTTGGGAATCGACCGCCAAAGCGGCTGAGTTGTCCGAAAAGGCTGGAGCGCTGACCGCGTAGTCTGCTGTTGGACAGACGGTAGTTTGAAAATAACAAACGGCATCGCAAGAAATTGTGGTGCCGTTTTTTTGTTGGAGTGGGACTTCGGTTTAGAAGCCTGTTGTGGTTGCCGTCCGTTTACGAGCGTATAAACGAGGTTGGATGAAGTGTCGAGAGAGCAGCCTAGTTGACTGCCTGCGGATGACAAGGCCGTACTGCGGATGACAGGGACTGAGGGATTGAATGCCTACGCGTTTAACAGCGTTTAACACGGCGGATGGGTAATGCCATTGGTGCGGTGTCAGGCCCAAGATAACGTGACAATTCGCCGTCGTTTTTTCATCCGCAGCCCGGCTTTGCCATCCGCAGGCAATCAACGCTGTGATCGCGACGGTCGCAACGATGCGAAGCCAATTGCCAAAAGGCCAACCAAGAAAACAGATGATGGTTCGGGAACGGCCTGAGGGGTAAACTTTAGGCGAAAATTATCCAGGCCAAACACATCACGAGTATCTGTACCCGAGCTGCTGAGCCCGGTTGCAACAATTTGAATGTACTTCGCTTCGGTCGAGTTGCTAAATGCATCACCAAACGCCAAGTTTCGCAGTTCGATTTTGCCAGCCGCTGTTGGAGTAAATGTCGAAATCGTTGTGAACGTGGTAATACTCGAATGCGTCGCCCAACGAATCGTCCAAGTAGTGTTGCGATTGTTCTTTTGCAATACCCAAAAATCCAAGTCGAGTTTGAAGTCTGACTTCTCGATCGTGTTATCAAATGAAAACGCAAAGCTAGGCGTTGTAATACCCGAAGATGTGCCTTGTCGGACGGCAATCAACCGATCCGGATTGACACTAGAATCACTCGCAGTTGGCGAAGCGGAGTTGCGAAAATCCGATGCTGTATCTGTCCAGCCGACGTGGCTGAAAGTCGTCCCTGAACCACGCAAATTACGACTTATTCCCCAAGGAGCAGCCGTCGAATTGGCAACTTGCGAGAGCGAAACGCCAGTCGGCAATCCGCTCCCGATACCATTGAAATTCTGGAAATATTCCGAGCCACTAAGAGTAATACCGGCGGTTGCTGAACTGCTGCTAACGAATGAAGAAACAAACGAAAAAATAACAGCGGCAAATACGCACTTTGTGGAGCGAATCATGGGGCGAACCGTCAATTTCAAGTTGTCGAATCATGTTGCAAGCTAAAATGGCCAATGGAGCGATATCCAATGGTCCAACTTCGCCGGGTTTCGCCGTTGCAGTTTACCGTTCAAAAATACCGGACCGCAAGGCTCTAAAAAATTACCCACAATCCATTAATTGTGCAACGGCCGTTCGTACCTTCTGGCCTATTTTGTCGCTAGAAATTATCGACCCGTGCTGTCAAACATTTGTTTGCAACTACCTGTGACCGAAACGTCCATAAAAAAACGTCGAACAAAAAGAAGATGTGGTGCCACTCATTTGTGCATATCGCCTAGCATCGCGTCGCTGAGCGATTTGGAAGTGAGAGTGGTCCTTTGTTGAAGGTTGAAGGGTGTGTCGTTAAACACGAAGCTGAAGCGAAACCAAATAGACGGCCCAGCTCCCAATAAACAACAGTGCGATACTCGCGAAGAAGCATCCCATCGCGAAAACCATGGCCAATAGCGTCAAGAAGCGGTGTCCGATTCCGTTTGGGAAAAATCCTTGGTGGGCCCAACAGACCATTCCGATGTAAAATCCTTGGGCTGTAATGATCTGAGCGAGCTCGCCGAAACGCGAAAAGATTGGCGTTGAAATCGCGGTTACCACCAAGCAATGCCCAACCACGTACAGGGCGAAGACCAGGACCTCGGCCAAGTGATAGTTCGTACGGCGATGCACCAGCCATAAGGCAAGTCCTAGCGGGACGACAAACGCAAAGAGAGCCAAATACGTATAGGCTTGAACGATGACGCTCAGGTAGATCTCGGCCATGGCGGTCGCGGTGTCGCCTCCGACGATTTTGTCCATTCGTTCGAACATGGCAGCTTGCGCGGGTGTTTGCCGTCCTTTATTGATTGCCTCACTGACGGATTCTCGGATGATTGGAGCCGAAAACCACAGGGATGCAAGTTGCAAAGACGCGCCGATTAAGAAATAACTGACCGGATTGAAGTAGAGTTGCCGTTTACCGCGAACGTAGCTGAAGCAAACTTGACCAGGCCGACGGAACAAACACAGAAACGTCAGCCACAGGCCGCGATCCAGGCTGAAAATCTTGCTCGGCAATTCGCGCAGGATTTCCCCGAGCGATAGTCGCCGACGGATCTCTTTTTGCCCGCAGTTGTGGCAATAGGGGCCGTTAAGCTCCGTTTGGCAATTTAGACAACGGCATTCAGGGGAATTCATGATGAAACTGGCTAGGTCGGTTTGGTTGGGATGAGCCGGCGAATCGTGCCCGAGGACGCTAACCAATTGGCCTCGGCCCCAATTCGGAGTATTTCTCGCGGGAGTTCATCTGGCCACTTATGTTACCAGCCGAGTCACGAGTTCGCGCCAGTTTTATTCGAGAAATTCACAGGTTACTTTCTGAAAAGACTTTCCAAGGGGGCGGCGGTCGCTTAGAATAGGGCCGGTTTCACTGCTGTGAATCGGCCTTGTCTTCGTGTTTGTGGTCACTCGTTGAAGTGTTGCTGGGCGTTGACGATTGTTCGAAGCCAGTGGTGAGACTGGTGGTTGCTTGGCCACCCCTTCCTCCATTCCAACTTTTCCATTCGACCGAACCATCATGAAGCTGATTGGAATCGTTGGCGGGATTGCCAGCGGCAAGAGCTTTGTCAGTCGCGCTTTTCAGGACTTAGGAGCGAAGTGGATCAATGCGGACGCGTTGGTCCATGTAGTTTATCGCGAGTCGGCGATCATTCAAACCTTGTGCCAGCGTTGGGGTCCAGGTGTCCTTGACGAACAGGGGCAGGTGGATCGCACACAACTTGCCGCCCGAGTGTTTGCTCCCACCATGGAAGCCCAAATGGAACTCGAATGGCTCGAGTCTTTGGTTCATCCGTTGGTCAAGGACCAAATCCTGCGACAGTTAGACGAGTGGCGAAACGATCCAACCGTCGAAGTCGTCGTGTTGGATGCACCGGTCCTGCTGAAAGCTGGTTGGGACAAACTTTGTGACGAGTTGGTGTTTGTCGATGCTAGCGAATCGCAGCGTTGGGAGCGGGTTCAAGCACGAGGATGGACTTGGGAGCAGTGGCAGCAACGGGAGTCCCAGCAGACACCTTTGTTGGAGAAGTTGGCTCGCTCGACGCGAACAATTGATAACAATGGCTCGCCCGAGTCCACGCGAATCCAGGTCCAACAGATTTGGCTTGCTTTGACGCGCAAGCCCTGCCTCCGTTGAAAGTTTCCTAAGTAGCATCCGTCGCCAGACGGTGAACGAAAGAAATCTCGTTCTAAGACAAAACTCCCGCCGCGTATCGCTCGTTGTGTCGAATTCGTTTGCCACGACCACCAACCTACTCCCCTCCCTTATTCGCTTGCACAAGGCAGACAGCGATGTCGACTTCCGACGATTACTCATCCGACTCCGAGCCCGAAGCACGCGGCTCGGAAGGAACTCCTCAAATTCCTGGACCTGGCCCGCGACCGACCAGTGCTAATTCGGACTCACGGGTCTCCGGATCGCGTCCGATCGGGAATCGGTCCAATTTGGGCCGTTCCACGCCTCCGACCGGACAGAGTCCGCATTTTCAGCGTCCAAATAATCAGCGACATCGGAGTGATCGCTCCAATGATTCTCGTCGATCGGTCAATGACAGCGAGCGGCGAAATGGTCGTGGCTACCGGGGGCCGGCCAGTCATTTGCCGGAGGCCGCCAATCGTCGGTTGTCGGAAATTGAAGCGGCCGGTGAGCCGTTATCGTTGTCGGAACGCATCAGCATCGAAGGCGATCGAGCCAAAGCGGCGGACCGTGTGTCGCAGCCCAACGATGGAGTCGCGATTGCAGAATTGCATTTGCTGAATACTGAAGAACTGAAAGAAGTTGCCTTACGCGAGCAAGTGGAGCGGGTGGAAGAGTCCAACCGTCAACAGCTCATTTATCAGATCATGAAACGTCGCTTGAAGGCACGTGGTTTGATTTACGGCGAGGGCACACTGGAGGTCTTGCCGGACGGGTTCGGATTCTTGCGGAGTGCCAAACATCACTACCAGAGTAGTCCCGACGATATCTACGTATCGCCCAGTCAGATTCGCAAGTTTGGTCTGCGCGACGGCATGATGGTGGCGGGCCAGATTCGTCCGCCGAAGGAAAACGAAGGTTATTTCGCGTTACTGCGTGTGGACGCCATCAACTATCGTGATCCGAAGGCCGGTGCTCAGGTCAAACGCTTTGATGAATTGACGCCGGTTCATCCGAATGCGCGGATTCACTTGGAACATGATCCCCACGACATGGCGACTCGGTTGATCGACATGATGTGTCCGTTGGGGTTTGGTCAACGCGGGTTGATCGTTAGCCCCCCGCGAGCGGGCAAAACCATGTTGCTCCAAAAAATGGCCATGGCGATTCAGAAGAACTTTCCGGAAGTTCACGTGATCATCTTGCTGATCGATGAGCGACCAGAAGAAGTGACCGACATGAAACGCAACGCCGTGATTAGCGGCCAATGCGAAGTTATTAGCAGCACGTTTGACGAGACGCCGACGCGGCATATCCAAGTGGCCGAGATGGTCGCCACGAAGGCCAAGCGATTGGTCGAGTGCGGCTTGGATGTGGTGGTCTTGATGGACTCCATCACTCGTTTGGCCCGCGCGTACAATGCCTCGTTGCCGCAAGGTGGCAAGACCATGAGTGGCGGCTTGGACGCGTCGGCGATGCAAGAGCCCAAAGCGTTTTTTGGATCGGCTCGCAAGGTTGAAGAGGGAGGGTCGCTGACGATTGTCGCCACCGCCTTGATCGATACGGGCAGCAGGATGGACGATGTGATCTTCGAGGAGTTCAAAGGAACCGGGAACATGGAGATCGTGCTGGATCGAGGATTGGCGGATCGGCGGATTTTGCCCGCGATTGATTTGAATGCTAGTGGCACTCGGCGAGAGGAGCGATTGCTCGCTGCCGAGGAGTATCGCCGGATCAATGCGGTTCGACGGGTTTTGGCAGATCTCAGCCCAGCCGATGCGCTCGAGAATTTGTTGAAGAAATTGTCGAAGACGAAGTCCAACGCGGAATTCCTGATGGGCATTAATCCAGAACGCATGTAATCGCGAGTCGTTATTTAGGAATGCGAACGGTGGTACAAACCTTGGATGGTCGTAGTTTTAGCTTGGCAGATTGCCGGGTGGCGGTTGTGGTCGCGGAGTATAATCCGCACATCACGGAGTCTTTATCGCGAGCCGCGCTCGAGACGCTGCTTGCCGGTGGTGTGGCCTCGGATCATATTGTGGTCGTGAAGGTCCCAGGCGCGTGGGAATTGCCGCAAGCAGCGCAGCCATTAGCGGCGTCAGGGCAATTGGCGGCAATTATCTGTTTGGGTGCGGTTATCAAAGGCGAAACGACTCACGATCAACATTTGAATCGAGCGATCTCGATGCGATTGTGTGAAATGTCGAGTCAATACGATTTGCCAATTGCCATGGGGGTCTTGATGTGCAACGACGTCGAACAAGCTCTGCAGCGAAGCGGTGGCGTGATGGGTAACAAGGGCGAGGAGGCTGCGGCGGCCGCGTTGCAAATGATCCGAAACCAAATGGCGATTCGAGCGTGGGCTCGATCGCAAAGTGCCTTTGGATTAGGAACCTAAGCAAATGTCACGACGAAGTCTCGCGCGGCAAGCGGCTGTGCAAGTTCTCTATCAAGACGAATTCAACCCGCAGCGATCACGCGAATTGGATCGCCAATATATATTAACCCAGGTCGAAGCCGATCCGACATTAAGTGACTTTGCTTGGTGGTTGATCGACGGAACTCGGCAACGCAAGGATGAATTGGACCCGGAAATCGAAGCGGCTGCGGAACATTGGAGTGTATATCGCATGTCGGCGGTGGATCGCAGTTTGATTCGCATGGCTGCGTTTGAGTGTCGTTCCGGTAGTACGCCTAAACCTGTTGCGATCGATGAAGCGATTCGATTGGCCAAACGGTTTGGCGGTAAAGAATCGCCGGCGTTTGTTAACGGCGTGTTGGATCGTCTGCTGTCGGACGAAGCATTGCCTCGACTGAAAGACAATGCCGCGTCAGCCGTAAATAACTCTCCTGACGAAGCTGCCGATGCGTCGGTGAAGGTCTCTGCGGGACTTCGACGCTTTATCAAACGCGGTACCGCGCAGTAATTAATGCTCCAACAAGATCGGCGATTCGCCAACTTCACCGCATTGTAGCTGCGCTCGTCAGAGCGCGGTTGCGATCGGTCGCGCCATCAAGCTCTTGCGAGCGTTGCGGGTCCGATTATTTTGCGGCGATTGGAATCTAGTACGCGTTTTCGCGCTTCAAGACCACGAACAGCGTTTTGATCATGATTTTGAGATCCATCAAGATGGACCATTCTCGAATGTACTGATGGTCGTAGCGGATGCGGGCTTCCATCTTGTCCAGCGTCTCGGTTTCACCTCGGCAGCCGCTGACTTGCGCCAACCCGGTGATGCCGGGCTTCACCTTATGGCGTAACATGTAGCCGCTGATTTGCTTGCGGTAATACTCGTTGTGGGCATTGGCGTGTGGTCGTGGCCCCACCAAGCTCATCGTGCCGTTGAGAACGTTGAACAGTTGTGGGAGTTCGTCGAGGGATGTCTTGCGCAGGAAGCCGCCAATCGGCGTCAGTCGCGAGTCGTTCTTGGTGGCTTGGGCAACTGCATGACCGTTTTCGCATACGGTCATCGAGCGAAACTTCCAAACGTCGATGGGCTTGCCATCCAAGCCATAACGCTTTTGTTTGAAGAACACCGGGCCTTTGGACGTCAGTTTGACGGCGGTCGCCACGATCAACATAGGTACGGCGGCCAACGCCAGCGCAATCATCCCGACGAACAAATCCACGCCGCGTTTGAAGACGCCGTCCACCCCATAAAAGGGGTTTTCGAAGACACTGACCACCGGGACACCCTGCACGTTGGTCCACCGCGAGTGCATCAATTGGAATACAAACAGATCCGGAACGATATAAACCGACGCGGTGGAGTCAGCCAATTGCGCCAGTATTTTCTGGATGCGAACTTCGGCTCGCATGGGCAGGGAAATAAAGACCACTTGAATTCGGTTGGCTCTAACTTCCTCGATCAGATCTTCCACTCGACCTAAGACTTCGGGCATTTTGTGGACCGCCGCCTGAGTGCGCGTGGTTTCGCGGTCTTCGTAGAATCCGTGAAACTGCAAGTGGAATGCTTCGGAATGCGAAATGCCGTCCACCAGATCAACACCCAATGGATTGCACCCGATGACCGCGTACTTTTTGAGCCCGATGCCACGTTGCAGGAGCATTTTTCGGATGGTCCGATAAGTGATTCGCAACGCGAGAGCGATCACGGGCGTTACCATGTACCAAATCGCTAGCGATTCAGCCCGCAGTTCGCGGGTGTAGATACTGTACTGCCCAATTGCCAACAACAGCACGACAGTTACTGTCCAGGCCAAAATCGAACAGCCCGCTTCTTTGCCAAAGTTCACCGCACTCCAGTCTCGGTACAAACCGAAGAACTCGGCAACGATCATGAACAACCCGGTGGCCACCAAATACGACAAGAAGGTGCTGTCGGAATTGTGTTCGGGCATCACGATCGTGATGAAGTAAACACCATAGGCGATGCCCAAGCAGTCCAAGAGGCGATAGAGCCACAAAGTCCAGGCTTGAGTCGTATGGACGGCAGGTCGAGGAGTTGGGACGGTCATGGCCAACAAAACTCAAAAAGGGGACAGGGAACTCGGAGCTCGGAATTCGGACGCCAAACGGTTGGCGGCGCAGCCACGTTCGGACGAGCGACGGCGCGACGGGTGACTCGGAACTCTAAGTCACAGTCTAGAAATTGGAAAATGCGGGCTGGTTTGGATTGGGTTGGGCATAAGACGGCAGGACGGTTCGGGACGATTATCCGGTTTTTTTTGTTGGTTGGGCCGGATTTGGTCAAGAATTTTCGCCGGTGAGTTAAGTTGTATTTGCTGTAAAATATTTAAAAAGTGTGCGGCACGGCTTCTCCAGCGGCAAATTCGACAACGCGTCTTGCATTTCGGCGATTTTTTTCGATAATGGCCCGTCCGCCTAGGATGCGTCCAGTGGCGGTGGATTCCACATACTTTTTATAAGAGTGATAATGGTGAGTATTCGAGCCCGCAAACGGGCAAAAGCCAAAGCCCGTGCCCGTTCAGCCAAACGAGATCCGCTGTTTGTAGATGGCCAACGACCGCGTCCAATGTATGTCGATTACAAGGATGTGGAGTTTTTGCGCAAGTTGGTCAATCGCCATGGTAAGATTGTCGGTCGTCGGAAGACGGGTTGCACGGCAACCAGCCAGCATGCGATTACAGCAGCGATCAAGCGTGCCCGGTTCATGGCACTGATGCCTTACGTCGGTGAATAAATTGGCGAGCGGGCTTCGCCGTTGTTGAGCGTTCGTTTTTGTGGAGGCTCAGGCGGTTGTACTTTCAGAAGCTAGAGCGGGTCGAGTTTCGGGACACGGACGCGGCGGGGATTGCTCATTTTTCAGTTTTTTTTAACTGGATGGAGCAATCCGAGCATGCCTTCTTGCGCCATTTGGGATGGTCGGTGGTACAACCGGCCGATGGGTTCAAAATTAGTTGGCCCCGTGTTTCGGCTCGTTGTGATTACAAACGTCCTGTACGGTTTGAAGAGGTTTTCGGAGTCCAAGTTGACGTCGCGAAAATTCGTCGCTCGTCATGTGATTACCGTTTTCGCTTCTTGGATGCGAGCGGTGTAAAGAAAATGGCGGATCCTTTGTGTGATCCAGTCGGTGGTTGGAGCAGTCAGGAAGATTGGTTCCGAGATTCTTCAGTGCAGCCATTTGCTCAGGGTCTAGTAACGGCGGTCTGTTGTCGCGTCGTGCCCGGCCAGTCTCATGAATCGATGGAGATTCCCCACGTGTGGCGAGCGAAATTGGAGTCGTTCGTGCATCGGGAGGATTCGCAGTGACGCCGCAGCTAGACCCCGTCGCGTTTCCTGGTTCGGCCGGTTTGCGGGTTCATAACTTGTGCAAATCGTATCACTCGGGTGAACAAACGATTTCCATTCTGAACGATCTGTGTTTGGAGTTGAAG
This sequence comes from Pirellulaceae bacterium, assembly GCA_041741535.1. Lineage (GTDB taxonomy): Bacteria > Planctomycetota > Planctomycetia > Pirellulales > Pirellulaceae > M30B19. The sequence goes on from JBGSJV010000113.1 coordinate 94,412, forward strand.
CCGGGTGAAAATGCCGCGATTGTCGGCCCCAGTGGCTGCGGGAAGAGCACGCTGTTGTACTTGTTGGGCACGTTGGAGCAACCCGATTCGGGCACGATCGAGTTAGTTGGACAGAAGCCGCAAGAATTGAATGCCGACGCAGCGGCGGCGTTTCGCAATCGATCCATTGGATTTGTATTTCAAGACCACCATTTGTTGCCCCAGCTGACGGTCCGCGAGAATGTCTTGCTCCCGGCCCTGGCGATGCGTGCCGTTCAATCCGCGGACGAACAAAGGGCAGACGCACTGATCCAACGAGTTGGGTTGGAGCACCGAAGTCGGCAATTCCCCGGGAAGCTGTCCGGTGGTGAACGTCAGCGCGTGGCCGTGGCGAGAGCGTTGCTCCTGCGACCGGCGATGATTTTGGCGGACGAGCCGACGGGCAGCTTGGATGAAGCCAACGCGGAAGCGGTCACGAACCTGATGCTTGAAATGCAACAAGAGGCCGGAAGCATGTTGTTGTGTGTCACTCACAGTCCGGCGTTGGCGAAACGATTTCAGCGAAAGTTGACGCTCCATCAGGGTCGGTTTGTTTCGCTGTCTGACGCGTCTTGAATTGCCACGGCTTGATGAAGTGAAGCCCGGGATTGGTCGGCTTGTTTCGCGAAAATCCGGACGTGAGTGACCGGGCCAAGTTCGGGCACAAACGGAATCCCGGCTCGACTGTAAAATCGTTTGAGTCGATAGGTGACCGATTGCTGCGGTTCTAGGACAAGTTGTGGATCGCGAATTTCATGCGACTTATTCAACACGACGTTGAAGTTGCTGATTGGTCCGTCGCCGATGTTTGTAATTTCGAGTCGCGGATCATCCAATGGCTCGCGCGAATCTGCTGGCCGAGCATAATACTCGGAATTCGGGACCCCCAGGAACTTATAGGAAACGGGAAGTGCCCCTTCTTTGACGCGTGGGGCGGCCATCCATAAGCCAACTGTGGCCAGTGAAGGCACCGTTGCCAAGGCAATCAAGAGGAACGTCAGAACGGATTTCTTCATTGGGCGGTTGCCAGCCCGCGGCCCCAATTTCGCTTCCGTCATGTCTTGTCCTACCAAGTTAGGGTTGCACCCGTTATCGTAAGACGTTGGACCGCAATGGCCGTTCCGCCTTCACCAATTTGACGGGCGCTATAATAACATGAATTCAAAGACTGCGAAGGAACCTACTGCGATAACCGTCGCGAAGCCGGTCGATAAATCACCGACTCCCGCTCCGCATGTGGGTGGAGCCAGCCAACGATTGAGGGTGAATTTGTCTTGGCTGATCAAATTGCGTTGGGTCGCGTGTATTGGGCAGTTGTTGGTGATTTCGGTGGTGATGTACGCGTTTCAAGTCAGCTTGCCATTTGTCCCTTTGGGCTTGGTCATTTCGCTCACGGTGCTAACGAACATGGGCTTGGTTGGCTGGTCGGCTCGGCTGTCGCAGCAAGCGGAGGGAAGCGAAACAACCGCTGACTATCTATTGTTGACGGTCATGGTGTTGGATTTATTCTCGTTAACGACCCTTTTGTATTTGACGGGGGGACCAAACAATCCATTTTGTTTGTTCTTCTTCGTCAATCTGAGTCTCGCCGGAGTATTATTGCCCCGCATTACGGCTGTCGTATTTCACTTCTTGGGTGCGGTTAGTTTCGGTTTCCTGTTGTTCTCGCATCATCCATTGTTGATCGCATCGGGTGTCGAAGTGTTGCCGCCGATCTACGTTTCGGGGCAGGGTGATTTACGGCACTTCGGGCTGTTTATCGCGTTCTTGACGTGTAGCAGCGTGATTGTCTACTTCATGACGCGATTAACTGGCGAATTGCGGCAGCAGGAATTGGATCTCCGACAGGCCCAGACGCAACAGAGCAAGTCGGAAAAGTATGAAGCCTTGGGAACGTTGGCCGCTGGGGCCGCTCACGAACTGTCAACACCTTTGTCGACGATTGCGGTGGTTGCCAAAGAGGCCGAAGCCATGGGACGAAACGCATCGTTGCCCGAGGAACTAACGGAAGATCTGTCATTGATTCGCAGCGAAGTGGATCGCTGTCGACGAATTCTCAATCGAATGGCGGTGGGTGCCGGGCAAGTCATCGGCGAGTCGTTCGAACAAACGACTCCAGAGCGGTTGTTGCAGGACGTGTTGGTGGAATTGCAGAAGGTCATTACCGAACCAATCGGATTGGACTTGGACCCAGCCAGCAAAACCGAGACGATTCAGTTGCCCCCGATCGCGGTAGCCCAGGCCTTGCGAGCCTTGGTCAAAAACGCGATCGATGCGGTTCCCAGTCAAGGTCCCATTCGGCTGACTAGTCGCCTGGGGGCGAAATGGACACTGGTGATCAAGGATCGTGGGCCTGGAATGCCCGACGAGATCCTGCAACGGGTCAGTGAACCGTTTTTTACAACGAAGTCACCGGGCAGCGGTATGGGGCTCGGAGTCTTTCTGGCGAGGAACGTGGTCGAACGATTGGGCGGCCAAATTCGCATCGAGTCCCAAGCTCGCATCGGAACAACGGTGACCGTGACTTTGCCTCGGCAGCAGAACCTGGAAGGTTCTGTCTGAACGGGCCAGTGGTACACGAACGACCGTCCTCGGTTATACTGGGGGCTGAGGGTCTGTCCCGAATGGAGTCCCGACCGGATTCGTGCGGAATCGTTGGCGAAATTCGACCCGAGTTTCGGTTGCCGCTGAGAAAATACGAAATGCTGGGCGGAAACTTCGACGTTTGATGTTGAGGCGATGGTGATGACCGAAGGGATGAAGCTGCTGATTGTCGATGACGATGATATTTTTCGCAGTCGAATGAAGCGAGCGATGCAGCGGCGTGGTTTTGTCGTGTTTGAAGGTGATGGCTACGATACGGCCATCGAGATTGCCCATCAGTATCGGCCGGATTATGCGGTGCTTGATTTGAAAATGCCCGGCCGAAATGGAACGGACATTCTCAAAGATATCATGGAGATCTTGCCCAACTTGAAAGCGATTATGTTGACCGGTTATGGCAGCATCGCGAATGCCGTCGAGGCCGTGAAGTTGGGAGCGATCAATTACATGACCAAGCCCGCCGACGCTGACCAAATCTGTCGGGCGTTGGGATTCGACCTGCCGGACACCGATATTCCTGAACAGGAACTTGATTCGTTTGGGACGCAAAGTCTCGCTGAAGCTCAATGGGAGCATATTCAACGAGTGTTGGCCGATTGCAATGGAAACATTTCGCAAGCCGCTCGGCAGCTGGACATCCCGCGCCGCACGCTGCAACGAAAGCTCAAGAAATTGGCTCCGTAAGTTCGGTGACGGAGAAGATGATCGTCTCCGCCACCGACTCTCGCGAATGAGTTGAACTTACCGCTCGTCGATTGGACAAACGGCAAGAATCACCGAGACCGTGTTCGGACAGCTCGGCCACGACTAAAATCGAATCGTGATGCCGCTACCGCCCCAGCTACCACCGTGGCCATGACCGTGTCGGTGGCTATGGCCATGTCCATAGCTTGGACCATAGCCATAAGCTGGCCGGCCATAATTTGGGCGATAATAAGACTGGATCGGCGTCCCGAAATTCAAGCTGACACTTGGGCGATAGGCGGGCACGCTGTAGTAGGTTTGTTGCACCTGGTAGTACCCGGTGCGGCCTCCGTAAAAAGGCTGGTGGTAACATTGGGCCGAAGCGTCGCTCGTGCTCCAAGCTAAAAACAAAGCGGCTGCCGCCACGGCAAAGAACTGCGTGAATCGAAACATTGTTGTCTCCATGAGTGAGAAACCATAAATGCTGAAGAGTGACCGGAAGCAAAGGCGACGATTCCGAATCGCTCGAATAAAACCCCGAGCAGATACCAGGGCAATTCTTGTGCCATCAGAAATAGCCTGGAATTCCCCAGGATCTGAAATCACCTTGATTACAGGTGGTGATCAAACTGATTCGCTGAGGGCGGAACGGTAGTCACCGTCGCAGGAGTCCCCAGACGTTGGACCGGAATCGTTGTCACCGTCGCCAGGCGGTGGACGGGTTAGCCCGAAACCTTAGAAGTCTTCAAGCCAACTTGCCGATTCGAATTTCAAGTGAAATCATGTACCAGCACCTGAAGGAGTCAACCGTGAGTTCATTACCGCCTGGGCAACAATTAGTGGCTGGGGAAAAATGGCCGTTGGTCGGGGAGCGAACCAGTGGTCTGCGACCCGAGATATGGGGGGTGGAGGTCAAGGGCTTGGTTGATCGGCCCTGCCGGTTTACGTTGGCAGACTTGAAGTCGCTTCCTGTGACGCGTCGGATCGTGGACATTCATTGTGTGACGCGTTGGTCGAAACTGGGCGTTGAATTTGCCGGTGTCTCGTTGCGGGACCTGTTGTCCGAAGTGGGCCGGATGTCGTCTGCCCGGTTTGTATCGTTCGAATCGTGTAGCGAGCGACGGCATTCGTCGAGTCTTTCGCTGGAGACGGCGTTGGAATTGGAGACCTTGTTGGCGTGGGAGGTTGACGGTCAACCGTTGCCGGAGCTTCACGGCGGACCACTGCGGAACATTGTGCCAAATCGCTACTTTTACAAGAGCGTGAAATGGCTCCAAGGCTTGGACTTTTTGGCCCACGATCGCATGGGGTATTGGGAATCCGACGCGGGTTACCACAACTTGGCGGATCCTTGGCAAGAGCAACGTTACATTGCGGCTGACATTGACAAACGCACGGCGAAGCGACTGTTGGAGACCCGTGATTTTTCGGATTTGGACCTGCGCGGGTTCCAAGCGGGGGGCTTCGAGTTGAACGGATTGGTCGCGTGCCGGTCAAAGCTGCGCGACGCCAGTTTTCGTGATGGGCAACTTCGCCGAGCCAACTTTCAGGGTGCGAATTTGTCAAACGCCCACTTCGAGAACGCGGATCTGACCGGCGCAAATTTCTCAGAAGCGGATCTTGAGGGCGCGAATTTTTGTGGTGCGAATCTGCAAGGCTGTGATTTTCGCGGCGCGAGTTTGTTTGGAGCCAGTTTTGTGGTCGAGGATTGGCAGACACTCCCCCAAACCGAATGGCAAGCCGCGCTGATGTCTAACGTTCCATTCACTCAAGAACAGATCGAATCCCTCGCCACCAACCAAGCTGCCTACCTCGCCAAGTTGTTGTATGGGATTTAGACTAGCAAAGTAACTGACCCGAATACGTCTGGCATCCCGAATTGCCCGGATTTAGAATACACCCTAGCGTAGAACCGCTCGCATCAGTATCCGAGGTGTAATTGACGCGAGTTATTGATCGATTCATAAATATCCAGCCATGCGAACGGTGTTATGCAGGACCGACAGCCATCAGAACCGAACTCGTCGGACGCAGCGACACTGGGACATCGATTGACCAACGTGGCTCCGGTTGATTCATCTAGTCACGGTGCCACGCCGTTTGATTCTTCGGCCTCGCTTGGATGCCGTCCAACCGACTTTATTGGCACTGGGGGGAAGCCGGTATTGCCGGATTGGGGTGCCGAGGAACACGAGCAACGCTATGACGTTCAATCCCAATTGGGCCAGGGGGGGATGGGGCAAGTCGACCTGGCCCTGGATCGGCGTCTGCGACGCTTGGTGGCGATCAAACGAATTCGATTGGACATCCAACATTGTGAGGTAATCGTCTCGCGATTTGTTGCAGAGGCGACAGCCTTGGCCAGTTTGCCGCATCCCAACATCGTCCAGATATACGACTTCGGCCAAGATGCTCAAGGATTGTACCTAGTAATGGAGTATTTGGCCGGTGGAAGCCTAGCTGACCTACTTAGACGTCAAGGTCCGTTGACGGAGACTCAGGTCTTGGATTACTTGCTTCCACTATGCGACGCGCTCCGAGTTGCACATGAAGCGGGCATTGTTCATCGAGACATCAAGCCAGGAAATGTTCTTTTGAGCCAAGACGGGCGCCCCAAGTTGACCGACTTCGGTTTGGTCAAGATGCTGCGGCAGGCCACCGAGTTGGAGCAATCCCAATTGCCGTTACCCAGTATCACGGTCACGGGAGTTGCCTTGGGGACCGTCGACTACATGCCCCCGGAGCAGCGACAGGCTTTGGGGCACGTCGATGCGCGATCCGACATCTGGAGTTTGGCAGCAACTGCCTATGAATTGCTGACGGGTCAGGGGCCGCGAACGATTCGATTGGATCGAGTGCCTTTGAGATGGCAAGCGATCTTGAGTCGGGCGTTGGAAGAATCTCCAGATCAGCGATTTCAAAGTGCCGCGGATTTCCGTCAAGCGATGAGTGAGTTGCCTGCAGCCGCGAATCCGCACGCGCCGTTAAACATTGTTACGGGGCAATGTCATTACTGTCATGCCGTCAATGATACTCAACGTCGTTTTTGTCATGCTTGTTCCAAGCCTTTGTACCGTCCATGCCGAAGTTGTCAAACCGTGATGGCAGTGTGGTACGACGTTTGCGGTGAATGTGGGAAACGACAGAGTGAAGTACTTGAAGAGCGACGCCTAAAGTTGATTGGTATGCAGCAGCAGGCTGAAGCAGCTGCTGCACAGGGGAACTACCTACTGGCTAACAAGCTCAGCAACGAAATCAGAGAAGGCGCTGATCCGGATTTAGGTGAGATTACAAGTTGGCTTGATGCTTTTGCCCCTGAATTGGACCAAAGACTTCGGGCACAACGACTCGAAATCACGCGACTAATTCGTGCGGCAGTCGAGTCCCTCGAACAATACGATTACGCCCAAGCCGTTAAATCGTTGTCGTTGATTCCAGTATCCGTTCATGGCACGATTGTTCCAGGCACAGGCAACAACATCGATCATCTGTTACGGCAAACGCGGGCCAAGGCCGAATTGGTTCAGCAATTGGATGGCAAGATTCGAATTAAAGTCAAAGAGAAACAACTGGACGATTTGTTGCCGATCGTGGAGCAGTTCTTGCTACTGCAACCGACTCACGCCAAGGTCCTGAAGTTGGCGGAGCAATTGCGATCGCGAGAGGCACGACAAGCACCGTTGAAGTCTTCGGGATCGGTAGGTTTGCCCGTTTACCTCAAAGAATCGGGATTTGGAGTTGCTGAATCGCAAACTCCGCACGATGACAGCGAAAGCGACGTCAAACCTCGACCATCGATTCGAGTGCCGTTCTTGTCGGCCGGGGCGTTCGTCGGTCTTTTTATGATGGCTGCAGCGAGTTGGTTCTGGTTCGGAAAAACTGATCAGAAACCTACTCCTTTGGGCGGTGCGAACACTCAGGTTGGTGGGACGAAAGATGCAATTGCCGTAGCTGTTGTAAATTCGTTGGGCATGTCGCTGCAGCTAGTCAATCCTGGTTCTTTTACAATGGGCAGTCCTCTAGACGAAGAGGGACGGAATGATGATGAAGTTGCTCAACGCGTCAATATTCGAAGCGCCTTTTACTTGGGCACCTTCGAAGTAAGTGTTGCCCAGTACAATCAAGTTATGGAACTACCGTCTCCGACCGCTTCCGCAGCTAATCTTCCCAAGACTGATGTGACGTGGGAGCAAGCGATCGCGTTTTGTTCGCGGTTGAGTCGTCATCCGGAAGAACGGAAAGCTGGACGCGAGTATTACCTGCCCACGGAATCTCAGTGGGAGTACGCCTGCCGAGCAAACACGACTACTCCGATCGCGTTGAACAGTGAATTGGAGTCGATTCCCGAGTATACGGCCCTGCAGGAAAAGAAGTTGTTACCCGTCAATGCGACGACGGCCAACGCTTGGGGGTTATACGGTATGAATGGCAATGCACGGGAATGGGTCTCGAGTTGGTACGGTCCGACCCTAGTTTTCAAAGTTGAATTGAATGGGCCACCATTTGGCGAGGAACGAGTTGTGCGAGGTGCTAAATTCGGTGCTCCGTTTTCGTTTCGCTCGGCGTTTCGAGATCGAATGCTTCCGCATCAATCCACGGATGATTTAGGATTCCGAGTTGCCATGAAAATTTTGCCCAAGGGGCTGAGGCAGGTCGATCCGATGAGTCTGCTTCCCGATAATCAATTCGCAAACGCTCCAAAGGGCAAAGCCGACGATTCAAACTTCAAGAATAACGTTTTGTCGGAACGACGATACACCACACAGGAATTGGCAGCCCAAAAAAGGCAGCTGGACAATGCGGTCCAACTCCAACTTCCGGTGGAATTCCAAAATACGGTAGGCATGAAGTTTCGCTGGTGCCCTCCGGGTGCATTCAATATGGGCAGTCCCTTGACCGAAGCCGGACGCGGTGATGATGAAATGCAACATCACGTCGAGCTTACCCGAGGTTATTATCTCGGTATCCACGAAGTGACCCGAATGCAATATGAACTGGTAACTGGAACGGAGCCGCGTGGAATTCGCGGACGCCATAAGAATGGTCCGGCCAGTGGCATTAGTTTCGCGGACGCAACAAAATTTTGCGAACTGCTCGCAAAACTCCCGACGGAAGCTGAAGCGGGACGTCGCTATCGATTGCCCACAGAAGCCGAATGGGAATATGCATGTCGCGCAGACACTCAAACCGCGTATTTCTTTGGGGATGATCCGATACACTACAGAGATTATGTTACCATCCGAGATCATTGGTCGGACACGGCGCAAGTTGCGGAAAAATGGCCCAACGCTTGGGGATTCTATGATATGCTCGGTGCCCCTTTCGAATATTGTAGCGGATGGTACGGCCTCTACCCGGCGGGGAAAGTACAAGACCCGGACGGACCTGTTGGTGGCACAAGTGTTATTGTCCGCGGAGGGTTTGCGGACCGATCCGGTTTAAGTGAAAAATATGACGTGGTTGAGTTTCGATCAGCCAAGCGTTCCAAGACGCGTCAAGGTGACGCTCATGCAGATTTCAGTTTTCGAGTTGTAATGATTCCGCGTGGCGTGGAGGAAACGGAAACTCAATGGATTAAGAAATCCGATGAGGCGCCGATACCATGAGCCAACCAGATGTTTTTGATGGAATATGCTCGCAATGCGGGACACAAAACGACGGCCAACGTAAGTTTTGCTTGCAGTGTGCGGGTCCCCTCCGCTACTCATGCCTCGTGTGTAGTTATCAAAATTCAACGAGCCAAAAGGCATGCCAACGTTGCCGAACCGATCAGGCACTCGAACGCGAAATACGAGAGCAATGCACAATTTATCAGCCAGAATTTGTCCGGGCCTGCGAAGCCCTACAGGAAGGTGACTTCAAGCGAGCGTCAGCGATTTTTGGAGCGATCCCGCACAACCTTCATTCTCGTTTGGTGACAATTGATGGACGGGATGTATATGAACTTTTGTCCGAATGTCTTAGTCAATTAGCGGTGTTGAAATCTCTCAAGCAGTTGGTGCGACAGCAGCTCGAGGCTAAAGCTTGGTGCGACTTGGAGGCTTCGATTGAAGCTTTGCTGAAGCTTCAGCCCAACAACGCCGAGTTCTTGAAGCTTCGCTCGCAAATAGAGACGCGTCGCCAGCGACTCATGTCCATTCCGCCGAACGTCGCTAACGAAACGAAATTCGCCGCGGAGGTAACACCGGAAATCGCAGCTGGTCCGGCAAGTCTCGCTAACCGCGTGGGTCTTGCGGTCCCGACCATGCCCGCCAAGCAAATACACTTCAAGCCATTCCGTTGGGTTTTGTTTGGCAGTATTGTTACCTCCCTCGGCCTAGTATTCAGCGGTTGGTGGTTCGAGTGGGGGCAATCAAGCGAGCGGTCCGAACGCCCATCGCTGGCTGTCACGAAGAAACAATCCGTAGCGCACGCCTTGGTGCCAGGAATCGCGGAGCGAATGGCAGCCGCTCTGAAATCGTCGCCAACCGCGGTTCCTGATATCGAAAACTCGATTGGAATGGAGTTTATATGGTGTCCGCCGGGCGAATTTCTCATGGGCAGCCCCGAGACAGAGTCGGGGCGTCGCGACGATGAACAACAACATCTCGTTCAGCTAACCTCCGGTTTTTATCTCAGCCGCTACTTGGTTACCGTGGAACAAGCCAGCCTTGCCATTCGCAAACCAATCCATGCACAATATCTCGAACAGGCTTACCATTTTTCCACTTGGAACGATGCCACCATTTTTTGTCGTCAATTGACCAATCTGCCAGAGGAACGTTCGGCCGGTCGAGTGTACCGATTGCCGACCGAGGCGGAGTGGGAGTACGCGTGTCGTGCTGGAACCACAACGCCCTTCTATTTTGGTGAGGACGTCGAACTTTGGGTTGCCTACTCTAGTTCCGGAGGCCCGGTCGGACAAAAAATCTCGAATCCGTGGGGCTTTTTCGATATGGCTGGCGGCACGACGGAATGGTGCCAAGATTGGTACGCGCCGTTCAATTCTAACCGGCAAATCGATCCGCAAGGCCCAGACCAAGGCGCACAAAAAGTATTTCGTGGCCAATTTCGATCCGCACGGCGTGTCGTGAGTTCCGGCGTGCAATTGAAAAGTGGATCGTCGACGGGACTTCGATTGGTTGTTGAGATACGAAACCCGCAGGAAAGTTCGGAATGAAGCCGAATCAAGGGGCGTCCCACCGGTCATCCCGCGATTCTGGCGAACGTGTCGTGACCCTGAGGACAAGTTGTCTGCAGTCGGTCGGCGTAGTAGGATAATTCTCACGCGTTAATGCCCGGACGCCATGTCGCCATTTTAATTGAGGGGGAGAAGTCGAAGCTGATGCCCGAGTCATTTAGAAAGCCTCTTCAACTCGTTTCCCCATCAACACAGATTCCGACCGTATTGGATTCGTGCAAACAGTCGAGTCTTCAGCGAAACACAGCAACAATTTCCGCGCGTGGATCGTCACTGCGTGAAAACGAACACCGATTGGAGGAGAGGGGTTTCGGCAAATCTTGGCTTCTCGTAGTAATGGTCGGAATGTTATTGTTTATTGCTGCCATTGGAATTGGATTGGTCGCATTTTCACGGCAGTGGGCACCGCCATCTCCTCCGGAACCCTCGGAACTAGCTCACCAGGCGGCCCAGCAACGTCAACAGTCGAGCGCCGAAAAACTTGGAATTCCAGTCTATTATCAAAACAACATCGGGATGGAGTTTGCGTGGTGTCCGCCAGGCGAGTTTCTAATGGGGACCCCCAACACGGACACGGGATTCCGGCCCCAGGAGCGGCAGCATTTCGTCCACCTGAGTCAGGGGTTCTACATGAGCAGGCATGAAGTGACCGTCGATTTGTTTCGACAGATAATGAACCGCGACGACGTTACCGATGCAGAGCGTGACCTTCCAGCCACAAACGTCACTTGGAATGAGGCCTTTGAGTTTTGTGAGCGTCTCACGAGGTTGGAAAATGCGGAGGGTTGTCGCTATCGTTTGCCCACTGAAGCGGAATGGGAGTACGCGTGTCGCGCTGACTCAACGACCACTTGGTTTTTCGGATCGACCGAGCCGCACTTGAAGCGTTATGGGTGGGTCCAAACGAGCAAAGGTTCGGTCTTGAATCCGGCGGGACAGTTGCAGCCGAATCCATGGGGACTCTTTGACATGTACGGCAATGCGTGGGAATGGTGCGCGGATCATTACGATTCCTATCCACTTGATCAACTTACAATCGATCCGAGGGTAGTGAAGCCGAATAATGATCGAGTTCGTCGAGGGGGCAGCGTGGGTCGATACTCCATTGAATCCACGAGTAGCTCGCGCAACGCCCTAAAGGGTACGGTGCGAGATCGCGAAACCGGTTTTCGGGTTGTGCGGACGGTTACGTCTCCGCTGGCACCGAGGCCGTAACGGAAGCCAGAGAATGAGTGACATCATTGAACAGTACGTCGAATTATTTTCTCGAGAATTGTCGGACAAAACACCGGAGTGCGTCGTCCAAACGCTTCGCAAATTGACCGAGCAAGGATTGATTTCCGATGCCATTGCCGAGCAAGTCGCACAACGCTTTGCCGAACCGACGCTGGCCGTCGCGAGGGGAATAACAGAAACAAGTCAGCAACCGGTTCAATTGGAAATCGATTGGGGAATGAAACCCAAGGTTGGAATGGAACTGCGTCCCCATTTCCGTTTGCTGACTGGACCCAAGAAATGCTTGGACATTGTGGTTTTAATCGATACTCGATTGGAGCACGAGCCACACGCTGCTTTGCCGACGTTTCGTTCATCCGAGGCAGGCAGGTACGAGTTTTACGCCGCTTTTCGCACGATGTGTCACGGGCAGCCATGCCTGCCGGGACAATACACGATCGACTTGTTCATTTTGTTGCAAACGCCCGAGTCCGACGATCACGTGGTCTTGCATGGTTCCCTACTATTAAATGTCATCGATGCAGGATCTGCTAATGCACCCGTTCTGGAAATTGTTTCTGGTGAACAATCGTTGATTAATCTGCAGGGTTTGGACGTGGAGCGGTTTGCCAAAGTTGTCGCGCGGGCCGAGACAGCCGGACTGATCAATGTCGTCAGTCGGCCTCTGGCGCCAAACGCTGAACCATGCTCGAACTCGGAGGGTTTGGAACTTCAGAAACGGACGGTTACCCAGCAATGCGAACTAAAGCCTATTTCGTTTACCGCGGATCCATTGCCGCGACAAATCAAATGCTCGGATGTCCCCGCGATCGAACGAGCAATGCTGCGATTAGACAATGGGCAGCGTTGGATCCTGATTCCATTCGCCACGCCAAGTCACTATGTCAAATTTGGTCGAGATCGTTGGCCAAGCAACGATATCACTCTGCGTCATTTGCCACGGACACCTGCCAATGACGGCCAGTCATTAAAAATTTCTCGCACCCATTTTAGGCTCGGGATGGACGACCACGGCCTAATGATCACCGATCACTCGGCCAATGGATTGATCGTCGATGGAGTTACGGTCAAAGAATATCGTTTGACCCGTCTGGCCCGTCCAACCGATGAAATCCGCTTGGAATTGGGGACTGGCGATTTGTTGACACGGTTCGAATTAGGGCTCGTGGTCGCCGCGGGTCGCCGCGGTGATCGACAGGAGACGATATTGCGACAACGCTTTTTGGCGAAGCTACTCGGGTGTGTTGAACCGCCAGATATCTGGCAAAGGAGCGTGGACTTCGGTATCCAGTCGGTGGGGATTTACCGCAGGACCAACGCGTGCGGAGAAACGTATCATGTACTTCTCGAATATGTCGACTTCGCATATGACTCGCCTCGTCAGCAATTGGAACTCGCCACTAGTTCGACAGATTCGGTGGCTCGCGTCATTTTTGCTAGACGGCGATTTTGGCTAGAGAAGACGGCAGTTTCGTGCCCAATCAGCGTTGACGGTGTTTATCTGCACTCTCAGACGATTGTGGGCCTGCGGTCTGGTAACCGGATCAAGATCGGTGACGTCGAAGCCTGTTTTGAGCAAATCAGTCAACTTGGGCTGGAGTGATTTTCGCTTGTGTGGCGATTCGCGGCTGGATAAAATCGGTAGTAGCTTGTGGCGGCCAACAAAACCGAATTTGAAGGGTACTAACAATGGGTCAAATCGAAAAAGGACGGTGGCAGCCGGAGCCACAAGAAATCATCGGGCGACTGGACTTGGCGGATCGGCCTCGTTTTTTTGATTCCGGATTGATTATCGATCCTGGTACTTGGGCTTTGTTGATCGACGCGGGGCAAATTCTGGCTGAACTACCCCCGGGCGTGTATACCACCGCAAACTTGGTGGAGCGTGGCCGACAAGGCAACGCGACTTCGCTTAGTATCTTGTTGGCTCGCCAACAAGATGTCTACGTGCAATTCAATTGTGACAACTACCTGACCCAGGACGATTTGTTAGTGTCGGCGAGCATGGAGTTGACTTTGGTAATCAAGGACATTCGTGCTGTTTATGGCCGCCTTTTGGGTTCTCGAAAATCGTTGACTCACGATATGGTCCAGCAAATTCTGTTGCCTCTCACGAAACAACTATTACTGGAGACCATGGCATCGTTTCCTTTAGCAGATGTGCAAGCGACTTCGGCTCGATCAATGGTTGAAGGCACGTTACTTCCCAAACTGAATAGTTCCTTGAATCGATTTGGATTAGCCGTGACTTCCCTGCGGTCGTGGATCGTCAGACAGAATGTGTTGGATTCCTATCGGCAAACACTAGCGAATAAGCGCGCAGTGGCGCGGGAGCAGTTCGCGAACCAAGAAGCGAAAGTTGAATTGACCGCTGACCGAATGCGATTGGAACTCCAGCGACGCGAGGAATCCAATCATCTAAACCTGAAGGCTCACCAAAAAGCCAATGATCGGTTGGCGAACGAGGTGGCGGTTAAGATGCAACGTATGCAAATTCGAAACGAACTACAGCAAGCCATGGTCGATGCGCAGATCGATTCGTGGAATGCTAAAAGCAAGTTGGTCGATTTCCGGCGGAATCGTGACCGAGAGAACCTCCTCAGCGATCACGAGTATCAAAAGTATGCGACCGAGCTTGACAACGACAAGCAGCAGCATTTGACTCGCCATGCAAACGTCATGAAACAGTTGGAGATCCAGCAAGCTGCGGATCTAGCTGGGTTGCGATTGGAGCTGGACTTCGCCCATCAACGTGAAGCACATCGTGCTGAACTGGAGTTAACTCGATTTGTCGAAGAAAACGCAGACAGTGATTGGCAGACTCATTTGCAGCGCGAAATGAATCGTGCCGAAATGCTGCATAAACAGCGTTTACAGGAAATCGAATTGATGCGTGAGCAAACAAGGGCGCAACATACCGCCAGTCATGACGTCGATTCACAATCGCTGCAACAGCAAATTTGCGTCGAACGATTGCGGGGCGACCTGCGATTGACGCAAGAGCAACAGGCCAGTCGAGTTCGCCGAGTGGCAACGGAAACCGAGCAGGCGATCAAAGACCTGCAATCGGAAGCCGAGATTCGCCACCGCCAGCGAACCCATGAGTTGCACTCCAATGTGCTTCGTCAACAGCTCGATGCATTGGCCCAGCTCAACGTACTCAATCAGACTCAGGACGTCGCTCTGCCGGTCGCTCCAACCAGTACGGCGGCCGAGCCGCCGCCAACGATCGCCAATGCCAGTTTGCTTGCCCAACTAGCCGAGTTAAACCGAAGAACCGCGTCCTCGGATACCTAGGTGAGCGGTGTCTTGCATCGTTAGTAAACAAAAGATGGATGGCACCAAAATAATGGATCACGTCGTTTCTTGAGGACACGTGGCTCGAGTCGACCAGGTCGATTCCCGACTCGGAACATAGGTGCCTCCCATGAATGGCACTGTCACGACATTTCTGCGGGGGTGGCAGTTCGGCGTCGTCTTTCCAAAGCGATGAGCGGGTCTTGATCCGTAGTAATACGGGTTGGGGTTCCTCCATGTTGGTGACTCGGTTGCTGCCCCGCCACCATTCGGCTGTATGCCGATGCGGCGATGACTGGGCCGCTACAGAAAACAGGCCACCGGTGGTTTGGGGCCGTAGCGGGGAGCTTGGTTCGAACAGATCTGCAAGTAGGCCGAGCGGGCGTGTTCTTGGGTTCAAAGTGACTCGGCTTGTGGAAGGAGATTGGTAATTCGCGGGATCTTTGCTCACCGCCAACGTAAACGTCGACGTGAATTTCCAATACAATCTGAGCTGGCAAAATTTTCGAATCTTTATGATCAGAACTACTCGCTACCTTAACCGAATTATCTTCCCGGTCCTTGGGGTCGGTTTGGTTGCTTATGGCTTGTGGCTGCTAAGCGGTGAACCGCGTGTTGGGACTGGGACGCCGGCTAACAATGCGGCCACCTTGGGTGTGCCTGCTGAATCTTCTGCCCCGGCGTTGGTCAAAGTTCCCTTCAAGGACATGCGCGTCGGGACGCGGGTGCCGGCGTTTAATCCTGAGGTGAGTGCTGCTGAAAGGCAGAGGTTTACGGAACCGAATTGGTATCGGTGGATGAAGCTCAAGCTCGAGATGTCCAAGCCCGATGGCATGAAGGGGGAGAAGAATCCTGGGACACACAAGTTTGCGATAGCCACGTTGCTTTGTGATCAGTGGCACGTGTTCTCTAATCCGTTTGGAGATGGCAAAATCAATATCCAGCCCAAACCAACCGACGGCTATTTTGTTTGGGTCAATTTGGAATCGAAGTCTAGGAGGAAGGATGGCCGCTTGAAGATAGACGTTCATCGCGCGTCGGACTTGCTCAGTTGTCAACAATTCGCCGGCGCTGACGTCGTCGTTGGGGCAAAGTTTCTCGCGAACCCGAGCACAGAATAGATGACTGAGCATCGTCACGTACAGGTGGCGATGAATACCGTGCCAACTGCGACATTCGAAATGATCAAGCCCCAGTTCCTCTTTGGCTTCCCGGAAACAGTCCTCAACCGGCCAGCGCCCGAAAGCGACCTTAAGGATCTTGCGCAAGCTCCAATCGTCACGACCAGGGACTCGATTGGAAAGAAAGTACTTCACTTCGTTCGTCCGCACATTCTTGGCAACGAGAAGCGTACCTTGATTGCTGATCCAGCTTTCCTGGTGTGTCTTGCGCCAACAGGTCGACCAACGAACCTCCCAGACCTCCTCGCCTTTATGCGTTTGCTTGAGGAGGTATCGCTGGGGATTTTGCTGATAGAAAACTGGCGAGTGTCGAGCTAGATTTTGAACCTCGCTGTTTTTCTTGTCTCGCACGCGAAGATGCTTGGGGCGTTTGGGACGCCCAGTTCGTGATTTCCCTTGGTTTTGCCGAACCGTCGGCCTGTTTAGCCAGACTCGAGCATTTGACGGGACCTCCACCACATAAGCCTCGCGTCGACGATCAAGGCCGTCAAGAAACTGGCCATCTCGTCCGTAAAATTCATCGGCCGTCCAGGCCATGACTCGGATGCCATTGGCCTTAGCTTGATCAATCAATCCCAACGCGATCTGTGGTTTAGTTTTAAAGACTACTTCGTCCGGAACGAACGTTTTTTTCGGAGTTCCGAATCGTTCGCCCACTCTTCGGGCAGGTACAACCGTGCCCCGAGCAAGCAACTGAAACCCGGCTTGGTATACGCGAGCGCGACGCTGTTGACGCAGTTATCGATTTTTCCACGATTGCCGTTGTATTGTCGCTTTACTCCACATGTATGGCATCCGCTCTTGGTCGTTCCGGTTTCATCAATGGTGCCAATGGCTTCGGGATGGCCATGCTCGGATGCAATCAGTCTCTGGCATTGATCGCGTAGCATCTCATGATCCCATACCACATTGGATAAAAATCGTTGCAGCGTCCGTGGGGGGATTTTCTGATCCAAAGCCATCGCCTCGGCGTTCTTCCGCTGCACGTTGGATAGAAGCCCCCGGACATAGAGACAAAGCAGCCGCCGTCCTTCTGAGCGGGCGAAGCAGCCTGCGAAATATTGCAGAAATTGCCCAAG
>JBGSJV010000114.1:0-17088 GCA_041741535.1 Pirellulaceae bacterium
CATTCCATAATCGCCATCGAGGGCGAAAAACTTAACTTCTTCGCCTGGCTCGAGAAGATTTTCAAAATTTTCGGCTCGTGTCAATAGGCAAACTGCGCGCACAAGTCCCCCAGGGGCTCGGCAGTGCCATTCGTGTCAGGAGTCAATTGCCGGAACGGCCCTGCGGGTGCGTCGCACAATTGACTCCTGACACCTTTACCAGACCCCCATTTTTAGCTGTGACAAAGCACTAGTGCCTTTTGTCCGGGATTTTGCCTGCCCACCATCGGGTCACCCCCCCTTGTTGAACCTGATCTAGGCTCTGTCCCCAAAGGTGTCTGACCCTTTGGAGGGCATGATACCTTTCGGACAAAAAGGCATGACCGGAGAGGGTCAGACCCCTTTGGGGACGGAGCCTAGACCGCCTCGCCAAACGGTGGCAGTGACAATGGAGTCTGAGACGAGCCAACCCGTCCTTGGACGAATCCGTCTTGGCAATTAAAATTTCCGGCGATTTTCCGCGTTTGTTCAGCATCGCTGAAATATTCCTACCTTTGGTCCCCTTTTGGTCGTTCGACTTGTCCTGCGGAGCGAATTCATGCCGATCATTCCGATCCTAATCCCTCAATTGGGCGAAGGCTTGCAAGAAGCTTTGTTGGTAGAGTTTCTGAAAAAGCCGGGCGACACAGTTCGCCGGGACGACCCGATTTACGTCATGGAGACCGACAAAGCGACAACCGACGTTGAATCGCCGTACGATGGGATATTGGTGGCATGGACGGTCGAGCCAGGTTCGGTGTTGGCCATTGGTACCGAGATCGCCAAGATGGAGGTCGCCGAAGGAACGCAAGCCATGTCGGCCGGACATGGTCCGGTGATTGATGAAGCAGCGGTCTCGGTTCCGGCGCAGAACTCGGAAGATGGCGACGACGAAGAGACTTCCGCGCGTGAAACGGACACGGGGGTAAAGATTCCGCCCCGAACAAGAAAATACCTCAAAGAGAAAGGGCTGTTGGCCGTCGCCCAAAAAATTCCGGCCGTGGGCAACAAGCTCATGCCTGAAGATGTGGATCGCTTTATCGCCAGTGGCGGGGTGGAAGCGATGTCGATCCCAAGCGTCGATTCCGAGAAGTACGCGGTCGTGCCGTTGTCGCGTCATCAATTGACTCTCAACTACCGCATGACGCGCAGCGCGCAGCAGACGATTCCCGTGACGGTCCAAACGGACGTCAATTGGACCGCTATCGAGGCGGCCCGAGCGGCGACTCGGCAAACCGGCGGGCCCACCAGTTTTGTCATGAGCTTGTGGTGCGTCATCGAAGCACTGAAGAAGCACCCGAAGCTGCGCAGTTCGTTGGCGTCGGATGGCAAACACTTGCATCAGTACAAGCATACGAACTTGGGCATTGCCGTCAGCTTGCCGGACGATGTGTTGGTGACTGCGGTGGTCCGTGACGCCGATACCTTAAGTCAACAGGATTTCTTCGAAGCTTGTGCCCGACAAATCGAATTGGTTCGCAACGGGAAAGATCAAGCGGATCAATCAACGACATTGACCGTTTCGAATATTGGCAAGGTGGGGATGCGGATGGGCATTCCTGCAATTGTCGCACCCGCAGTCGCAACGTTGGCGACTGGCGAAGCCTATTGGCAACCCGTCCCGAGTGGCGACGGTTACAAATTCCAAAGCTCGGTTACGTTTACGTTGACGTTTGACCATCGGATCCTCAATGGAGTTGGTGCCGCCAACTTCATGAATGATCTGAAGCACTTGTGTGAGACGTTCAAGCTGACCTAGACCAGGTCTGCGAGGGGTCTGACCCTTATTTTTATTTTCATTGGACTTGCCTGCGGGGGTCAGACCCCTCGAGGCCAAGCCTCGTAGCGGAAGCCCCCTCGTGGATAATCGACGACTCTTCACCACCATGATCTTGTGCTTGGTGATCTTTTTCTTCCTCCAAATAGTGGATCCGTTTGGACTCAAAAAGCGGTTGCAAAAGGAAGCGGATATTGCCCCAGAGGTCGTGGAAGAAAATCGGGACGTTCCCAAACTTCATCCAACCGGTCATCCGCGTCAGTTCTATACTCTGGGTTCGGTAGCGGAGAACTCGAACGATTGCCTCTTGGTCACCCTGGATAGTCGCGGCGCCAGTGTTCGCCGCGTGGAATTGGTGCAACGTGATGCCAAGGGTCGGTTCCTGACCCGCGAAGTGGAAAACAAATCAGGCTACTTGGGATACCTAGAATTATTGCCCGATGGTACGGAAGGAGCCTTGATTCAAGCCGTTCCCGCAGGCAGCCCATTCGCTCAAGCGGCTGCCCTGGGCAATGCTCCGCTGCCCGTTATCGCGGGCGATCGATTGATCAGCATGGATGACCAACCCATCTTGAGCGACGAACACTTGCAGCAGTTCTTGAACGATACGCGAGCTGGCCAGCAGGTCACGGTGAAGTTGGCTCGGCTCAAGCCAAACGCGACGGCAACCGCGCCACTCTCGGTCGAATTAGTGACCGAACCAACACAAGTTCCTGTACCGACCACCGAGTCAACGGCAACGCAAGACAACAAAGCGGGAGAACCCGCGGGGGACGCCGCGACGCAAGCTGGCACAGAAACTCCCAGCACAGAAACTCCCAGTGCAGCAACACCGGAGATTCTGACCGACACGCGGATGTGGGAAGAATATTCGGCAACCATCACGCTGATGGACCGTCCGAAACAGATGATGGGCCCAGAATATCGTCAGGTCGACGGGAGCGAAGCTTCGTATCCAGGAACCTTTGAATTCAGTTTGCAGGATGCCAAAGTCACCGGCGAGTGGCAAGAGTTGGACTTGGCCATGCAACAAGGTAATTGGGAGGGGCGACAATACACGGATGCCACCGGACGGCCATGTGTCGAGTTCACGTATCGCTTGCCAAAAGACGTCTATCAACGATTGCTCAGGACGTCGAAAAACCTGACCGAATCGGTCGTCGAAAACGCCGAAGTTGTAGCCGAAGTTGATCCAGCAAACGATCCGGCTGGAGCAATTGTCGTTGTCAAGCGTTTTCGCTTGCCAGTGGTCGCACCGGAAGAGCGAAACAATCCGGCGGTCGCGGGCTACCACATCGAAATGGAAGTGGAGTTGTACAACGAAACCGAAAAACCGTTGGAAGTTGCCTATCGGCTTGGTGGCCCGGTCGCCACTTCGATTGAAGGTTGGTGGTACCAGATCAAACTCCACGGTGGATTTTGGAAGATTGGTTATTCAGCTGGTGCTCGCGATATTGTGACCGGCAGCACGGAGCGCCCCTACAACTTCTTCGGCCGGGCCGAGATTGATTCCGAAGTTAAGAAGAATGGCACCTTCACGGTCTTCCCGCGAAACGGAACGATCGAAGAACGTACGGTTCGATATGCGGCGGTCGATACGCTTTATTTCGCGAGTGCCATGTTGCCCCAGCCCAAGCCGGTTGCCGGTGCTGACCCTGCGACAGTGACGGACTATGTTTGCTATAGCGGATTTGCTGGTCCGGTTGGCAAAATTTACCCAGGTCGCGATGCGATGAAGCAAGACTTGTCTTTCCGCGTCTACAACACAGTTTCCCTACCAGCCGCGGAAAAAAATCAAGCAGAGAACGCCGCTGCGCTCCCTGACTATCAACAATCGTTTCACTTGTTCGCGGGACCCAAACGGCCGGAGCTGTTGGCCACTTATAAATTGGACGACACGGTCAGCTTTGGTTGGTTCGGGATGTTTTCGTTGCCGTTGCTATGGCTCTTGCACTTGTTCTACTACATCGTCGGCAACTACGCGATTGCGATTATCTTGCTGACGGTGGTCGTCCGTTTGCTGATGATGCCGATCTCGCGGAAGGCGGTGATCAATGCCCAAATGATGCAGGCACTGGCGCCCGAAATGAAGAAAATCAAAGAGAAGTATCCGGACAATCTCGAGAAACAAGGGTTGGCCAATCGTGAGTTATTCCGGCGTTTCAAGTACAACCCCTTTAGCGGCTGCTTGATTGTCTTCTTGCAGTTGCCGATCTTTATTGGTTTGTATCGTGGATTAAGTGTTGATTTCGAATTGCGTGATCAACCATTGATCCCTGGCATGAATTGGTGTTCGAACATGGCGGGCCCAGATCAATTATGGAATTGGTCAAATTATTTGCCGGGCTTCATCGCGTCGGAAACAGGTTGGTTAGGACCGTATTTTAATGTCCTGCCTTTAGTGACCATCGTGTTGTTTATTTTGCAGCAAAAGATCTTCATGCCGCCGCCGACGGACGAGCAGCAAGCGATGATGCAAAAAATGATGAGCTACATGATGATCTTCATGGGCTTCTTGTTCTTCAAGGTTCCGGCGGGTTTGTGCATCTACTTCATTACGTCCAGCATTTGGGGTCTGATCGAACGAGCCGTCATCCCCAAGCCACAATTGTCGCAAGAAATCTTGGACAGCATCAATCGCGATGGCGATCTGCCTCCCACGATGGCCGCAAAACCGGCGGCTGCCGAGGGCAAGACGCAATTGGACGAAAAGAGCCGCCAAGAACTGCGCGATCGGGACAAAGAGCGACAAAAGCGTTTGAAAGACAAACGCAAGGACTAGCCCATGTCGGCCGGCGCGTCGTCCAACGATTTGTATGACACCATTGTTGCCATCGCGACCGGACCATCGGCGACGTCACGCGGAATCGTGCGTTTGACCGGGCCGCATGTCGCGACAGTGGTGCAACGTGTGTTTGTCCCAAGCGACACGGCGGCCTTTCCCGACCGAATCGCGCAACGCCTCATCGGGCGAATTCACATCACTACGAATGGTGGTCGCTCCATCGAACAGGGACTCGCGACGCTGCCGGCAGATCTTTGGTATTGGCCCTCGGCCAGAACGTACACCGGGCAACCGTCCGCCGAATTTCATGTCCCCGGCCTACCCTTCTTGCTGGAACAGATTGTT
The DNA here is from genome assembly GCA_041741535.1 of Pirellulaceae bacterium. Classification (GTDB taxonomy): domain Bacteria; phylum Planctomycetota; class Planctomycetia; order Pirellulales; family Pirellulaceae; genus M30B19. The sequence continues at coordinate 4,926 of JBGSJV010000114.1, forward strand.
CAAGAGTGTTTGCGAGCCGGGGCCCGAATGGCCGCACCGGGCGAGTTCACGATGCGGGCGTTTTTGGCTGGACGATTGGACCTGTTGCAGGCCCAGGCGGTCTTGCAAGTGATCGAAGCCAACAGTGAAACGCAATTACAAGCGGCACTAAGCCAATTGGCCGGTGGGCTTTCGACCCCGCTCCACGAACTGCGCGACCAACTGATCATGGTGCTGGCCCATTTGGAAGCGGGGCTAGATTTTGTCGAAGAAGACATCGAGTTTATTTCGCGCGAGCAGTTGTTAGGCGATTTGTCGGCCGTGCGATCTCAAGTTGAAAGAATCTTGGAGCAACTTCAACAACGGCGGGAGGCGAGAAAGCTTCCCCGAGTGGTCTTGGTTGGCCCCCCCAATGCCGGCAAAAGCAGCTTGTTCAATGCGCTGCTAGGCCAATCCGCTGCGATCGTTTCGCCCCGGACCGGCACGACGCGTGATTATCTCAGCGCACGGCTGAGCTTGGGAGCGGTTGAAATTGAACTTATCGATACGGCTGGATTGGATGATTTGATTGTCGATCCGTTGGATTGGCTAAGTCAACAACAGACTTCCCGACTGTTGCCAACGGCCGATGTGTTGGTACTGTGCTGGGATGTGGAGCAATCGACCGATGAGATTCACGATTGGTTGGCTCGGTTGCCACAGCGACCGGCCTTGTTGGTCCTAGGCAAATCCGATCTGGCTGTCACCCCGGAGCCGTCGCGGCCGTCCTTGCTGCCAACCTCGCTGCGGGTCAGCACGCTCCGTGGACACGGCCTGGAGGAACTGCGATCACACTTAGCCACCGTGGTGCGCCAACGCTCTCTTGAGCAAGCGCCGCAGCCTGCGGGACTGTCCGTCCAAGCCATTGATGACTTGGAGCAGATCGACCAAGCGCTGGCAGAAGCCATGCTTGTCGCAAGTGGCCAGGGAGGCGAAGAACTTGTGGCCGCAGAACTGCACCGCGCGATCGATCGACTGGGACGTTTGGTCGGTACCATTTACACGGACGATATCTTAGACTCGATCTTTTCGCGATTTTGCATCGGGAAGTAAACCGGCGCAGGCGTTAAAGTCGTGACAATCGGCGCGTGGCGGGCGATAATGGTATTAGGAATGGCTCGCTCGGCCGACGGAACGCCGTTGGCAGCGACCTAAACTTTGGCCGGAATTGATCGTCACGGTTCCATCCTGTTACGCTGCACGCCCCAAGTCATCTCGTGTCTCCAAGTCCCCCGACTCTGTTGCCCGACGCTTCATTTCCCTTGCGACCGCAAGAGGACGGTGCCGTCGTGTTGGCGTTGTTGGCCAAGCAAAGAGCCGGTGCCTGGGACGGTGTCCCAGTTGCGCCTGTCGAACCGATTTCAGCCGCCGAAATCAACACTGCCTTGGTCGAGGTGGCTCAGGATCCCGTGGCCGATCTCGAACCTCACTGGTACCGGACCCGCGATCTGACCGGCGTCGTGGTCAGCTTGATCTTGCACATCCTCTTATTTGTACTGTTGGCTTTTCTATTCATGCCCCAACGCGGCGGCGCAGGTCCGATGGAACTTGACGCATGGGAGTCGGGACCAGCGGTCGCCGAAGCGAACTTCGACAGCGTTTCCCTGGCGATGTCCGATCAACAACAAAATTCACTGTTCCTGAGTCCGCTGCCGGACCCACAGCCGACCTTAGCCAGTCGGGTGGAGACACAACCCTTGCTGCCTACGCCGACACTTCAACCGGAGATCGCGCCGGCCATGGCGGAACAAGTCGCGAGTGGCGGTGGAGGCTTGTCCGGACGCGAAGCTTCACGTCGCGCGGAACTAGTGCACCAAGGCGGAGGCAATGAACAAAGTGAAATCGCGGTCGACATGGCCCTGGAATGGTTGGCCCGACACCAGTGGCCCGATGGCGGTTGGAGTTTTCGCCACCCTGCCCACAGTGAAGCCAAGAACGAGGGGAGCTCCGCCAGCCGCACCGCAGCCACCGGTTTGGCACTGCTGTGTTTCTTGGGTCGTAACCACAATCATGTTGACCAGAGCCAATACCAGAAGGTTGTGCTGGACGGTTTGAACTTCTTGCTGAAGACGGCGAAGAAGGGCGATCTAACACAGCTGACGGAACACTCGATGTATGGTCAAGGGATTGCCACGTTGGCGTTGGCCGAAGCTCTCGCGGTTTCAGAAGATCCTCAATTGCGTGAGCCCGTCCAACAAGCCGTTGACTTCATTGTGACGGCCCAACATTCTTTAGGTGGCTGGCGGTACATGCCCGGCCAAATGGGCGACTTGAACATTACGGGCTGGCAATGGTTGGCGCTGAAGACGGCGCGAATGGCGGGAGCCAACGTGCCGGACGCCACGATGCAAAAAGCCAGCAAGTTTATCGAATCCCAGTCCGTTAGTCCCGGTGCGTACTTTACTTACCCCGGTCTTGACCCCACCTTGGCTCAACCCGTGCCGACCGCGATTGGCGTGCTCTTGCGCATGCATCAAGGTTGGAAGCCCGAACGCGATGAGATCCAAATCGGAATCGGCTATTTGGCCGAACAAAAAGTTTCGCCGAACCACATCTACTTCAACTACTACACCACAATGGCCTTGTTCCATTTTGGCGGACCGTTGTGGAAGACTTGGAACGAAGAAGTCCGAGACTATCTGGTCAACACGCAGAGCGACGCGGGACACGAACGCGGCAGCTGGTTTTTCCCCCACCCCAAAACTGGGAATGAAGGAGGGCGTTTGTATTGTACCGCCATGGCGACGTTGACTCTGGAAGTCTACTACCGCCATCTTCGCCTCTACGATTCAGCGATTCTGATTCGCGATTTTCCGGTCGAGTGAGTCTCGCCGGACCGGCCCCCTAACGGTCCACAAACGATCGCCTCGGCGAGTTCCTTCCGTCCCTCGGTTATCAATCGTGACCCTGTGCGTAACTCAAAGGGTCGATCAAATCTGGTGCTTTGTCACCATTTAATTTTGGGGTCGGTCTGGTAAAGGGGTCAGGAGTCAATTGCCGGAACGGCCTTTCGGGTGCTACGCACAATTGACTCCTGACCCCTTTACCAGACCCCAAGTTTTGGTTGTGACAAAGCACTAGCGGGTTACAACACGGCACGACATCCCGCGAACGGTTACCAAACCCCGAACCCGTTGTTTCGAGCCGCGTCTTAGGAGTAGAATCCAGCCACTCCATTGAACATCCGGTGACGATCGACCCCTCGCCAGATTTTCAATCATGACGACCGCGTGACCTAATCAAATTACCTTTATCAAACCTATTTCTAATTCATGACTTCATCAAAGATCGACGACACACTTTCGCAAATTCTCATGCATTACGACTTGGGGCAATATCATACGGCCTACCAAGTCGGCCTTGACTCGTGGGGCCCCATCGATCAGTGGCCTGGAGTGGAAGGTCGTGTAATTGCGGGCCGCTTGGCTCACAACTTGGGCGGTCAACGTTGGGGACGACTCTGTCACCTGCGACTTTGCCAACAATATCCCGAGCATCCGGAGTTGTTGTTCTACAAGTACCTACTGATGTTCTCGTACCAGGGACCGTTGGAGACTTGGCGACAGATGGCCTATTACGGCCTGCCAACTAACTTGAGTCCCAACCAAATGGCGGAATTGCTTTCGCTTCGCTCGCAAGTTTTTACGGCCTTGCGTGATTTCTCGGCTGCCGAACGCGATGTCGAACAGGCGCTCGCCTTGGTGCCCGACCATGTGTGGGTTTTGGTGGAACAACATTCGCTGCTCGCCGCCATGGATCGCCGTGAAGAAGCGTTGCGCGCGACCGACCGCGCCTTGGAAGTTCGCCCTTATTATCGACCCGCCGTCCAATTGCACGCTTACCAACTGATGCAATTGAACCGCGATCAAGAAGCCGAAGACTTGTTGCTTCGGGCTGCCAACCACAACCAATCCGGTGATTTATGGAGCCAATTGGCCGCGTTTTACAGTGAAACGCGCCGGTTCGATTTGGTGTCCGAATGTTTGGACAAAGCCGAAGCGCTCTATTTGCTTTTGGACCGGGACAAAACGTTGCGCCGTTGGTTGGCCAGTCGTCGTTCGGAACTGGCCTATCGCCGCGGTGATTATCCGGAAGCTATCCGGTTGGCCGAACAGGTTGATTCGCCCTATCATCGTTCGATCGTCAAGTCGCTTCGCGAAGCCATGGAACGGCCGGCCGAAGAGACCCGCGATGTTTTGCTGGACGTAAAGTTCGTGCGTCAACATCATCTAACCTGCGCGCCAGCGACCTTGACGGCTCTATCGAACTATTGGGGGCAACAAGTTGATCAAATCGAGTTGGCGCAGTCGATTTGTTATGACGGAACGCCCGCCCACGAAGAACGCAACTGGGCTGAGGAACACGGCTTTGCCGCCCGCGAATTCCGCGTGACTTGGGACAACGCGCGGCAACTCATCGATCGCGATGTCCCGTTCACGTTGACCACCATCGGGCCGCAGATGGGTCATTTGCAACCCGTCATTGGCTACGATAGCCGCCGCGGGGTCTTGCTGGTTCGTGATCCCGGCGAACGACATCATGTCGAGTATCGAGGCCAGGAACTACTGGACCACTTTTCAACCACCGGCCCGCGCGGCATGACCGTCGTGCCACAGTCCGAGTCAACGCGACTGGATGGCCTGGAACTGGAAGACGCCAAGTTCTACGACTGGATGCATCAGCTGCACCGAGCCTTGCACAAACACGATCGACAAGCCGCAGCCGACTGTTTGCAACAATTGGAGTCACTGGATCCGAATCATCGTCTAACATTACATGCTCGCGCTAGTTTGGCGTTTTACGATCAAGATCGTGTCCGACAATTGCGAGCCGTTGAAGCTCTGGCGGAACGATTCCCCAAGGATGTCAATCAGCAACTGGTGCGGCTGTCTCTTTTGCGTGAGTTGGGGCGACGAGCCGATTATTTGCAACGCCTAGAAACGCTTTGTGAGGAAAGTGATTCGCTGCCGATCTATTGGCGAATGTTGGCCACAGAATGGCTCGAAGATCAACGCCGTTTGCCCGAGGCGGAACGTTGGGTCCAGCGGATTCTGCGCGAGCAGCAGTCCGCGGAAGACTTGCGATTAGCCAGCCGTTATTACTGGCGAACCAATCAGCGTGATTTGGCGGTCCAAGTCTTGCGACTCGCCGCTTTGTCGGAACGCTTGGATGAATCGTTGGCCGCCGACTACTTCTCGTTGGCACGGGCCAATGGCGAGACGGAGGCCGGACTCGAATTTCTGCGCCAACGACACGAAACACTGGGGCGTCAATCCGTTGGACCGACCTACAACTATGTCGCGGCACTGGAGGCCTGCGATCAACACGCCCGAGCCGATGAAGCATTAAATGAAAGCTTGGCCTGGCGGCCGCAGGACGGCGAAGTCATGCTCAGCGCAGCTCAGTTCTATATGGGTTGGGGACGCGGCGCCGAAGCCAAACAGATGTTGGCCGCCGCCGAATCGATCACCAATCGAACGCGCTGGCTGAACACCGCCGCTCGGTTTGCCATGATCTTCGAAGACATCGCGACGCAAGAGGCGTTGTCTCGTGAAGCCCTCCAACTGCAACCGCTCAACATGAGCTTTGTCAACGCTTTGTGCGATACAATCTTTGATCGCCAAGGTAGCGAAGCGGCCATTGCTTTTTTGGCCGACTACGTCCAACGCTTCCCCGAGCACTACGAACTGCGGCAGATGTGGATCGGCTTGTTGCGCCGCGAAGATTTGAGCAGCCGCTGGGTCGAAGAACTACAGCGAATGTTAGAACTGCATCCGGACGATCCATGGACACTCCGCGAGCTGGCTTCGGTGCTCGTGGATTTGCATCGCCCGGAAGAAGCCCTGCCGTATACGGAACAGGCGTTGGCGATCGAACCGTACGTCGCGGCATCGTGGAGCATGCGCGGGCTGGTTCGCGCCAAACTGGGCCACCGCGACGATGCAGCCAGCGACTATGCCAAGTCACTCGAGCAATCGATTGATTGGGAGGCTGGCTTTTTAGGTTGGCTCGAAATCTGCGAAAGTCGCGAACAGCGGCTGCGCGTATTCGAACTGGTCCAGCGCGAACTCAAGTCCCAAGTTGTGACGGGCGATCTATTGCTGACCTTGACCGATCATGTCCAACCCACACTGGACGACGCGGCCACGTTGCAGTTGTTCCGAGAGATGCACCAGGCTCGGCCCGATCTATTCCAGAGTTGGTTGGCGTTGGTCGATGTCTTTCGGCGGCAAGACAAATTGCCCGAGGCCGCGGAACTCATGCAGCAAGCAACGACTCGGTTTCCGCTGCTACCGCGGATCTGGTCCGATGCCGCCGCGTTGGCCGAGCAACAAGAGCAACCGCAGCAACAGATCGAGTTTCTCAAGCGAGCCCTGAGTATCAATCCACGCTGGCCACAAGTCATCTATCGCCTTGCGATTGCGTATTACGATCAGGGTCAAAAGACGGCGGCGTTTGACTTGCTGCACAACACGTTGGCCGAATCCCCGCGCGACGTGCTGCTGCGGTGTGGTTTGGCCGAACTGTATTGGAAAGACGAGCAATCGCAGTTGGCGATCGAGACCATGACCGCCGTGGTTCGTCAACGCCCGGCGTTCGATTACGCCTGGGAGTGTTTGCAAGCTTGGGTCAACAAAGTTGAACAGCCCGAATTGGTCGCCAACGCCGCCCGACAATTTTCGCAAGAACGTCCTCACGAGATCCAGTCTTGGACTTTGTTGGCGGATGTCTTGCCACGAACCGAAGAGACCTGGGCCGAGCGACACGCAGCCTTGCAACACGCCTTGCAAATCAATCCGGCGTCGACCGATGCTCGGCGACGTTTGGCCCATCTGTATGCGGAACAGGGCGAATTTGAGAAGGCGCTGGAGAGCTGTCGCCCTTTGAGCAACGAACGAACCAGTCGCCCCTTGCAGTTGTGTGAACTGGATTTGTTGGCCGATTACCGCTCCCTGCAGGACGCGATCAAACGATTGAATGCGATTCTAGTCGATGATCCCGATTCTGCTTCGCTGTGGTATCGATTGGCTGAATGGGCCGAAAAGGCGGGCGACTGGGATTCGTACCATCGGGCGACCGCCGAAATGGTCCGCACGGCCCCCGGCAATCCATTGAGCTGGGGCTATCATGCCGATTCGTTGACTCGCTTGGAACGGGAAGACGAAGCCCTGAAGTGCTTGGAAAAAGCGGTGCAATTGGACCCTACCTACGATTATGCCGTGGCGAGTCTAAGCGAACGGTTACTCAAACAAGACAAGGTCGATGAATTACGCACGATCGTGGAACGCCTGCGCGGACGTGCCAATGCAGGATTGGTCCGTTCGATCGATTTGCTGTTGGCGATCCGCGAGAAAAACTTCGACATCGTCGAATCGTTGTTCGGGCAAGTGTTGGACGATTTATCCGATTCATCGACGGACGCTCACGCCCACAAGAGCTTGACTTACCTGATGGATGCAGAAGCAACTCCTTTAGCCCTTCGGCTGTTGAGCGCGCGTCTGGAAAACGGCCATCGCTCGGTGGGACGACTGTGGGCCATCGCCCATTGGAAGCAGGGGCGAAACTCATGCGTTGAAGCACTCCACAAGCTGCAAAAACTTCCCGCAACGAAGCCATGGTTCGGTGCCGCCGAATTCTTGCTGCGTCACAGCGAGCCGCACGAAAAAGATCCGGCAGGTGCGGAACTGATTAGCCATCGCGCCAGCGATCTGCGAAAAGACCCCGGAACGTTTTGTGCAGCCGGTGGATTCCTGATCGATCGTGACTTCCCCAAATGGCAGAAGTTCTTCCGCTCCTTGAGTTCGTTGCAGGCTCGCGGCTGTCGGCAATGGCTGCCGGGTTGGGAGTCCTACGAAGACTTCACCGCGGATCATTGGTTCCAATTGGTGCGAATCGCGGCTTCGATGCACGATTGGGCCTTGGTGCGTCAAATGAGCGAACGGTGTTTTGACGATCCACGTTTGACACCGGACCAGGACACGGAACTGGTTCGATTCTGGTACACGGTGTCGTTGATCGCCGCCGATGAATGGCCCCCGGCCTTGGAACAAGTCGCGATGTTTCGCGATTTTGAAGTGGGCTCGTTTTACGAATCCTTGCGGGACTATCTACGACAAGCCGCCGAATTATGTCTCACGGCGGTGCAAGCGGACGATCCAAGAACGGCACGGCAGGCATTCAAGCAATGGCGAGAATCTTGGGCAAAGCCCGCCAAAGAAAAAAAGTTTTGGCGAATTCACGATGAAGTAGAACAAAGCCTCCGCCGGCTCCTCGGCATCCCCCTACCCTTCTGGTTCAAACCCTACCGAGCCTACCAACGCTGGCGAAATGGTTGATCCCTGAACCAGATGTGGTGAATGGAATCCCGGCGTTGCGAGATTCGCGTCTTCTGCGATACGATCCGTTGTCTGCGTCTTCCCATTCGCGAGGCACACGGTTGAGTTCAAGACTCAACCGAGGGCCTGACACCCCCAACACACGATTCTATCGGCCTTCCTAGCCTGTAACTCCGATTCACTGAGTATCTGGTGCCAGTCATCATCCTGATCTTGTTGGCCTACTGTTTGAGCAAGGGGCGCTGATCGGACCAGGGCGTGGTTCGCAGATAAATCGGGCGGAAAATGCCGCCGGCTCCGTACCAATCATAAACGGCAATTCGAATCTTTAATGTGTCGCCCGCCTTGATCGTGTCCGGCAGGCGATGACTCGTGCGCATTTCAAACGCCGTTTCCTTCGTTTCGATCACACCGGCAGAACCCACGAGTTGGCCGTTCACGAAGGCCTGATAATGATCGTCAACACCCGTGAAGCACAAGTAAATCGCTTCGCCTTGCCAATCGGCCGGCACCTGCACATCCGCCGCATACCACGCCCAGCCGTCCAACTGAGGACGATCTTGCCCTTCCCAATGAGCGTCGATTCGAATGGGACTCCAAGCAGCGGCTGTTGTCGGATTCTTGAGGTCGGAGTTGAACCATTCCGCTTCAAAGCCAACGCGATTTGGATCTGGACGCAGTTGCCAATCGGCATCCACCAAGTTGAAATCGCGGCCGATCAAATCTTCGCGCATGCGTGCTCGTAATTCATCGCTCCACGCCCTCGGCTCGTAGTCACTACGTAAATGCCTCAGCAGATCCAATAGCAACTTGGGGCCGATGGCCGAGTTCTGCGGTCCATGATTCAACATCGAGACGAGCAAACGACCTTTGCCAACTTTTGCCTCCCACACCAATCCGTGGACTCGTACTTCTTTGATGTCGTGATTGTCCCACAGCGCCATGATTGGTGAACACTCGGTCCAGTAATCCCATTGTGGCTGCGCCGGCCCCGCCAAGTCAAAGTGCTGCAAATCTCGCCAGGCGTTCTGAGAAAGCGTCTGTTGTTCGGCATCCCTTCCCAACACCGGATGCGAGAACAGTAGCGGACCGCCGCGCAAGAACCAATGGGAATTGGTGGGCAAACTCTGCGACTGACCATCGGGCAACATCAACACCTTGGCCCCCGCTTCCAAACGCTCCCAAAGTGGCAAACTGAATCGGCTGGCGATGATTACCCCTTGATCGCCCGACCCTGCCCCACGCTCGACCTCTCGCAACTGCGTATGAAGTTGCGGATGAGCCAACCAATTTCTCGGCTGCTCCGCCAAGCTCGAATCGATCTCATACAGGACTCGGGGCTCCGCAGTTGTCGACAACGTTGGTACCAACCACAGGGACCACCGATTGTTGTTCACTTGTTGCTTCGTCGACGATTCGTCCAACGAGTAAGTCACGGTCGCGTGCAACACGACTTCCGTCAAACGATCCACGGCAGGAAACTGGAGCGGCACGGTATACTTCGGATGATCCGCGGAAGTCGCCGTGATTTGGGCTGGCCGATGCAATTGCCAAGACTCTTCGCCACGTGCGAGGACCTTTTCCGATGACTCGCTAACAGATGCCGCCCTTAACTCCCACTGCAAGGTCGCAGAAACGCCTGCGTCCGGCTCTGTCGGCAATTCATCCGTCGTCGCCAACAAAAAATCCACTTGAGCTACCTCGCCACCGAACCAGGAACGGCGTTCCCCATCCGTGCGCAGCAGCACCATCGACGGGCCGACAGAAAACTCTTCGTCCAAATCCCATGCCGGAAATTTGTTCTGGCCAAACGTGTCCAACAGACCCATCGCCGCAAATGGAAAGTCACGAATCACACTCAGCACATAACCACCCCAGGGTACTTCGCGGCGATACGTTTCGACTTGATACTTCCGCATCAAATAAGCGTAACGCACAGAATCCGGTCGCAAGCGAGCCAACGTCGAAGGTCCTGCAACTTCCGCCAACTGCTGTTCAAACGCTTGAGCTGCCTCGAAGAAACCAAACGACCAAAACGGTCGCGTCTCCAACGGATGCTGCTCCAAAAACTGTGCTTGGGCCGATGCCAACGGACGTAGGTCCGGCCACGTGTCGGCAGCGATCGCTTCGCCCAAGACCAACGGTCTCGACTGCCGCTCAGCGATGAACTCACGCAGACCCGTCAATGTTTTCACCCAAGTGTGATTGTTGCCGTACGGATGATCGTCCCAAATATCACTGACCCGATTCCAAGAAATCCAACTGCTGTCGTCTTCCACAATGGCACCCGGCACTTGGCGATGCACCAAGTCGTAGAGATGTTGGATCACCGACAGCTCCGCAGAGGAGCCCGTCTCACATGTCAAGCTTCGCAAGATCACCGAAGGATGGTTCCGATCAAAGTTGGTGAACTCGGCATATTCGCGACTGAGTTCCGGCAAGTTCGCTTCGATCAATGGAGCGTGCCACGTCGGGTATTCGATCCACGTCAATACTCCACACTCGTCCGCCAACTCCAAGTACCGTTTGGGCGGAATCCACAAACAAAACTTCATCAGATTGGCACCCAAGCGCCGAGCCGCTTGAAGTTCGGCCAACATGACATTCTCATTCAACGTGGGCGCTAACGAAGTGGGCGTGTAACCCCAATTCAACAGACCTTGGATAACCACCGGGTCACCGTTGAGCAACATCTGATGCCCCCGCGTTTCATACCGACGGAATCCCGTGCGGAACCAAGTCGCATGAAGCGGTCGCTCAACCTTTTCATCCGCCGACAACAGCTCGACTTGAACACCATACAACCAAGGTTCTCCGGGTGACCAGGCCACCGCGTCAGGCACGCCAATCCGAGTTCGCCAGCGGCCTTGAGTAACTTGGTTCGCATCAAGCTTGAATTCAAATGACTGATGTTGTGCCGTCGGGTGTTTTTTCCAAATCGGCAACACTGCCTTCGACCCTGCCGCGTGTTGATGCTTGACCAATTGCTGCGGTGCCGAAACGGTCAGTCGAAGTCGTTGGCCCACCTGCGCGTTGGTCTGCAGTTTCAAATCAACAACCAAACCATGTTGACCGTCCGAGGAAAAGTCCCCCAACACCAACGATTCACCCGGTTCGATTCGCTGAGTCGGACGTAGCTCCCAACGCAGCGGTTGCCAAATCCCACCGAAATGCGGCAAGAACACTGGCAAGAATCCCTGCGTGTGGTGCCCCACACGTTCGTCGACCTCAACTTCGACAACGTTTTCGCCGTCTGGCACCCACTGGTTGTCCACGACACAACTCCAAGGTGTCCAGGGTCCCAAATGCGATCCAATAACTTGACCGTTGAGCCGCGCCGTGGCTTGAGTCGCGACGCCATCAAACACCAGGAACAGTTCACAAGGCCCGATCGCTGCTTCGTGTTTCGCTCGCCACTCGGCGACTTGTTCTGCCGCATGGGCATCGAAAACCAGACGATAGGTTCCTTGGCCGTCGAAGCTCGTTCCAAGAAAATCCTCCCAAGGAGCGGGCACCGACGCCGCTTGCGATTGCTCTTGATTGGCAGCGCGAAATTGCCAGTCTTCCGCCGGCAACGGATAGGTCGGGAACCCCGACTCGGCTCGGCCCGTCGTGGGCCATCCCTCGTTCGCCCCTGCGTGTGATTCTTGATTGATGGCCCGAGCCCAACACAAAGCTGGCGTGACCAAACTGGCGAGTAATAAGACAGCTATTGTCAAATTTCGAACACACATGAATAAGGGAATTTCCTTTCGGACTCTAATTCGACGAGTCTCAGGAGTTAACCGGTTAGCAAAGCGTGGTTGGGC
>JBGSJV010000115.1:0-31763 GCA_041741535.1 Pirellulaceae bacterium
CCTTCGATGAGGTGCTCCCGCACAATCGCTACTTTCTGACTGTTGGTAAAATTCGTTTTCTTGGCCATTCTGCGATTCCTCTTGTGAAACCGCTAAACTCTAGCTTATCATTTATCACTTGGGTCCAACTTTGGCAAAACATCACAAGTATTCGGCAATTCGAAGTCGGTGCGGTCATTGCGTCAGATCGATGTGAAGAATTCAAAACTAGGAAGCGCTTGGCTTGAATTACTTCGCGATTGCGAAGAATTGCAAGAACTCAGAGTCGATAATGACTTGAGTTTTGATGACAAGTGCATGAACGGAATTGAAAACACAGCTCTCAGGGTCTTGTCGATAAGAAATTGCTCCAGCTTCACTGGTGTGAGTCTTGAAAAACTCAATGGTAGCGGGCCAACAAGAATTTGTCTAAGTAATAATAATCACGATCCCAATCTATTGACAATGATCCTAAAACTTCCCAATGTTCGTGACATTGTATTGGATGGCGGCATACAAGATTCCGTCAATCCACCCACGGAAATTGCTAATATATCTAGTTTGAGTCTTGATATCTTCGTGAAAGACGGCAACTATCAGTTTCTCGGAAACCTGATTCATCTTGAAGAGCTTTGGCTTAACAATTGCAATATCGATGGTGCCGCGATAAAATCATTACGTCAGTTACCACGACTTCGGCATCTTTCTTGTGGCAATACCAGCCTAGCGGACCAGGATGTAGCCTTGCTGGCGCAGCTTACAAACCTTTCAGAATTAGACGTAAGCGACACGCAGGTCACTTTGAACGGGGTCTCGACGCTTAAGGCTTCATTGCCGCACACAAAGGTTTTTTCGCGGCATCTTGAAGAAAGACCCATGAGTAAGCCTGATTTGGATGATTAGGCATGGAGCTGCCGCTAGGCTGGCCAAGCGAATTACAACATCGACCTGATGATGATTCAGGGACACGACTTCGCATCCGCAGTCCAAATTCTAAGAAACTGGGTCGAAGAATGCCGCCGCGACCTCGGACCGGGCAACACACGGTCGCAGTAATGAATGCGATTGAGTAGGGTTTGAGTTCAACTCGGTTCTCCACACAAGCTGAAAATATCACGATCGCAAACAAGAACAACCAATTCTTCATGGTTTTCTCACCTTTTTGGAAGAGGAATTAACCCGGACGTTGGTTGACTGTTCCATCTAGGTGTCCGAGGCATTGAGATTGGTTGCAACGGATCTGCGGGAATCGATGTCGGTGACTCGCCGGAATCATCGCAACACTTTCTTTCGCAGATAATGGTAGCAAAGTTCGGCAACTTGATCTGACCTTGTGAGCCTTCCACCTCTTTAACACCAAAAAAACCTGCAACGGAGCTGTGGATCTTGGACGGAATTTTGGAAAAATTGTTCGAGAGAAAAAATGGGCGAAATGTAGCCACGGACGAACACGGATGGGCACGGAATAGCAGGGCTGGGAATGGAAGAAGGACTTGGCGAGCGAGGGATTGCGGGAGAGGTGTTTCCTGCGGATGGCAATGCCGGACTACGGATGAATCAAGAAGAAGAGTACACCGCGAGAGATGGGGAGGACGCAGAGAAGAGGGTGGGGCGATGCGTTGATCGGATGCTGGGGGTTGGGCTCATTTGGTAGGGGTTGGATTTTGGGGCTCGGGGTAAACGCTTAGCGGCGCGTGGTTGGTCGGATGCCCGCCCACCCACGCTCTGCTAACCGGTTAACTCGATACCACGAATGTTCTACCAACCATGCTCTGCTAACCGGTTAACGCTCATCGTGCTTTGCTAACCAGTTAACTGCCTAACCGCGCTCTGCTAATTGGTTGACTAGCTGACTCGAACTCACGGGCATCTCAACCGGTTGATGCTCGGGCAGAGGTTAGGGCGTTATTTCGCGTGGGAACCAGTGAAGAGTTGGTCTAGTTTGTGGATCAACTCGAAGGGGGGGCGTTCGAAGTGGACGCCGCGGGTGGTGGGGTTCTCCAGGCCACGCAAAAAAATGTAGGCCACCCCTCCAACGTGCCGGTCGTAATCGTAATCCCTCAATCGCTGCCGCAAATGGCGATGCAAGGCGACCAAGTACAAACTGTACTGCATGTCGTATCGCTTGTCACAGATCGCTCGTTGCAAGGCCTCTTGGTGGTAGTCCTCCATCTTGACTCCCAAATTGTTTGACTTCCAATCCGCGATGTAATATCGCCCCTGGTATTCGAACACCAAGTCCATGAATCCCTTCAACAGCCCATTCAATTGATCCGCTTCCAAAGCCGGACGAGATCGCCCCTGCACCGTTCCGGCCGTCACCAAACGATCCAACACTCCCGTCGGTACCGCATTTGTCTCGTACCAAAACTCCAACTCCGCTTGCGTTCGCTCAGCCGTCAAATTGCTCAGTTGCAAACGGCATGAACCCAGCGGCAACTCGGTGTGCAACAATCTCTCGAGCCAGTCGTTGAGCGGTTCGCACCACGAGCTCCAATTCGCTTGCCGCGTGAGCCGCTGCAAAAACGTTTGTCGCAGGCCTCGATCTTCGGCGACGCGATTAAATCCCCGCTCCGTTGCCCACTCCAAGATGCTGTGCAAAAACGTTCCGGCTTGTGGGCCACGTGGGAACTCGAGAATCGTGGGCATCGCCCCCGCAAGTGAAGACGGCTCGGTTGAAATCCGCTCGGTCGCTGTCGACATCAACTCCATGTCCCACACTTCTTCAGCCGCAATCTCCTCGCGTGCTCGTTCCGGTGCCGCCTTCTCACGCATCCGCAATGCCGAATAACTCGCGATCCACCACCGTGCCGCAGGCCGCCGAGTCACGCGGCGCGCGGGTCCCAAGGCTCGCGGTTCACTTACCGATAAACGCTGCAAGCGATTCTCCGGAACCGCCACCACGTCGATTGCGGAACAAGACGTCACAGCAACGTGAAGACGTTGCTCGACCGAATCGGTCGGTATCGGAGTGTCGCCGAACAACAAATACCCCAGCCCACATTTCTTCAGCGAGTGGTCCTCGCTCTTGAGAGTTGCTCCGACGGGAGAAAATCCCAACCACAACGCATGTTGGGCCCGCGTCAGCGCAACGTACAACAATCGCATGTCCTCGCTTAGTCGTTCATGATCTGCTTGACGATACGAATCCGGCGCCAACTTCGACTTTCCCGCCAATTCGGTCAGCAAGTCGTAGCCGGGATCGTCCGGTCGTCGACGATGGAAATCCACCACGGCGGCTCGGTTCGAATCGCGATACGAACAAACGAACGGCAACAGCACCAGCGGATACTCGAGCCCCTTCGACTTGTGGATGGTGATGACTTTGATCAAATCCGCGTCACTCTCCAGACGCAAAATCTGTTCGTCGGTTGGGTTCTCCATCTGTTGAGCGAGCCGTCGAATCAACGCCAGTTCGCCATCCACCGAACTGCTGGTCTGTTGCAACCATTCGGACAGGTGCAGCAAGTTCGTCAAGGCTCGTTCACCATGGGACTCGGCCAGCAGTTTTTTCGGCGCATCAAAGTCCCAGAGCAGGGCTCGCAACATCGGCAAGACGCCCTGGGTCTGCCACAATTGATGGTAGTTGCGAAATCGATTGATCGTCTCGTCCCAGCTTTGTTCATCGTCGAATAGCTTTTGCAGGTCATCTAGCTGCATCCGCAAACTGCCGGTGGCCAGTGCCGCTTTGATCAGACGCTCGTCACCGGGATAGGCCACGGCCAATAACCACCGTTGGATGTCGCGCGCTTCTTGGGTTTCGAAGACCGAGTCCTTATCGGAGAGATAAACGCTGCTGACCCCACGTCGCTGCAACGCTTGGCGAATTTGCGACGCTTCGTGACCGGTGCGGACCAGGATGGCGATGTCGCGCGGTTGGAGCCGACGAAAGCTCTGTTCCGAACGAAAACCGGCACGTGCTTCACCCGCCAGTGTCAACCAACGCACGATTTCGCTGGCCGTGGAGTCGGCCATTTGTTGACGGTAATCACGGGGGCCCGTGACGCCGTGTTCGTTCATGCCGGGCAAGTACCAAAACTGCAACGGAGTGACGGGTTTGCCTTCGATCACCAACACTTCACTGCGACCGCGCGCTTCGACCGGAGCAAACGGAATGGGATTGGACTCCTTCTGACGAAAGCGAAAGGCGCCCGACTCGTGCTGTTCCGCATGTTGGAACAAATGGTTGACCGCTTGGACCATGCCCAAGGTCGAACGATGGTTGGTGCCCAACGTTTCGCAACGGGACTCGCAGGCTAGTTTGGCTTGCAGGTACGTGTAGATGTCGGCGCCGCGAAACGCATAAATGGCTTGTTTCGGGTCGCCGATCATCACCATACTCAACTGCGGATCGTTGTCGCGGACGCGATAGATGCGATCGAAGATTTCGTACTGGATCGGGTCCGTATCTTGGAATTCGTCGATCATCGCCACAGGAAATTTCTGGCGAATGGCTTGGGCCAGTCGTTCCCCATTGGCACCTCGCAGAGCGGCGTGCAAACGAACCAGCATGTCGTCGTAACTCAGCTCACCACGAGCCAACAGTCGGCGTTGAAGTTCCAGAGAGACCCAATCGGCGGCATGCAGCAATAGCGAAACTCGGAGCGGCGGCTGCAAAACCGCGGGCTGGTCTTCGAGGACATCGGCCCACGCGCCAATCGCATCAAACGCCGTATGACGAGGTTCCGCTCCGCCTTTCTTCAAGCTGAAGTGCCCGGTGCCGAGTTGTTTGATTTTCTTTTGTTCCGAATCGGTGACAGGGCCTCCGTCCGACCACTTCTGGACCATCTCCAATAGTTGGTCGCGTGTTCCGCCGCGATGGTAGGTCCCGGCATTTAGTTCTGCGTCGCGCAGTAGCTGAGCGACTCGTGACCAATTCGCTGCGACCAACTCTTTCGCTGCGTCCTCCGCCGCCACGGCGCCTGCTTTCCATTGATCGAATTGCGCCTGCATGGCGATGGCTTGGGCCAGTAGTTCGTCCAAGTTGGTTGGTTTGGCTATGGGTTGTCCGACGAACACGGGGTGTCGGTAGGGCTTGCCCAACAAATATTTGACTTGCGATTGTAGTTCCTGGGGCGATTTCCAACATTCCAAGACCGCCGCCGCCAATTCCGGTTGATCATGATAGGGATAGAAGTGGCGCCGCCAGTAATCCTCGACACATTCGGAAAAGATCTCGCCGGGATTGGCGTTCAGTTGTTGGTTGAACAAGAGCTGGCTATCAAAGGCATGTTCGCGCAACATGCGATAACACCAACTGTGAATGGTCGAGACGGCAGCCTCGTCCATCATTTCAGCGGCTCGCTCCAATCGCTCGGCGGCCACTTCGCGAGTTTGGTCGTTGTAATCGGCCAAGATGCGCGCCAGCGGATCTTGGGCGTCCGATTGAGTTGGGTCACGAAACCAGCGCGCGGCTTCACTAAGGCGTTGTCGAATGCGATCGCGCAATTCTTGGCTCGCGGCGTCCGTGAACGTGACAACCAGGATTTCGTTCGGTTGCAAGCTGCGATGAAAGGCGGCTGCTTGACCATGTCCCAACACGTACCTGACATACAGCAGGGCAATGGTATACGTCTTGCCGGTCCCGGCACTGGCCTCGATCAAGCGACTGCCGTGCAACGGAAAGGTCCGGAAATCTAGAGTGGGCATCCGCAAGCCCTCCTCGGTTGGTTCGAAGGGCAATCACTCATCGTAGCCCTCCTGATCCAAGCTTTCGAAGTTCGCGACTAAAAACTTGTAGAACGGTCGATACAAACGTTCCAAACATTGATCGAACGTCGGCTGGATCGTTGTTGGCGCCGGTGTTTCCACCAAGTCTTCAAAGGTTGGCCAACAACGGGCCAGCAAGGGTGACTTGGCCGTGTCGCCAATCAAGTGGTCACCGCCATTGTATTGGAACTCGGCCCGTCCCGATTGGCTGGGCAGTTTGGCGTCGTGATCGACCATGGCGACGTACGCGGTTTGACAGGCGACCGGTAGTGGCTCTTGCATGCCCAAGTCAAACGCCTGCAGTAAACCAAGCAACAACTGTCCGGCCTCCGCCGCTGGCAGGCCCGGCCAAGCGAGACGTTGTCCGCCGCCATGAATGATGATCGTGCTCGCCGCTTCGCCTGCGAACGTGCACAATGCCAAATGATGCGGCCACAATCGGACCGCTTGCGCGAAGTTGAACTTGGGCCCGTCCCGCAGGTCGCTGGCCAACCACATCAAGCGTCGAACCTGCGAAGGTTCGTCTTTCACGCGAAACACCAAATCCAAAGAATCATTAAGCACAATCTCTTGCCCGCGGGCCAACGCCTTGGTAGTCAGTTGAATCGGTGGCAGCGTCATGGGCTGCAGGTCTACCAGTTCGTCGCGATACAACTCCACTTGTCGCTGCATCGTGTTTCGCAGTTGCTCTTGCACGCATTGAGAAAATGGTGGGTGCGGCAAGCTACCTTGCCCGCGAACACGATTCAACTGTCGTTGCAATAGGACCGCAATGTCCGTGTTCACGTCGGCGCGCAGCTGATCTGAAATCGGTTTTAGAATTTCCTGGTTGAGGCTCCATCGCTCCAGCCCTGCGACGACAAACGGTTCGTTGTCCAAGTCGATGCCCGCCAAATCCCCGAAGCGAACCTGCAATACTTTCTGGAAGAACATATCGACGGGACTACGCAAAAAGTCTCCCAAGTCCGTCAAGGTCAACGCCTCTGTGGGTTGCCACATGGTTTGATCGCGCGGCACGGCATGGTTCAAGTATCCGAACTCGCGATGAACGTCTCGCCATTGATTTGAGTACGTGAACAGACGCGGTTGACTCTGGAAGTACTCGCGACTGAACGGCTGCAAGGGATGGGTCGTCGTCAAGTGTTCCAGTAAGGCTCGCCCGGCGCTGGGGCCGGAATTTTCGTGCCCGTCCAATTGCCAACCACCGGCGAGGTGGTCGCGAAGTTGCCCAATCAGAACCGATGGCGGACGTGGCGAGTTGTCGCGAATGCTGCGTCCCACCCAGCTCACGTAAAGTGACTCCCGCGCGGAGAGCAAGGCTTCTAAGAACAAGTAGCGGTCGTCGTCGCTGCGACTGCGATCTCCCGCTCGATACATTCCCGTCGTATTCATCAGATCGAATTCGTTGACGGTTGTTTGACGTGGGAAGTCGGATTCGTTCATGCCCAACAAACAAACGCGTTTGAACGGAATGGCCCGCATCGGCATCAGTGTCGCGAAGTTGATCGCGCCGCCCAAGAATCGTTGACTAAGGTGGGGTTGACGCAACGCCGACAGCCAATGCTCGCGCACGATCGTCAGCGGGAGGGGTTGATCGAAACGTGCGTCTTGGCACTGTTGGAGCCATGTTTCGAGGGCTGCGTGCAATTGCAGCAGCTGCGATTCTTCAGCGGCCGTTTGCGGTGTGAAGAACTCCGGCAGGAGCCGCGATAATCGCTCGCCCCACTCGGTCGGTGTGGCGGGCGTCTGCACGATGCGCCACCACAAATGCAAACGCCGCACCAATTCATCCAACTTCCCGGCCGCGGCGGCTTCCAGTCCACCGATTCGGGGCAACGGTTCGATATCGGACCACGAGTCTCCCTGTCCCACCGCATAGCCCAACATCATTCGTTGCAGTCCAAATCGCCAGGTGTTTTGTTCGGACTGTTCCGGCAAACCCAATTGCAGACGATGGTTGGCATCGAAGCCCCACCGAATGCCACTGTCCTGAATCCAGCGTTCCAGCAACGGAAGGTCGCTGCCGGTCAGTCCAGCGGCGTGGCGAAACGCGGGGACTTCCAACCAGTCGATTATTTCGCTGACCATCAGTCGGCTTTGATCGAGTTGCAACAAACGCTCGACAGCCAGGACGACGGTTTGTGATTGGGTTCGATCCTGGTCATTGACGGTAAATGGAAGATAACTCGGGTGGTCGGCGGCGACTTGTCCAAAGACCGCTTGGATGTGCGGCGCGTAGGTGTGAATGTCAGGAACCATGACCATGACGTCGCGCGGTTGTAGTTTTGGGTCGGCTTGGAACGCTGCGAGCAACTGGTCCTGCAAGATCTCGACTTCACGCTGCGGACTGTGCGCGATTTGAAACGTGATCGAGTGATCGAGCATCGCGACGGTTTTGCGCGGTGTGCTGTGGGTTGGCTCGGACCATTCTTCGAGGATTTCGTTTTGCAATTGTTGCAAGAGTGTGGAGTTGTCTCCAAAGGCGACGAATTCGGCGCGTTCGTTGGCGTGAGCGTTGTTCGCGGCTTGGCTGGTCAGCATCTTGAGATACTCGCTGCCTTGCCGTCCCCACGCGGCCAGCAGCGGATGCAAGGTCGTTGATGTCTCGCTGGTTGAATTCGGTGAGGAGAGTCGTGATGGTTCGGAAGCAAAGGCCGCCGCGCGACTGGGATTGTGCACAAACACGTGAACCGCCAACCGCTGCCCCAAGGCGATCAACACCTCAAGCAGTTGTCGCGGCAACGACGAAATGCCAAAGACCATGACGCGGCGCGGCAAGCCACCCGTTGTTGCTTGATTCAGCCAAGCGTCGGCAGCGGATACAAAGCGGTGATGCACGTGGGCACGACTGCTCTCACGTTGATTCTCGGGGAGATCTTCCAGAAGCAATCGCCACAAGCTTGGTTGCCACAATTGTTCGTTGGGTACCGGAACCGTGGACTGATCCGCGCGAGTCAACAGGTCGCGAGCATTGGCCCAGAGCAACAACCAGTCGGCGCGATAAACTTGATACTGATCATACAAATCCGCCAGTCGTTGCGCCAGCTGATATCGTTTCCGCGACGATGGATCTTGATTCAAGAAGGTTCGTAGCGCGTGGAACTCGGGATTGGTGGGTAGCTGCGGCAACAGTCGCATCAACCGCCATAACAAGTGACTGCGTTCGAAAGGTGAATCTTCCGGCAAGTTGCCAAGGATCGCGCGGTACGCTCGCCATTGAAAGCGGCCGGGCAAGAGCAAGTCGAGCCCCGCGGCAATACCACAACCGTGCTCGACCGACGCCAGCGACAACTTGAGCCATTGTGCGATGCCGTTGCTTTGCACCAAGATGACTTCGTTTTCCAGTGGCGACAGCGGCTCCGCTTGGATGACTTGGACCAGCCGGTCGCGGAGCACCTCGAGGCGATTGCTAGAGAACGGAAAAAAACCTCCTGTCAAATTCATGGTCAACCGTTCATGCCTCGATCCGTCTGGAAGCCCGTTTTTTTTGCAATGTGGGAATACTTGTGAAAGCGAGGGGCGAACCCAGCTCCCCTAAATGGGGCCCTTGCTTCGTCCACCGTCTGGCGACGGTCGCTGCGTTTGCAACGTTGCTACGTACGCAAAGATCGTTGTAGCTAGGCTCGCCAGAACATGGATGGTTGCCTAGTGATCGCCATTGCAATCTGGTGAATGCAGCAGAGATCAAGTATACTCATTGAAATTGGTTTCGTCCGTGGGGGTTTGGCCGAGTCGAACATGAAGGGTCTCAATAAAGATGGAGTTGGATTGCCCAGGCTGCGGGGTGGTGTTGCGACTAAAGGACGAGTACTTAGGTCGGCAAGTCAAGTGTCCGAAGTGTGGGACGTCGCTGTTGGTGGCGGAACCTGAACCTCTTCGTTCGCCGTACGAAGACGATCCGTTATTCACGATCACACCTGGTTTGACGCCACCGCCGGTCCATCAGTCGCTTCGATCATTGGCGGAGCAACCGCCGCTACCCTCGTACGTTGCGTCATCCGCTGCGCCGCCTCCACCGGTGGCCAATCCCAACTATCCCGCATTCGCTCCGCCGGCTCCGATCTATTCGACCCATGGTTCGTATTCGAGCGGTCCAGGGAATCCAGGGACGGGCTATGGCAATCGTGGTCAGATTCAACCGGGTTACGCAAATCCAGACCACGATGGCACGCAGAGCATGGGGCCAGCATCGGGAAAGATGGGCGTTGGGGCACCTGCCCGCGGAGCCAGTGCTTTATCCGGAGTTGAACAACCGCCGCTGGGTGACTCGCCCTACTTGCAAACACCCGACGCGGCGACGAAGAGTTGGTCAATGTCGCCAGGCAAGATTGCGTTGGGGTTGTTGATGATGCTGGGCGCGATGGTCTGGTTTGTGGTGGGCTTGGCCAACGACCGCATTTTCTTCTATCCTCCGGTCCTCTTTATACTCGGCATTGGAACGGTGATCAAAGGTTGTCTGGGGAAAGTTGAATAAGACCTTGCTCGAGGTGTTGGTAGAATTGTTTCTGCTTCCGCTGGGGGCTTGGCTTCAGCCGACTTGTTCTCCTACTCCTACTCCTACTCCTACTCCTACTCGATGGGCGCCATCATACGAGTACGAGTAACGCCAATGGCTAAGTAGGAGCAGGGAAATGCCGCCCCCGACTTGCAACGCTGTGAAGTATTTTTGAATGCGTATGCTCAGCACTTGTGTCGGCCTTTCAGGCCTTTTCTGAATGAGATGTCACTCTAACCGGTGGCTCGCGCACACCGGCTAGGGTTGTTTCGGCCCATTCGGGCCTGTTTTGGCCAGAAAGAAATGCTTCACAGCGTAGCGCGACTGGCAATGCTGTGAAGTCTTTTTGAATGCGTATGCTCAGCACTTGTGTCGGCCTTTCAGGCCTTTTCTGAATGAGATGTCACTCTAACCGGTGGCTCGCGCACACCGGCTAGGGTTGTTTCGGCCCATTCGGGCCTATTGTCGCCTGTCAAAGTGCTTCACAGCGTTGCCCGTTTGGCCTAATTTCGCCACGAAAGTCGCTTCACACAGCTGCATTCGCGGCACAAAAAAAATTGTTGGATATTTTGTTTCGTTTGGGGCGGTTGGTGGCATGTATGGAAGACTCGGGACATCGACGTCCCAGGAAAGTTTCCGTTCTCCGTTCTCCTGTCTCCAAAGGATCCATCATGTCGAATCAATCGTCCGAATCCAACAACACGCTCATGTGCATTCTCAGCTATTTTGGGATCTTTGCTTTGATCCCCTATTTCACCCAAAAAGACAATGCCTACCTCAATTGGCACTCGCGGCAAGGTCTGTTGATTACGGCGATCGCGATTGTGATCTCGTTTGGTTTGAGTGTTCTGACATTCTTGCCAGCGATTGGCTGGGTCGCTGGGTTAGCTAGTATGCTGTTTTCGTTTGCGGTATTGGCTTTGTGTGTTTTCTGCATGATTCAGGCCTGCAATGGCAAGAAATGGGCGGTGCCCGGACTATCGGCGTTCTTGAAGTAAGTTGCGATTCTCCCAGCCGAAAAACAACTGTCATCATCGATGAAGGTCGGACATTCGTAGTTGGGCGAGTTTGGTCGACGTCATAGAATGTCGTCCAAGAGGCCACGATCACGTAGCCGTTTGCGCAGGCGACTTAATTTGACGCGTAGCACATCTGGGTCGAGGTTCAGCATTTTTGCGACCTCGACCGTGCTATGGCCTTCCAGTCGCAGTTCCAGCAAGCGGCGCTCGGTCGAATCGACGTTCTCCAGCCATTTGGTGAGCAGTTCTCGAGCTTCCAATTCGTCGGAGACGTCGCCACGAGCCACTCGCAGGGAAAGAATCGAGTCGACCAAATCATCATGCGTTTCATCGTGTCCTGACAACCGTTGCTGCCGCTTCAGATGTCGCCAATGTTTGGCGGCTTTTCGTTGCACGATCGTCACGGCCAAGGCGATCAGCTTTTCCGGGGAGGAAATATCAAACCGTGCCGCTCGTAGTCCGATCAGCAGGCTCCGATGAACGGACTGGACCAAGTCGATCGTATCCAGATGGGGACGCAGGGCGGGGCCCAACCGATGGCGCGCGACCATGCGCAATTCGGGTTCGTATTGTTGGACTAGCTTGTGCATGGCGGTTTCATCGCCACTGCGCGCGGCATTTAATAAGAGATCAAAATCCGCATTGGTTGAATCAGACATATCGCTTTCGGGATGCTTCCTTTCTGGCGATCTTAGTATACTGTTCCGAAACCCAGGCAACATTCCCCGGAACGGCAACCTCGAGCTGATGGACGGACGACGCCAAACTAGCGATGCGGAACAACTTTTGCGGCAAGCGCGCGACAAGGTGGAACGCCTGGTTGACGCTGGGGTAGATTGTGCGGCGTCGACTGTTTTGGGTGAGTTCGCGACCTTAGCGTCCGATCCAGAGGCGACGATCGAAATCCTGTACGCCGAATTCTTGGCATTGGAGTCGGCGGGGCGTTTGCCGGAGTCGACGGTTTGGTTGGATCGATACCCAACGCACCGGACTCGGTTGGAACGTCTGCTGAAGTTGCACGATTTTCTCTCGGCGGAACCAGCGGCATCCCATCCCAACATGGTTGGAGATTCGGGATTGGATCGCATTCCTGAACGCGATGTTGCAGAACAACCCTTTCCGAAATACGAACTGTTGGAAGAAGTTGGACGGGGTGGGATGGGGATTGTTTATCGAGCGAGACAGCAGGGACTGGGGCGAATCGTTGCGCTCAAAGTCCTGCGGTCGATGGATAGTCAGGCCAAGGTTCGGCAACGATTTCAGCAAGAAGCCGAAGCCGTCGCTTCGCTTCAACACCCAAACATTGTGCAGGTCATTGAAATCTCACTCGAGAAGGGAAGCGAATTCCTCTCGATGGAGTTTTTGGGTGGTGGATCTTTGGAGTCGCGACTGGAGAATCAACGCTGGACGAATCACGAGATTGCGGAACTGATTCGAACGCTGGCCACGGCCGTTCAATACGCGCATGATCGAGGCATCATTCATCGCGATTTGAAGCCCGCAAATATCCTGTTCACCGCCGATCAAGTTCCGAAGATTGTCGACTTTGGTCTGGCGAAGAAAATTCATGACGATCTGAACGCAACCGTGACCGGCGCCGTGTTGGGAACGCCGTGTTATATGTCGCCCGAGCAAGCGGCGGGGGATGATCAACCGGTTGGATGCGGGACCGATATCTATTCGCTAGGCGTCATCTTGTACCAGGTGTTGACCAAACGCTTGCCATTTGAGGGCAAGACGGCGCTGGAGACGCTGCGATGGATCGTCGACCGTGACTGTGAAAAGCCGTCGCGCACCAATCCCAGCATCCCGCGCGACCTGGAAACGATCTGCCTCAAGTGTTTGGCGAAAGCACCGCAGGCCCGATATGCGTCGGCCCGTGAATTGGCGGACGATTTGGAACGATTTTTGGACCATCAGCCGATTCGCGCACGGCGATCTGGTTGGATCGAAGGATTGCAGCGGAGAATCCGACGCCATCCCCAAGTCACGGCATTGGTCGCATCCGTGGCCCTTGTGAGCATCGGAGCCGCCACGGTCTTTTATTATCAGAATCGAACTGTCGATCAACTGGAACGAGAGAACGCCCAACACACCAAGTCCGAGGCCAAGTTGCGAGAGCGGGTGAGTCGTGTTGAAGATGCGTACGAAGCCAACTTGAAGAAGGCCCGCGACTCGGTCAAGGAATGGACGCAATTGGGAATGCGACTGGATAGTGAGCCTGGCATGGACGGGCTGCGGCGGAAAGCGTTTGAAGACGCGGTCGCCCATTATCGCGAGTGTATTTCGGCGAACCAAGTCGACCAGGCCATTCGTATCGAAGCGGCGGTTGCGGCCATTCGGGCGGCCCACTTTCACGCCGATCTTGGGGAGTATGCGACGTCGGAATCCGAACTGCAACTGGCGCAAACTTGGTTGCAACCTCTACCCAATGATCGCCAAGTTCAATGGCACCATGCGGACGTGCAAATCTTGCTGGCGAATATTCTCCGCCGCGTCGACCGTTGGGAAGAGTCGCAACAGGCCTATGAAAACGCCATTAAAATCATGGGCGATTTGTTGGCCAGCGACCCCAACAACACAGGCTATTTGATTCGGCAATCCAACGCTTTGGTTAATTTGTGTGTTGTCTACAAACAACAGGCGAAGTGGGATTCCAGTTTGACAACTTACGCTCGTGCGATTCGACTGAGTACCAAGGCCGCTGCCATTCGAGCCAAGCAGTCCGTTCCCGAGTTTTTGATGGTTGATGGTCCTGTTGACCTAGCAGATGTGTCCACCGCACTGGAGCAAGTCACCGAGTACCTGGACCAATTGTGCGAACAGTTGCAGACGACGAATCCTTCGGTGCTGGCGAGTTTGGCGAAGGAGAACTATCTGCCGGAAATCGCGTTGTGTTTGGACGACGCGGGGCAAGTTTTTGAAGTGCAAGCTCAGGTGTCGCAAGCCGAGAAATCGTACCGGGATGCGATTCGGATTCGGGAACTCTCGCGGAGTTTGGCCCGCGAAAATCGACGCGTTGACCAATTTCTTGCACGGAGCCAAACCAACTTGGGCAAACTGCTGCTGGCTACCGACCGTTTTTCCGAAGCACGCGCCAGTCTGCATGCCGCGGATCAAATCTATTCGCAATTGGTGTTGGACTTTCCGGATCGGACCGACTGTCGGACGGAATGGAGTCACTGCCTGATGTCCTTGTCTCGCTGCCATAGTTCTCAGCAAGATTGGGGGCCAGCCGCAACGAACGCGGGACACGCGGTGGACCAATTGCAGTTTGTTTTTCGGCAAGCGAATTCGTTGGCGGTTCGCGACGGGTTGGCAAACTACATGATGACCTACTCTCGCTTGTTGCGCCGAACGGGCGAGGAAGACTTGGCCGAACAGCAATTTCAACAAGCAAAAGAATTGGCCAAAGATCGATTTGGTCCGTGCAATAGCCATGCCTGGCATCTGGCGTTGGAAGATAACTTTACGGAAGCGGATCAAGCGATGGCACTCGAATTGTCGGAGATATCCAGCCGGCTGGCGCCTCATTTGGGGTACATCTGGAATACCCGAGCGTTGGTGTTGGCCCGCGCCGAACGCTGGGACGAGAGTTTGACGGCCATCGAACAAGCGATTCAATTGGGCAAGGGTGGGGTTCCCTCCGATTGGTACATCAAGTCCATGGCGTTGGCCGGCCAAGGCGATCTGGAAGGGGCGCGGAAATGGTACGCGATGGCCGAAGCGGCTCGAATTTCGCGCAGTCCCAACCATGTCGAACTTCGTCAACAAGCCAGACTGGCAGGATCGTTGCTGTTTGCCCAACCCTAACCTTGCCCTGTGGTTCAAAAAACTTTGGATTTTCTTGTTTCGTTTCGGGTGGTCCCGGGCATTGGAGATTGTAGCGGTGGATGTTCCATTGCCTTCAACACTTCGATATCTGGCGACCAACTCCCATGAAAAAATCCACTTGGTTTGTATTCCTCGTAGCGGCTTCGACTAGTTTGACCGGGGGCTGCGGCTCGACGGGCAGCGGCGAGAATCCTCCGGCGAAGCCCACTCCAACACAAGCAAGTGCGACGGTGGATCAGGCTGCAAAACCATCGGACCAGTCTCAGCCACAATCTCCAGTCCCCTCCAATGCGGCCTCGGCGGCCCCTGCTACAAGTTCGAATTCAGAACCGAAGTCTGGGGCCGCGTCAATCCCTTCCGCCGCAACAGGCGCGCCAACGGCACCAGCAATCGACGCCGCGAAATCCGCTTCGGACCCTTCGACGCAGAAGCTAGAATCGTCCAGCCCAGTCTCGCCGCCAAGTGCTCCTGCGGCCACTGCCAAGGAAGCGATTGGGGTTTTGAACGCGGCAAAACTTCCGCGTTTGAATGAAGCGATGGTGCTGCAAAGTGGGCCCACCAATCTTAGCTACAACGGGCAAGGCTCGGTTCCGAGCGCGGATACTCACGTGCAGGCAACGTTAAAGGCGGCCGGATGGAAAGAGATTCCAGGGCTGTCACCGGCCACCCAACAATACGTTGATCGGATATTTCAAAAGGACGGGTATTACGTCCGAGCCAACATTGGACAAAGTGGAAGCCCAGACGAGTTTACGTTAACGATCTCGAACCTTGGCAACGTCGACGTTCGCAACCTTCCTCGCTTGGCCGACGCGGACTCAACCGATATTCCGTCCACACAGCTCAATTTCACTTACCGGACTAACGAAAGTTTGGCCGATGCGCAGGCTGCCATCCATCAACAGATGTTGGCCGCCGGATGGCAAGTATGGAGCGAGTACAACGAATCGCCGATTGATGTTCCACACTTTCGCAATTCGCACTATCGCAAAGAAGCGTGTCGTCTAAACGTGGGCCTGTTCAAGAACCCAGAGAACCCCAATGACAAGACATCGGTTTTTTATCACGCCGAATCGGTGATTCCTTTCGACATTCCCACACTTGATGCGACTCAACCTATCAAGCTGGATTTGGTAGCGAACCAAGCGTCGTTTCCAACCACACCCTCCCGTGCTGAACTCGTCGAACTGTTGCAGAAAAATAGCGAACGATACGGATGGAGTTTGAAACAAGCGGACAAGTTTGTCGCCGGCGAGATCCACTTGTTGGCGATCGACGTCGATGCAGATACGTATTTGGTCGCACGCCTGAGTGAATCTGGCGGAAAGTATTCGGCGTCGCTGGAAAGCTACGCGGTAAACAAGCCAAGCGAAACAACGAAGTCGGAAGAACCCACCACGGAATCAACCGAGTCGTCCGCCGAACAACCGTCGAAGCACTCCGAGATTGCGGAACAGATCGATGCCAGTATTCAAGACGAACTTTCCAAAGCATTGGCGGGGCTCGAGTCGCAAACGCCGATGAATCTGGAGGACTTGAAGGCAAAAGTCGAGTCGCTGCAAAACGAAAAGGATGAGGAGAACGATAACGAGTCAAGTGATGAAGGCGGAAGTTCATCGACAGAAAATCCATTTGATGTTGCTGAAGATGCGACGTCACCTCCGGCCGAGATTCAAGCGATGGAGAAGTCGATTGGCAGCTTGAAGTTTGGCGACAAAACCTACGAATTGAAGCACGTTGCCGGCTACGTCATCAAAGATTTTGGTCTTCCCACGAAGTGTCTGATTTTTTCGACGAGTCCGATCGATATCGAGAAGTTGCAACGCGAGTTGTTGAAGGACGGCAGACCTGTGCACGGACTTCATGTCTCGGAAGAGGCGGAGGTATTGCTGGATCTGCGAGTCGCGCCGAATGACGTACAAGTTAGTGCCCAAATCGACGGCAACTCGTTGGCGTTCAACAACGAAGAGATCAACGCCAAGTTGTTCTACTTTGCAGGCAAGTTGGCCGGGACCGTCAAGACGGTCAAGCCGATCGAACTTGTTTCCGAGCCGTTTGAATTCTCGGTTCAACTCAACCAGCCGATCATCCCGATCGATTGGGCTCAGAGAAACTAGGGTCTCTCGCCTTCGAGGGTCGACTCCTTTGAGATTAGGCCGGAAGCCGAGATCGCACTTACTTGGTCAGCAACTCGAGTTCAAGACGGATGTTCCAGGTATAGAGGCTGTCGTTTGGGCGTCCGGCTTGATAGAGCATGGCTTGTTGCTGGATCCATTTCGTTGCCGCTTGTTGGTGACGATCCGCTTCGGTGTCGTCTCCTTGGGCTCGGCAGACCTGGGCTAAGAAATGCTGATCAAACGCCTTCATCGAATTGGTTCTCCCGGCTAACGCACGTTCCAAGAGTTCGCGTGCACGAGCCAGATCCCCAGCGCGAAAGAACAGGACACCGGCTGTATTCAAGTGGTCGGGCGAAGGCGTTTGTTCCAGCATCTTTTCGACCCACGGTTTTACTTCGGCGAAAGAGACGCCACAGTCGCTTGCCAGCGCTTGTGGCCATATCCGGGAGTTGATCTCTCGGGCGTTGTGCGCCGCCGACAACTCGTTGAAAAGTTCACGACAACATTCACGGTACGCTGAATCGCGACCAAGTTGCAGCGACAGCAATGCCAACTGGGAGCGTGTGGAGACGGTTCTCGATTCAACGGGCAACGCCGATAGAACGGAGACCACGTCTTCCCACCGATCCAAGTTCGCCAAGGCCTCCACTCGATCTTGCAACCGAGGCAGACGAACGCTGGCAATCGCTGCCAGCGCATCTTGATGAAAAACGGCCGCGCCATAGCGGTTGTTGGTCATTGCCTTGTCGTGTTGTTCTCGATGCCATTGGGCTCGTTGTTCGAGCGAAATGGACGACGCGGCGATGGATGTCGCATCTGGTTCGTGTCGTTGCCAATTTAGCAACAACGTGCGATTCGTCATGACCATGCGGTCGAAGTTGGGACTGACGGCCAAG
Source organism: Pirellulaceae bacterium (assembly GCA_041741535.1). GTDB lineage: Bacteria > Planctomycetota > Planctomycetia > Pirellulales > Pirellulaceae > M30B19. Next base: position 18,050 of record JBGSJV010000115.1, read on the forward strand.
CGACAAATGCTCGTCGTCGGGCCGGCCAAGCTCAAAACTTCTTGCCCGGAATTCAAATCCCAAATTCGCGTTGATGCATCCGTACTAGCCGTAAGCAAACGAGTGCCATCAGGACTAAATGTCAGTGTCTCGATGGGCAGGGTGTGAGCGAGATTCGTGGTCATTTCCTGGATGCGGTAGCCGTCTGCGCTCTCCGCCAGTTCCCACAAAAATAGTTTTCCCGACCGGCAACCGGCGGCTAGCCAACGATCGTCGGGACTGATCTGGACCTGGACAATTTCTTCGTTGGACGTTGCGATGGTTGACACGGGTGGTGATCCGTGGGACTCCAAGTCGATGATTTCGATGCGAGCATCTTCGGTTGCCACGGCGACTTGAGCGTGATGATGAAAACCGGCGATTGCGACCGGCGGCTGGGCGGCTCGCAGTGAAAATGCACGCCATTTTTGATCGGCAACCGATGCTCCAAGATGAAGTTGTCCGTCTTCCGTGAGCGCCACCGGCATCCCCGGTTTGCCTACCCACAGGACGCGTTGGATGTTCGCCGACAGTGGCCCCCAATTCTGGAGTTCGCTGCCCGACGCGACATCCCACAAACGGACGAACCGATCGCGTCCGGCACTAAGTAGTGTCTGTCGAGATCGATCCAGTTCCAAGTCGGTCAACCAATCGACATGGTTGCCCACGTGTCCAACCATTTTTCGCGAACCGACATCCCAAATTCGAATCGCCTTCCCATCAAAGCGAATGCCGGGTCGATCGACGTTATGACCGAACCCCAAGATCAGTCTTTGTTCATCGAGAAAATGAGCGGCGATGATATGGCCGCCATCCAAACGAGTTGCGGCCGAATGTTCATCATGACTCAGATCAAATACTTTGACGTTGCCGTCGCTACCACACGTTGCCATCAACAAACCGCTGGCGTCAAACTCCACGTCGCGAACAACGCCGTTGTGGGCATGCAGTTCGCGTTGGACCAGGCCCGAGAGCGGATCGACGAGGCGAATGCCCGTCGACTGGACCGAGACGACCAGCGATTGTCCGTCGGGCGTAAATCGCAACGCACCCAACACATTGCCGAACCCGTGACGCGAACGCTCCAATGGCCCCTCGGTTCCCAGTTGAAAGACTCGGACCAAGCCATAGAACGAGCCCGTTGCCAATTCGCGTCCATCGGCCGACCATGTCACGCGTCTCGTATCACGGAGCCCTGAAATTTCGTGGAGCAGAGCCCCGGAAGTGCTGTGGATTTTTACTGTGCCGTCGCGACTGCAACTGGCCACGGCTTGACTGTCGAAACGCCACGACAGATCCAGTGTTAGTTGGGAATGTGAATGGATCTCCTTCACGCATTTTTCGGCTGTCACATCCCACAGTAGAACCCGTCCAGCAGAATCGCCCATGGCCAACCACCGGCCATCCGGACTGTAGCTGACTGAAAACAGGCTTCGGTTGGGGAACTCTGCCACCACACGACCCGTTTCCATCGACCAAATCAGGAGTCCGCCCACCGGCTGCGCACCTTGCCACCGAGTTGTGGCGGCCGCCAGGCACTTGCCGTCGGGGCTGAATGATAGATCCATGACCGAACCAGCGTTTTCACCCAATGTCCAGAGCAAGCGGCCACTTTGTACATCCCAGACCATCGTTTTATCGGGATAGTTTTCACCCCAGCGAGACGTGCCGCCCGCCACCAGTCGCCCATCGCGGCTCAATGCCGTGCAACACACGAATCGTTCCAAGCCCGTAAAGTTTCGTAGCTCACTTTGACACGCGCGTTTCAAATAGTCCCATTCCCAATTCCGATAAGCAACGGGAGCGGTTTCAAGCAAGCGAAGGGCGCGATCGGTGTTGTTCGAGCGAAGTTCGTGATGTGCCAAAGAAACATCGCGCGCGTACAGGAATGACTCCGCTCGTTGGCGTGCGACTTGTTCTTTAGCGCGCGCGGTGTCGGCAACGACTGTCTGACCCTCGGCGCGTTGTCGATGTTGTTCCGCTCGCATCCATTGCCAAGCCAGACCAATCGAGCCGAGAATCAAGGTGGCCGCCAACGCCGCAAGCGCCGGATGACGCTGCGTCCATTTCAGGGACCGATCCCACAGGCTCGGAGCCCGCGCCAAGATGGGACGTCCTTCCAGAAATCTTCTTAGATCGTCCGCCAGATGTTGTGCGCTCGAGTAACGTCGTGCCGGATCTTTGGCCAAACATTTGAGGCAAATGAGTTCCAAGTCACGCGGCACCTGCGGTTGCACGGCACGGATCGAATGGGGCTCGCCTTGTTTAACACGCTCGAGCGTCGCCAAAGGGGTTGCGGCCAGGAACGGAGGGCGTCCCACCAGCATGTCGTACAACACGGCCCCCAAAGAATAGATGTCAGCCGCTGGGCCCGCGGCTGCTCCACCTTGAGTTGCTTGTTCTGGTGCCATGTAACTAGGGGTTCCCAGGGCCGTGCCCGAAACCGTCCCAGACGAATCCTCGTACATTCGTTTCGCTAGGCCAAAATCCGTGATCTTTGGTTCGAAGCGTGTCTGGGCCGCGTGCGACTCAATGTCCGGGACATCCAACTTGATTGCATGTTCTCGGTGGCTAGGAGTCAACAAAATATTGGCCGGCTTCAAATCGCGGTGGACCACGCCTCGGTCGTGGGCATAGGCCATGGCGTTGGCTAGTTCGAAAGTCAATGCCGCTGCGGAGTCCGGTGGCAAAGGATGCACACGAATCACCGCGGCCAAACTGCCACCCGCCACGTACTCCATCGAAAAATACGGCGTTCCTTGATGCAAACCGATCCCGTAGAGTTGCACAATGTTGGGATGTTGCAACGACGCAATCGTATCCGCTTCACTCCGAAAACGTCGCAAGAGTTCGCTGCTGGGTACGCTGGTGGGATGCAAGGTTTTCACGGCAACGATGCGGTCGATCCCGACTTGTCGGGCGCGATACACGACGCCCATTCCGCCACGTCCGACCAACTCCAATAGTTCGTACTCGCCCAAGTATTGCCCGTCGATCAATCGGTGACTTTGGCTCCAACCGTGAAAGGTCTCTGCTGCGGAGCTGCTGCCCTCGTTGGTGACTTGCGTGGAACGGTCGATGTATTGATGAACCTGGAATAACTCGCCGAGTTCCGCATGCCAATCAGGAAAACGTCGTTGCCATTGATCCAGAGATACTTCGCGTCCCAGCTCGATTTGGGCCAAGTGTTCGGTGTAAATCAACTCAAGAGCCGCGTCGGGGTCGGATGCTAAATCTGGATAACGTTCCAAGATCGCTTCACTGGCGCGTTCGCTGCCACTGCCCAGCATTTGCTGTAGGTCCGCCAGCGCAGCGAGCAATCGGTGCTCGCGCAGTTCGTCCTCGGCGACCGTTTCGGCGCGACGCGTGGACGTGGGTTCGGCATTACCGGTTGGCCTCGCGGTCAATGGGGTGCTTTCTGCTTGCGGATGGGTAACCGTTCAGGGGGTCGGTCATGGGTAACCGCAAATCGGCTTGCGCCGCAGGGATGCGAACGGTCGCCATTATTGTCGTTGCCGCTCCCTAATGCCATAATGTGAACCAAGTGTTACGACAAAATTCTGTCGGCTGGAAAGAAATTGAGAGATGTTTCGAGGGACGTTTTGAGTGCGGAGTTTCCTGCCGATTCCCTAGATGACGGCGAGTTTGCCGGTCTGTTGGAGCGTGCGGCTCGGGGTGACCACGACGCCCAAACCTTGATTTGTCAACGTTACGAGCCGAAAGTTCGCATCATTGCGCGAGTGATGTTGGGTCCGGCGTTGCGCTCCCATTTTGATTCGCTGGACTTGGTACAGTCGGTCCATCGCAGCTTGTTGGTGGGACTGCGTGATCAGAAGTTCGATATCACGACGCCACAAAAGTTGATTGCATTGGCTAGCACCATGGTGCGCCGAAAAGTCGCGAGAAAATGGCGCCGCGCGAAAAAGCAGATTTCATCAAATGGTCTGGCGACGTCTAGTGAGTTGGCTCAGACGCTGAGTTCCTTAGTGACACCCGAAGCCGGTCCTCGGGAAATCGCTCAATGGAACGATCAGATCATCACACTCTGCGAGCAACTAAATGACGTCGAACGACAATTGTTGACGTTGCGATTGGAGGGTTTTACGTGGCCCGAGATAGCGGAGCGAGTGGGTTTGCATCCCGTCGCAACACGAGTCCGCTGGACTCGACTCCGACAACGATTGATGGACAGTGGCATCGCCGCCGATTGGGAATAGGGTTGATTCTCGATCATTCTTAAATTTCATGTAACACCCGCGTGGGTTCGTGGCATTGGTCTTGGACGCGAGCTCTGTTGGGCTCCGCTACTGCCCATTTTCTATTGCGAACCAAGGACCCAACATGCGCCGCCGCCATTTCTGGACGATTCTTTTCCTAGCCTTTTTTGCGTCCGAACGAGCTTACGCGCAGGACACTTATTCCTGGCAAAACGTGGCGGGGGGCAGTTATCACACGGCCGGCAATTGGAGTCCGGGCGGTGGGCCGCCGATTTTTAATGACTATGCTCGTTTTAACCTTGCAGGTACTTATGGCGTCAGTTTCTCGAATGCTGGAACGCAGACCATCGACTTTCAGGTCGGGAATGGAAACGTGACATTCTCCTCGCTTAATACGACGGCTCAACATTTCTGGGGCAGCGGCAGCACCAATTACGTTGGCCCCGCTGCGGGAGCGGCCAACTCGACGGCGACACTGAACCTGACGAACATGTTTCACCTGCCGATGCGTGGCAATCACTTGGTTGTTGGTCGAGCGGCGGGCAAAACGGGAACGCTGAATATCAACAACAACGGCAACTGGGAAAGTTACTCGGGCGGGAACTTCACGCTCGGAGAATTGGGAACAGGCAATCTCAATATCTCGACCGCCGGCATTCTGCAAAAGTCATCGCTCACCGCCACCAATGTTTCTTTAGGAACCAGCGGCGGCACGGGGAACGCAACGGTTTCCGGGTTCAACGCCGCCCTGACGGCCACAAACGTCATGACCGTTGGTGAGAACTCGGGTTCATTGGGCAATTTAACCATCTCCAATCAAGGTCAAGTCACCATCGCCGACACACTATACGTCGGCGTCGCTTCGGTGTTGGACAACAAGATCACGGTGACAGGCAATGGCAGTGAGTTGATGCTCGGCAATGACTTGACATCGATTGGATTCGGTGGCGGAAAGGGAACTTTGAATGTTCTTAGTGGTGGCCAAGTCACGAACTCTGGTAGCTCGATCAACATTGGCGATGGAGTGGGCAGTAATGGCGCGTTGAGCATTAGCAACTCGAGTTCGCAGTTCCTTTCAACGAGTACCAGTACCATGCGAATTGGTAACTCAGGGACAGGCACTGTGAACGTCAGCGATGGCGGAAACATGACTGTGAATCGACTAGAGCTCGGCGTTGGAGCAACCGGCAATGGGATCATGACGTTGCACGGGAGTGGCACGTTGGTCGATGTCTGGGGCACCTCGCAAAACGTCATTGGAGTGGCAGGAAACGGCACGGTAAATTTACAAGCGGGTAGTGTTCTCAGCAGCAATGCCATGTTGGTCATCGGCACCAGCGGTATTGGTACCCTGTCGGTCCAAAGTGGCTCACAGGTCTATTCGTCGGAAGGTCGAATCGGGCTTGGTCCGGCGGGCTCCAGTGCCACCATCGACGGAACGGGCTCGCTGTGGGCGGCGACAAACGGATTGGACATAGGTTGGGAATCGACGGCCAGTCTGCACGTGACCAACGGCGGATCGGTGACGGGCAACGGAGGGCGTTTGGGAATTCTGGCTGGGTCTGTGGGAACGGCTAACGTTTCGGGAACTGCATCCCATTGGAACTCGACGGGGTCCGGAATGCTAGTATTAGGGCAAAGCGGCCAAGGCCAACTCAACATCAGCAGCGGCGGCCAGGTAACTAGTAGCGATGTGGCATTTGGGTCGTTGGCCGATGGAGTGGCTTCGGCCACCATCGATGGGAATAACTCGCAGTGGACGATCAACGATTCAGCCTTCATTGGTGATGAGGGAACCGGGACGTTAAGTATTTCCAACGGGGGTGCCTTGAATATTGGTGCAAATGCGACGGTGCGTTTAGGACACGCGTCCACAGCGACGGGAAGTCTGGTGGTTGCAGGCAGCACCAGCGACGTCAGTGGTGGCACTGGCAGTGCGCTCTACGTTGGAGGTAATGGAATGGGTAGCTTGGATGTTCGTCAAGGAGCGGATGTCCAAATCGATTCGGCGACCATCGGCTTGTCGGCGTCCGGCATGGGTACCGCGACCGTTCGCAACAATGGCTCACAGTTGCTCGTTAATGAAACTTTGACCGTCGGACAGAGTGGGCAAGGCACTTTAACAATTCAAAATGGAGCTGCAGTAAGCACCAAGAATCTCCACATCGGACGTGACTTGGATTCGACGGGCCAAGTCACGTTGTCTGGGCAAAACTCGTCGCTCAACGTCACCCAGAACGCTGTGGTTGGCGGGGCTTTGGCCAGCGACGGTGGTGCGGGAACATTAACGATCAACGCCGGAACCACGGCGACCGTCGGCGGTCAATTGACCATTTGGTCCCAAGGAGAAGTTCAGCTCAACGGCGGAACCTTGCAACTGGCAACACTGAACGATCAAGGTGGTTTGTTCCAATGGAATCAAGGGACCGTCGAGTTTACCCAAAACACCGTGCTGCAAGCCGGGTTGCTGAACTCCCTCGTTGGGTCCGGCCATTCTTTGACGAACGGCCAATACCTCAACGGGAGTTCTGGCACGACACTGATTGTGGGGACGACAAATTTCTCGGTTGATGGCGGTCAGATCAACGGAACCGGGTTTACCAACGTTGGTGACACGGTAATCAACAAAGGTAGCGTGAACATGACGGGCTCGTTCCTCAATGATGTTCAAGGGAATATGGTGGTCCAAAGTCTCGGACAAGCCAATTTTATTGGCGGTGTGCAAAACAATGGCAACTTCAGTTTAGGCGGACCCGGAGCCAAGAGCAGCGGCGGACTATTTCAAAACAATGGGACGTTATCCGGGAGCGGGCGATTGCAACATCAGTTGGACAACCATGGGAGTCTGGTGATCAACGGCGGCGACTATCTCGTGGTTGCTCATTCGGCAAACGTCCATCATAACCTTGGCCAAATTCAAATGTCGGGTGGGCGTTTGGAATACACAGGAACTCTCAGTAACGAAGCGAACGCTTTTCTTACGGGCCGTGGTGTGTTGGCTACCTCGACGAGCAGTTCCGGGGGAATGGGGCTGTTCAACTACGGAACAATAGCGACAAGCGGCGGAGCGTTGGACATTTATGGCGACGTGCGGAATGTGGCGGGTGGTCGTGTCATTACGAGCGGGCAAAGCGTCACAACGTTTTGGGACGATGTGGAACACAACGGGTTCGAGATTCGGACGGCGTTGGGCAGCAGCACGGTCTTTTACGGTGAAGTCAATGGTTCGGGTTCGTTCACGGGATTGGGTGGAGTGTACTTCGAGGGAGACTTGAAGCCCGGCAACAGTCCCGCAAACGTTCAATTCGAAGGCGATGTGTTCTTCGGCGACTTGGCCAACGTGACCTTCGAGTTGGGTGGGTCGATGTTCGGATCCGAATATGACCGGCTGACCGTGGCGGGTGATGCGTGGTTGAATGGCCGATTGCAGTTGGAACTGATCAACGGATACGTGCCAAATGTCGGCCAAGAGTTCTTGTTGATTGACAACTTGGGGAGAGACGCTTTGAACGGCAACTTTTTGAACTTGCATCAAGGCGATTTTTTGTGGGCGGGGAGCCACCAGTTCCAGGTCAACTATTTTGGTGGCAACGGCAATGACTTTGTCCTCACAGCGGTGCCAGAGCCCTCGTCGTTGCTCATGATGCTCGTTGCCTGTTCCTTCGCCGCTAGTGTCCGACGGCAACGGCGCTCGACTTTTCGCGTCGATCAGGCTATGAGGTAAGTGCGTCCTGCGACCCTTGAGTCGATTCGCGCGGTGGGGCCGGGTTGGGGCGGTGACGAACCGGAGCGTCGCACAACGAACGCTCTTCTCTAATCGATTTTTCGGAGGTAGAGGTTGGCTAGGTCGATAGGTCCAGCAGCGGTTACGGTAAGGTGGCGTTTGGTTGACAGATTCTTGAGTGTGTGTTGGCGTTCGATCGCCTGGCCGTTTAAACTTATGGTGAGTTCCGAACCAATCACCTCGCCTTCCAGTCGATTCCATTGGCCCGGTATGACGAGCTTTTCGTTTTGGTTCGCGGTCGTGTAGAACACAATAGGCGCATGATCTTCGGCAGACTCCGCGCTGGCTAACTCCAGTGCAAAAACACTGTCGGATTGGTTCAACTTGAAGTCGATAACAAAGCCAAAATCTCCGAGTACCTTGTCGTAAACCAACGAGTGACTGTCGGCAGCCGGACTATCGTGGGCCAAGACCCAATCGCGACTGTGCCAAGTATGGTTCGCGGTGTCTCCCGTGCGCCAACCACGAAGGTCCAACCCACTGTAAATCGATTCGTAGCCCCGATTGGCAATGGCGATCTCTTCGGCTGGGACCGATGACTCCGGTAGTTCTTTGATCCGCATGTTGCGGTAATGGACGACACCGCCTTCGGACTCCAAGCAGATGTAGCCCTTGCGTGGCGAACATTGCTGCCCTTGTGTGACCACCTTGCCGTTGACTGCCAAAGTCACTTCGCCATCGTTCGCTGTGATGCGGTAGTGATTCCATTCGGGGCTGGGGTTCGAACGATTTTCGGTCGGGAACGCTCGGTCACCACCTCGGCCGTTGATTGGCACCATCTTCGCACCGTGGATCGGAAAGATGTCACCGTGAGTGGTATGGCTCCGCGTGTTGCCATACGCGTTTTCGAGGACCTGGACTTCGATGCCGCGATGGAAAGGCACGCCGCGCGCGGTGATGTCGTCGGCAAACAAAAAGATCCCTGCGTTGCCGCCCGGGACCATATGGCGCCATTCGACTTCGAGAATAAAGTTCTGGTACATCTTCTCGGTGCGGATCTCGCCGATCGGCTTCCCCGTGCAGACGATCATCCCATCTTGGTAGGACCAAGTGGATTCCGGCGTGTTCGTGCGAATCCAGCCGCTGAAGTCTTGGCCATTGAACAACGGGACGAAGTCCGTGTTATCGTCTTGGCCAAAAGCAAGGCTGGGGAAGAGCAAGGCGGTCGCGATCAACGTGCGGAACAAGTTCATGTTGGGTCTCCTACCATCGATTCTACTCGCGATAGATGTGGAGTTCGAGGGGAAGATGAATCGACAGGATCGAAGCGGGGAAGTTGGAGGGCTGGCACTTGGGGTTCGGGAAGTTGGGTTGTTGAGTTTGTACCGGGGCCGCGTTTGGATGAATGTTAAACGAGGGGGGCGAATTGTGGTAAATTGATCGCGGAATGACTTAAGGTGCTGGTTGACGATCACGAATGAGGCACGCGGATGAATACACCTTCAGACCTATTGGCGTTGGTTCAAGCGGCCCTGCGGCTGCCGGCAGAACAACGGGCCGAGTTCATCGAGTGGGCCTGCGGCAAGGATCAGTACCTGAAGGAAAATGTCCAACAAGAATTGGACCGTGTACTCGCGGAAGGTGCACGGCGGGACGAAAGCCACGACGGTGCTAGTGGTCTTGAGGAGACCAGCAGCCTTGCGGCGCCGCTCGCTGCGTCCCCTGCAACGGCCGCCCCGACGCCTGCCTCTGAATCGGACGACGACTTCTTCGTGACGCCGGTCGACGAACTGCCACAAGTAGAATTTCGGCCAGGATCGTTGATTCAGGGCCGGTACAAGCTTGTGCGAGCGATTGGAGAGGGAGGAATGGGCACGGTGTGGATCGCCGAGCAATTCGAGCCCGTTCGTCGTCAAGTTGCGGTCAAGCTGATCAAAGCCGGGCGAAACTCCGCGCAAGTCGTCGCTAGGTTTGAAGCGGAGCGGCAAGCGTTAGCCGTGATGGATCATCCCAACATCGCGCGGATCTTGGATGGCGGCAGCATCGCCAGCTCGGGAGTTCCTTTTTTTGTGATGGAGTTGGTCAAAGGCGTTCCGATCACGAAGTACTGCGATCAGAATCGGATGACCTTGGCCCAGCGCATCGAGCTGTTTGTACCTGTGTGTGAAGCGATTCAACATGCGCACCAGAAAGGCATTATTCATCGGGACATCAAGCCTTCGAATATTTTGGTGTCCGAGGTCAACGGACGCCCAGCTCCGAAGGTCATCGATTTTGGTGTGGCTAAGGCCTTGGGATTGGCGCTGACGGACAAGACGCTCCACACGGTTGTCGGTGCGGTCGTTGGCACACCCCAGTACATGTCCCCGGAACAAGCGGACCCTCATTTTCCGGACATCGATACTCGGAGTGATGTCTATTCATTAGGCGTGTTGCTGTACGAGTTGTTAACTGGGGCGCCGCCATTTGACGCCAAACAATTGGGGCGAGCCGCGATTTTGGAAATCTTGCGAATCATTCGGGAAGTTGACCCACCGACCCCCAGCAACAAACTCAGCACGGACGAAGGTCTGCCATCGATCAGCGCCAACCGCAACATGGAACCCGCGCGGCTAACAAAAATGGTACGTGGTGAATTGGATTGGATCGTGATGAAGACGCTTGAGAAAGATCGAAGTCGCCGCTACGAGTCCGCCAGTCGCTTGGCGGAAGATCTGCGCCGGTTCTTGGTTGGTGAACAAATCTCCGCCGCTCCACCCAGTCGTTGGTATCGCTGGCAGAAATTTGCCCGTCGGAATCGCGTGATGGTGACTGCGATTGGTGTCGTGATCGTTGGTCTATCGTTGGCCTTGATGATTGCGGTGGTCAGTCGTAACCAAGCGATCGAATCCGCGGGTCAAGCCGAATTGGCGCGGGAAGAAGAGGCCAAGCAGCGCACCTTGGCGGAACAAGCTCAAAAGGACGAGGCGACTCAGCGACAGATGGCGGAGGCGGCCACCGCGCAAGCCATTGCCGCGCTGCAATCGTTTAGCGACGAGTTCATTGAGCGTCGTTTTATGTCACAAACTTATTTGAGCCCAGCGGATCGCGACTTGTTGAACAAGGCTTTGCAACAATGGGAGGCTTTTGCCGGAGTCCAAGGTTCGTCCCTGCAAGCCATGAAAGTGCAAGCCGAAGGGTTGTTTCGCGTGGCGAAGCTTCGCCAGTTGTTAGGTGAACCCGGCGTCGATGCTGGTTATCGCGAGTCGGTGCGACTGCTGAATCTGGCGATCAGTTCAGCACCGCAAAATGCCGAATTGCAGCATTCGCTGGCCGATTTGGCAGTCGCGTTGGGCAAGTCACTTTTGCTGTCGGGCGATAGCGAACAGGCGATCAAGTATGCAGACCTTGGCTTGCAAGCGGCCCAAGCGGCGCGGAAACTTGAAGACTCGGTCGCAATTCAACGCGCGGAAGCAAACGCTGAAAACGCGCGAGCGGTGATTCTGCGGGTATTGAAAAAACGCGACGAGGCCTTAGCCGCTTATCGTTCGGCGAAGAGTATTTTGGAGGCCATCTACAACCATCAGGAAAAGCGGGATGGTTCCGAGGAGATCTTAGCCAACGTCTGCAACAACCGCGGCAACTTGCTGGTGGAATTAGGTCGCTTTCCGGAGGCCGAGCAAGAATATCGACAAGGGTTGGCGATCCGTCAACGATTGGTAAACGAGATTCCCAATGACCCTGAGTTGTTGAGTGGCGTTGGGCTAAGTTGGTATGGCTTGGGAGATCTCGCGTCTCGTTTGGGTGATTTACCGTTGGCGTTGACCCACTATCGATCCGCTCTTGATGTTTATCGTCAAATCGTGGACCGCTTTCCCCAGAACCCCGACTATTGGGCCAACTTGGCAAACGTGCTGCGCAATGTATCGGCGATGGAGTCGCGTTCCAATCAAATGGAGCAGGCCGTCATGTCGATGCGCGATGCCGTCGAAGTGCGGTCAACCTTGCGCGAACGATTCCCAATGTACCCCGAGGCCGCTAGTGACTTGGCAAGCGATACATTGATCTTGGCCAAACGATTGGATGAAAATGAGAAGATGGATGAGGCTTGGCAGGAGTACGAGCGGGCTGTGGAGATCTTGCGGAAGGTCGTGGCGAAGGACAAAGCCAGTGTTGCGGAGCGCAGTGCGTTGGCAACGACATTGGTCAATGCAGGGATGGCCGCCAATTGCCGTAAGCAAACCGAACAAGCCGATCAGTTGATGCAGGAAGGCTTGCAGATGTTTGACACGCTGCCAGAAAATTTGTTGCAGATTCAAGCGGAACGATCGGAAGGGTATTGGTTGTATGGCTCCGTGTTGGCCCAACGCAAGGATTGGAAGCAAGCCGAAACCAACTTCGCAAGGGCGATCCAGGCGTTGGAGGTCATGGTTCAAGCCGAACCAGGGAACATTCAACATCGCGCGACCTTGCGATTGGTGTTGATGCGAATTGCGGAGACCTACGACATCGCGCAGCAATGGGAACCGGCGATTCGATATTATCAGTCGTCAATCAATGTTGCCGCCGAGATTTGTCAGCAATTGCCCGATGGCGAAGATCATGTGGTTGCTCATTCGGGAGCGTTGAACCGATTGTCGTTGGTCTATTCGAATGCGCGGCAAAAGGAAGCGGCCTTGGAGACGTTAAACGCAAGTGACGAAGTTTTGGATCGTTTCTTGCAAGGACACATCGATTCGTTGGAAGCGTTGGTATTGCGGTCCGGTAATCGCATCAATCGGCACGATCTGGAGTCGTCCGATCGACCGACAGATGAGCAAGTGGACGCTTTATCGAAAGCGATCGAAACGCTGCAGAGCGTCTTGCAGCGATCGCCCAATCATCGGACGGCTACAGCGTTCTTGCCCAATGGACTTTTGCGTCGTGCGAACGTTTATGACACATCGCAGCAATTTGTGGCTGCGGCGGCGGATTGGCAAGCGTTAGCCCAGTTGCCGAATTCGGACGATCCGGTGACCTATCGCAGCAAGTCGGCGCAAAGTTTGGTGCGAGGTGGTCAAGTTGATGAAGCTTTGGCGGTGATGGAGTCGTTGGCAAAAGTGCAAAAGCCCGCAACGATTTTTGCGCGAGTTCGGGTGTTTGCCCTGGCTTATGGGCAGCGTCCGGACGTGAAATTGGCAGAAAGTTGCGTGGCCGAGCTCGAGCGGTTGGTGAAGATGGGCTTCGACGATGCGGCTCGGCTGAGGAATGACCCGGACCTTAAATCTGTCCAGGAATTTGAACCCTTTCGCCAGATCGTCGAACGAATCGAAGGGAAATAAGTGCGATGAGTTTTCACGGTTCGGAGAATCCGTATTCGCCGCGTCGGGCAACGATAGGCGAACCACCAACTCGGGGTGCTCCACCTTTCCGGCCGATGGTGTTGGTTGCGTGCTCTGGCATAGGTGCCATGTCCGCGTTTTTCAGTGGAGTCAGTTTGATTTGGAATCCAGGTTTTCCTGGCCTCAGCTACATGTTCATCTTATGTGTGTTCTTTATGACGGTGTTTGGTGGCGTATTTGGTGCTTGGCTCGCGTCAGAAAATATGAAACAACCGAGTCCCATTGATTCGGCGACAGAAAATCGTGGTGACCGTTAACCCTGACTTGGAAGTGAAATTTGATCTATTTTTTTGACATGAGCCCGTATTTTCCGGGGTGGAATTAGGTTTTGGGGCCGATTTTAAATGCGCGCTTTCTGGAACAGCGGGGCTGAGCTGGAGAAATTACTTAGCTTG
>JBGSJV010000116.1:0-20413 GCA_041741535.1 Pirellulaceae bacterium
TTCGGTTCGCGGAGCGAACCACGACTCTTTCATCAATCAAATCGATTGGCCCGGCTTTGATGCCCATGTTCTGCGGACCGCGAAGGCCGGTTTGACTCCAGCAGTCAACATGGACACGGGTTACGTCAATCTGTTGGATGATGCCACTCGCCGAGTCATCTTGGAGCGAACACACGATTTGTTGGGTGGCGCTCCGTTCGTCGCTGGGGCCTTCGTCGGTGACTCGCCTGGCTCACGATGGAGTTTGCCCAGTTACCAACGGCAAATCGAACCGATCCTGGCCTGCGGTGGGACTCCGGTCATTTTTCCATCCTATGGACTCAATAGTCTGGACGAAGCCGGCGTTGTGGCGGCTCATCGCGAATTGGCTCGACATCTCGATCGGTTCATCGCATTCGAACTCGGGCAGATGTTTGTTCCGTTTGGACGCATTTACGAGTTGCAGACATTCCAAGGTTTGATGGACATCCCACAGTGCATCGGCGCGAAACATTCGTCGCTAAGACGCGATCTAGAATGGCAGCGACTGGTCTTGCGCAATCAAGTTCGGCCCGAATTCCACGTGTTTACGGGCAACGATTTGGCAATCGACATGGTGATGTACGGTAGCGATTACTTGTTGGGTTTGAGCACATTCGCGCCCGAAGAATTTGCCCGCCGCGATCGGTTGTGGGAACAAGGTGACCCCGCGTTTTTCGAGCTAAACGATACCTTGCAGTATTTGGGCAACTTTGCCTTTCGCGAACCCGTCCCAGCCTACAAACATTCAGCAGCCATGTTCCTGCATTTGCGCGGATGGATCCAATCTGACCTGACTCACCCGTCCAGTGCAACGCGTCCGACCACCGACCTCCCTATCCTCGTCGATATCGCACGCCGCTTAGGAATCGAAACTCGAACAGTACACCCTTAGTTGCGTGAGCAAAGTTCCGCCCCCTTGCACAACACTCCGACGATGAAGTTAACCGCGTGAGCAGAGCTGGGCTTGGTCGGGCATCCGACCCAGCCCAGCGTCGCTCCGCGCTACCCCGCAAGCACAGCACCGCACCCGAACCAGCTCCCGCAGTGGGTTCCACCCTAACACCCAGACACAACCCACCTAATAATTCGAAATCACAATTCGCCAAACCAAGTTTCCACAAATCCCCCCACCAACCATTTCGCCACCAACCATTCCCCTGCCATCCATTCGTTACCATAAACACTGCGGTATATCGATCGACTATCATGGTGTCGACTGCCCCAAATCGGCTTCGTCAACTAGAACCCAAAACAATGTCCTTTCCCAAAATCGCATCCCTAAAAACCGCAACCGAGTTCGCCGCTCATGTCGGCTCGCTGCCCATCTCCATTCCGTTGGACGAAGATCTCGAGTCAGGTGGACAGGCTCCGTTAGCCCAGCCACTGCCACGTCCATCTTCCAAAACCATCGGCAATCGATTTTGTATTTTGCCGATGGAAGGTTGGGACGGAACCACCGATGGCCGACCAACCGAATTGACTCGGAGGCGCTGGACAAACTTTGGCCTGAGCGGCGCGAAGCTCATTTTTGGTGGAGAAGCAATTGCCGTGCGGCCCGACGGCCGAGCCAATCCTAACCAATTGCTGCTCAATCCAGACACCGTTGGCCAGATCGCGCAACTGCGCGAGCTCTTGGTCACCACCCATGAAACAACGATTGGTCCCGCCGACGATCTCTTCGTGGGACTGCAACTGACTCATTCCGGACGATTCGCTCGCCCGCATGGCAAACAGCTTGAACCCAGAACTTTGTACCGGCATCCGGTCCTGGACCCTCGGTTTGGCATTCACGACGATTCGCGATTGTTCTCCGATGAGGAACTGGACCGTTTGATCGAAGATTTTGTTTCCGCTGCGAAACTGGCTCAGACAGCCGGCTTCGAGTTTGTCGATGTCAAACACTGTCACGGATATCTCGGGCATGAATTCCTCTCGGCGTGGGATCGACCTGGCCGTTACGGTGGAAGTTTGGAAAATCGCACTCGGTTCTTACGCACCATTGTGGACGGCATCCGCAGTGAAGCGCCTGGTTTAGAGATTGCCGTCCGGTTGAGTGTCTTTGATTTTGTCCCTTTTCAACCGGGTCCGGACGGAGTGGGTGTTCCGACGCCGGTCGCCGAAAGTCGCGGCTATGCGTTTGGAGCGGACGCCACCGGCACGGGTTTTGATTTGAGTGGGGCCATTCAGTTTTTGGAATTGGTGCAAAGCTTTGGAATCGAACTAGTTTGCACCACGGCGGGCAGTCCGTATTACAATCCACACATCCAGCGACCAGCGACATTTCCTCCTTCGGACGGTTACCTGCCACCGGAAGATCCATTGCTCGGAGTGGCTCGGCAGATCGAAGCCACTTGGCGATTGAAGCAACGGTTTCCAAACTTGATCTTGATTGGCTCGGGCTACAGCTACTTGCAAGATTGGTTGCCACATGTGGCCCAAAGAGTGGTGCGGGAGGGCAGGGCGGACTTGATTGGTCTGGGCCGTATGGTTCTGTCGTATCCCGAACTTCCCGCCGATGTCCTGGCGGGTCGCCCGTTGGCTCGCAAACGCATTTGTCGAACCTTCAGTGATTGCACTACAGCGCCGCGAAATGGTATGGTCTCCGGCTGTTATCCCCTCGACGAATTTTATCGCGATCGCCCCGAACGAGCCGAACTTCAAGTGATCAAGTCGCAGTGGAAATCAAAGCATGATACTTTGAAATAAGTACGACTTTGGGCCCAACATTTGGACCTCACGGGTTCGCTTCGTTAGTTTTGATTCGCCCTGTGATCCTTTAGCGAATCGACTAGGCCGAAGCGGCCACTGCCTGCGGATGGCAAAGCCGTTCTACGGATGAAAATCAACGTTGTTCAAGACCAAACCTCGATCTACTAATAGCCATCCCAAAGCAACTTATGCCGCGAAATCCGCCTTCATCCGCGGCCAAGCGTTGCCATCCGAAGGCAATCAACACCATACTCTTTCCCCGTCTTCATCCGCAGACACACATCGGTGTTCCCTCGCCGTCTTCATCCGCAGTCCGGCATTGCCATCCGCAGGGACACACCGGCGTTCCCTCCGCGCTTTCATCCGCAGTCCGGCATTGCCATCCGCAGGCAATCCCCCAACTCTCCCAGTACTCATCTTTCGTCCAGCTTAGCCCATTATGCCTTTGACCACGTCTCCATGGACATCCGTCAGGCGAAAGTCTCGACCGGCGTAGCGGTAGGTCATGCGTTGATGGTCGTATCCCATCAAGTGCATGATCGTCGCGTGCAGATCGTGAACGGAAACCGGATTCTCGACCGCGCGAAATCCGAACTCGTCCGTGGCACCATAGATCGAGCCCCGTTTGATGCCGCCACCGGCCATCCATAAAGAAAAACCCCAATGGTTGTGATCACGACCGAGACTGGCTCCTGTCCCGTCCTGTCCCATCTCGACCGACGGCGTCCGTCCGAACTCGCCACTACAAATAACAAGTGTCTGATCCAAGAGCCCGCGTTGTTTGAGGTCCATGATCAAGGCGGCCAGGCCTTGATCACATTCCCGGGCGACTTTGCCGTGCTCCTCTTTGATATTCGAGTGACTGTCCCAAGGCTGCATGTCGCCATGCCACGTTTGCACAAATCGCACGCCGCGTTCCACCAACCTGCGAGCCATTAGCAACTGCCGATTTTGTGGACCGTCGCCGTAGAGTTGCGAGATATGTTCGGGCTCTTGCGAAACATCAAACGCTTCGCTGGCTTCCGTCTGCATTCGATAAGCCAATTCAAACGATTTGATTCTGGCTTCCATCGCCGCCTCGCCCGGTCGCTGCGCCAAATGTTCGGCGTTCCACTGTTGCAACAAATCAAATTGCCGCGTTTGCTCTTGCGGCGACAGTCGTTTGTTCTGCAAGTAATCGATGATTTTGGTGGGATCCGCGTTGGAAGTATCGATTCGCGTGCCCTGGAACGAGCCAGGGAGGAAAGCCGATCTCCAATTCCCAGCCCCTCCCACCGGCATTCCGCCCGGGCAAAGGGCGACAAAGGCAGGCAAGTTCTCGTTGAGCGAACCCAAACCCCATGTCAACCATGATCCCATACTGGGTCGCACCAAGCGCTGATCGCCCGTGTTCATCAACATCAGCGACATTTCATGACTGGGCAGTTCCGCGTACATGGACCGTACGACAGTCATCTCGTCGACACATTTTGACAGGTGCGGAAACAGATCGCTCATGGGAATGCCGCTTTCCCCATGTGGAGCGAACTGGAACGGCGACGCCAACGCGACTCCCGTTTTTCGTTCCGTCTGCAAGTTCTCAAACGGCAACATTTTTCCGGCCCACTTGGTAAGCTCCGGCTTGGGATCCCAGGTATCTACTTGCGAGACACCGCCGTTCAGGAACACATGAATGATGTGTTTGGCCTTTGCCGGAAAATGGGTTGGCACAAAGCCCCGCGGCTCATCCGCTCGGGCGGTCGAAGCACACAAATCCGCAAACGCCAACGCTCCCAACCCCATCCCACATTGCGTGATCCACTGTCGTCGGTGCAGCATCGTCGCTCCTCCTTTTCTTCAATCCAAAAAGATAAACTCGTTGGACGCCAACAGCGCATGCGCCAATTGTGTCCATGCCGACTCGGTGACTTGCTCTTGGTTGAGCTCACGATTCTCTGGGTTCGCGGCATCTCCCGCCGAATGGGCAACGTTCGCTGCTTCAGCCGCGTTCCTCAAGAACGCGTTGACACGTTCCAATTCCAACTGCGTTGGCTCGCGGCTCAAGATTCGCCGAATCATCTCCGTCGCGCGAGCCTCAGAATTGGGCAGGTTCAACGCTTTGTTCTCGACCGCCACCCGAGCTGCTCGGTCTTGAATGAAATCCGAGTTCAAAGCGAACAACGTTTGCTGCGGTACGGTCGTTTCCGGTCGCTTCGCAGTACACGCATTGGGATTCGCCGAATCAAAGGTACTCATCAAGTTGGCGATGATGTCGCGATTCGTGAAGCCGTAAACACTTCGACGCGGAATCGCAGGAGTCGCGTTGAGATCGATCGGACGACCACCGGCTTGCAAATCCAATTCGCCACTGACAGACAACATGGCATCGCGCATCGATTCGAAATCCAATCGCTTGCGAGACATTCGCCAGAGCAAAAGATTATCCGGATCACGTTCGCGCGAGACTTCGTTTTCAATCGCTCCTTGCCGGTAAGCGCGAGTCAACGTGATCTGACGATGCAGCCATTTCAAAGACCATCCGTTCTGTTGGAACTCTCGCGCCAAATAATCCAACAACTCCGGATGGGTTGGCGGTTGACCGCGCGTTCCAAAATCGTCGGGTGTTCGTACCAAGCCAGCCCCAAAGTGATTCTGCCACACCCAATTCACCAGAACGCGACTGGTCAAAGGATTCTCGGGGGCCACAATTGCTTGCGCCAATCCTAGCCGCCGCTTGCCATTTTCGAAGACTCTTGCTTCGCCAAAATTCAAAACCGACAGAAATTGCGGTTGCACGACCGCACCGCGTGCTAACGGGTTGCCACGCAGAAAGACGTGCTGTTCTTCCGGTGCCGGATTTTCGGCGACGATCATGGCACGTGGCGGCGAGCCAGCGGCAGCCAAATGAAGCTGGTGAATTGCACCCCGTTTTGCGCCGATCAAGTCGTTGATGGTGCGGTTGGTCAGCGTCATAGCGACTTCATCCGAGACCATAAAGGGAGAATCGGGAGCATACAGATGATGACGCAGTTGACGATAGACGGGACTGTTGATCATCTGATGCTCGGGATGGTCGTCTGGCAAAATCTTTTCTTCTGCCGTCGCTTCTTCAGCGGCTCGGGACAGGGCTCCCAGCCACTGACGTTGCACTTCCACAAACACGCTCCCGTAAACTGCCGCGACGTCGGCCAGTGACGTTGGCTTCCTAGCGATCAAAGCATCCACAATCAAATGATTCCACTTCGGTGGTTCGGAACGCAGAGCATGAATGTGAGCGGGATTGCGATCGGCTTGGTCCAATTCGGCTGATAACTTTGCCAGATACGTTTCACAGCGAGTGATGAATTCGTTCGACTCCAACTTGCCCCAGCTCTGCATTTCCAGCCACGGGCCAAACACCGCGTCGTCAGTCCCCAGGCTCTTCAAGTAACTGAGCCAACGATTCAAGATGATCGGACGAAGGTCGTCAGTCCTGTACGACAAGAAAACCGTGGAGGTATCTTGTTCGCCCACCCCTTTGGCGATCTCGCCCAAATACAAGCCGACCTGCATCCGCAAGCGAGCCCGCATGACCTCGCTTTGATCTCGTACGAAGCTATCCAACTTCAGCTTCAATGATTTTAACGTTTGCTCGTAATCGTTGCGTTCCGGCGTGTTGGCTGGTTCGCCGACAATCGGCAACTCCGCTGGTGCTTTAGATGGAGCCATTGCTGCATAAATTCCGTAGTAGTCCGCCGTCGAGATCTCGTCGAACTTGTGATCATGACAACGCGCACAGGTCACGGTCAGGCCCATCAACCCGCGCGTGACCACGTCGATTTGATCATCGATCGTGTCGTGTTCGTTGCGGAACTGCATCCCGACCGTCAAGAAACCCAACGCGGCCAAGGCCGGATCATTATTAGGCAGTCCCAATTGATCCGCCGCAATCTGCTGCATGATGAAGCGATCGATTGGCAGGTCTCGATTAAAGGCTTGGATCACATAATCTCGGTAGGTATAAGCAAACGGGAACGTCGTAAAGCCAATCGCCGCTCCGCCGTGAGTATCGGCATACCGAGCCAAATCGAGCCAATGTCGGCCCCAACGTTCTCCATATTGCGGGCTGGCCAGCAACCGATCCAACAGGTTCTCGAGATAGTTCGGCGAATCGTCAGCGATAAACGCCTCGATTTCGTCCCAGGATGGCGGGAGTCCCATCAAATCAAACGTCGCGCGCCGAATGAACTGCTCCCGTGACACTTCCGGCGAATAATCCAAACCGACGGCCAACAGTTTGGTGTGGAGAAACCGATCAATCACAGACGCTTCGGAGTTGTTCGGCGGGAGTCCTTCCAACAGTTTCTGCCGATCGCGAATCGGCTCGAAGGCCCAATGTCGCAAGTAGTTGGCACCCTCGTTGATCCATTGCCGCAAGAGTGCGATCTGTTCGGCCGACAGCTCCTTGCCCGATGCAGCGGGCGGCATCCGCGACTCAGGATCTTCGGTCGTCACTCGGGTGATCAGTTCGCTGGCGTCCGCATCATGGACTTGAATGGCCGACTGATGCGCTTCCTCGGCCACATCCAAACGCAAGTCCGCTGCACGTTGGTTCGCATCGGGTCCATGACAGTGAAAACAATATTCGGCCAGGATCGGACGGATCTCTCGATTGAAATCGACCTGAGCCGACAACTCCGCGTTCATCACAAAGACAAAAGCAACGCACAAAACCAATCGAACGACGGCCTGGAGCATAGTAGGCACCATCATCATCTCTCGGGCAAAGGCGGGGGAAGGTGGGAGCCGAGTGGAAGCGAGCGAACTCGTCACCTATTGTAAGACATGGATTGCCCTATGTCCATTCAAGGACTTATTGTTGGAAAACTGTGTTACGATGGTCGAGGGTTTCACTTCGGTTTACGGGAGTTATCTGATGAAAGAACGATTGTTCACGATCCTAATTTCGGTGGCCACAACTTTTGGGCTAATGTCTGGTCTTATGCAGCAACCTCGAGTCTTGGAAGTGGATCGCCTGATCGTTCGCGAAGAACTGATTGTTTCCGATACAGGCGAACCTTGGGAGTCAGGTTACGCGGAGCAGCAGATCGCGCGTGGATTGTATGCTCGGTCCCTTTTTGATGGGCCAGGAGGACTGTGGGTGCGGAGTAGGTTGATTAAAGGCGAAATCGATGACCCATTTGATGATCGCTTTCACGCTCTTGAATCGAGTGGGAATCGCCGTGGGTCACCTGGCCATATCTCGTGGAACATGTGGGCCGGCGATGCTTGGCGGCAAATGGCAATCATTCAGGGTGAATCGTTGGAGAGCTCCGAAATTCCCGATGGGGACTGGAATGGTGGCATGCACCCCGGGCGTTTGAGATTTCAAACCTTTCGCCCTGGTCATGATGAACCGTTGACTGACGCGATTATTGGCCAAGGCAAAATGGCTATCGGTGGTGGTGGTTTCGGCGGTGGCGGTTTGCCCTATCCCACACAGGTGCTGGAACTGTGGGGTGGACGCCTGCGGGAACATGCTTTGACGACTCCCGCCCCGCCAACCGTATTGAGAGATGACGGATCGGGACGACATCTTTACTCCGTTGTCGCCGTCGCCCCAGACAACTCGCAATCCGATCCGTCCGTTGCAATTACCGCGAATGGACTCGCCCAATTGCAATGGGATAGTGTCCCAGGAGCCGACGCGTATATCGTGATCCGAAATGGCCGACCGGTAACGGGAGCAATTCGCATCGAAGGTTCACAGAAGACATGGAGCGACACATCAAGTTATTGAACCGAATAAAACTGCCACGAGAAGTAGCCGGAACTCACAACTAAAGACCCGCCGCAAAAGATCGTTGAAGACTTACATACAAGGCGGCCTCAGTTTGCTTGGCTTGTTCGTGGCGACAGTATTTTTCCAAGATGGTGACTTTGGCCTTAACGCTGTAGCAACTGGCTTCTAAACCAATAACCTAGCTCAAACTATGGAGATGGCGTCCGCAACCCGCGGCTTTTTAAATTGCACCTGCGCCGAACCCCGCCCGCATCAACGCGCCGTTATGCTCGGTCGCCCCAACACACCTCGTTGAATCTTCGAAACCGTGCCATTTACTTGATCTCCGTGTCAATGATCGATTCGACATCTTCGACTGGCTCAAGCATGAGTTGGCGTTTAATCCAAAGCTCTCTTTGGTTCGGATCAGTCGCGATTGCCGACTCAATTGCCAATGTCTCGCGATACTCCGCTGCTTCGGAGGTCATTGTCCATTTGACACCGGTTGTCAAGTTGAGGCCATCTATCTCCGACTTGATTTCACCAAGCGTGACTCTAAAAAATTCTTTTCGATGATTCACTTTGTTGATTTGACGAAGCAAAAAATGTCGATGAAGTTGATTTTCGAGACTAGGCGCATCATCACCCAAGATCATTGCATGAACGTCAAATCCGAATGGAACACTGGCATCACCAAGCTCTCTCACGCGATCAAAGGGATCATCTCGTCTCGTTAATCCGATTTTATAGATATTCTCGCCAAACGATCCAACATTTGAAATAATGTAGACATACCCCTTCCGAGTTTGTTCGGCCATTGATTTTGCTCGCTCTTTTCGCTCGACTGCCTCCTTCAGCCTGAACTCCATATCCTTTAGACGTTGTTCGTACATTTCACGCTGTTCGTCCGTCGCTTCTTCGAACTGGAGCTTCGCCTGCATCAATGCTTTCTCCAACATTGCCTCCTCCTTGGCTGCTCGTTGGAGTGCTTGTTGCTGTTCTTTAACTGCGCGGGCCTCTTCTCGAATTTTTTCTTTTGCGACGCGTTGTTCGTCTCGCTCTTTGGCCGACAATTGTTGAGCAATTTCGGCCCACTTCAATTCATCAAGCCGTGCTTCTAGAAATTCTTCGTTGATTCGGGCATCTTTGAAAGCTTTGCCGTTGAAGTTCACAAGCGTAAATGCGTCGCGGATGGACTGAGCGAGCTTCCCGGCGTTATCCTGCTTGACTCTGGACAGTATCGAATCGACCTTGCCGTTGAATGCATCTAGTACAAAGTTAGTTGCAGTTTCTTTACGCGTTGCCTCGACATAGTCACAACTCGCCGCAGCTCCGTTTCGAATCATCACTTTGGTCTTGTCCCGAGCGACTTTCAGCCTCTGCCCAGCTTCCGTATGGCTGAAGTCTTCTGCAAGGTCATCAAGCAGGCTCTGTTCGGGAATGATGTATTCGTTGCCATAACCTTCAATTAGGTTTTTCATTGCTTTGACCGTCTTTTCGTAGAGCGACGCATTCTTTGCAATATGATACGCCTCGCCGGCTATTGATTCGGCTTTCCTATGGGCCGCTTCAATAATTCGCGAGGCTTCACCGGTCGCTGCCGCGATGCTTGTCTCCAAGTCGGATTGTGCTTGTTTTATTTTGACTTGCATGGCGGCTAATTCTGCCTCCGCACGTGCCTTATTGGCTTTCACCCATGCTTCAAGCTCTTTCTGCGCCGCAACTTCGTATGCAATGTGTTTTGCCTTGGCATTGTGAAGTATCTCCTCTGCTTGCCTTGTTGCCGCTAAAAGTTTTTCTTCGGACTGCCGAAGCTTAATTCTTACTGTTTTCTCCAAGTCCTTGATTCCACGATATGGTGACAATTCCTTGATTTCATCTTCCATACGCTTTCTTGTCGTCGCCCATTCTGCAGATTGGGACTTAACTTTTTCATAAAGCGATGTGTATTTTGCCTTTTCATCCGCAAACGCTTGACCAAGCTGAGCCGATTCAGATTGTCTCTGTTGCTGACATGCAACCAAGGCTTTGCTTGCCTTTGTAAGACTCGAGCTTGCTTGAATGAAAAAAAACGAAACAGCTCCTAAGGCACCGAGCGAGAGTAACAGCAAAACAAAAAGTACGATAGTCATCTTTGATCGTTCCTGAGCCAACGGGAAAATGAAAGTACGCAACGACGGTATCCGGAATGAACCCTTCCGATTGGCAATCAAGTAGGCGTTTGTTCAAAAGCAATTCGACAGTTCAACAAAATTGGCCGGAAAGGAATCAGTTGGCCAATCTCGCGCTCAATTCAGCTAAAATAGTCTAGGTGGCCCATTATCCAGGTGCAAGTGTGACAGCTCTACCGTTTCATTCGTTTGCCGGTTGTTCCCCATAGTACGACACATGCAGTGCCATCGATGCCATACCAAAACACATGAATCAATTGAATCCACCTTTCGGCGTTCGCTTCCCAACGAAATCATCGTTGATGCTAAACTCTACGCTGCGAATGCGGTCAATAAGATCACGACGAAGATGTAAAAGACGAAGAGTGCAAGAATGCATCCGCCCACTACCATGCCCACAATCAACTTCCATTGTGATGATTGGAACTTCGCTTGGATCGAACCCGGCGGAGCACCGCTCATCATCAAATCGGGATATTGCTTGGCCAAGCGATTCCATTGAAGCAGTCGTGCCAAATACCAAAAGGGAATAATGATCGCTCCAATCGCACTACAAAAAATACACAAAGCGATCGCCACCCAAAACTGGCCCGCATCCTTGATCACCGCTTCAAGTTTTATTCGGTCGGCGGGATCCGTGACAAACGGAAATGGATGACTTGACTGACCGCCAATCTTTGCACCGGCGGTCGTTGGGGCAGCGTAGGGATTATCTTGATTCATCGTTTCGCCGAAAAAAGCCAGCAGTGTATTTTAACCCACGGATCACCAAATCAGGGTTCGCTCGCGGATTCTATCTCGTTTCCTGTAGCCTGGAACTTGCAGTTTATTGGCTACCTTGGGCCATTGCAACAAGATTTTTGAAACTCACGCTCGCAACCGCCAACGAGACCGAGGGCGTTGAAGGTCCGTTGTTCAATAGCCGCCCGTTCCAATGCTCACCGAGCGGCCTTCCACCTCCGCCCCAGACTGTTCGGCTTGTTCACGGCGACGATATTCGTCCAACATGGCCGCGGTGGCCGTGGCACCACAACGAGTCGCTCCGAGGTCACGTACTTTAACCAGTCCATCAAGATCGCGCACACCACCTGCGGCTTTGACTTGCACCCGCGCCGAGACACTGGCTCGCATCAGTGCCAAGTCGTGCTCGGTCGCGCCTTGATAGTTGTAGCTGCCGTCCGCTTGCTTCACGAATCCATATCCACTGGACGTTTTGACCCAATCCGCACCCGCTCGTTCACAGAGCTGGCACAACTTGGTTTTGAACGCATCGCTGTTCAACCCAGCCCCACCCTTGGTCAAATAATCGTTCTCGAAAATGACTTTGACTTTCGCACCGTGACGATGGGCTTCGTCGCAAACGACCTTCACGTCCTGTTCGAGGTAGTCCCAATCGCCGCCCAGTGCTTTGCCCACGTTGATAACCATGTCGATCTCCACCGCACCATCGCGGCACGCCAGTTCCGTTTCGTATCGTTTCGACTCGGTAGCGGAATTACCATGCGGAAAGCCAATCACTGCGCCCACGTGGACGCCGCTTCCCGCCAGAAGTTCCGCCGCCCGCTTGACCGCGTACGGCTTGATACAGACCGAAGCCACGCCGTACTTCGCCGCCAACTGGCAACCTGCTTCCAATTCCTGATCGGTCATCGTCGGATGCAACAGCGAATGATCGATCATCTTGGCCATCTGTTCGTACGTGTATTTCATCAAAGGTCCTTTGTCTGCGAATCGGTTTAGGGTGCGTGTCAACTGTCGGTTGTAACCATGCTACAAGAGATCGTCCAATGGCGAAACGCACCATGGACGCGCAGGACCACACGGTTAGGATTTATCGCGAAACAAGTTCTGGATTTAGAACGTCGAAAGCTCCAGAATGACTTTCCCTGGCTCTGGCGGTTGAATGATTAGTGATTATTGAAGAATGAAAAATTCAAAATGTAACAAACGTCTAGCTTCTAGTATTCCGTGAGCCAGCAATGGCTACCAGCATTTTGCATTGTTCAATTTTCATTTTTCATTACTCATTTCTTAGCCGCGTGTGAACCAAAGTTGATCGGGGTTCTAGGATTAACCAGGCCGCACTCTCCCAAATCGGGACGTTATTTCGGGACGATTCCTTCGCGGTTAAACATTCGGAGCATCAATAACGTGCTCCAACTTTGGTCCACGATCTGGCGCGATGACTCCGCAGGATTGCTTCACACATCGCGACTTCTTGATGCCCGTCGTTGGCGGTGGCAAACACTCGCTCGCCAGGACCATTGACGATCGCCGAATAGATATTGCGAAAGTTCATCTTGAACGTGTCCGGAAAGCCTTCGACATGGCCGGGCGGATAATCCATGAAACCTTGGGCACCGATTCCAAACGCGGGTGTCGCGCGGATAGCGGTTTCGTTTGCACCATCGCGATTGCCGAAGTGCAACACCTCCGGGTCCTCAGAGCACCACCACACCGATTTTTTGCTGCCGTAGATTTCAATTCGCATATTGTTCTTTCGCCCGGCAGCCACCTGGGAGACGCTCAAGTTCCCCCGCGCTCCGTTGGCGAAGGCCAACAACACATTGGCAAAGTCCTCTGTATCGACCGGACAGGGTTGGGTTTTTTGAGTTGGACCGGCGGAGCGGTCCACGACATTCGAAGATCCAGTGCCGGAAAACGTTTGGACTTCACCGAGCGGTCGTTGCCGCGTGCGATGAAAGATGGAGAGATCCGCTATCAACTCGTCCACGGGCGACCCGAGGATAAAGCAGACCGTATCCAGCCAATGCGTGCCAATGTCACCCACCGCGCGTAGTTCGCCTCCTTCGCTGGCCAATACTCGCCAGTTGTAATCGGTGTCTTTGTGCAGCCAGTCCTGCATGTAGCTGCCGTTCACGTGGATGATCTCGCCCAACTCGCCACCTTGGGCCATCGCCCGCATCTGCAGCACGGCAGGATAAAAACGGATGTTGTAGTTCACGGCAAATACTCTGCCTGAGGCCTTCACTGCGGCGACAATCTCAGCGGTCTGGGCCGTGGTCATCGCCAGAGGCTTTTCGCACACGACATGTTTGCCTATCGCCAGAGCCGCCAGGGCTTGCCGATGGTGATGCCGGTTCGGAGAGGCGATGTGAACGACGTCGACATCCGCCTCCGCCAAGAGCTTCTCAACATCGTAACTCGTAAAGACCTGCGGGATTTCCCATCGCTCCGCAACCTCGCGGGCTTGCTCCGAACCGCAGATGGCCGTGACCGACACCCCGATTCGCCGCAATGCCTCGATATGCACCGGACCGATAAACCCAGTTCCAATGACGCCAGCCTTTAGATCGGAGAATTTGTTCATTAAATTCCTATGATTCCTGATCGACCCGAGGTTCTAGTTTTCTTTGAGAATGATGATTGGCTTGACGCTGAATGAAATTGACGGTGAATGGGATTGTTGGTGAATGGGATTGCCTACGGATAGCAAAGCCGATCTGCGGATATATACCGTTCTGAAACGAGAAGTTGTTCCTGAAGGGCCATGGTTTGGTCCATTCGTTTAGTTAATCGCTGAAGAGAAACTCACCGCGCTTTCATCCCCCGCCCGGCTTCACACGCGCACTCACTCTCGGGGTTTTTCATCCGCAGCACGGCTTTGCCATCCGCAGGGAGAACCGGTCCCCCGGTTTTCATCCGCCGGTCAGTCGTGCAGTCAGACGACAATTCTATACAAAGAGCCGCACATCGTGTACGTTATCAAGTCAAAAATTCGTTCTTGTTGGCGGCGCGCGCGGTCCAACATCCACCAAGGTACCACCATGGCGAAAATGCAAACAACTTCGGAAACATTGGCGACATTTTTTCGTAGGAACAGCTATTTGTCGGTCCTGTTCTGGTTGCTGGCGATTGCCAGTTCGACGCTGGCGCAGGACCAACTGCAAGTCCTGGACAGCGTTCCGTCCCTCTCTGCTGGCGACGAAAAACTGCTCGACTTGGTGCAACGCACGACCTTCGAGTACTTTCGCGAGGGGGCTCAGTCGACGTCAAAAGCCGCTTTGGAGAGGATTCACTTCGATGGAGATCTCTCGGAGCAAGACTCGGTCGTCATCACGACGGGTGGAACGGGCTTTGGAGTCATGGCCATCTTGGTCGGGATCGAACGTGGGTTCATCACTCGAAGCGAAGGCTACGAACAGATCGAACGAATCGTTTCCTTCTTGGAACAAGCCGATCGGTTTCACGGCGTCTATCCCCATTGGCTGGATGGGAACACTGGCAAGACGGTTCCCTTTAGTCCCGATGATGACGGAGCCGATCTGGTAGAAACCAGTTTTCTGATGCAGGGACTCCTGTGTGTGCGGCAGTATTTTCGAACCGGTAGCCCAGAAGAGCAACGAATGGCCGCTCGAGTCGATAAACTATGGCGCGAGGTACAATGGGATTGGCACCGCGGGCCCAACCAAGAAAACGTTCTTTATTGGCATTGGTCGCCGAAACATCAGTGGAAGATCAACTTCAAGATTCGCGGCTGGAACGAGTGCTTGATCACTTACGTCTTGGCATGTAGTTCGCCGACACATGCCGCTCCTGCTGCCGTCTATCACGGAGGTTGGGCGGAAGATGGCAAAATCGTGGGTGGCCCAACTTCATACGAGATTGCCTTGCCGTTGAAACACCAGGGACAGACCATTTCCGCGGGTCCTTTGTTTTGGGCCCATTACTCGTTTCTGGGTTTGGACCCGCGTGGATTGCAGGATCAGTACGCTGATTATTGGGAGGCCAATGTTCGACACGCGCGAGTTCACTACGAACATTGTGTGACCAACCCACGTGGATTTGCTGGCTATGGCCCGAACTGCTGGGGTTTGACCGCCAGTTATTCGCCGAACTTCTATGCCGCCCATTGCCCAGCGGAAGACTTAGGCGTCATATCACCGACCGCCGCATTGGCGTCCATGCCATATTTACCCGAAGAGAGCTTGCGCGCGTTGCGGCACTTCCACGACGACTTGGGTGAGAAGATTTTGGGCAAGTATGGTTTCTACGATGCCTTCAGCAAGCACGCCCATTGGTACCCACGACGGTATCTGGCGATCGACCAGGGACCGATCGTGGTGATGATCGAAAACCATCGCTCGGGCTTGCTCTGGAAGTTGTTCATGTCCGCCCCCGAGATCCAACAGGGACTGGCGACGATGGGGATGAAGTTTAAGACAAAATGAACGCGATCACATGTTCGACCGCTGCGAGGCGAGAGTTACGCCGTGTTGCGAATCCATTTCCCGGATGATACCTTGTTGCGAACATCGGTACGTTTTCAACAACATCCTTACTTCACTTATTGGTCGTCGCCCAATGCCCGATGTCACTCAATTACTGACGGCAATCGAACATGGGGATGCAGTGGCAGCCGAGCAGTTGTTGCCATTGGTCTATGAAGAACTACGGAAGTTGGCCGCCGCCAAGTTGACTCACGAAAATCCAGGGCAAACGTTGCAGGCAACGGCCTTGGTTCACGAAGCGTTTGTTCGGTTGGTCGATGTGGAAAACGCTCAGAAGTGGGATAGTCGAGGTCACTTCTTCGCGGCGGCAGCCGAAGCCATGCGTCGGATTTTGGTTGAAAACGCGCGCCGGCGCCGGCAACTCAAACGGGGCGGGCAATATCGACGAACGGACATTGATGACTTTCCCATTGTGGCCGACGAGATAAAAGAAGATCTGCTGGCTTTGGACGATGCGCTCACGAAGCTGAATTCGGTGGATACCGACGCCGCACGATTGGTGCAACTTCGCTATTTTACGGGGCTGACCATCCCCCAGGCCGCCGAGTCGTTGGGGATCTCACCGCGGACAGCCGACCGACTGTGGGCCTTCGCTCGGGCTTGGCTGCATCGTGAAATTTCGGGGACTGACGAGCACACAAAAGATTCTTGAATTATTTTGGCGTGACGCAACCTTAGATCTCGCATGGATGCACGCCAACAGAGCGCAACGAGCAGAGGGCCATCAACCCGTTCGCCGCGACTCCCATCCCCAAGTGCACCTTTTCACGCACATGGCCGAACCAACAAGGCAACCCCATGAACGAACGCGACATTTTTCTCGCCGCCCTGGAAATCGCGGACCCCAACGAGCGACGAACCTGGTTGGACAAAATCTGTGCAGAAGACGTTTCGCTACGAGCGGCTGTGGAGGAACTCTTTGCGTCACATGAACAGGCGGGCAGTTTTCTCGGCAGCCCACTCGTGCAAGCTCCGGTTCCGACGACTCCTCTCGAGCAAGCGGCCAAAATCTCGCCGGCATCAATCGACGACCAACCAACGCTCCACTTCGCGGGTCACCGCACCGAGGAAGACGAAGATAACGTGGGCAACGAAATCCCACGTGGCTATCTCACTCCATCGTCCAAGCCCGGTTCGCTCGGAAGACTGGGTCACTACGAGGTTTTGGAAGTCCTTGGGAAAGGTGCGTTTGGCACCGTAATGAAAGCCTTCGACGAAAAACTACATCGAATGGTGGCAATCAAAGTCATGTCGCTCGAATTGGCCGCCACCTCGCCCGCGCGAAAGCGATTCTTGCGAGAAGCCCGAGCTTCGGCTGCGATCCGGCACGAGAATGTGGTCGCTAGTCATGCGGTGGAAGAGCAACCCATTCCCTATTTGGTCATGGAGTACATTCCAGGCAAAACCTTGGCTGACGCGTTGGCCGGCGAAGGTCCCTTGGAGCTAGTTGAATCACTGCGGCTTGGTCAACAAATCGCCGCAGGGTTGGCCGCGGCCCATTCGCAGGGCTTGGTTCACCGCGACATCAAACCGGCAAATATCTTGCTGGAAGCGGGCCACGAATGGAAGGTCAAGATCACGGACTTTGGACTGGCTCGCACGGCGGATGACGCCAGCGTGACGCAAAGCGGAACGATTGCCGGGACGCCCATGTACATGTCGCCCGAGCAGGCTCACAGCGGCGACATCGATCACCGGTCCGATCTGTTTAGCCTGGGGAGCGTGCTGTATCAAATGGTGAGCGGCCGGCCTCCGTTTCGCGCTTCCTCAACGTTGGCGGTGTTAAAACGAGTCGCCGAAGACACGCCGCGGCCCCTTCAAGAAATCATTCCTGAACTACCCGATTGGCTCGTGGCGATCATTGCAAAGCTGCACGCCAAGAAACCAGAGGCTCGCTTTCAATCGGCTCAGGAGGTGGCTGATCTGTTGGCTCGTTGTCATGCCGAATTTCAACGGACTGGGACGGTTACATCGGTGGCGGACCTCGTCGACACCGGTGATGCCAGTCGAACACAGGACCCTGGACCCACGAAACCCGCCCGACGATACACGACCGGGATTGTCCTCATCGCCATGATGTCCATGATGATGTTCCCGATCTTATTTGGCAAACAAATCAGTCGTAGGGTGGACAGTTGGCTATGGGGAGAAATCCCAACGCTGCCAGCGACCGATCGTTTGGCCGGATTACACTTCGACGGAGTTGACGATTTTGTCCAAGTCCCGGTGAATTGGGACCTGCCGCAGTTCACCATCGAGGCTTTTGTCACGTCCATCGACGAGGACTCCCGAGGCACATTGGTCGAACTTTCCAATTATGGTTCGGGAATGAAAGATGAACGGATCGGATTGTTTGACGGAGTCGGCGCGAAGGGCGAACTACTGAGCTTTGCCACGGTCGAAGGGCGCCAAGGAAGTTTGAACGGCTACGGACCTCGAACACCAGGAGTCCGGGAACATCGAGCAATTGTGTGTGACGGGGAACAACTGGACTACTACATCAATGGTGTCTGGCAAGGTGAACGGTCCATCCAGCCACAAGATCGTTTGCTCTGGAGAATGCGCTGGCTGACGATTGGCTGCAAACTTGGTCGCACCGAATTCTTCAAAGGGGAGGTCGACCAACTCCGCGTTAGCAAAGTCGCTCGTTATCGAAACAACTTCACTGCCGTCACGAGTGTTTCCGATGACGACGCAACACTGGCGTTGTACAACTTCGATGAAGGGCAGGGCGACATATTAAAAGACGCGTCGGGCAATGGAAACGATGCCAAAATCTCTGGTGCAACTTGGGTCCACTCCAGCAAGGAGTGAGTGGCAATGTCGAGTTGTCGTCTGCCCGTTCAAGTTCCGATTCAGCCACGTTTTTCAGGATCACCGGGTAAGTGAGGGTCGCTCCCATGCCAAAGAAAACGATAGGTTCGAGCTTCGAAGGGTATTTTGTGAAATTTTGGTTTAAATAAGAAATGGCGTTTCACGCCGTTTTGGCACTTTCCTGGGCCTTTCGTAACGATTTCTCGGCCAATGGTCCACCCAATCGGTCGGAGCTACGAAGCATGTCGGCAGGCTCGCCCCAAAAAAGGTTGCCTTTTACCGGATTTGGCGGTAAACTTGGGCGAATGGATCGAGGCTCGGGGTGGACCTGGGCGGCTGATTCGATCGAGGTAGATTAGGCAGATTTTTCGAGTGAGGTAGAACAAACGATGGTCAATTACAATCCGTACCAGAGCCCAAATTCCATGGCCACATCGTACCCAGATGGTCGCATGATCGCAGCCGACGCCAGTGTTTCGGCGCGCACGACGTTTATCCGTCGAACCTATGCGGTCATGGGCGGAGCGATGCTGGCGTTTGTCGCCTTGGAAGCGTTGCTACTGGCGGTTGTTCCGTCCGAGGCAATTGCCGGCATGATGATGGGTTCGCGTTGGTCATGGTTGCTGGTCTTGGGCGCATTTATGGCGGTCAGCTGGGTGGCTCGTAGTTGGGCCGAAGGCGGAACTTCCCCTGCCATGCAATACGCTGGCTTGGGCCTGTATGTGGTGGCCGAGGCGGTGATCTTCCTGCCGTTGATGACCGTCGCGATGCGGATGGACCCCACGATTCCTTTAGCTGCGGGGCTGGTGACTTTGTTTGTCTTCAGCGGTTTGACCTTGATGGTCTTTGTGACCAAAGCCGACTTCAGTTGGCTGGGTCGTTACTTGTGGTTGGCCGGTATCGCCGCAATGATCTTCATCGCGTTGTCCGTCTTTGGTGTCGTTGGTGGCGCTGGCATTGGGACGTGGTTCGCGGCGGCAATGGTGATCTTGGCTTCGGCTTACATCTTGTACGACACCTCGAACATCCAACATCACTACCACACCGACCAACATGTCGCCGCAGCCCTGGCGCTGTTTGCCTCGGTCGCGTTGTTGTTATGGTACGTGATCCAGATCTTCATGTCGTCGCGCGATTAACGTTGCTGTATCGAACATCGACAAAGTCAATCGAAGAGCCCCTGGCCAGAACTTGGTTCAGGGGCTTTTTTATTGGCAGAGGGGTTGTTTAACCGCGCCGCAGAGCATGATTGGTCGGGGATCCGGCCAATCATACGTCGCTAAGGATTTGTCGCGAAATAAGTTCCGGATTTCGGACGTCGAAAGCTCCGAATGACTCTCGTTGGCTCTGGCGTTGGAATGATTAATGATCATTGAAAAATGAAAAACTCAAAAGGTACCAAACGTCTAGTTTCAGGCATTCCGCGAGCAAACAATGGCTGTCAGCAATTTGCATTTTTCAATTTCGATTTTTCATTTCTCATTTCTTAGCCGCGTGTGAATCAAAGACGATCATTTGCCTGGCTGCGGACTTCCCACGGATGGCAATGCCGAACTGCGGATGAGTACATTCGCTGCCTGCGGTTTCGAATGGAAGACCGTCAAAGTATCCGTTCGGAAGTTAGACCATGGCAGTCGGACAAGTTGCTGTCGGTCAAGGAAGTGTCCGCGGACTGTTCATCCGCAGTTCGGCTTTGCCATCCGTGG
>JBGSJV010000117.1:0-9702 GCA_041741535.1 Pirellulaceae bacterium
CCTTCGATGAGGTGCTCCCGCACAATCGCTACTTTCTGACTGTTGGTAAAATTCGTTTTCTTGGCCATTCTGCGATTCCTCTTGTGAAACCGCTAAACTCTAGCTTATCATTTATCACTTGGGTCCAACTTTGGCAAAACAATTCAACTGGCTGGAGTTAACCAGCACTCCGTGGTTTTGCAGCTGGCTGCTGTTAATCAACCTGCCGTCGTTTTCAATCGCAAAGTTGTTATTCAACGTCCCTTCGTTGTACAAGTCGCTGGCGCTGGCATTATACAAGGTGCCGTTGTTCGTCAGCGTGCCGGTGCCGTTATTCTGCAGCGTTCCATGGTTATTAATTGAACCGTAGTTGTCCAACTGGCCGTCGTTACTCAGCATTAGGTGATTTTCCAGCAAATTGGAGTTAATCAGCGTGCCGTGGTTTGTCAGCACGCTCTCGTTGGTCAGCGTGCCGTAGTTCTCCAGTTGATTGCGGTTATCGAACGAGCTGTGGTTTGCCAAAATGCCTTGGTTAATCAGCCTGTCCCTGTTGTCCAGCGTGCCGGTGTTAACCAATGTGCCGTAAGTCGTCAGCGTGCCTTTATTCTCCAGGAAGCCAATGTTAGACAGTGTGCCGTAGTTTTCCAGCTGGCTGTGGTTACTCAGCCAGCCCTCGTTATTCAGTTGGTAGGAGCTGTCCAGCAAGCCGTAGTTATCAAGATGGCTAGAGTTGCCGTTAAACAGCGTGCCTTCGCTTATCAGTTGGTAGTTGTTTGTCAAACTGCCGTTGTTGTCCACGTAGTAGTTATTATACAACGTGCCGTTGTTCGTCAGCATTCCGGTATTTTGCAGCGTGTTATCGTTAATAATCGAACCCTGATTTTCCAGCTGGTTGGAGTTGACCAGCGAGCTGGTGTTTTCCAGCTGGACCCAGTTAACCAGCGTTCCATTGTTTTCCAGCTGGCTAGAGTTAACCAACGTGTTGTGGTTCGTCAGCGCGCCATTATTTTGCAGAAGGCCAAAGTTCGCCAGCGCGCCGTAATTATCCAGCTGGAACTCATTATACAGCACCTGGAAGTTATCCAACGTGCCGTTGTTACTCAAGGATGCGTTGTTCGTTATTGAGCCATTATTTTGCAGCAAGTTCTGGTTAACCAGCGTGCCGTCGTTGACCACCTGCCCGGTGTTGGCTAACGTGCCGAAATTGTCCAGCTGGCCGAGGTTAAGCAAGAAGCTGTAGTTTTTCAGCTGAACGTAGTTTTCCAGCTGATCGTAGTTTTCAATGTTTCCAAAGTTTTCGAAATCCTCTGAATTAAACCACTCCGAACCATTATTCAACGTGATCGTATTTCCAACCGGGTTGGGATTAGGTGAAATCTGCCCTTGTCCATAAGAGGTCGAGCCCGACAACAGAAAGGCGACGATGAACCAAAGAAAACGAGAAGTCTGAAACATCAACGAATTCCAATCGAAATAGGTCAGCTAAATTGTCATCGGCTGCAACATACTAAGCACAAGCGTCGGCTTGGTCAACACTTTGTTTTAAGAAAATCAGCGCAGTTAGTTGTAATGGATTAAAGCTGGACTTTCGCAATATGGCAATTAAGGTTGGAAACGCTGGAATTTTCGAGCAAAAAGGGGGCGTATCAATGCTGGAGCAGGAAAACCAGTTCTAGAGTAGGCCACTATGTCGCACTTTGGTGAGTAGCAACCGGCAGTTAAACCGCTTCCAACGAGACGGTCACTGAGATCAATAGTGAGTCTGCGAAGTGTAACTTCTACTTGTACGTGAACGCAAGCACGAATGGGGCGAGGAATCGATCCGCAAAATAAGGAAAACGCCCAGAGATTCTCGTTTGCCTAGGACTAACCTAATTTGCCGAAGTCCAGTTATTATTAAGACTTGATAATCATCGAGAGTCGATAAAGCCAGTCAAGCTTGCTCGTACGCTTGTTGCAGCCAGCCCAGCAATTCTTTGTCTATCTCAGCGGCTGAGGTGATGCGGACGCGGTGGGAGACCTTCGAGTTAAAACTGCCCGACGATTCCAGTCGGTCACTGGGTTCAATCCCTTTTAGATTGATGCCGATGTCCAAACGAGTGGCCGTGGACGGTTGGATGATCGCAAATTGTTTGTTGCGGCGCACGCTGACGTACGCTTTCTTCGGTGCGATCTCGATGTGTTTGCCGAATTTCTGGACAGCTTTCAACAACTTGTCAAACCAGGGACGCAAGGAGGCTTTACTGCCACCGAATTGTTGTTCAACGAGATCCTCGGTTGGAGCGTTTTGAGCGGCACTCTGTAAGACTTCGTGCGCGACCAAGTTAGCATATCCGTGAGTCAGGCCATGTTCGGTCTTGAGATGCTTGACAATTTCGCCATGCTTGGTGGCCCCCGAACGGTGCCCGATCTTGGTCCATTCGGCCAAGGTCTTGCCGGTCTTGGCGGCTAGATTTTCGATCATCGTTTTTATAGCGTCATTGAGTATTGACATGAGCTTGGGTTTCTCGTTTAATTCGATTCCACTTTGGTCCAAACAGCCAGTTCTTTGCCACACGGGTCGACGAAATGGAACCGTCGGCCACCTGGAAATTCGTGATGTTGGGTCACTTGTGCACCCGCCGCCCGGACCGTTTGTTCGGTCGCGTCCAAATCGGCCGAATACAGCACGGGCAATGTGCTTCCCACGATGGGGGTCTCGCCGCCGCGAACGCCACCATCTAGCCCAGCGTTAGAAAAGCTGGTGTAACCTGGTCCCCAATCTTGAAACTGGCGTGCTCCCCAAAAACTGATCCATGAATTATGAAAGTTCATCAGCCATCATTGGCGAAAGGACTTTCAATGAAGAAGCGAAAACGACATTCCCCCGAGCAGATCGTCAAGAAGCTTCGCGACGCTGACGCGATGCTTGCCGCAGGCAAGAGCGTCGGCGTGGTGCTGCAGTCGCTCGCGGTCAGCGAAGCGACGTTGAGCCGCTGGCGCAGCCAGTACGGCGGCATGAAGAGCGAGGAAGCGAAGCGACTTAAGACGCTCGAGGAGGAGAACATTCGACTCAAGAGAATCATCGGCGATCAGGCTTTGGATATCCAGATGCTCAAGGAGATCGCCAAGGGAAACTGCCTAGCCCTGAGTCGCGACGTGACGCGGTAAAGACGCTCCAGCGGACATTTTCCGTCTCGGAGCAAATCCGGGAGCCGAGCTACATCGAAAAGTTGTGTGTCCCTAGTTGCTCTGCCAACGGATACAGTTGGCGAAGTAGCACGCCCTAGAAGGTCATAAACCGCATCGAAGCCCACGCCAGTGGGGTCAAGGGATTTCTTGACGTTTCCGGCTGGGTCATATTCGGCCTAGGATTTCTTGTTCAGGGTATCGTAGGATTCCATGGTCCGGCCCCCGGCATCAAAAATCGGTGGCGCCTATCTACTGACTTCCTTCGCCCCGCGCCTACTCCCGCGATTCAGTGGGCGTTTTCTTGATCGTTAGACGGTCGCGATATTCATACAAGAACTTTGTGGCACTATCCTGTACCTCATGATTAGAAGTGACAAAAAATGCAGTGTTTCCAGAAACCGTCCCTTTCTTGAGCTCAATTCGATACAAATCATCGTCGGAAACTTGTTTAAGCTCAACGAACATCAAGTAAGCAACTTCGTTCGATTTAGTGTCTTTAAGGCCGACGGAAGCAGAAAACTTTATGTTCTCAACCTCACTGATTTCCGTCAAAAATGCAAGAAACGTGCGGTCCGAAATAATCGTCGAATGGTTGGTGCCAAGCTTAAGCGGATCCGAATAATCGATGAACAACTCAACATCGGTTGGCAAGTGTGTTTGCCTCGGGAGGTAGCTGGCGATCTTCGCCAGTTCAGCAACGCTCAAGTCAGAAGCACTTGATTCGTACCAAAAAACAACTTGGTCAACATCAAGAGATTCAATGAGTGGCTGAATCGTGCGTTCACCGTTTGTCTGAAGTGCGAAACCAGAGTTAAACACGGCGATGACTCGGTCCGGTAGTTCTTTGGAGCTGTGAAAGGTCATATTTGAAAAAGAGCCTGTTTTTGAAACCACCTTTAGGGCAACGGCAGCTCGATCAAAAGCCTCCTCAGTTTGACCAGCAAGTATCGTTACTGTTTTGGCTTTTTCCCGTGGCGAACTAGACATCTCGTGCGGAGAGTCTTGTTGGGGGGGCCGACGAACAGCAATGTGACCAATGCGAGCAAAGAACGGATCATCATTAAGGCACCTATTTCGCGCTATGCGTTGGCTGGGAGTGCGTTACTCATTTATTCCTTGCGTAACATAAAATCAACTTCACTTCCAGAGCGATCGGGGCGCTCGCTCTACTATTTCCGACGCAGATCGCTTCCAGCCGACTCTTTCCAATAAGACGTTTTGACGACACAAGGTGGTTCATTGACACCTTCATGTTCGTGACTTTTGTGTTTTTCGTGGTAAACGCTTTTAACCACGAACGGCACCAAAGGCACGAAAAAATCGGGATGATAATGAACGTTCTACGCTTACCGCTTTTCCGGAAAACCCTGGGGACACACGACTTTCGCGGACGGACCCGCGGGTCACACCGGACACCCTTTGTACCGATATACGCTTTGCGGGAGTCGTCCAGGGTCAGAACCAAACAGACCAAACGGAAACCGTTGGCGTTCCAGCCGGCTGAATTTCCCGTTTGGGAACTCTACTTACAAGTATGTGCATCTGGTTCATTGACTCTTTCATGTTCGTGACTTTTGTGTTTTTCGTGGTAAACGTTTTTAACCACGAAAGGCACTAAAGGCACGAAAAAACCTGAAGATCATGAACGTTCTGGTCTGAGCGAGGATTTTCTGTTGACAGGAGCTTGTCAACTTGCCGAATCTCGCGGCGGCTTAGTTGGTGTTGACTCGGGGAAGTGCAACTCGCAGGTTCCGCCCGGCTCACACGCAGCGCCCAATTTTCCGAATCGATACCTTTGACCGGCAATCCAGCGATAAAGGCCTTGCCACAGGGAAAGCGTGCCCGGAATGCTCAGCAGCAACGCCAGTGGCCACAATAGGGGAATTCGCCAAGCCATGTAGCGAACACCCACAATCCCGCCGTACCAACGATCTCGAGCTGTCAGGCTGTCGGGCTGAGTGGCAACCGGCGGCACAACATAAATTTGTTCCATCAACATGTCGTAGGTGAGCGACGGCCACCATTGGTTCACAAGCGGGTCGTGCAGCGAAATAAAGCTTAGCCGTCGTCCGAAATCGAATCGTTGCAACCAACGAACTTGATGGGTACAAAACCGACACCGCCCATCAAAAATGACCACAATCGTCTGCGGTCGTTCCGTCGGATGCGGAAAGCGCAAATCGGCTCGACTATCAAGCAAGCCGCTTTCGCCGGTCGGCACAACGGATGTATTGGGGGTCATGGCATTCATGTGGGGCCTTGTCCTAGCTCTTCCATTCTAGCACCTCCGATCCAGGAAATTGAGTGCTTTGTCGAACTTTCCGCTTTGGTTGTCGAATTTTAACTGTAAGGTTCGGTAAAATGACTCGTGTAACCTGGCGTACAGCCCGCTGCGGACTCACTTTAACCACAGATTCTTGGACAGACGATGACGATTGACCCGGAAACTCGATCCAGCCTGTTGGTCCAATTGGCCGACGGGGACAACCAGCAGGCCTGGTTCGAGTTCGTCAATCTCTATCAGCCCGTGATTTTCAACTATGCCCGGCGACAGGGACTCCAGGATGCGGATGCCCAAGATGTGGTGCAGGTTGTTTTGACCAAGGTTTCGGTCAAGGCGAAATCGTGGGAGCCAGACCAAAGTCGAGGTTCCTTTCGCGGGTGGCTTTCGGTCACGGTACGCAACCTGGCCATCGACCATTTCCGCTCGCTGAAAAATCGCCCGCAGCATCTGTCGAACGCGGATCAGTTGGTTGCCGCGTCCGAGTCCTTCGACTTGGAACAACGCCGCAGTGTGTTTCGCTGGGCGACGGAACGCATGCTGCAAGAGACCAACGAGCAGACATGGCAGGCATTTTTTTTGACCGCCGTTCAAAATCGCCCGGTCGCCGAGGTAGCGGCTCAGTTGGGCATGTCGTGTGGAGCGATCTACGTGGCTCGCAGTCGAGTCATCGCGCGGATCCGCGCACTCGTATCGAACTGCGAGTTCGATTCGCTGTCGCTCAGCGCATTCATCGGGGAGCAACCAAACTCATGAAAACAACCACTTGCTTAGAACCCGTCACCTTGCGCCGTTTGCTCGAGCAGTCTTTATCCGCGAGCGAGACCCATTCGTGCGAATTCCATTTGGAGAACTGCTCTCCTTGTCGGCAAAAGTTGGAACAGTTGGCCGGCGAACCGCAATGGTGGCAGGAAACCGTATCGATGTTGGCGACCGAAGGATTCGATCCGGCGCCCACTAGCGAATGGGCGGGTTCACCGGACCAGGCCGATTCAGGTTTTGGCAAACGTAACTACGGTCAGCCAAGTGGCCACACGCGGCAAAGTAGCGAGGTGTACCAAAGTGCGGAGCCGGGCCAAAGCGTGGGGCCGGTAGTTGCGCCGCAGCGAGCCATGGGCGACTGGAGCCCTGCCGCCGATCTGGATGCCAAGACGGTCATGTTGCGTCAAGTTCGCCAACTGCTCGAGGCCCCGTCGCACCCCGAGATGTTGGGCAGGTTGGCAGGTTACGAGATCGAGAGCCTGTTGGGACAAGGCGGTTTTGGCGTGGTATTTCGCGCGTTTGATCGGGAGTTGAATCGTCCGGTCGCGATCAAAGTCCTGGCGCCGCATTTGGCAACGGTCGGGACGGCTCGACGGCGATTTGTCCGCGAGGCTCAAGCCGCGGCTGCGGTGGCTCATCCCAATGTGGTGCCCATCCATGCGGTCTGTACGGATGCGCCGTATCCGTTTTTGGTGATGAGTTTTATTCCGGGCCGTTCCTTGCAAGAGCAAGTTCGACACCAGGGCCCGTTGGAGCCCAAGGCCATCGCCCGTATTGGTCAACAGGTCGCCGCCGGTTTGGCCGCGGCCCATCGTCAAGGTTTGGTCCATCGCGACATCAAGCCCGCCAACATCTTGTTGGAAAACGGCTTGGACCGGGCCCTGATCACCGATTTTGGCTTGGCTCGCGCCGCCGATGATGCGATCTCGCAAACGGGTTGGTTGGCCGGTACTCCCCACTACATGTCCCCGGAGCAAGCCGCCAGTGGCGATTTGGATGGCCGGAGCGACTTGTTTAGCTTGGGCAGCGTGTTGTACTTCATCGCAACGGGTCGAGAGCCGTTCCGCGGCACCCAGCCCCTGGCGATCATGAACCAAATCGCCCATCAAAAGCCGCAGCCGGTGCGCTCGGTGAATTCGGACATTCCCCAAGTCTTGGCTCAGGTCATCGAACGATTGTTGGAGAAGAAACCCGCGGATCGGTTCCAATCGGCGGCGGAATTGAGCGACTTTTTGGAACAGTATGTCGCTTACCTGCATCAACCCGAAACGCGAATCAAACCGCAAGTTCCTGGCAAACGTGACGCAAAACTTTTTTCGTCCACGATGTTGTTAGGCAGCGCGATCACGTTGCTGGTCGCGGCGGTTCTCTATGGAGCGTTTGTCTGGTCGACGGGCTTGTCGTCGAATCCGTTCGTGAATGAATCCAACGGCCGCCCACCCGAGTCCCGGACGGTGCCGAGTGAATTGGAGCCGAATGAATCGGGGCCAAACGAGAGATTTCCGAAGCCCGTTGCGGCAAATGAAACAAAACCCAACCAGCCAACGCCAAGTCCGATCCCGAACGCGTATTTGCAGCAAGTGATGACGGTGTGGGACGAGGATGCGCCCCAGTGGCAGCAGGACTTTGTTCGCTTGGATCAGGAATTGGCAGTGACCGAACAACGATGGCTCCAACACGACGCGCGTGGTTTATTGGCAGACAAGTTTGGTTCGGAAAATTCGGCCCCAACCGAGTTAAGTACTTCGTTGCACGAGATTGAAGTTTCAGTTCGCGAATTGGAGGCAACGGCCACGCGAGAAGCGTTCGAGTTACGAAACAATCAACAACCCTCAACAACTGGAGAATGAAATGAGAAAGTATTGGATCACTAGCCTATTGGCCTTGTGCGGAGTTTGGTGGACAGGACAACAAGATGTCCCGCCAGGAGGAACGACGGGGTTGCCGGGCAGAGAAATTCAGACACCAAGTCCGGCAACGCCTCCCAGCGGTTCCACGTTGATCGATAACATACCCTATTATGGCTCACCAATTTATCCAGGAAACGCCAATGCATCCGCTCAAGAATTG
Source organism: Pirellulaceae bacterium (assembly GCA_041741535.1). Lineage (GTDB taxonomy): Bacteria > Planctomycetota > Planctomycetia > Pirellulales > Pirellulaceae > M30B19. The sequence goes on from JBGSJV010000117.1 coordinate 8,264, forward strand.
CAATTGGCCTTAGGAAGATATCAAGCGGCGACCGACGAGAGCGGGGAGCGAACGGCACTGCGTAATGAGATCACTGGTTTGTTGAATAAACAGTACGAGGCGCATGTCGAGCAATACGAACAACAAATTGCGGGGTTGGAAAGTCGACTCGCCAAGTTGCGCGATCACGTCCAAAAGCGACGCGATGCCAAGAATCGACTCGTGGCGTTGAAACTGGAACTGCTGTTGAGTCAAGCCGAAGGCATGGGTTGGCCGGAAGCGATGTCTTCGACCATTCCTCAAGTCGGACCCAATGCCTCAACGTATCAGGTACTGCCGGGCTCGACAAATTATCCGCAAGGCCAGCTTTTCTTTGCTCCAGGAATGTCGGGCGCGCCGCCGGCTTCCACAATGACGCCCGCAATGATGGGGGGCGCGCCGTCGGCTTCAGGCACGTTGCCAGGTTTGCCAATCGATCCGGCTCAACATCCGATGGGGGCGTCACTCCCGCCCAATTACCCCGGAATGCCAAATCCTCCGGCCACAATGACGTTACCGCAGGAAACATCTTCGGTGTTGACTCCGGGTACTTTGCCTGGTGAACCAACACTTCCCGCACCTAGCGATACCGTTCCTGGCGATACGAGGCTAGAGTATCAGCCGTCCCCAGGGGTTCCAAATTACGGGGGGGCTTCGGGCTATCCGTCGACAAACCAACAGCAGGATCTCCCTGGTGGTTTTCCAGATTTGCAACCGATGGCAGGTGCGGCTGGAATAGGAAGTGAAGCTCCACCAATGGAAACACTTGCAACGAGCGATTCTGAATCGAAGCAGGCTCTAAAAACGATATTGCTTGGCTTTCACAACTACGTGGATGCGTACAACAAGTTTCCAACACAAGCCCCTGACGGCCACAGTGAAAAGCTAAGTTTGCTCGTGCGGATTTTGCCCTACTTGGGGGAGACCGACTTGGTCAATCGATTCGACATGACCCAAGCATGGGATAGTGAAAACAACTTGGCTCTGATCGATCGGATGCCGGAGATTCTCGGCAGTGGTCGGCGAACTCAAGTCCGTTGGGTGGAATCGGATGTCCGCCAATTCCGAGACATCACGGACGGAACGAGCAACACAATCGCATGCATTTTCGGTGGCCAAAGTGTTTACTGGACCGAGAACCGCTTCATGTCCATGGTCGAAGCCGTTGACCTGTTCAACTCGCTGCCTCCTAACGGAACACTGGTGGTTGCCATGTACGATGGCAGTGTTAAGACACTAACGCGAGCAACCACCGTGGATGTGTTCAAGGCGATGCTGACGCCTAGCAGGGTGCTGAAAAAGGGTGTGACTGGATGATCGGTACGATTTTCGAAAGAGTTTTTCGAAAATCATGTTATTGATTTAGTTTTTAGACATCGTGATCGGTTTCCTTTTTTGTTTGTTTGAGCAATTTGGGTAGG
>JBGSJV010000118.1:0-6682 GCA_041741535.1 Pirellulaceae bacterium
AAAAATCTAGGGAAATCGCCCGAGGTGGTCGCGAAAGCGACTCGGAGGCGGTTTACTGCGGCGTACAAAGAGTCGATTTTGGATGCTGCTGAGCGTGCGAGTAAACCTGGCGAAATTGGGGCTCTGCTGCGTCGCGAGGGGCTGTGGCATGCTCCCCAAAAACTGATCCATGAGTTATGAAAGTTCATCAGCCATCAATGGCGAAAGGACTTTCAATGAAGAAGCGAAAACGACATTCCCCCGAGCAGATCGTCAAGAAGCTTCGCGACGCTGACGCGATGCTTGCCGCAGGCAAGAGCGTCGGCGAGGTGCTGCAGTCGCTCGCGGTCAGCGAAGCGACGTTGAGCCGCTGGCGCAGCCAGTACGGCGGCATGAAGAGCGAAGAAGCGAAGCGACTTAAGACGCTCGAGGAGGAGAACATTCGACTCAAAAGAATTATTGGCGATCAGGCTTTGGACATCCAGATGCTCAAGGAGATCGCCAATGTTTTGCCCTGCTTTAGTCCGGGTACTGTAGCCAAAGACTGATAAGTCGTAACAGGAATTAGCTCCTTAAACACTGCCCATTTGAACATCCGCTTGAGCCGCCCAATGTTTCCATTGATGTAGCGGCGACTATTGCCTTCGTCGATCATTTGCTGGCGGACCGCTTCCAACGATAACGGACCAAAGTCTTTGGCGTTTGTCTTGGCGTACTTTCGCTGGATATGCCGGATCGCGATTTTGACGCTGGCGACTTCGTCCGTTACCGCACCGTTCTTCACGTAATATCCAAGACAATACTTCAAGTACCGGGCGCAAAGACTGGTAACCGTGATCGGTTTGTCGCTGGCTTCGTCTGGCAACCGCCTGCCATTGGCCAACCATTCCCCGATCAACTTGTCGTATTCGAGTTTGCTGGCTTTGGTGCCGTGAGGGCCCAGATAGAAGTCTTTGGTTGAACGACGAACGACGGCTTGCCCAGACGCTTTGTGATAACCGTACTTTGGAAGGGACTTTGAAGTACCTCGCATGATAGAACTCCCGTTTTGAGAGCAAATATCGTAATTACGACATTTGCTCGACCTAAAACGGGTCGCACTGCCCAACGCTGAGCAGGTAAACAGAAGTGTTTCGCCCTTGTTTTTTCGGGTTTTTAGAACCCAATGGGGATGACAGGAATCGAACCTGCACTCCGTAAGGAACTAGATCCTAAATCTAGCGCGTCTGCCAGTTTCGCCACATCCCCAAATTTGATGCGTGATGGACCCCAGCATAACGAGCAGGACGGTTTCACTCAAGATGTGGAATCGGGAATGTGAAACCGGAATGCGTTGGCTTTCCCGTTTTTGCAAATTGTTCCGGTGTCATGAACCAGCGAAGTTTGCGGGAATCCAGGCCGCCTCGTCGATTGGAGCCCCTGAATTCGTTATATTTCGCGGTACCACGCGGCCCAGCTCGCGTGATGAGCGGATGGTCAACCACAAGCTTCCAGGCTACCACACGCGTACGCCTGCCGCTGACCGCTGAACACACTGCCGTTCAAAAAGTAGCAGGCCCACTCCGTGTGCCGTCCGCCGACCTGAAAAAACGACTGCTTTTGGCGGGTCGCGGCACTTGGATTGTGCCTACCACCGTCTTTTATTGAACGGCATTGTAGTGAAAGATCCCCACAGCCCAAATGCACCAAGTCAACAATCCGGGCAGCATGACTGGCCCCGGTGCGACGACCAAGGATATGGAATGCGAACGAAAGCAACGTTGAACAATCGGCTGGCAATCTGCCTCGGCTTTGCCTGGTCGCTGGTCTTGGGTTCCTTCTGCGAGGCCCAGACCAATCGATTTGCGACTTCCGATAACGACAGCGGCTATGTCCACTGGATCGATTTGTACGATGCCAAAAACAACAAGATCACGCCGGAATCCCCGCGGCCTTATTCGCCGATGACGACCTGCGGGCGCTGCCACGTTGTGGAAACCATCTCGCACGGCTTCCACTTTCAAGCCGGATCGGAAAATCTCGAAGCCGGTCGGCCTGGCCAACCGTGGGTTTGGAGCGATCCCAAAACGGGCACCCACCTGCCGCTCTCCTATCGTGACTGGGAAGGCACGTATCATCCGGACGATTTAGGCATTTCACGCTGGCAAATGGCGCTCTTGTTTGGTGGCTACTTGCCGGGCGGGGGACCTGGCAGCGAAACCAACCTGCAGTCCGGCCCAACTCCGGAAGCTGGAACGGCTTTCTCCGAGGTTGCCCAAAACCGCGCGCGGATCACTGGCCCGTTGCTGATCGATTGCATGCTGTGTCATCACCTGCAAGGTAGTGGCTACAGTCCGTTTGCCTGGACCGAACAAATCAAACAAGAAAATTTCGCCTATGCTCCGTTCGCCGCGATGGGGCTGGGAACCATGGAAGGTTCCGTCAAACGATTGAAGGACGATTTTGATCCGACGGCCGACGGCGCGGCGGCGGAATTACCACAAGTCCAATACGATGCCACGCGCTTCCGAGGCGATGGAAAAGTCCTGTTCAATCTCGTACGCCAGCCGCAAAACAACGCCTGTTATTATTGTCATACCCAAACCAATTCAGACACCTTGCAAGGACAACGTTGGTTGCATGACGAGGACGTGCATCTGCGAGCGGGAATGGCTTGCGTCGATTGTCATCGGAATGGATTGGATCATGCGACCGTTCGCGGCTTCCCAGGTGAAAAACATCCTGCGGGCTCGGTAGCGACGACCTTGAGTTGCCAAGGCTGTCATTTGGGGGCGGACGCATTTTTGGAAGATCATGGCGAGTCCGTTGAAGGCATGGAATCCAGCCTGATTGCGCGGCCCGGTAAACTGGGAGCCCCTCGGCCGGCCCATCGTGGTATACCGCCGTTGCATTTCGAGCGGATGGCCTGCACGGCCTGCCATTCGGGGCCGCTGCCCGATCAAACCGAATCGCAGTTTCTATCGAGAGTTCATCACTTGGGCGAACATGTGAAACGGAGCGGCGACGAACTGCCGGCGATCGGGGCCTCGGTGCAATTGCGAAAATCCGCCGCCTCGGGTGAAGAAGCACGGTACGCACCACACCGCTGGATGTGGCCTTCATTTTGGGGCCGTCAAAAATCAAACGGCGAGATCGAACCGCTGCATCCGGACCTGGCCGCAAAATGGTTGCGCAAGCCTCTCAAAGTTCGCCAGGATTTTAGTGAGATCGGCGAGATCAAACTGACGGCCAGTCAACGTCGTGAAGTCTTGGGCGAAGAACGTGGCAAAGTCCCCGAAGTGGAACTGACCGCCGAGGAACAGCAAAAGCTACAAGCCTTCGCCGACAATTTGCGAACCCAACAGATCGATGGTCGCTTGGTGGAAGGCTTGCTGGCGATTCAAGCCGAGATCGACGCCGATCAAGCGGTCTTCGTCAGCGGTGGCCAAGTCTATGCGCTGGGAGAAGGAAACGAACTGGAAGTAACCCCGGCCCAGGACCTGACCTCGGTTGGGGCTCCCTATGTGTGGCCGATCGCGCACAACGTCCGGCCAGCCACCCAATCGCTAGGAATCAAGAGCTGTACGGAGTGCCACAGCGAGGATTCGGCGTTTTTCCCCCAACCGTTGGTTGGAGTCGGTGTGGTGCCGAACCAAGTTACGGGAGCCATTTCCTTGCCGGCGGCCATGGATGGGGATTCGCGTCGTCAGCAAGCTTGGAATCAATTGATGCAAGGCCGGAGCCTGTTCAAGTGGTTTGCCGTGATGGCGGTGGCGGCCGTGGGGCTAATGTGGTGCGGGGCGATGATCACTTGGGGGTGGGAGCGAACGACAACGCAGCCGCCCCGGCGTTCGTGGTTGATGCGGTGGTTGTATGTGGTTTTCCTGTTGTCGTTGGTGGTCTTAGGAGCGACCTCGTTTGGCTCCTTGGCTCAGGGGCACGAAATGCACGGCTGGCCGTTGTTGATTCATGTGTCGGTGGCCGGTGCGTTTCTGGGGTTGTTGGTTTTGGTTGCCTACGGATACTTGCCCCAAGGACGCGATTCGCAAGAAACGGCGTGGACGCGCGGGACGGCAGTGGCGATGGTGGCAGCTTGTTTGGCCACGGCCGTCGCGATCATTCCGGGGATGTTTCCGTGGCTCGGAACGTCAGAAATGATGCAAAGCATCGAATGGCATCGCAATGCGGCGATGGCAGCCGTGTTGACGGCGGTGCTGCATGCTGTTTCGTTGGCTTGGCCGCGACCTTGAAGCAAAGTTTGGATCGGGATAGAGTAACCACTCACGAAATACCGGTTGGGTGCGTTCCAGAAGTCACTCGGTTGTGAATCGGGAACGTGGGATTCGCTCAAGGGATCGATCGAATCCAGCGGGTGAAGCATGCGACTTGCTGGACGCACCCTCCATTGCGTGAACGGTTACGGGATCGGTGACATGACGGAGAATGACAACTTGAATTTCGGTCCACTGATCTTGGCCAGCGGCTCGCCGCGTCGGGCTCAATTGATGCAGGAATTCGGGTACAAGTTTGTCGTGGAGGTGCCGTCACCGGAAGCCGAGTGTGGGATGTGTTCGCAGGAGAGCCCTCCCGAGTTGGTACAACGGTTGGCTCTGCAAAAGGCGGCCGACGTGGCTCCGCGAATCACTCAAGGCATCCTGATCGCCGCGGACACCGTAGCCCATTGCCATGGCCAGATTCTGGGGAAACCCAGAAATCGCGAGCACGCGGGGGAAATGTTGCGGTTGATGTCGGGTCGAGTGCACCAAGTCTACACGGGAGTGGTGGTTTGGCACCGACCCAGTGAGGTTCGCTTTCACGATGTCGTGCGAACGGACCTGCGGATGGATTCATTAAGTGACGCCGCGTTGGAAACTTATTTGGATTCGGAAGCGTGGGAAGGCAAAGCCGGCGCGTTTGGTTACCAAGACGGTTTGGATTGGGTCCACATCGTCGAGGGTGAAGAGACCAATGTGGTTGGTTTGCCGATGCCACGTTTGCAGGAAATGCTGAAATACATGTTGGGGTTGGATAATCCATGAGAAACAAAATGATTGCCACGGAATACGACGGAAAAGTACTAACCGAGATTGCTGGTTTTTCGATCGGCCAATTGGTGGCCGAACAGGGCTCGCCAGTTTATTTGTACGACGCCGAAATGATTCGCGAACGTTGCGCCGACTTGCAAATGTTCGAGACGGTCCGCTTTGCTCAAAAAGCATGCTCGAACTTGTCGATTTTGTCGTTGCTCAAGGAACAAGGCATCGTCGTGGATGCCGTGAGCGCCGGAGAAGTCTTGCGGGCGTTGGCCGTTGGATACTCGGCGACCAGTGATCCGCCGGAGATTGTGTACACGAGCGACATCTTTGATCGCGAAGCCTTGCAAGTGGTGGCCCAACATCGCATTCATTGCAATTTGGGCTCGCCGGATATGATCGAGCAATTGGCAGAAGTGCAACCGGGTGCGGAGATCACGTTGCGGATCAATCCGGGCTTTGGGCATGGACACAGCCAAAAGACCAACACGGGTGGGCCACAATCGAAACATGGGATCTGGCACGAACAATTACCAAGTTGTTTGGCGCGAGCCAAAGCCTGTGGCTTGACGGTCGTGGGCCTGCACATGCACATTGGGTCGGGAACCGACTTGGAGCACTTGGCGCAAGTCTGCGAGGCGATGGAACGATGTGCTCGCTTGGTCGGACCTTCGCTGAAGACCATCAGTGCCGGCGGCGGATTGCCCACCGTTTATCGGGCCGGTCAATCGGGAATGGACTTGGCCCAGTACCATCGCTTGTGGGACGCGGTTCGCAATCGCTTGGCCAGTGAATTTGGGCATCCCATTGGTTTGGAGTTGGAACCAGGCCGGTATTTGGTGGCCGAGAGTGGCTACTTGTTGACCGAGATTCGCGCGGTCAAAAAGATGGGCGAAAACTTGTTCTACTTGGTGGATGCGGGATTCAATAACTTGGCTCGGCCAATTCTGTATGGAGCGTACCACCCGATGGCCATCTGCCCGGTTGGAGCAAGAAGCTCGCAGGAGAATCAGGATGTCGTGGTTGGTGGGCCGCTGTGCGAGTCGGGCGATATCTTTACGCAAGAGGATGGCGGCGTCGTGTCGCGTCGTTCGTTACCCGAGGCGCAAGTGGGCGACATCTTGGTGATTGGCTGCACGGGGGCTTATGGTTCGGTCATGGGCAGCAACTACAACAGCAAGCCGTTGGCGGCTGAGATTTTGTTGGATTGCGGCGCGCTTCGTATTATCCGCCGCCGACAGACTTTGGACGACTTGATTGCAAACGAGCGACTGGCATTGGAAACGGTGGTGGCTCGGTAAGTGTCTCGAGCAAAGTTATCGGGAATCCTGAGAATCGTCCTGGTTTCTGTGTTCTTTCCGCGCGATCAAAAAAACAGGCCGACCCAAAAATGGATCGGCCGGTTTGCTTGTCTCGTGCTAATCAGTCGCGTGTTTGTCAGTTGGGTTGTCGAATTAACGACGGCGACGGACGAAAATGCCAATCGATCCGACCAGCAACAGCCCAACGGTCGTCGGTTCTGGAACGGCCGTGGCATTGATGAGCAATTGCATGTTCAAGTAAGCCGCTATCGCGGCGGGTTGGGCGGCATTCTACCCGGGGTTGGTTGCCTGGTCAAACTTTTTCTCTTCTCCTGAGTGCGGTTGCGGCGGCTTTGGTCGTCGCTTGTGTTTTTTCCTCACGTTCAGGAG
>JBGSJV010000119.1:0-3676 GCA_041741535.1 Pirellulaceae bacterium
CTGTTGCGTTGGACAGCAAAGGACTCGAGTCACGAAACGCACGGGGCGGATCACGAAGTTGCCCAGTCGGTCTTGAATCGGATCGGCATCGACGGCGAAGTTTGGCGCGACGTCGTGTGGAACTTCAAGAAGTACTTTGGCAAGAGCAGTTGTGCCGGGCAATCGGACGCCATGGCCGAACACGCCCAACAACACGGCAAACGCTGGCACCGAGGCCAAAGACACTTGCAAGCGGGTCCCAACGCAACCTAACAACGATCGTAAAAGACAAAGAATCCGTCGCGTAAATAATTACGTGGGCTTCCGAAGGTTTGCACTCTATTGTCGATTTTTGCTGTAACAGGAGTGAAAAATCATCCTCCCTTTGTCGGCTACGTCGAAGCAATCCGAAGCGGCCCCCATTGAATCCGACCTTCAGACATTTCCGATTGTCTGATCCCATATGCCGATGTGCCGTCTTAACGGCGTTACCCTCAATGGCACGCAAAAACGGCGTCAAACTTCGGCAGCGAAAGTTAAAGCGATATGAACCTAAATGATATAGAAACGAATGAAAGTTACAAACTTGAGACCCGAATTTATCTGGATGGCATCAATTTGTTGCACCTATTCATTAGGTGGATGGCACCTATTGCTCTATTGCAATTTTGGGCGACGGATTTCGGCGGCGGCGGACATCACGGCACCCCAAACGGGTTTATGCACAAGGACTTGCATTCCTGGTGGTTGGCCGATCAGGTTTTTAGCTGGCTCGAATAATTTGGAAAGTAGTCTGTCGGTCAGCGAAGGATTGCTGGTTAAGATGCCTCCGCCCAAGGCCCAGAAAATCGAAGGGAAATTCGGGGCGAGATTCGCGGCATCTCGCGCCAAGTCGGCCAAGCCCTTTATGCCTTGTTCCACAATTTCCGCGGCGACCACATCATGGTTGGATGCGGCGATCACGATTGGAGCAAGCTGCGCTAGGTCGAACGGTGTTTGATTGGCTTCGCTTAAGAATAAGAGTAGGGCACGCGGGTCAGCGATTCGGTAATAATCCGACAGCAACACCCGGAGTCTCGTCGGTGGACCTTGGTGACTCAATTCATCCAGTGTTGCTCGGATTGCGCACTGTCCTAACCAAGTGCCGCTACCGATGTCGCCCAAGGTCGGTCCCAAGCCTCCCCAACGATTTACGGCACCGCTGCCATCAACGGCCCAAACAATGGATCCCGTACCCGCGACGATCGCGACGACGGGTCGGGCGCGATCCAATGTCGCAACAAAGTTTGTACTTGGGAAAGACAGGGGAAGTTGTCGAACCTGTGACGTCGCTCCTCGGTTGGCCGACACCGATTGCAGGATACAAGCAGGGATTTCACGCGACGGGTCAAACGACTGGGCGGCGGCTATCAGCAGGGACGCATCACCCGAGACATGGACGTCGACTGATGGAAATTTGCGCGAAATAACTTGACAAAGTTCTTGAGAAACTTCCGAACGGGCAGCTCCCGCGGCTCCGATCCAAATCACCTCTGGAATGAAATTAATTGAGTGGCCGATGTCCTTCGCTGCCAAATATTCTTCAATTGCGGCGGAAATTGCCCGTAGCATTGACTGGGCCGCGCCGGCGACGCCCAGCGAAGTTGGGTTAGCTGGGCCGCTTGTCCCTGAACCATGCAATTGAATCCGAAACTTGCCGTTCGGGCCTGGCGCGCATTGCGCAAGCCACGCGACGGTTTTGCTGCCTCCCGCATCGACACCCACGATCCATCGAGAATCTTCACGTTCCATCCGGTTCCAATCTTATCCGTGCAAAGCCGTTCGCAGATGACCTTGAGCCGCTCGAAGTCGTGCGCGCGCATCCGCAATGGAGACACCACATCGACTGGCGACGATTGCGGTCTTCAACTGACCGTTTGCTTGCTCAAGGAGTTGTTGGGCATTTGCTTCGTCCAGTGCCGTCAACATTTGCACAATTCGCACACAGCGTTGGCGAAGTTTCGCATTGGTCGCTCGCAAGTCCACCATCAGATTGCCGTAAGTTTTTCCCAGTCGGATCATCGCCCCTGTGCTCAACATGTTGAGCACCATTTTTGTCGCGGTTCCGGCCTTCATTCGCGTCGAGCCGGTGATTATTTCAGGACCGACAATCGGAGCAATCATCACATCGACCAGATGATGTAAAGCCGTCGCTTCGTTACAGGTAATTCCAATCGTCGACGTTCCCAAAGACTTGGCGTAGCGTACCGCTGCCAGGACGTAAGGCGTGTTCCCACTAGTCGCGATTCCGACCAAAGCGTCCGACCGTTGCAATTCAATCTGTTTCAGGTTCACAATCGCGGTGGCCTCGTGGTCTTCGGCTCCTTCGATGGCTTGAGTCAATGCCGTTAGTCCACCGGCAATAATGCCGACAACCATGTCCGGTGGTGTATTGAATGTAGGTGGTAGTTCTGATGCGTCCAAAACTCCCAGGCGGCCAGACGTTCCGGCCCCAACGTAAATCAAACGTCCGCCAGCCAGCAGAACATCAGCGATTCGATCGATCGCCGCCGCAATTGCCACACGTTGGGTGGCGACGGCATCGGCCACACGCTGATCCTCCCGATTGATCAAGTCGACAATCGCCAGACTGTCCAACGCATCGATGGAGGTCGAGGCCGGATTGGGTAACTCCGTGGTCATGGGCTTGCTTAGCAACCGAGTGGAAGGATTTGGAGGTTCATCATATATTAGCCCAAGTCCAGAACGTCGTCTGCCCGAGTTCTTAAGTTCAATTGATACGTTGAGAAATTCGTCGACATCGCGGAAAAGCTTGGGAGGTTTCCATTCCAGGTACGCTTTGCCCTAAGTGGGGTCTGACCCTTGGGAAGACAGGCAAAATCCCGGACAAAAAGAAATGATCAGAGAGTGAAAGGCCCCTTTTATCACAGTGCCAAGCGTTGCGTTGCGGTTGGATCGCTATTCGTTCAACAACGGCATTATCGGATCGGAAAGTGATCAACATGGGAATTGTCGATTGGGCCGTGTTGATCATCGCACTCGTGGTTTCCATCGTCGTCGGCATTTGTCTACGTGGTCGCGCGCGAACGTTGGACAGCTACTTGCTGGGGGATCGCAGCCTTCCTTGGTGGGCGATCTTGGGTTCCATTGTCGCCACGGAGACCAGTACTGCGACCGTTCTGTCGATTCCTGGCCATGGCTTGTCTTCAACAGGCTTGCGATTTTTGCAGTTGCCATTGGGTTTGATCTGCGGCCGCTGCCTCGTGGTCATTTTTCTTTTACCGCTATTCTACTCCGGGCAACTCTCCAGTGCGTACCAAGTGTTGCGGACTCGCTTTGGACTAGCAACTTCGCGAGCGGCATCTGGCTTGTTTCTAATCACTCGCAGTTTAGGTGATGGCTTGAGATTGTATTTAGCGGCTTTGGTTATTCGAGAAGTGTTGGGGTGGGACTTGGCACTTGCTTGTTGTTCGGTAGCCGCCGCAACGATCTCGTACACGATCTTTGGCGGGATGCGTTCAATTGTTTGGAACGACTGCATCCAATGGTGCATCTACATGTTCAAGTAAGCCGCTATCGCGGCGGGTTGGGCGGCATTCTACCCGGGGTTGGTTGCCTGGTCAAACTTTTTCTCTTCTCCTGAGTGCGGTTGCGGCGGCTTTGGTCGTCGCTTGTGTTTTTTCCTCACGTTCAGGAG
>JBGSJV010000120.1:0-28473 GCA_041741535.1 Pirellulaceae bacterium
GTGGTGGCGGTGGTGGTGGCGGCGGTGGTGGAGGTGGCGGAGGAGGTACCGGCAAATTGCGAGCCTGCACCATCGGAGCCCGTTCGGTGCGGAGAGTCACTTGTTCGACAATGTTTGGCTGCGTGAAGAACACGGGATCCAACAACAAGTTGCCGGAAACTGGGATCGTCACGTCTACAGTGATCGCTGTTGTCGATTCCAAGATCACTTGTGGAGTCAGGCGAACCGTCGGATTGGTGATTCCCAACGACTGCAGCAATTGGCGGCCACGAGCTTCGCCCTCCGTGCTCGTCGCACCGGGGACCATCGCATCGCGAGCTGCTTCGAATGCCGCGTTCTTGGCCGTGTGACGCAAGAAGTGAATTCGCGTGAATTCGACCGCTGCGAAGAACACCATAAAAATCAACGGTGCCACGAGTGCCATTTCCACGGTGTTCGCTCCTTGGCGACGAACACTCGAGCGGAGACGCGATGGTCTCTGCGGTTTCGTAGACCGAGGATTTGGGATTGACTGACGGTTCATTTTTTTGATTCTCCCTGTACGTTGCGCCAGCGTTTGCCGGGCAACTGTTTTATTTCGACATTTCAGTACTGCCCCGAGTCCTGTCGAAGGGACCCGTTCGATTTCACTAACTAACGAGTTACCAAGGTCGGCATTTGCCGAGCGATGTCGCGGAACACAGTACTCAAGGCGGCCGAGTTGTTGGCGTGGTAGTGCTTACCGCCGCCGACGTTCGCCACCGTCACCATGCGGGCTTGATCCGCATCTTGGGCAAAGGTAACGGTGAAGATCATGATTCCGTCTCGGGCCAGAGTTCTGGCTTGTGCAATTTCATCACCGGCATCGCGTCTGCCATCGGTCATGAGAACGACGACCTTGACGGCCCACGGTCGAGCATTGGAGTGGACCAAGGCATTGTTCGCTGCTCGCAGGCCGCTGCGAATATCGGTTCCACCGCCACTCCAACTGGCCGAGTACGCGTTGAGACGCGAGACGATGCTGTTGTAATTCGAGGTGGGAGGCAAATCGACGCTTGCTCCTGCCGAGTAAGTCACAAGGGCGACGTGTTCTAATTGGGCGGTTTGATTCAATTCATTCAAGAAAACCTGGACACCACCAATCGTATCGATCCATCGCGACGGATTGGGCACTGGCAGACCGACATTGAAGTTGAAGCCCGGAGGTAGCGGGGCTCCACCCGTCCAACCCGGAGGCAAGACCGCAAGTTGATCGGCGCGAAAGGCCATCGAACCAGACCGGTCGATCACCAACGCAATATCCAGTTCAACTTGGGTAGAACGTGCTTCCATCCGAATATCGGTCGTCGCCGGGCCCAAGAAACCAGGCATGAACAGGTTGACCGGACCGCTGGGAGAACTGCCCGACATCTCGGTCCGTAAAACGATCGAGTTAGGGTTGGGGCCACCGGGTACGTACTGATAACGTTGTTGCAAATTGTTTCGCACGGAAGTGCCAAGTTCATAATCACTGGACCGCAAAACGAGGTTGCGCCCGTTTACTGGATTGTTGTTTGCCAGGCGCTGGCCCATGGTTTGAGCTTGGCCCAAGTCGCGCGTGCTGGCAAAGATTCGATTCGCCGCTCGAGCGGAAGCGTCCGATGCAACTTGCATCTCGGTGCGCACCAACTGCATTTGCGCCAAGTTGATCGCAAAAGCTCCCAACGTCAGAATCAAAATCGTTAATAGTAGAATCAAGGCCAACGCTCCACCGGTTCGAGTCGGCTGGCGTGTATCGTGACTTCGGCGGTGCGCTCCATGGCGCAGGCAAAGTGGTCGCGGGGTTACTTCAAGACGCTTCATAGACGAGGGTCTCCAAAGGCGGGAAAAGGCGGGATCAGTTGTGTTCCATCATCATGGTGCAAGAGCCGTTGACTCGGCGGCCGGTCATCAGGCCCAAGTAGCTGTTGCTATTCCGATCGATCCGAGCCACGACGTTGACCGTGATCAAGGAACCAAACGGAGCGGATGGAAAATTGGCAGGAGTGATCGAGATGCTTTCTTCTTGCACGCCGCGAGCACGCAAGATCAGTTCGACTTGAAACCGGACGTTGGTGGTGGTTGCACCGGGAACCACGGCCACACGAGCGCCTTCCTGAGCGGCCAGAATCAAACTCTGTTTCAAGAAGATCGCGTCACAGGTTTCAATGATCCCGAAGGTGACCAGCAAGAGCATGGGCAAACAAACGGCAAATTCCAAGGCTGCTGCCCCGCGCCGGCGAAGCGAATCGAACATCGACAACGGTCGCCCAGATTCTTGGGGCGGTTTCAAGCGACGGATCAAATTAAACTTCATGGTGCGACGTTCCTCTGACGGGCGGACGCTTACGGACCGCATGGCCTATAACAGACGAGTGAAATTTAGGTCACAACCGCTGTTTGTCTGGGGAAACTTCAATGAGCTCGGTGGAAATTTTGACGCTCCGGCAGACCGTGACGCTTGTAGTGGTTGTTTCGAGCCCCGCGCTTCGGGCTTTTTCGGCTCGCGGCTTGTTGCATGCCGATTGCAGATAAATTGCTGGGGAGTTAATCTAATGCCGGTTGTAAGGCGGGTGTCCTACGACAAGACATTGGGAGAATTACGTCATGAGCCGCTTGCCAGTCACCGTGTTGTCCGGGTTCTTAGGTGCCGGAAAAACCACGCTACTAAACCAAATATTGAGCAATCGCGAGGGGCGCCGGGTCGCCGTCATCGTCAACGACATGAGCCACGTCAACATCGACGTTCAGTTGGTGAAACTGGGGGTCGCCAATCTGGATCGCGTTGACGAACAATTGGTCGAGATGTCAAACGGTTGCATCTGTTGCACGCTCCGAGAAGACTTGCTCCGCGAGGTCGCGCGGTTGGCTCGCGAGGGTCGTTTCGATTATCTGCTGATCGAATCGACAGGGATCTCGGAGCCTTTGCCGGTGGCCGAGACTTTTACCTTCGTCGATGAACAAGGTGATAGTTTGTCGGATCTGGCGCGACTGGATACGTTGGTGACGGTGGTCGACGCGGTAAATTTTCCCGAAGATTATCGGACGATGGACGAACTGAACCAACGAGGGCTGGGCTTGGACGAAAACGATGATCGTGACGTAAGTAAGTTGCTCACCGATCAAGTGGAGTTCGCAAATGTCATCGTCATTTCCAAATCGGACTTGGTGACGCCTCGACAACTGGGTGAATTGCGTGCGATGTTGCAACAACTCAACCCCAGCGCCAAGATCGTTACGGCAGTTCGCGGCGATATTCCTCTGAGTGAAGTTTTGGATACCGGTCTGTTTAGTGAACAATGGGCGGCAGAAAATGGTCAATGGCTGATGGTCGAACGCGGCCAAGAAAGTTCGGAGACCGAAGAATACGGATTTAGCAACCGAGTCTATCGGCAACGCCGTCCCTTTCATCCGGAGCGGTTGCTGGGTTGGATCGAACACAGTGATGCGTTTGATCAAATAATCCGCTCGAAAGGGCTGGTTTGGTTTGCAACTCGGAATGATATCGCTGCACACTGGTCGCATGCCGGTCGAGTGTTCGCGTTTGAACCCGCGGGTTTTTGGGCGGCAGCTTCTCCGGACGATGAATGGCATTCCGATCCAGAACTCAAAGAAGAGATCGAGTCCTTATGGGAAGAACCTTTCGGCGACCGCAGAATCGAACTGGTGCTGATTGGCCAAAATGTGGACTGGCCGCAGATTTTTGCCGACCTGGACGAATGTTTGTTAACGGATGATGAACTGGCTGCGGGCCCCGAGGTGTGGAGCACGTTCGTTGATCCGCTACCGGCATGGGATGTGATTGAGACCGAAGCCGCGGACGAAACGTAACCAGGGGCGCTGGAAGCGGCGGTCCAGCGAAGGTTGGCGTGCCATTCGATTGGGAACGACGTGGAGTTTTCGCCGCGCGATATTACTCCGCGGGATATTACACCGCGTGAGGTTTTCGCCGCGCGATGTTACTCCGCGGGAAGTCCGGCAATCTATCGAGATTCAAACTCGATTTGCCATTTGGCATCCGAAGTCGAGCGCGTCAACTTCAACATCAAGTTGTAGCCATCGCCGCTACTCGATTTCGCTCGGCTGAAGGTCAAAACGAGTCCACCTTTGGGACTCCGTTGAATCGTGCGAAGTTGAGCAGCGGTCCAAGGATTGGCGTCGGGCAATTCTTGTTCCAAGTGCTTGTTGGCCAGCGTTAGAGCCGTGTCCAAAATCTCTTGGCTCCCGATATCGCCCAATTGCTTGACGGACCGCAATCGAGCCTCGATGCGTGCCAGCGTTTGCAAGCCGGTGGCGTCTGGAAGGTCCCGAGCGGTTTGCTTGAGCGTGTAGACCGAATGCTCTTGAGATTGTTGGGCCAATTGGATTTTGATGGTGGTGGTTGGACCGTCCGCCATAAGCGATTGGTACCCAGCTAGTTCTTTGGTTATTTGGTCGGTCGAGATCTCCAAGAACTTCTCGTTTCGCACCAACCCTTCCATCAATTCCTGCAATTGAGCGGTCGTCAAACGTCCTTCGTGAGAATGGCGTTCGGGCGATTGGGTACCACAAACGATTCGGCCATCTGCAAAAACTTGCAGAGTCGGCTGGCGTTGGAAGCCGGGCGGCGTTGGGACGCGAAATCCGCCCGTCACATCGAACGTGATAACTGGGATGAGCGGGTCTGCGGGATATTCGAATTTCGTCGGCACGTTTTCGTCCTGGTAAAAATCCGCGACCGATGCTGGGACAGCGGTGGGCAGGTAGGGGGAATCCATCGTCGCTACGAACGCTGTCCAAAAGATGCAGTGTTTGAGCCCCAAGGTCCAACATCCCTGAATTGCAGGTCGATTCATGGTCAATTCTTTTTGCTGAATGTTCCCGAAGATTTTGCCTCCTCGGAATTGTTGGGACGATCCGGCTCACCCAATTCTACCTCACCGGCTGGTTCGATGTGAATCAAAACGCCGGTTAAGCTTGGTAAAGCCGTGTGCAGTACCGACTTGACCTTCCCAGCGAAGGCATGTGCAACGCGAATCGAGAGGTCGGGATCGACATGAAGGTGCATATCGACGTGGTACCCTGCCCCACTTTTTCGAACATAGACTTTTTCGATTTGGCGGACTCCGTCAACTTCCCCAGCCACTCGGCGAACATCGTTGGCCATGCCGTCTGCCGCGGCATCAAGAAGCTCAAATAGGGCCGGTCGGATGAGGCTGAAGGCGGTAATCAAGATAATTCCGCTGGCCAAAAAAGCGGCCGCTTCATCCGCCAGGACCAAGGAGGGTATCCCCGTTAACCCTGGGCCCCAGACGGCGATCGAAACACCGATGAAGGCAGCGGCCGAAGTGATCGCATCGGAGCGATGATGCCAGGCGTCGGCCCGCGCGGCATCGGAATTCAGTTCCGCAGCGCCCTGCATCACAAATCGGAAGAGCAATTCTTTGACAGCGACGACCAACGCGAGTACGGCTAAGGTCCAAGCGGCGGGTGATTCGTGTGGGATCAAGATCTCCGTGAACGCTTTGATCACGATATAGATCGCGGCGACAACCAACAGACCGCCGACACTAAGCGCCGCCAAGGCTTCGGCCTTGCCGTAACCATAAGGATGGCTCGAGTCGGGCGGCCGCGCGGCAACGCGGACCGCTTGCCAAACTAAAATCGAACCCACGGCGTCCGCCAAAGACTCTATAGCGTCGGCCACAAGTGCACTGGAACGACCAAAGACACCCGCCAATAGTTTGACAACCGCCAGCAAAAGGCTGACAAATAATCCAATTAGTGTATTTTGCAGGAGCGATTGTTCGCGCATGACTTCATTCTAACACGAATTTGTTCATGTCGAAGGTCTGTCGAAACTTTGTTGGCGATCCGACGTTTCATAGATCGGCAAGTCGATCCGAAGGAGTCGGCGTAAGTGTTGTCAATTCGCCCTCTCTTCCACGATCAACTGCAACGCTTCATTTTCGTGGGGCTTTACTTCGAGTTGGAGCTTTGTCGTTTTCGGGTCACCGTAAGCATTATTTAGACGATCCGGCCCAGATCCAACTTGACTGCCTTCATCGGATAGCGACATTTGTTTTGAACCAGCGTTTCCGGCTTTTGCGGGCCAGACGACCGTAATGGCATATTCGCCGGGCTCCGCCCCGTCCGCTTCGGCATGGGTTCGCACGACAAACTTCCCACTGGCATCGGCGATGGCCAACGGTTTTGCATCGTTCTCACGCGCCTTTTCCTTCGGGTGAAAAACAATCAGCGCACCATCGCAAGCCACACCTTGTGCCGTCTTGATTTCGCCACTCAACGGGGCGGTGACTGGAGTGGACTTGCCACATCCCAAGACGAATATCAAGCCAAGAGCCACTAACAATTTCAAATTCCGCACCATCTTCGTCGTTCCAATATGAAGAATGCCCCAATCCGTGGTAGTCCCAGTCGCGACTAATCCCAATACCGTTCACCGAAGTTGGAACGGTATTGTGACTAATCCCGCCCAGGAGCCGTCTCGGCAGTGGTCATGCCTCCGCCTTTGGCGGTGATTAATCCGGCGTACACTTGGGCCGTAAGTTCTTCGCTGAGGAAGCCGGTGCTGCCATCGCCGAAGACATGTTGTGCTCCTCCCGGGTGAAACGAAAACGTCTCGTTGTCGTTGTGACAGTTGATCACGCAATTGCCGGGCGACGTGGTGGAACCCGCGATGGCACCATCCAAACCGTAGTCGGAGCGGTGATCACCCCAGGCTCCGTCATTGTTTTGGCGGGTCGAATCCAAGCGACCTTGGACCCAAAATTCGGGTCGGCCGGCGTCCTCGCAGAACAAGATGGTGTTGGATAGACCATCCGTGATTTGTGCCAAGGTGCTGCGGCCACGTGGCATTTCACCCAACAACGGAGTAATCCCGGCGCCTTTTAACTCAGGCCCCAAAGCACTGACCATCGTCAACTGGGATGCCCCCGCTGGATAACCGAAAAAGGTGATGGAGCCCGTGTTGATCGAACTACAGGTCGCGTAATCGGTTACTGCTAAATTGGTAAAGGCAAACGACGCACCAAACGAAAAACTGCTAGAAATCCGGCGTGCGCCGCTGCCCGGTGCGGAGGGACAGATAAAGGTCGGGACGTTGTTCTGCAGTGCCGGAAGGTTTTGGGGAGCAAACCACGGGAAGTTCATTTTGTAATTGTCCGCGATGTTCGCTTGTTCCAAATACGGCAACAAATAGGTTAGTGAATTGTGCACGATTCCTGGGAATGGTGAACCCGGTTGTCCCGGCGCTCCCGGCGGTAGCCCCAGATTCACAAAAATACTGGGCGGCAAATACCCCTTGCCACTTTCGAAATTCAGCGAAGCCAATCCAAGGTTGCGCATGTTGTTTGCACACGACGCACGTCGGGCTGCTTCACGCGCCATTTGCACGGCGGGAAGCAACAATCCCATCAAAACTCCAATGATCGCGATGACCACCAACAACTCGACCAAGGTAAACCCGGGTCGACTCGAACGTTTTGCTGTACTCATACGAACTCTACTCCTATCGTAAGGCTGACCGAATCCTTGCCGTTATCGCTCTTTCCGCGTAACGCTTGGCAAGGTACCAGCCAATGAAGTAGCTTTCGTGAAGGCGATATCAAAAATTAATGAAGAATTTCGAGCCAATTCGATAGGAAATGCGGTTGCACGTTGACCCCGCGTTGGAAACAATGCTCGTCGGGGGGTTCATAAAACCAGCCACCGAACGTCACGGAAAATTCCCTAGTGCTTTGTCACTACTTAATTTTCGGGCGGGTCTGGTAAAGGTGTCAGGAGTCAATTGCCGGAACGGCCCTGCGGGTGCTTCGCACAATTGACTCCTGACACCTTTACCAGACCCCCATTTTTAGCTGTGACAAAGCACTAGCGTTCGGTTTGACAGACTCGATGTTTGGACAGTTTCGAAAGTTGGACAGTCAACCGTGGTCAAGTTTCACCTGTTTGCAGTTTTGGGGTTAGGTCTTTTTGCGTTTATTTCCGGAGCCGGTTTTGGAGCCGCGGCGTCGTCGCAAGAACCGACGCACGTCGCACCTTTCTCCGCCCAGTCGATCGACGGGACGGAGATCCAAGTGGCAGGAAGTCCCGACGGTGCCTTAACGGTCGTTTGCTTCTTAGGCAACGATTGCCCCCTGGTGAAGTGGTACGTCAGTCGTTTGCAAAGTTTGGCAGATAAATTTGCGGATCGACAAGTTCGATTTGTCGCGATCAACAGCAACCATCAAGATTCACCCGAAAAGATTGCGGCGTTTGTTCGCGAGCATGGACTGAAGATTCCCATAGTTGCCGACGCCGGACATCGCTTGGCCGATCACTTTCAAGCCGAACGAACTCCGGAGATCTTTGTGCTCGACCAAACTTTGGCGTTACGATACCGGGGCCGAGTGGACGACCAATACCAGCCGGGAGTTTCTCGCTCCGAACCACGTCGCCGAGACTTGGAACTTGCCATCGAGCAACTATTGGCGGGGACACCGGTTGAAGTCCCGCGTACTGCGGCGCTTGGATGCTTGATCGGTCGTGTCGCCGAACTGAAAGTCGAGCCGACCGCAAATGCAACGGACGCGGAGACGGTCCTGACGTTTGCGGAACATGTAGCTCCAGTGGTTTATCAACATTGTGGCGAATGTCATCGCCCAAACGATATCGGCCCCTTCTCGTTGATCGACTACGACGAAGTGAAGGGTTGGGGCGCGATGATGGTCGAGGTCATCGATCAAGGACTGATGCCGCCTTGGCACGCGAACCCGGAGTATGGCACGTTTGCCAACCATCGCGAGTTACCTGAGGCGGACAAACAACTGATCCGGGATTGGGTCGCTGCCGGAGCCCCGCTGGGTGACGCCGCGAAACTACCGCCGGCTCCGGAGCCCGCCGGGGAGTGGTTGTTGCCAAACGAACCGGATTTGATTGTGCCAATGGGCTCGACACCGTTCGAGGTCCCCGCTCAAGGCACTGTTGATTACAAGTATTTTGTCGTCGACCCGGGTTTGACGGAAGATCGTTGGGTAAAAGGTGCTCAGATTATCCCTGGCAATCGCAGCGTCGTGCATCACTCGATTGTGTTCATCAAACCGCCGGATGAAGACTCGGGTGCGGGGCAAGGTTGGTTGGCTGCTTATGTTCCTGGCCAACGACCGTTGCCATATGCAAAAGGATTTGCCCGGAGAATCCCGGCCGGTTCTAAGTTTGTATTTCAACAGCACTACACCACCAACGGCCAGCCCGCCGAAGATATCACGCGAATTGGATTGGTGTTTGCTGATCCCGACGAGATCACCCATGCCGTCGACACCTTGGTTGCACTCAATCAGAGCTTTGAGATTCCGCCACACAACCCAAACTTTCAAGTGGACGGTAGTTTGAGTTCCGTTCCCCAGCAAGCCATGATGTTAGGTCTGTCGCCGCACATGCACTATCGTGGCAAGTCGTTCCAATTGAAAGCGGTTCACAACGATGCTACCGAACCCGCCCAAGTGATCCTGGATGTTCCTCGCTACGACTTCAATTGGCAACATGTATACGCGTTTCGTGAGCCGCTGCTGTTGGAGGGCATTGCACGGATCGACTTTGTCGCGGCCTTCGATAATTCGGCCGAGAACCCCGCGAATCCCGACCCCAATCGCACGGTCATTTGGGGCGATCAAAGTTGGGAGGAAATGGCCATCGTGTACTTCGATGTTGCGTGGCGCATTCGTCCAGATCAAGTTGAGGAACCGTCCGCGACGACCGGCGATGGCTCCAGTGGTGCGACCCCAACCGAGTCCCCGAACACGGTTCCGCAAGTCGCGGCAAACTCTCCGCAGTCAACCGATGTCGCTCCAATCACTCCGGACGCAAACGAGACTGCCGACCGACAACGGCGCGACCATGCGGCCGTCGACGCGCAAGTCGATCAATTCTTTGCTCGATTCGCGCCAACGGGCCGGGATCGGATTCCAGAAGAATCGTTGCCCGAAGCGATTCGTCGCTTTGCTGGCTTGGACAATGACAATGATGGCGAAGTCAGTCGCGAGGAACTGTGGAATGCGTTCTACGACCGGGCGGAACGCCAACGACGGCGAGCCAATCAATAAACATGTTGAATCGCTCGTTTGATCGCAGTACTCATTGGATCGCCAAGCATCCTCCGATCGCCGCCATCGTCATTGCGTTGGTTAGCCTTGGAGCCTTGGGCGGTTATTTCGACCCTGGTTGGGCCAAGCGCGCTTGGATTTCTGTGGTGGGAACGAGCAAGGAAGAGGTTGCCGCCGCAACCGTTGAGTTGACGCCGCAACGCATTGTTCCGGGCGGCGGACGCCGGCCGCAGTTGCAAACCAATGCCGACGCGATTATTGTTGTCGAAACGCCAGACTTGTTTTCGCAGGCGGGTTGGGATGCCTATCAAGCGATTGTCGCCGATCTCGAACAATTGCCATTTGTCGACAGTGTCCGCAATTTGGACTCGGTCCCTTCGATGAACTTGTTCGGTCTGGCCGATCCCATCTTCCCGCGAATCCCCTCCACACCGGAACGTTTTCAAAGAGCCAAAGAACGAGCCTTAGCGCATCCTTTTTTGGTCGGACAGATGATCTCGGCGGATGGGCAAACAACCTTGCTGATGGTGCAATTCGACTTCTTGATGGTCCAATCGGACGCGGACTGCGTACAAGGACTGCGCGAAACCGCGGAACAAGCAGCGGCTCGCTTCCCGAGCACAAAATTTGCGTTCACAGTCACAGGGCGAGTGCCCATTGTCTTGTCGTCAGTTCAAGGTCAAGACTCCGATCGGCTCAAGTACCAATTGATTGGGTACGCGATCATTGTCGGCATGAGTGTGATTTTGTTCCGGGGCATTTCCGCCGTCGTGATAGTCACGTTGGCATCGGCGCTGGGGGTGTTTTGGACGATTGGGTATTCGCGATACTTTGACGTTGATTTTAATCCGCTCGTCAATGTGATTTTGCCGGTGTTGGTCAGTTTGGTCGGCTTTACCGACGGGGTCCATTTGATGACCACGATACGGCGTTTGCGCGCGGGTGGAGCGACGGGACTCGAAGCAGCCGTCGAAGGTATTCGACAGGTTGGTTGGGCTTGCTTTCTGACCAGCCTGACGACGGCGATCGGTTTGGGGTCGTTGATGTTGGCGGAACATCAATTGGTTCAAGAGTTTGGCAAATGTAGCGTCGTGGGTGTGGTGTTGACCTTCGTCGCGGTAATCACGTCCATTCCAGTCGCTTGCGCGTCACCGCTGGGCAAGCGCATGCATGTGGGGCATGAGAATAGCTTGATCGAAAAGCATCTCAGTCGGATCAGCCTGATCATCGATTTTGTGCTGAAGTACAAACGCACGGTGAGTTTGGCGGGAATTGCGCTATTGGTCGTGGCCTGTGCGATATGCAGTACACTGCGTCCCGATCAACGAGTAGCGACGACGCTTCCCCGATCCAGCGAACCGGCGCTTGGCATGGAGAAGATGGACCGGGCGATGGGGGGACTGGAGTTTGCTCAAGTGGACATTTCGTGGTCCGAGGTGCGAAAGTGGGATGATCCCGAGGTCGCACAGTTTATCGGACGCGTCGATGAAATTTTGTCGCAGGAATCGTTACTTGGACACCCGCTTTCCATTCGAAAAATCGCGGCGTCTTTGGCGGGGTCCCCATCCGCACCTGATCAAATGAGTTTAACGGCGCTGTTGCCCAATCAACTGCGTAGGTCGTATTACGACCCCGACGAACAAACGGCCACGGTCACGTTCCGGGTCCAAGATCTGGGAATTGCGAAATACAGTTCGGTGTTCGAACGCGTGAACGCGCAACTGCAAATTTTGGAGCAAGAGTTCCCCGGGTTTGCGGCCAAGTTGGGTGGTGGGGCAGTTTGGCGTTGGGAGAATTTGTATCAAATCGTTATCGATTTGTTGGTCAGCCTGGGTTCGGCCATGGTTATTATTTTTGTCGTCTTGGGACTGGTCTATCGCAGTGTCACGATTGGGCTGATTTCGATCGTCCCCAATGTGTTTCCATTGGCCATTGCGGGCGTCTATTTGGTGTTGGTCGGCCAATCTCTCGAGATCGTTACCGTGTGTGCATTTACGGTTTGTTTGGGCATCGCGGTGGATGACACGATCCATTTTCTGACCCGGTATCAAGAAGCGTTAAAAGGGGATGGGCCGGAGGAAAGAAATCGAGCGATTCGCGAGGCGTTCACAAGCGTCGGAACCGCATTGATCATCACGACTTTGGTTCTAGTCGCGGGCTTTTCCAGTGTGTTCTTGGCCGATTCGCGGGATCATATCATTTTCGCGACGATGGGGACGATCACGTTAACCGTCGCTCTGTTCGCGGACTTGCTGATACTTCCAGCGTTGCTCTCCTGGGTTGGCGGCCCGCGACGGTGATGGAACTCTCGAAATTTCTTAATACCCCCTAGGTTGGCGATTTCTTCGGTTGTTAGATTATGGAGTGGGGGCAAGTGTGTGTATGTTTGATGGGCCAGGTACTGTCCGACCGAACCTTTGCGAAATTGAAACGATGAATCAAAAAAAGAACCTTGTGGTGGCCCAATCCGGCGGGCCCAGTTGCGTCATCAACAGCACCTTGCGGGGAATTGTCGAGTCGGCGCGGGATTTGAATGGGATTGGACAAGTTTATGCCGCTCGACATGGGATCGAAGGTGTCTTGAAGGAAGAGTTGTTGGATCTTTCCCAACAGACGGCTGAAGAAATTGCCTTATTACGCGTCACGCCGGCGGCGGGCTCGATTGGAACTTGTCGTTACAAGCTGAAGCCCAAACAAACGGAAGATTTTGAGCGGGTTATCGACGTTTTTCGGGCTCACAATGTCGGCTATTTTATTTACATCGGCGGAAATGACTCGATGGACACCGCGAACAAAATTTCGCAACTCGCGGCGGCCCGGGGGTTGGATTTGGTCGTGGCGGGCGGGCCCAAGACGATCGACAATGACGTGGGGGACAGTGAATTTCAGCTAATCGACCATACGCCTGGTTATGGCTCTTGTGCGAAGTACTGGATGCACGCGGTTCAATACGCGGATCAGGAGAATCGCGGTTCGTGCCCGGCGGATCCGGTCTTGGTTCTACAGGCGATGGGGCGGAAGATTGGGTTTATTCCTGCTGCGGCTCGCTTGGCGGACCCTCGGCGCGAAATGCCGCTGCAAATCTACTTGGCCGAGAGCCCGTGTTCCTTGGCTCAATTGCACGAAAACGTGAACGCTCAGCTCAAGGCCGACGGACGCTGCATCGTCGTCGTGAGCGAGGGCTTTGATGTTGGCGATTTTGGCCAGGTCAAAGACAGCTTCGGGCACACACAATTTGGCTCCAGTGAATCGTCGGTGGCCCAGGTCGTAACGAACTACCTGAACCAGAACGGTTTGTGCGTCAAAGGCAAGGCTCGTCTGAATATTCCGGGTACGGATCAACGCAATTCGATGGGTTATGCCTCGACGGTAGACTTGGATGAAGCCTATCGAGCCGGACAGAAAGCGGCGTTATTGGTGGCTGGCGGGACCAATGGCATGATGTCGACCATTTTGCGAGATCCTGGGCCGGTTTATAGCGTGCGATATGGCGCCGTTCCGTTGGAGCAGGTCGCCCTTAGCGAGCGAACATTTCCCAAAGCTTGGATCTCCGCCAGCGGATACGACGTGACGGACGACTTTGTAGCGTACGCTCGACCTTTGATTGGCGACGAGATGCTGACGCTGCCAATGGTCGATGGTCGCCAACGGATGGCCGTATTGCAGCCTCGCTACGCACAACCGTTATTACCGGCCTATGTCCCCCAAGCGGACCGATAGTCGTGGTTCGCTCCGCGAACTGGTGTTGGATCGCGGAGCGATCCACTACATTGGCCGCAAGTTAGTAGTGGTTCGCTCCGCGAACCATTGTCGGATCGCGGAGCGATCCGCTACATTGGCCGCAAGATGGTAGTGGTTCGCTCCGCGAACCATTGTTGGATCGCGGAGCGATCCACTACATTGACCTTTGTCGGAGTACCTCAATTGTCACAGGGCTGTGTCATGGCTCGACTTGGTGATTGCGAGTAAGTGCCAGGGCGAACATAATGCCGCTGGGCAGGCGAGTTTCTATTCCCATCCATGGAATTATCGAGTTTCGTACATGATCCTTGCGAATCTGCCCGGCGAGTGGTTGACTAGCTTTTGGCTGGTTGCGAATGGTGCCGGAATTGGCCTCATTTTGTTAGCGATTTCTCTGCTCGTGTTTGTCATTGGCGGTCGCGTGGGGCTAGGGAAAATATCCGACGCCAGTCCGCTGTCGTATGCCATTTTTGGTGGCATCTTAAGTGTTGTGGTATTGGGTGGGGGACTTTACATTTGGCAGTGGTTTACTGGGGAAGCTCAGGATTCCAATTGGATTTTGGCTTTTTTGTTGTTGTTGCCGACCAGTGCCTTTGTGGGTTATGGGATGGCGAGCATGTTTGCTCGGCGTGCCCAAGAGCAGATGTTTGAATGGTTGCGCGAAGGTGTTGGCCTTTGGTTGTTGGTGATTACGGCCGTATTGGCGATATTTGCCGTGTTCGGAATCGTCGGACAACAGGTTCCGATGATTCGTTTCGTAAGTCGCCCGGTCGCCATGTTGGAGAGTATTCGTCGTCTGCCACAAACGGGCGTCCAGCCGGAAATTCGGGTCATCGTCAATCCCGCAGACATCGACGACTCGGGGGCTCCCGTCCGGGTCAACTTTATGGGTGCTGAATTGAAGCGGATTGGCTTCAAGACGAACAGTCAGCGAATCGAGTTCTCGCCGACTCCGATCACTCCCCAGTCGAATCGCGAGAAAATCGTCGAACTGCCGGGATCCTCGGAAACAAATTACTTTTCGACCTTGGATGTCGCGGAAACCCTGCCGAAGGAATATGTCGAATTCTTGTACGTACGCAATTTGAGTGATCGGCCGCTTGAACTGCAGGTGTTTTTGGAGACTCAGCCTGAGTTCCCGCAAGTGACCGGCATCTTTGTAACCGCCTTGGCTACCTGGGGTGCGTTCTTGATCATCTTGTTCCAATCGGCCTTGATGCCAAAGGAGTCCGCCATTTCATGGTCGACCTTCAAGACGGAAACCAGCCAACCTTTGTTTGCCATCTTGATGGGCGTAGGAATCGTGTTCCTGGTGATCGCGTTGTATATTCCTTACAACACGTTTGGTGAAGACATCAAGATGTATGTAACGACCGGGCGACCAGTGATTCTGTTGTTGTCCATCTTTTTTGCGGTGTGGGCGGCCAGCAAAAGTGTTTCGGAAGAGATTGATGGCCGAACCGCTTTGACCGTATTGGCGAAGCCACTGAGTCGGCGACAATTCTTGGTCGGGAAGACCTTGGGAATTGGCTGGGCCGTTGGGATGTTGTTCTTGGGGATCGGTTTGACCTTCCTGTTCTTGGTATCCTACAAGACGATTTACGATGGCGTCGAATCCTCGAAGGGTGCCTTGCCGTGGCAGGATGGCTATGCGGAAATGGCGAAGGTCGCCCCTGCGTTACTCTTGGGCTATATGGAGACCATGGTTTTTGTGTTTGTCAGTGTGATGATTTCGACTCGACTGGCAATCGTTTCCAATTTGATGATTTGTTTCTCGATCTATATTCTGGGGCACATCACCCCCATGATGCTCGAGAAAGAAGACACGTTTGAATCGGTCACAGTGGTTGGGCAAGCGATCACGACCATCATTCCCGTTCTGGAGCATTTTGATATCAGCGCTGCGATTGTGGGCGAGGCCACGGTTCCTGCCGAGTACTTGGGCTGGACCTTGGTGTATACGTCGCTTTACAGTGCCGTCGCTCTTTTGGTCGCCTTGATCTTATTCGAGGATCGCGACCTGTCATAAGTTTGGGGCTTGGTCACGGTGTGCTGATTACCGTTCGGGAGGACTTCGACGGAACTATTTCGAGGTGCGGCAAACTTAACTGTCGTCCCAAGCGCCTTCTTCCTGGAAGTACCGCATCGTTAGGGCTGGCGAGTACAGATGTAGGGTGATTAGCCCTTGATCGGCAACTTCGTTGGTGATCAAGTGAATGTCGGTGTCGCAACTTACCATCACGTTTCCTGGCCCAAACTCTCGGCGGACAACAGGCCGAACACGACCGCCTCCAACTTCTTGGTAGGTCGTTTCGGTCGCGACACCGGCGACGACTCGGACGCCACAAATCGTCCCCAGGTGATCGTGGATGGGCGAACTTTGTCCGCTCCGCCAACAAATCACCACCAACTCGTACCATTGCGAACGGGCCAAGACGTTTCTCGCGTAGCGAACGTTGTCGAACTTGCAGGCTTCGATCATGTCTTCTGGTGTGACATGACTATCCATTAGTAGTTCAAACACCGTCCCCCGATCGGCTGGCCCGGTCCACGAATCAACATGGCGAATCAAGCGTACCAAGTCTTTAATCATGAATTTGACCTACGGGTGGTTCAAACAACATTTCCCAACGCTTAATCTAATGGCGCCTGAATCGTCTTCAAATGGGGTAAGTGTCCGAGCCTAAGAAGTGATTACGTAACCCAAATGTCTGACCCAACCGACTCGACTCCTTCCGACCCGGTGCCCCTGGAATCACCCCCGATCCCGCGTCCGTGGAACGCGGGACTTGCCGTGGCGGTTGTGTTGGTGATTATTCTGGGTTTGAGTTCGATTTACGGCTTTGCGACTGCTGGATGGCGTTGGGAGAAGGCCCAAGGAGGGCTGGATTTAGAGGCTCGAGACCTTGTGTGGCGGTGGTTCCTCAACAGCACGGTGTCCGAGATTCTGATGCTCTGGTGGGTCGCAGCGATTTCTGGGACCATCGGCAGTTTCCTCAACGTGGTTGTCTATCGAATGCCGCGAGGCTTGTCGCTTTCTCGCTCCGGTTCTCATTGCGTCCACTGTCAGGCATCGATCAAATGGTACGACAATCAACCTGTACTAGGGTGGTTTATTTTGAGAGGCCAATGCCGCAACTGTCATGGACCCATCTCGGGGCGGTATCCATTGGTCGAATTCATGGCCGTTGTCTCCGGCCTATTGCTTTTTTTGGTGGTTGTCCAAACAACACTGATTGGACCGCCCGCCAACCAAACAAACGAATTACTCCACCCAACCGGGTATTATTTTTGGTTGCTTGATCCAATGCCGATGCACCGATTAATCATGTTCGTCTATTTGCTTGTGCCGACCATGGCATGTTTGGCGATCGGTTGGGCTAGTTTCGACGGAGTTCGATTACCACTCCGGTTTTTTGTTTCAACAACGGTACTACTGGTTGTGGGTGCGATATTGTACGAAGTCTGGTTGGGACCATGGCTGGCTCGCCAACTGGAGCACCGGGAACGGCTCGAGGTTCAGTTTTTAAGTCCTTCGTTGCGTGAATGGGTAACGGAGATAGCCACGAGTGGATTTCTAGCGAGATGGGAAGGAAACCCGCCACGTTGGAGCGTGTTGCTGATCGGTCAAGGCTGTGGTGGCGTGCTGGGCGGTGCAATCGGTTGGCTCTTCGCATTGACGTTCGGGAGACTGTTGGGCGAGGCGAACCGAGTCATGGTGGGGCAAGCTCCGGCCATTTTTGTCTTGCTCGGCGTGGTCGGTGGGTGGTTTCTGCCGCTCGCCGTCGCACTGTTATGGGCTTGTGATGTGTTGGTGCGTTATCTTTGTTTGTTGGTCCGCCCGGATGGGCAACCGTCGGTTAAGCCAGTCGCGGTTTGGTTCCGCTTGCCGTTCTACTTTTTAGGTTCGATTATTGTGTGGCGATGGTTCCCGTAACATCGAGCTGTCGAAAAACCATGTCTCATTTAGAATCGGCCGCGCAACATTCCATACCAGTACATCGGGGGCAAGAGATATTTTTTCAGGAGCCACATGCTCCAACGCTCGCGAGCTTGATCAAATGGAAATGTCTCTTGCGGAGTCTTGTCGTAGTCGAATTCCGCCAAGACCATCTTGCCGTAACCCGTGACCAGCGGACAGGAAGTGTAACCGTCGTAGGACCCCGGTAACGTTTGCGCGTTCATCGCCGCCACAAGGTTCTGAGCCACGACCGGAGCTTGTTTGCGAATGGCTGCAGCCGTCTTTGAAGTGGGCAAGTTACTACAGTCTCCCAAAGCAAACACGTTGGGATAACGCACATGTTGCAGCGTGTGCTTGTGAACGTCGACCCAACCCGCCGCATCCGCCAACGGACTTGCCCGAATAAAATCTGGAGGCCCCATCGGTGGCGTTACGTGCAGTAGATCATACGGCAACACCACTTCTTCCGACGTATTCAATTTTCGAAACACCGCTTCTTTCGCTGCCGAATCAATTCGAACCAAATCATGCAGGAACAGCGTTTCAATTCCGCGTTCCGCAGCAACCTGTTCCAAGACAACGCGGTATCGTTCCACTTGGAACAGGTTGGGATTGGCGATCGCAAAAATCACGCGAGAATTCTCCCGGACTTTTTGGCGGCGAAACGCGTCGTCCGCTAAATACATGATCTTTTGTGGAGCGCCGCCGCATTTTACTGGCGTTGCCGGATGTGTGAAAATCGCATTGCCACCCGAGAAATTTCGAATGCTCTCCCAAGTGCTGCTCACGGTTTGGTAAGAGTAATTGCTGCACACGCCACCCCGCCCAATCGATTCAGGAAGCCCTTCGACTTTGTTCCAGTTGATCTGCAAGCCAGCCGCCACGACCAAGTAGTCATATCCTATTCGCTGACCCTTTGCCGTCTCCACCGAATGATTGTCAGGATCAAACGCCACCACGGAATCTTGCAGCCAGACCGAATGCCGTGGAATTAACGTCGACTCTTGACGTCGGGTCGCCTCCAGACGAAAGGTCCCCCCTCCAACCAACGTCCATCCCGGTTGGTAGTAGTGGTCTGAGGATGGCTCGATGATCGCCATATTCGCGTTCTTGCGCAAAGTTCTGGACAGGCGAGCCGCAACGGAAATCCCCGCCGCGCCCCCACCAACCACGACGATCCGATAGCTTGAGGCCATTTTATTACCTGTGTTCTTTCGCAAAAATCGACTTGGGTTCCAACCCCCAAAGACGCCTTCCGACGAATCAAATCTTTCAGTCACCTCTCAAAATATATCACACTATCCCAATATGTCAATATTTATGCAATTCACGAATCAAGAAGCTCCAGGCAGGGGAGCTCGTCCTCGGTCCAGGTGGCTACAGTTCGAGTTTCGTGACCGTTGAAGCAGGAAAGTCCAACCGCTGCTGATTATTTGGGTTGCCCCAATTTATCCCCCAACTTATCCCAATTGAGATCAATCACTGCAGCGAGAAGGCGGGGCACCGCCCAGCATTGCTCTGCGTCGCGGTCAAACGAAAATTGAACCGCATTGCGGTTAGTCGTGGTCTTGTTCTGGTTCTGCCCAGGCTTGGATGGTGCCGTTGGGGTCTAGTTGGACTTTGATGACGTTGGCGCGGCAGCAGACCGGGCAGTCCTCCACATACGTTTGATACGATCCTGCCGTCAAATCCAACGGAATGATGATCTCTTCGCCACACGCATCGCAGAGATAACTCGCTTCCACATCCGAGGACGGATTGTCGTCGTCAACGCTCTCAACCACCTGGGGTGGTTCCCCTTCATCCATTGTCGGAATCTGTTCGCCAGACGTCAGCAGCTCGCACGCCCATAAC
Organism: Pirellulaceae bacterium; assembly: GCA_041741535.1. Taxonomy (GTDB): domain Bacteria; phylum Planctomycetota; class Planctomycetia; order Pirellulales; family Pirellulaceae; genus M30B19. Next base: position 19,636 of record JBGSJV010000120.1, read on the forward strand.
ATGACCGACAGCGGCTCGGGATCCGCCAGTCGGTGATCGCGACCTATCTGGATCAAGGCCTCGCGCGGTAGACCACTCTTGGCAATGAGTTCTTCCGAGTGTGCAAACGGAATGACGTCGTCGTCCTGCGAGTGCAGGATCACGGTCGCGGGCTTCACTTGGGTGACTGTCCCCCAATTCTTCCACGCTGGGCAAAGCAAAACCAACGGTGTGTTCCGTGAATCCAAATTCATCGCAATCGCCCCGCCTCGTGATGAACCGACGATGACGTCCGGACAATGCGTGTCATAAGCAAACTGGGCGACCTGCAAAGCCGCCACCAAATCATCGTCGTCCAAAGCTGGGTTGATGACTTCATGGCCCGCGTCCCTCAGGAATGTCGGTTTGACACCCCCAACCACACTGTGCCAGCCATGCAGGAAGAGAATTTTCATCGTACGCCGTTTATCGAACATTGAGCAACGCTCCAGACCAAACCGGCACTCGTGTAATGCCAGGATGTCGGTAGCGACTTTCACCGGAACTTGGACGACTGCATCCACCGTTTGGGCGAAGGTAGCTACGTTCATCCGAACGTGGACAGCCAAACGATTATCGTCGCTGAATTTCCTCGCGATAGGCTTTGCTTCGCTGCATTCCGATTTCGCCTTCGACGCGCTCGCCGGTGTCTAAGTCTTCCCATAACGCCCCAGGTGGGAACTCAAAACGATAGACGGCTGGATCGAGTTCCTGATTCAGTTTCAGTGTCGATTCGTCAACAAGCACTCGAATTTTCCCAAACGAACTTGGTTCCATCCCGTCGCCATCGTCACGGAACGACTCCACTCGCATTTCCACTGGGAACCAAAGTCCATCGACCTGCTCGAATCGATCCACGACATACCGGTACATGAACCGATTCGACCCTGCTTGCGTGATTTCGATTTCTTTCGGTAATCGGTCGTGATCTGCCGACAACTCGATCGTTACGCTCAGGTCACCTTCGTTTTCCAGCTGGACGGATTTTAGGATCAAACGGTTGTCTGCCTCTGAGACCGTCCAAGCATCGGTGTCAAAATAGTCGGGCACTTGGATCGGACCTGAAGCGACGAAGCTCATCGGATGTGGAACTCGAGGGACCCAATGTCGACTCGCATGATAACGGTTGCCCCAGAATTGGCCGAAGAAGAACATCCCAGTATGGGTATCCGAATGGAATGTTGTGTATTCGCCCCAGTCATGAGGTGGTTGTGATTCGTGGTTGTAAACCAAATGTTCGGCGATGAAGTGGCCGGTCGGAACATCCCAGACGTAAGACTCGTATTTGTGCGCGACGTAGTAACCATCGTCAGCGTTCTCGGTGTAGTCGAAACGTCCTTCGTATTGGATACTAAATGCACACGACACATTGCGAATTCGTTCGATCGCTTTCAAATACTGATGCCACAAAGGCGATTCGGCAGCTGCCAATGCTTTTGGCAAATCGAGCTTGGGCCGCTCTTTGATGTACGACCAGGTCTTCGATGAGAGCGGTCCACTCCTCTGAGGATCTTGAGCGGCTCCCAAGTCCGCCCCGGCTTTCTCGGCATCGACGTCCTGAGTTGCAGCCGATGTTGCGACATCAGGCGAATCACGAAAAGCCACGGCAAAGCCTTGAGGTAACCAACGATGGGCGGCATTCGCCATGCAAAACAAAAACAAAAGAAGTGCGAAAATTGGCAAGGTCACCGCCCTGGATGTATCCTTCGTGGCAGGCGCGAACAAGCGGCTAACTCGACGCAGTAGTGGACCGTCATTCGCCCCGATCGGAAGTAATAGTTGCCGACGGCGTCGTGTTTCAATCTCGAGCAAGGCGTTGCCGTATACGACTCGATTTGGAACTGCGGCTATAACTTCGTCATCGACACAGAATTCTCGCTCCAATCGGATTTGATTCGACAACCACCACACGCCAGGATGATAAAACAAAATGGATTCAATCCACAATTGAACCATATTGACGCCCAAATCGTAACGACGAACGTGAATCAACTCGTGCAACAGCAGGGCTTCCAGTTGCTCGACAGGCATGTTGGTCACGATGCTCGTGGGAACCAGGATCACGGCCTTGAAGCAACCCGCGACGGCAGGTGAATCGATGCGATTGGAATGTAAAAACCTGACAGATCGACGAATGGAGAGACCCCGCATCAACTGATCCGCCAATCGTTGCACGGACTCTGGCAACGGTGAAGTATCCACAGAAAACAGTCGGCGAACGAACACGTGACCCAAGCCAAGCCGTACCGAACAAACAAGAACACCGCACGACCAAACGAGTGCCCCAATCGAAAGCCAAGTTCGCACCGCTCCATCCACATCCGAACCCACCCATGACTGTTGCGAATCGTCACTTGTCGTATGAGTCGACGCATCGCTTGCCGTATCCGAAATACTGGGCGATTTTTTAACGTGTTCGGTATGGGCCAACGACATAGTCGGATCAAAATAGGGGTATTCAGAAAGCACGCCCGAGAAAATCGCCCCCGAATTGAGCGGGGTACGCGTCGCTGAATCGACCGGGTTCGGGAACCAAATCAACGTGATCACAATACTCAGTGGGAATAACATAAGTCCCGACACAAAGACCTTGTAGCGTGTACGAGCCGTTTGCTGCTTTAAACCGCGAGCCACAACCAGCATTAAAGCGGTCAATAGCGTGAACTGCCAGATTGAATGCAATAATAGCCAGCCGATTAATTCGCAGGTGCGGCGGACAAAACGATCGATTTCCAAGAAGTTCATTTTCGTTTCTCCATTTCATCCAAGAGCTTACGAACCGCCTCCAGTTCCTTGTCGGTTGGTTTTGACTCCTTCAAGGCATGAACGACTAAGTTCATGGCCACACCGTCATATACTTTTTCCACTAGATTTCTAATCATTCGTCTGCCGGCAATTCCACGAGTCATCGCAGCACGATAGACCATCGGAGAGCAGTTTTCGTCCCGCGTCACCAGTTGCTTTTCTAACATTACGGACAGCATCTTCACCGTTGTCGAGTAATTGGTTCCCTTTTCCGCGTGAAGTCGCGAGTGAATCAAGCGCACCGGGCTCGGCCCATGCTCCCACAAAATCCGCAAGATTTGTAGCTCGACTGCAGTCGGTAGAGAATTATCCAATGTCATCGCCGTATTGCTCGTTCGAACGAATGCCAGAACCGCTTAAGGTCCCGTCATACGACTGGATTAATCCAGCCATTGCGGGCCATGATGTGGCGAACTCTTTCGCTATTGTAGCGAAGCGATTCGCTATGTCAAGTTGCGATCGGTCGATTCGTACGAACTCTGATTCTGATCCTCGAAACGCGAAGTGAGAGTCGGGGGGATTTTTTTAGAGAGGCTTATTTGTTTGCTTCGTCGAACAGATGTCGGGCGGCTCGGCCGCTGAGGGAGCGGTGTTGAAGTAAGTTCTGCGCGATTTTTTCGACGGCGGCCCAGATCTCCGACTGCGACAAGAGGTGTTCGGTCTTGTCAAACAAACGTCGCTGCAGTCGTTCGGCGGCTTTCTCTTTGTCGACTCGCATTGAGATCATTCGCTCCAGTTGCAACATGTCTTGGCCGGCGCCGCTCCAGTTCAACTTGCCAGTAACCCGAGACTCGCTAACAATCCCGGCCAATAAAATCATGGCTTCCGTTTCAAAGTAGTCTTGTCTCCTGCCAGTTCGACGACTACCGAAATTGACTGCCCCCAAACGCAAGGAGTTGCGGACGATGCTCAACTTCTCCACCGCGCGTCCCAACGCCAAAGCAACCACCGCGTGCCCAGCCTCATGATAGGCCGTCGCAATGTCTTCCGCCGTTGGTTCCGTCGCTTGCCCAGCGGGCTGAATAGGTTCGCGTGAGTCCGCGGGGAGATTCAAGTGGCCGTGCTTTCAATCCAAGAGAATGATCAGAAAAATCCGAGCGCCCGCGTTTGTCTCGGCTGCGATGATCGCTCCGGACATGGCACCACCATCACCAATCTTGAAGATCTGCAAGCGAACAAGACTGATGTCATTAAATCCTGCTCGGAGCGCCGCTGCGGCTCGGTCGGGGTCGGCCCCGTCCAACAACATCTGAGCGGCCGAACCGGATTCCGGATCGCGAATCGCTTGGATCTCGGTCACGATATCGCCCACCCCAGCTGCGGGTCGCTCGTGCAAGAGTTTCCAAGTCCCCAGCCAATTTTCGACGCCGAACTTTTCCCAGATATCCCCACAGAACTTCTGGTAGAAGGCTTTCCCCTCGGCCTCCAGAGACTCCGGACGGTCACCCGTCGCTGGACTGGAAAACACGGCGCTCCCAAACCCCGCGTCACTCGGCGGGCCGAATATTTCCTCTAATTCCGCAACCACCGAAGCGATTGGGCTCGTGTTCATGTTCGACTCCCAAGGAAGAAAATCCCGAACGGCATCCGTTGGTGCGTTGCGCAAGTCGTCCGTGTATGTTTTGCTCGATGAATCGAGTTAACGTGGACGACTTGCTTCACGACACCCTACCCCCGACCCCCGACACCATACAACCTACGTGTGATGCCACTTTGCGGCGATCAATGTTTGCGAACTTCGAGCACGTACTTCATCAGGTCCAAGAATTCTTCCTTGGTCTTGAGTGTCTGTGCCAAATTCGCGGGCATCAATGACGTGCGCGATTCGCCAACCTCTTCAATGTCATCGCGGGAGATGACGATCGGTTCGGTTTGCGCCAAGTTGCGAATCACCAATTGTTTGTCATCCTCGGAGATTCGAATGCCGGTATAAATCGTGCCATCAACGGTCAACACCGTGACTTGGGCAAATTCCTTGTCAATCCGGTTCGAGGGGCGTAGGACCGAATCGATCAACTCGTCCGGTGTGATCTTCGAAGTCAATGACTTGAGCTCCGGCCCAATCCGCGCCGCACCGCCAGCAGGATCATGGCAGGACGCACAAGCGGCGGCTGATTTGTAGAACAAGTCCTTGCCCCGATCGATATTGCCGGTCTGCTTGGCCATCTGGACGATTTCGGCGGTTGTCATCTCGAGCAACTCGTCTTCCAAGGCTTTGTTGGAAAATCCTTCCGGACTGAGTCCCAATTCGGCAAGCGCCAGTTCCGCCTCCAGAGGATGTTCGGCCAACAGTTCTTCCGGCTTCCAGAAGATTGTCCGATCCACCGTTGCAGCACGCACTTTGGCAACCGTTTCGGCCGAAATACTGGATCCGCTATTCCCCCAGTTGTTGCGAACAAAGGTCAAGACATCGGCCAATTCTTCGTCTGTCAACAAGTTCTTGAACGCGGTCATTGGCGGAACACCACGAGCCGGATCGTAGGTCTTGCCATGGACAGTGAGTTTGCCCCACAATCCATGCAACGTCAATTTGATCAAGCGTTCTTCGCTGCCATTGATCCACGTGCTGCCAATCAGCGATGGATAAATCACGCCGTTGCCTTTCCCGTCCGCCAAGTGGCAAGTCGCACAGTGCGACTCCCGTTGGTAAATCAGCGAGCCCCGTTCGAACTGGGCTTGCTCCTCGGCACTCAGCCGTTTGGGAACTTCGTATTTGACGATTACGATTTCGGCAGGAGCCGCAAAACCGCTGGCTCCGGTTGCATCGACGTTGTACCAGAAATGTTGGACGGTCTTGGCCGCGACCACCGCATGGGGGACCGTCGAGTTGAGCAGTTGATTCAACAGGGCTTCGTTCTTGACGTTGTGTTGTTGATGCATCCACAACGCTTCCAGCAAATGATGCGCTTCCAGTTCATCGTTTGGATCAAATCCGGCCATCCACTTTTGCGTGGCGGCAATGACGGCTTTTGAATCCCGTTCGCTCAATTCCACTCGGGTTCGATGACGAATCCCATTGACCGGGTGCTTCAGGTTCTCCAGCAATGCTTCGATCGGTTCTCCATCGATTTTGACAGGCTTTTGCAATGGGCGGTCTTTGACGGTCAACCGAACTATGCGGCCGTGTTGATGATCGCGGTTTGGGTCGCGGATATTGTGTTGCATGTGTCCAATGATGACATTGCACCAATCGGCAACGTACAACGCGCCGTCGGCACCGACGACTGCGTCGGTTGGTCGAAAATTGCGATCGTCGCTATTGAGCAATTCCTTGACTGGAGTGCCCCAGACTTCTCCTATCTTACGGTCTTGCCCGTCTCCGTCACGGTCCAAATCGTACTGTTTGACGCCCAAAAATCCGATCGTGTTGCAAATCAAGAAATCCTGCTGCATTTCGTCCGGGAAGTGCTCGGACGACATGATTTCATTCGCGGCCACGGGACGAAATTCAACCTTGAGCAATTCGTGCATCTTGAAGCCGTTGCCTTCGGGCCGCACTTGGAATGATCGACCACCCGTCCCATCGTTTGCGTACAAATAGCCCCAATAGTCGAACGCTGTGCCGTGCGGGTTCGGCGAGTTACCCGCATGCGGGGCGATGGCGAAGGTCCGTGGGTCGAATCGATACATCCCGGAATCCCCAATGGTGAGGTTTTGTTTCCAAGGTGTTTCGTGATTGTGGACCAAGAAGATACCGCTTTGCCAATAGATTCCACCATCCGGTCCGTAGACCAAGTTATTCGCCGCGTGATGGGTGTCGGAGGTTCCCAAACCTTGCAGCAAAATGGTTCGCTGGTCGGCAACATCATCGCCATCCGTGTCTTTGAGGAATAACAGATCGGGACCGGAGGTCACGATCACCCCGCCACCCCAGAACTCGAACCCAAGTGGATTATGAACATAGGCAAAGATCTTGCGTGAATCCGCCACACCATCTCCATTGGCGTCCTCGAAGATCATCAAGGTATCGTTCATTTCCTTGAGCGGTTCCCATTTTGGATAGGTGTTCCAGCACGCAGCCCAAACTCGGCCTTTGCTGTCGACTTGCATTTGGACCGGGTTGGCCATATCCGGGAACATTTCTTCGGACGCAAATACATTCAATTGATAGCCTTCGGGAACCTTGACCTTGGCCGCGCTTTCGGCGGGACTAAGGTACTGAACGGTCCCTTCCTTTTCGCCGCTTGAGCTGGGGCTGCCACCTCCGACGTTGGAAATAACCTTGATCGGAGGCGGCACATTGCTGTCGTCCGGTTTGATTTTCTTACCAGCCGCGGCGGCCCAAATCACGGGGTCCCTGTTCGCGGTCATCACGTCCAACATGGTCAGTTCGTGCTTCAACACTTCGGCGTTGCTTTGTCCGTCGACGAAGGTCAATCCCGAGCGGTTGCCCCAAACGTCATTGCCATCCGTGGCGTTGTAGCGATTGTGCCAATGCCAGTTCTTTTCCTGTACGGCTTGATAGATCTCGTTCAAGCGTTGCCCATCGCCAGGCGCCGGCTTGCCGAGCAACGCTTGCGAGATAATGCCAGCCAATTGCCGATAGCCGGCCGGATTCAGATGGATTCCGTTGATGGTGAATTGCTCGGGACTGGAGGCAAACAATTGAAAGGTCGGCGAGTAAAGATCGACGAACGTGGCGCCGGATTCTTCTGCTGCTCGGCGAGTCGCTTCCGTGTAGGCCGCCAAGTTGGCGTTGATTTGAGTGCCTTCTGGCAAGTTGGGATCGCCCGTGCTTTCATAAGCGATTGGACTGAACAGAACAAACCTGGCCTCGACGCCACCCTCTTTGCGTTTCGCTCGATACCGTGCGACCATGGCCACCAGTTCTTTTTGGTGAGCATCAGCGCCGTCGGCCCCAGCAAACGATTCGTTGTAACCGAACATGGCAAAAATCACGCTAGGAGCGACGTGCTGCAGGTACTCTTCTTCGTTTGTATAGCCTTCGTCACGCGGGCGACGATTGACCGTATCGCCCGAAAAGCTCATTGTACGGAAGCGAACGTTTTTGCCTTGCAAGTGACTTTGCAAAACGGCTTCGACCCACGGGTCATGTTGCATGCGGTCCGCCAATCCCCCGCCGTAGATCGCGACCAAATCATTTTGATCGAAGGAAAACGATTGGGTTCCGTCCGAGCCTTCACTGGACGGTGCAGCCCACCATACGAACGATAAAACCAGAATTCGAAGGCAGTTGTTTAAGACGGGTCTTGATTTTCGACGGGGCATTTTTAGCGATCTTTGCCTGGAGGGGTCGGGAAGGTGGGAACCAACAACAAACATCGTGGTCGTAGGATCTGGCGATCGTTCGACCACGATTTTTGTCGGATTATAGCATAACCAAGATTCCGGGTGGTGTGGGTTGCCTACCAGAAATTTGCCCGCGAATTGCCCTTTCATCGCGAAGTTCATCGCGAAGGATGGCCACCGACATTTTTTAAACACGCCATGTCGGGCGGAGGAGTAGCGTTGGTTCCGCACCGACCACTCGGCAGTCTGGTCGCTTGCAAAATCGAAAAAACTCTTGAGTCAGTTCAAACAAATAGTTGCACAACAAATTGGGGCGTTAATCGAACAGTACTTCGTCCAAGGTATCTTGGAATCGAATTAAAGCCAGAAGTAACGTTCGTTCCGCTTCGTTTGTCAGCTGAATAGACGTATCTGGGGTTCGGATCGAATCGGGCGTGCGCTCCGCTCGAGCAAAACGAAGCGCGGCATTCCTTGGCCAAGATTCCTTTGCCTACACGTGCGCGCGATTGAAGACGATTGGGCAAGGGAATTCGGGCACGGGAATTTCAGAAAAAACGGAATCGTTAAAGCAAAGCGCGGCATTCCTTGGCCCAGATTCCTTTGCCTACACGTGCGCGCGATTGAAGACCATTGGGCAAAAGAATTCGGGCAAGGGAATGTCAGAAACTGGAGTTATTAAAACGAAGCGCGGCATTCCTCGGCCCAGATTCCTTTGCCTACACGTGCGCGCGATTGAAGACGATTGGGCAAGGGAATTCAGGCAAG
>JBGSJV010000121.1:0-80555 GCA_041741535.1 Pirellulaceae bacterium
ATTGCTCAAACAAACAAAAAAGGAAACCGATCACGATGTCTAAAAACTAAATCAATAACATGATTTTCGAAAAACTCTTTCGAAAATCGTACCGATCATCCAGTCACACCCTTTTTCAGCACCCTGCTAGTGCTTTGTCACTACTTAATTTTAGGGTGGGTCTGGTAAAGGTGTCAGGAGTCAAATGCCGGAACGGCCCTGCGGGTGCTTCGCACAATTGACTCCTGACACCTTTACCAGCCCCCATTTTTAGCTGTGACAAAGCACTAGCGCCACGCTTCATGGTCACCTTCTCCCTTCCGTGGGAAGAGCCGTGGTTGCGGGAGCTTGGGCTTGAATTTGCGTTTCGCTTCGCGAAGAAAATAAAGGAAGAACATCATGTCGAACGATCCAAGTTGCCACTCGACCGGGCATCTCAGTCGCCGAAGTTGGCTGCATTCGATGGCGTGGGGCAGCGCTTGTTGGCTGACCCCTTTGGCTGAAACTTTGGGCCGAGTGCACTTGGAGGATCTCCATCGTGACAGTCGCGCGGCTCGGCAGATTGGTCGTACGCTCAAGCCAGCCAAGAGCCTGATTGTGATTTGGCTGCAAGGTGGCCCCAGTCAATTGGAGACCTTTGATCCGCATCCCGGCTCGGCAAGTGCCGAAGGCTCCAAAGCGATCAAGACCAACGTTGCGGACATGATGTTTTCCGAACACTTGCCACAATTGGCTGACCGCGCGGACAAGTTGTCGATCATTCGCTCCGTCACCAGCGAAGAGGGGGATCACGAACGAGCGATCCATAATTTGATGACCGGTTATCGGCCCGAACCCACGCTGGTGCATCCTTCGTTGGGGAGCGTAATTTGCCACTCCACGGAGTCCGCAGCGGACGTATTGGATTTGCCGCGGCACGTGTCGATCTTGGCGACGGGTTTTTCCAGTCGCGGTGGGTACCTTGGGCCGCAGTACGATGCATTCCGCACGTTTGATCCACTTAACAAAGTGCCTGATGTGCAAGCTCCGGTGGACGACAAACGATTCCAACGGCGGTTGAATTGGTTGTCGCAAGTGGTCGAGCCCGAATTCCAGCGTGGTCGGTTGGTGAATCCGCAAATGGCCGCCACCGAAGAAACGATCCAACAAGCGACTCGCATGATGTCCTCCCAACAACTGGCGGCGTTTGACGTGACCGGAGTCTCTCAGTCGCGGCAACAGCAATATGGTGATACGGCTTTTGGTCGTGGTTGTATTGCGGCCACTCAGTTGATTGAAGCGGGTGTGCGTTGTGTGGAAGTGGCACTGCCGGGTTGGGACACCCATGCGAACAATCATCAATTCCAACAGAACAATTGTGCGATCTTGGATCCAGCGGTGGCCGCCTTGTTGGACGATCTGGCAGCGCGCGATTTGTTGGATTCAACGATGGTCTTGATTGCCGGCGAATTTGGGCGGACACCCAAGCTCAACGTCGCGGGTGGACGGGATCATTGGCCGCATGGCTTTAGTGTCGTGATGGCGGGCGGTGGGATTCAGGGCGGTCGAATCATTGGGGCAACTGACCCAGCGCCGCCGATTGAAAAAGAAGGCAGCCGCGCGAAGTTGGTCGACCCACAACCGGTCGAAAACATCCACGCGACCATCCTGCACCAAATGGGGATCGACTATCAAGAAGTCATCGAAACCCCCATCGGCCGCCCCCTAAAGATCTCCGAAGGCAAAGTAATCGACGAACTGCTGGGGTGAGACGGATCGGTCGGATCGGTCGGATCAGACGGATCGGTCAGATCAGACAGATCAGTCGGATCAGACTAGTTTTCCCACAACAACGGAAAGAATTGGCCGCTGAGGGGTTGGCCGGGCGGGACTGGTGGGACGCCTTCCAATAGTGGTTCGCGACTGGCGCTGGTCACCCCATCGCGGACCATATTGATTACCACGGCACGCCGCGGTCCGTCGGTGTGGTTCGCATAAGAACCATGAATTAACAATGGATGATGGAACGAGGCATAACCGCGTTCCAACGGAATCGCGACCGGCTTCGCAAACGTTGCTTGCTGTTCTTCGGTCAGGACTTTACGAATGGCGTCCATATCCCCGGCCAAACCAGTGATCGGCAACAAGTCCCATTGATGACTGCCCGGAACATACTGCAGGCAACCGTTGTCAGCCGTGGCTTTGTCCAAGCCAATCCAGCAGGTCAAATGGGCCATCGGCTGCGTCCGAGTCCAGTAGGAATAATCCTGGTGCCAAGCGACTACGCCACCGTGCCGGGCCGGTTTGCAGAAGAGTTGATCGTGCCAGAACCGGACATTCCCTTCCAACAACTGCGACGCGGGAATCAACATCCGCGGGTTGAACAAACAATCATGCAGTGCAGTGCGCAGCCGCCAAGCTCCCAGTGCATGAAACAGCACATGGGTGGGATCGGCACTTTCATTCGAATTGTACTCGTACCATAACGAGCGACCTTCGTGGTCGGGGTTGACCAACTCGGACAATTCGTCGCAAATGGAATCGCACTGCTCATTTGTGAACACCTGGATGCCGCTGACATAGCCGAACTCCCGATAATGTTCGACTTGAGCATCGGTCAGTCGCAGCGATGCGCCCTCCGAGATCTCCGAAAATAATCTGCTGAGTGGATGATGGGCGCGAGATAGGTCGCCAACAGACATAACGACGAGACTCCGGATCAAACACCAAGTTTTCAACCCTGGCCGAACCCGTCCAGGTCTTCGTTTCGCGCGGCCGCCGCCGAATTTCCCGCCAAAATGGGAAACGCCCCGAACCCGTCGGGCGGCCACTCCACGAAACGATGCTTATTTATTTCGATCGATCATGCCTTGCAGGACCGCTTTGGGCTGTCCGCCCAGCACTTTGTCAACGACTTCGCCATTTTTGAACAGCATGATCGTTGGAATACTGGAAACTTGGTACTTGATCGCCGAATTTTTGTTGTGATCTACGTCCAATTTCCCAATCTTGACTTGTCCCGCATAGTCTTTCGACAATTCGTCGATCACCGGGGCGATTTGTCGGCAAGGACCGCACCAAGTCGCCCAAAAATCAACCAAAACCAATTGCTGCGAATCCAGAACTTCTGTTTGGAAGTTGGCGTCAGTGAACTCCAGAGCCATTCGTAACTCACCTTTCTCCGCAAAATCGCGTAGACAAACTGCGATTGAGACTATTGAGGGTCAAAAATCTTGCCTCCAGCGAGGCTGAACCATCGTATGCCAATGGATGGGTAACGTCAATTGCAGAGTGACCCGCCGATCATCCCCGCCTTGAGTCGAACGGACACTTCCGAGCAAACAAACGTACAGTCGTCCGATCGCGGATCCGGCCTGATCGACCCGAGCCCTCGGTTGGGTTAGACTAGGCTTTGTCCTTGAAGGGCCTGATCCTTTGGAGGACATGCAAGATCACGGATAAACAGACATGAACGGAGAGGGTCACACTCCTTTTCCGACCAAGGCGAGTCCGGGGTCACCGCGTCATATGTGTGCCGAAGCGAGTCCGGATCGGAACCGCGCTTTGGCAAGCGTAGCGACACCTAATCAAGTAGCTACCGCTGATAAAAGTGTGACATTGCACGATAGAGCGCCCGACCAGCGCCGGAACGATACGCACGGGGCCGGTTGTTCGCGTTGACACGGATTTGGACCAAGGTTTGTTCGAATGCTGAATTGGCGAAATATGGTCAAGGCTTTCACTGTCTTTGTATTCCTGGTTTGGTTCTCCCCGTCTACCACCGGCTGGGCCCAAGAAACCAGCCGCCCCGATGGAATGCTGGATGTCAGTAGAATCAACGGCACGAAGCTGCGCATCCCGGCGACGGGAGTCTCGGCCGCGGGCGTGCAGCCAACGGACGGACCGGCACTTTCCTGGGAAGAAATCAACGAACTGAAAACCACCAACGCACTACTGGGCGATGATCCAACCGCGACCGTTGTGCAACTACGTGGGAACGGCGTCCTACAAGTCCGTAGCCTGACCGCAGCCGATGGCTTGGTCTCCATGTCCACCGACTTGGCCGAAATCCGTTATCCCCTGCTGGACATCCACAGCATTCGCTTTGCGAAAAGTGAAGGCGAAGCCGAATGGCAGGGTCTACTGCAAGAAAGCTCGGGTGAAGAAGATCGGATCCTGGTGACCACCAGTCGAGGTCCGCGAGTCATTGCGGGTTTGTTGGAAGGAATGGACGCAGATGCCGTGCGAATCGTCTTTGAGGGTGAAGAACGTCGGATCACCTGGGACAAGGTCCTGGGAGTGCTTCCCGCTGCCTTGGACAAAAGCCTCGAACCAAAATTCTTGGTTCAATTGGTCGACCGATCGGTTCTAATTTCCGACTCGATCCAGGTAGAAAATGGGCAATGGCAGATCGGCTGGAAGGACCAGCGTACTTCGTTAGCTCCTGAGATGATTGTCTCGGTCCGCGTTCGTTCGAATCGAGTGTTCTACTTGTCGGACTTGAACCCCATTGTCGACGAAGTCCAAACCATGATTGCTCCGCCGGCGATTCAACAGCGAGACAAAAACATCTTTGGCCAACCGCTCGCGTTGCAATTGCCCGATTCCGCTGGTTCCAGCCAGTCGGGCAGCAACTTGCAGACCTTCACCAAGGGATGGGGCACCCGGTCTCGCGGACGATTGGTTTTTGAGTTGCCGCCCGGTTTCGAGCGGTTACAAGGCTGGGTCGGGATCGATCCCAGTGCCAACGGACAGGGCATCTGCCAAGCGACTCTGTTGGTGGATGGGATTCAGGTGTTTTCGCAAGAAATCCACGGACGGCAACCCGCCGTCGCTTTTGATGTACCCATTGTCGACGGTCGCCAACTAGAATTGTTGGTGGAACCAGGGCCGCAACTGGACTTGTCGGATTGGGTCAATTGGGCGGATATCCGCTTACTCAAGTGATTGTGACACCAACTTCATAGGATCGCGAGACGGAATGTCAGAACGAACGAAGCGGGAAGTCCTGCAGTACATCGCATTCGTCGGTTGCTTCATTGCCGGCCTGATGGCGACAGACTTGTTTATGGGTGATGGTCCCTCTCGATTGGGGGCGACTCGCTCCAGCGTCGTCACTGGCGCTCCGACCTCGGCAACGGTCCATCGACCGAATGAAAAGGCGTCCGCCGCACGCAGGATGTCGTGGCTCAACACTAGCCCCGCCGAAGGCTCGCCACATGGCGATGACGATTTGGTCCAGGCCGCTCGGCGTTTGGAACAACAGCGGATCGCCACCGTTCGGAAAGTTGAACCGGCGGTCGTTGCCATTTTTGGCTTGGAACGCGAGGGCGGCGGATCGGGTGTCGTGATTCACCCCAATGGACTGGCGTTGACCAACCACCACGTGGTGTCCGCGACCGGAGCCGAAGGATGGGGCGGCCTGTCTGATGGAAAATTGTATCGCTGGCAGTTGGTCGGCAACGACCCCGGTGGCGACTTGGCTTTGATTCGTTTGATCCACGATCAACCCGGAACGGCATTTCCCTTCGTTCGCTTGGGCGATTCCGATCAAGTCCAAATTGGAGATTGGACGTTGGTCATGGGAAACCCGTTTACCTTGGCCGAAGACTATACCCCAACCGTGACCTACGGAATCGTCAGTGGCGTCAAACGGTACCAGCCCGGAATGAACGACACACTGCTCGTTTATGGCAACTGCATTCAAGTAGACACCTCGATTAACCCCGGAAACTCCGGAGGCCCGTTATTCGACATGCAAGGCAATCTGATTGGGATCAACGGCCGCGCCAGTTTTGAATTTCGTGAACGCGGGCGAGTGAATGTCGGCTTGGGCTACGCAATTTCCGTCAATCAATGTCGCAACTTCCTGCCCGAGTTGATGGCCACCAAACTGATCCAACATGGAACCTTGGACGCCTTGTTCGGTGACCGCGACGGTCGAGTCTTGTGTACGGCGATTTACGATGATGCCGACGTTGGCTCGTTAGGCCTGGAACTGGGTGACGAACTGTTGGAATTCGAAGGCGAGCCCATTACCACCGCCAATCAGTTCACGAATTTGATCTGCACTTTGCCCGCTGGTTGGCCTGCTCACCTGAAGATCCGCAAATCCGATGGCAGCACGTCGGAGATTCGCATGCGATTGATTGGATTGCCATATCCCAAGATGGATGCACCGCCACCGCAGGTCGAACCGCAAGCGCCCGACGATTCAAATAAGGAAGAGCCCCCTCCGCCTCCGCCAACCGACAGCCCGCCGACACTTCAACAACAAATTGAAGCCAGTCGACTGGCGTTGTTCAAGTTCATGTCCGAACCACCGGGCACGCCGCAGTTTTCCGAGGTTAACCGCGAGTATGCAACTTGGCTGTGGCAAAGGTATTTGACACGAGCCGTTAACCAAAATCACCAACAAGAAACCTCGCCAAACGAAACGTGGCTTATTGTCGAGCAGTGGACGACTCCGGAAGGGGCAACAACCGAATGGTCCATAGAAGTTGATCCATATACACAGCACATTTCGGCCGGACCAACGCTTGCAACTGGGGCGGCTGCGACCTCGGATAAACCACAATTGGATTGGACGGCCGTTGACCCCACGGGCTTGGCTGGAAGGTCCATCCGCTTCGCTAACGGGCAATGGGCCGTGCAGCAACCCGCGGATGATAACGGGGAAACCTGGCAAGAAATCTCGGCGCGAGAATTAAAGCGATCGCCAGTCGGACTGCAATTATGGTTCTTGGCACAGGCGTTGGAGTGGTCCAAGGGAACCTCAACACCATTCAAACTCGATGGTGCCGATGCTTTGGACGCTGGCGTGACTTCGCGACTTTCCTGGGAGGCCGATGGGCAAACTCATTACCTATGGCTGACCTTGGATGATTGGACAACGTCTCCGGAAACGCAACTCGTCAAGTTAAGTAATGACCCAAATGGTCGTGAATCCTCCGGCGCCGTCCGTTTCCGTAACTGGACATCAGAATTGCCCATTCCTTGGGCCAACGAACGTCAATTGGTGAAAGGGCTGTTCGAGGACATCACCGCGTCCGTCAAGACGGTTTCCATCTCGCGGCGGACGCAACCGTAAGTCGGACCGCAGAGCGATCCGCGACAGTGTAATGGTTCGCTCCGCGAACCAAAGTCGGACCGCAGAGCGATCCGCGACAATGTAGTGGTTCGCTCCGCGAACCAAAGATGGATCGCGGAGCGATGCGCTACATTGGCCGATCGATCGAATTCGGACGTACAAAGACCTTCTGATACAGCCACCAACCGGCCCAGTACACCAACGTCAGCGCCAACAGCAGCGCTCCGATTCTTGGCTGAATCAAAATAACAACCAAACTTATCAGAGCCAAAACAATGATCTTTGGGGGAAGCCGTTTCCCGAGTCGAACCAAATCCGGCCACGCCAACCACATGGTTCCAAGGATCAATGTGAGCTTCAGCCAAAAGCCAAGAAACTTTTGCGTCGACCCTTCGTCGTACGATGTCGTGGCCAACATCGCCAACACAACGATCAAACTGGCGCCAAAGCCCCAAGCCAGTCGAGTTCGTGGTCCCATAAGTGTTGTTTCTGTCGTGCCGTCGCACGGCAGACCCCATCAAAGTTGGAACGTAAAGCCTAACTCTAAAGGCAGAGCCTTTGGCGGCGTCGTCCAGGGTGTCGTGTTTTGCTGCCGTCGCCCAAGAAGGTCGGCCCGCGGTGGTCGGCAGGCCTTAGCCGCAAATTTTCGCCCGCAACTGTTCCAGCAACGTGACGGCATGACCAATCTCGGCCTTTTGTCGGTCCGGTTCCTGTGGGATCTCTCGTTCGATCGTCAGCGACCCCTGGTACCCGATCTCTTTTAGGGTCATCAAATATCGCTCCATGCCGACATCCCCTGCTCCCAAGGGTACTTCTTGGCCCCAAGTCACACCTGGCTGCGACGACCATTTTGCGTCTTTGCAATGGACACTGCGCACCAATGAGCCCAGGATCTTCAGGGCTTCAATCGGATCACCTTGGCCATACAAGATCATGTTGGCGGGATCAAAATTCACGAAGAGATTATTGGTGCCGACATCCGAAATGAACTGCACAAGCCCCGGAGCCGTTTCTTGTCCTGTTTCCAAGTGCAGACTCTGCCCGTGATTTGCGACGTAGCGACACAAGTCTTGCGTGATATGCACGATATCGCGGTAATCACCCGAATGAGTATCGTGCGGGACATAACCCAGATGCAAAGCCACAACTCGGCAATCGATGGCTCGTGCGTAATCCGAGATCCGTTTCATCTCGGCCAAACGCGCTTCTCGCGGACCGATAGGCACCAACCCCACCGTGGCTGCGGTCGTGGGAATGTCGGCATAACTCTCGCCTTCGAAGCCACCGAACACCGCCGTCGCTTCAATACCTGTATCGTTCAATTGTTTAAGCAATTTCGACACATGCAACGGCGACCGGCTTTCCGGCTTGGGGGCATGAATTTGAATCGTGTCCACGCCCAATTCTTTGGCGACGTGGAGGGGAACGCCCAAGCCCGCATCAATACTGGTAAAAACGCCAATTGGCCATTGCTTCACGTTAGGCTCTCCCGTCAGATGGATTCGGCTTGATTGGTATCGCGAGTGGGCATTTAATCATCCTGCCCTCCGGAGACGCTTTATTTGGGCGTCGCACCGGCTTGATTCTAATCCAGCCCATCCGCCACGGGGAGCCGTCCGGACCAAAAAACAAGAAGGCACTTCGAACCCAGACTTCGAAGTGCCTTCATCGTTACGGACGCTTACGAAAGGGGACTGACTATGGAGTCAATCCAACGTTGCGAGCTTCTTCCTCTTCCTTGATGATCACCCGTGGGGTCACCATCAACATGACGCTGGAAGTGTCGCGACCAATACCGACGTTCTTGAACAGGCGGTTGATGAACGGCAAGTTCGATAGGAACGGCACACCGCGTTCCACACGAGCTTCGCTCAATCGCTTGACACCACCCAACAGAACGGTTCCACCGTCCGGCACCGCCACCGTGGCACTCACCGAAGTGATCGAGAAGATCGGTTGTTGAACCGTCACACCCGACTTGGTCGTTTCCTTATTGACCGTTAGGAAATCGCCATCGGTCGGATCCAAGATCAACGAACCCGTGTCCGTCGTTTCACTACCGGTAAAGGTAAACTCATCAACACCGTTCAACTTGGTAAAGGTTGGCACCAAGGTCAAGCGTACAAAGCGTCGATCATGAGAAACCACCGCTTGCACACTCATCATCGTACCATCAGCCAAGGTCGAGATCACCGGAGCGTGAGCAGCGGCGAACGAACCCACAATCGGCGTCACACTTGTGACGAAGCTGCGAGTGACCACGTCCGTGACCGAACCAAATTGACCATTGAACAAGGTCACTTTCGGCGCTGTCATCACGTTCGATCGTTGGTCGCCCTTGGCGGCTTGGATCAAGAAGAACACTTCGATATCACTCAGAATCGCGAAGCCAAAGTTGGCTGCGGACGCTGGGTTACCGAACCCACCGAACTGAGGAACCGATTCACCAAACGAGTTGTTGGTAAATGGAATGTCGAAGTCGGCTGGCAAGGTCAAGTCTGGGGTACCCAAGCGACCAACCACTGCCGAGCGGCTGCGTTCGTCATCCAAAGTTCCCAGTGGCAATCCGGAGTAATCATTGAGCTTGAAGTCGAAGTCGATACCAATTCGTTCAAAGAACGAATCGGACAGCGAAATAAACTTGGTCTCGATCACGATTTGCACGTCTTGCAGTTCGCGCAGCCGAGTCAGCAAGTCTTGGATCTGATCGTGTACATCTTGCGGAGCACGAATCACCAAGCTGTTGGTATTGCGGAACTCGGTAATCGTACCGGTACCACCATTTTCTTCCCAACTGTCTGGATCGATCGTGCTTTGGATCAACTCGATCAATTGCGTGAAGTCGGCCATGACGCCACCACCTTGACCGGTCAAAGGATCGATCATCGGTGCTGCGGAACCGTTGTAGTTGCCGTAGGTGTCTGGCTGTAGTTGTTGAGCCAACGCAATCGGGCTAATGCTCGATGGCGCTCCGTTTGTGGTGTTGGCACCCAAGGCACCTTGCATTTGTCCGACCGATCCCGTTTGCCCGCTCAGTCCCATTCCCGCTGTCGAAACCACACCACCAGCCGACATGACCGTGATCGGATTGACACCTTGGAAGTTCGGGATTGGCGTTACCAAGTCACCCACATAGTACTGAATGCGATTCAGCTTTGGAGCCGCTTGCGACTTGCCAGTGATTTTGATCACTTCGCTTTCAATGATGTACGTCAGGTTGTAGTTGCTTAGGATCAGATCCAAAGCACTCTGCAACGAAACGGGCTCACGCAAGTTCAAGTTGACCGGCACTTCAGGATCTACACCTTCAGCAGCCATGCCTCGGGCGTCAAACGCAATGTTGATTCCCGCTTCTTGGCCCAAGATGTCGATGGCCTGCACCAACGGCGTGCCTTGGAACACTTGGCTAACCTTCAAGTTGGCCAATACTTGACGAATCCGGTATTCGGACGGATCGCCAATGTTTTGATCCTTCAGCCATTGCTGACGGCTGCCGGTTAGGGCTTCCCATTCGCGTTGACTTGGGAATTCCATTGGGCGGTTCGGATCGATGTGGATCGCACTTTCTTCCACATTGGTCCAAACGTTGTAGTTGCTCTGCTCCTTCATGTCGCGAATCATCTGTTGTTGTTGATCGCGTTCCGCAATACGGCCCTTTTCAACCATCAGCGTGACCGCTGGGTTGCTTGGGTCCAAGTCCATGGCTTGCCGAGCAATCTGGCTGGCTTCAGCGAAACGTTGTTCGCGTTGCAGCTGATTGAATTGCTCCACCATGCTTTGGATCTTGATCTCGTTGGCGTATTTGGTCTCTCGTTCTTGACCAACTTCGTTCAAACGAGCGACATTGGTTTCAGCCGTTTCGATTTCCACGATATGTTGGCTGATAAACTGCGAGAGATCGTTGATTTCGCGATCGATCATCGACAAGAACTGAGTCTTGGAAGCGGCTTCCAAGTCGCTCTTTTCGATGTCGGCACGCAGGCCTTGCAACACCGACATGGCTTGTCGCGGTTGTTGTTGTTCCTTCAACTGATCGGCTGCCGATCGTTGTCGCGAAACATGTTGACGGATCTTTTGCAACACGACCTGTTGCTGTGTATCCAAGTCCACCGGAGCGCCACCGTCTTGTGCTTGTGGTGCACCGTCTTGTGGCGTGGTGATCGCGGATGCGGTTGTGGCTTGAATCGTGTTGCGGAGAAACGCGCGACGTTGCTCCAAAGCCGATAGAACCACCGGATCCAACGTGTCTTTCTTTGCCCAGGCTTTATCCAACAAATCTTGGGCGACTTGGCGATTACCCGCGTTCAAGGCTTGAACGCCTCGCAGGTACAATTCGATCGCTTCGTCTTGGGTCGAGTTGGGAGCGGCCGGTTGTTCGCTCGAGGCCAACATCACGCGACTGGTGTCCGATTCCGGTTGGAAGTCGGCGGTTCGCACTTGGCCTGGCAACCCGTCGGTGCTTTGAGCCAAGCGTACAGGCGCGGATTGCACATGGCTTTGCCATTGCAATTCCAACTGCCATGGTTTCTCGGACATGTTGGCATACGCCGAGTCCGGTAGGTTCAGTCCCTGCAGCGAAGCCAAAGCTGCCTTGGCTTCCGAATTGCGGTTTTGATCCATCGCTAACTTGAACTCACCCATCAAGCGTTTCGCTTCGTCGGTGCGTTGTTGGATCAAAGCGGGAGTCAATTGCTTCATTCCGGCAGCGCGCGTCAACACGGCGTCCGCCGAAAGTTTCATGCCGGCAAAAGTGCCAAATGCCTTGGCAGATTGAGCCAAGCTTTCAGCAGCTTGCCAATCGCCGTAAGACAATAGCTGGTCGGCTTGTTCCAACAGGAACTGACAAGCCTGACGGTTGTATTCGTTGGAATCACCGCTATTGGCCATGCCCATCAATTGTTCATGTCGTTGACACAGACTCTCGACATTCGCGGCGGTGTCGCGTGCCCCCGGGTCTGCCGGGAGGCTGGCCACAGCGGCCAAGTGCTGGCGAGCTTCCGCCAGATTGCCCGCGGCCAAGGCTCGACGAGCCATCGCCAATTTTTTCATTGCTTCCGAAGTGGGAGCGGCTTCCATGCCGGTCAACAAGCGAGCTGCAGCAGCGCGGCCAGCGGTTTCTACCGAAGCAGGGGTCTGGGTGGAAGCAGGTACACTAGGCAAGTTTTGACCGTACACCGAAGTGCCAGCCAGGGTCGTCACGATTCCGAGCGCCGTGCTCAGAGCCATAACCACCGTCCATTGTTTAGCCGAGGCTTTCAACGTGTCTCTCCTTAAGTTTGAGATGCACGAAATCCTAGAAACAGAATTCGTAATGTCCGTTACGACCTAAGTTCCACCCAAGTGCCGAAACGAATTGCCTGCTGGGATTCGAATGTACAGCCCGCTTCTCTTGGCAAGAGAAACGACCTACACTGAACTCACGTCCAATGAGTCCACGAAGCCAGGCGGGGTGTCTTTACAAGAAAACCGGGGTTCATGTCAAGGTTTGATAGCACAAAATGGCCGGAGATTTCCCGCAGTTCCCCCAACCGTTGCTAGCGGTAAAGTCGAGTTAGAACGCGTAATAGTCATGACCGATACACCTCAACCTTCCTCCGTGGACCCTCCATCGAACCCTTGGACCTGGCCCGTTGATCCGCACGAACTACTGCACCCCACCGTGCTGTACTTTGAACAAGAATGTTTGGTGGTCAATAAGCCCGCTGGACTTCTGACTCAGTCTCCGCCCGGCATCCCAAGCGTCGAAGCGCAAGCCCGACGTTTCTTTATCAACACCGCAACCCATCGCGCCGCGGATCCGATAGAGCAACGCTTGATTCACGGTCCCGCCGAGTTCGATTATGTCGGCATTCCACACCGGTTGGATCGCGCGACGTCGGGCGCTCTGTTGTTGGGACAATCCAAACCCGTCACCCGCAAACTGGCGGCTCAATTTGAAAAACGTACGATCAAAAAAATCTACTGGGCATTGCTAGAGGGCCTGCCGCCAGAACCCGCTGGGACGTGGACCGATTGGATGCGGAAATTGCCCGAGCAAGCCTTATCAGAAGTCACCGAATCAACCGACCCAGCCGCTCAATCGGCGGAACTTGATTTTCAAGTCTTGGCTCAAGATGCGGGCGTGTCGTTGGTCGAAATCCTCCTAAAAACCGGACGAACCCATCAGATCCGCTTGCAGGCATCCTCTCGAGGTTGGCCGATCATCGGAGACGCCGAATACGGTTCGCGCATGGGCTTTGGCGAAGCGTTTGATGATCATCGGCGCCGAGCCATCGCTTTACACGCTCGGACGATTGATTTTTGGCATCCCAAGTTGCATCGACCGGTCGTGGTCCACGCCCCGGTTTCCGAGACATGGCACCAATTTGCCGCAGAGAATGCGACAAAGTTACGGCCGCTGCTCGATACAAAAATGGTATAATGGAATGGACCGGTTTACAAAACACCGTTGAATTTGCATTGCAATGAAGCTCCCTACCATTCAACGAACCCCAGTAGTCTGCATATTCCAGATGCTGCAACCGCACCCTAACTCCAAAACTCCAAGGAAAGAAGTTCCATGAAATATCTGCTCAGCTTGCTTGTGATTGTTCCTTCGCTATGGTTGGCGATCGCTGGCTCCAATCCAGTGAACACCAAGACCGAAGCAACGGAAACGCCGGGCGCACAAGAGAAAAAACAAGACGATGAAAAGCCCCAACCAGGTCTGACCAGCAACCAAGCGCTCATGCGCGACAAACTCAAACACATGAGCCAGATCTTGAACGGCCTGACGATGGATAATTTTGAGCAAGTGGCCGAGAACGCCGTGACGCTGGCGATGATCAGCCGCGCGACCTCATGGCACATCGCGGAACCAACGCCCAAGTACCTACGCTTGAGTAAGAACTTTCAAGAACAAGCGCGGGATTTGGAACGTCATGCCTTGGAAAAAAATATCGAAGCCGCCACACTGGACTTGGTCCGTATGAACATCAGCTGCACCGAATGCCACCAACACATGCGCGAACATTCGGGCGTCGGCAAATAACCGCGCCTCGCGGGCCAAGCCTGTTCGGCAATCTAATCCAAGCCCGAAAGGGCTGACACTATCTCGGCCGGTGTGCGCGAGCAACCAGTTCGAGTCGCGACTCGATCTGGAAAGGCCTAAATGTCCCACAAGGCCACTACTACGTACGCGTTAACTTTCTGATCGGCCGGCGGCCGGCGAGAGAACCGCGATAAATAACCCCGACACCATGACGCCATGCGCTACGATCCAAACATAGAATCCGATCATTAGCTCTTCTTGGCAACAATAAATCACTATTGCCAACGACAAGGAGTACAGCAGCGCGAGCAATCCCACTTGGCCCGGATGGAAACGGTGTTGTGAGAGCACCCAAGTTCCCGCAAGAAGAATGTTTGTCGTTCCGCCCCAAAACAACTGGGCATTCGGTGAACCCAAACGAAAGATATCGTCCCAAACGGAAGGGTCACAGGGCGCAACACTGGCCAACAAAAAGCACTCGACACCGAACCATACTCGCCAGCCGATTTCTCGCGCCGGGAGGGCCAGAGATACCACGAATGTTGCCATCGCAAAGGCCGCAATATCTTGATGGACGAGTTTCTTCAGCGGTCCTTCGTCCATAGGGCACGCGACTCGCAAGTTCCAATGTTCAATAATTCATCCGGCATCTCAATGCACGACAACGAATCCTCACCGCAGATACACACTGATCTTTGCCGCATGAGCCGCGATTCGATCCAGCCAGCGCAGGGCGTCCAAAAACTGCAGCGTGCTGGCGGGACTACGTCGACCGAGCGCCGATTCGTTGATGGTCTCCAGTCTTCGCTCTTCGCGAAACCTTCGCAGGTGTTCCGCACACCCATCCAGTTCGGCCGCCAACTCCGGGCTCAGTTTATCCTGGAAGCTCT
Source organism: Pirellulaceae bacterium (assembly GCA_041741535.1). Lineage (GTDB taxonomy): Bacteria > Planctomycetota > Planctomycetia > Pirellulales > Pirellulaceae > M30B19. The sequence continues at coordinate 14,969 of JBGSJV010000121.1, forward strand.
CTCGACTCAACTCTAACGCCCTGCGACAAATCGCAACGGCGTCCAACATCAATGGATCTTGTAGCACTTGTTGCAAAGTAAACGGTGGTTGCAATCGAGCGGACAATCGCTGTAAATGGTCCAGCGCATGCAACTGTTCCACTCGTTCACGCACCATCGCTTTGTCGTCTGGCGCGACGGGCAGTTGTTCCAAATATTCTTGAATTTCCCGGACTGTAGGCTCAAAGTCGTTTGACCGAGAATTCCACTCACCCAACGTCAAGCCCGCGTGTAATTCATCGCACACGGCTCGGGCCGTTTCTCTTAATGCTCGTTCCGTCGCAACGATCGCAACCGACGGAACATGGCGCACCGCCGCGTCCAGATACTGGGTCCAGGCCGGACCACGGTCCGGGACAAGTCGTTCGATCCAGCGCGCAAAGCGCGCGGCGTTGGGCAAAAAGATCGCCACGCCAATCCCAATAAACAAACTGTGAAACGCGGCCAAGCCGATCGCTGGCTCGGACCATTGGGCCCATTCTTGCAAGCCGCGAACTGCCGCCAACAACACTGGCATCAGTAACAAGGCCAACAGTCCGGTCACCAAGTTGAACACGACATGGGCGATCGCCGTACGCCGCGCCGAGACACTGGCTCGCAATGCCGCCAACACGCCAGTGATGGTTGTTCCAATCGCTGCACCAATCACGACCCCGGCCGCAAGGTCAAAGGAAATGGTTCCACTGCTTACCGCAGTTAGCGTCGTGGCGACGGTCGCGCTCGATGACTGCATAAGTACCGTCATGACTATCCCCAACGCCACCGCGAGAATACTGGCCGCAACTCCGCCTCGTTCAAGCGAAGTCAGATCCAACTGCTGAGTCAGCCCCTGCATCGCGAGTTGCATGAACTCAAGCCCCACAAAGATCAAAGCAAAACCCGCCAGGGAGTTGCCTAAGAAGACCTGTCGTCCTCGTCCCAACAACCGAAAGAAAACGCCAACCACCAATAACGGCAACACATAAAGTCCAAGCTTGAACTTCAAACCTACCAACGCAACGATCCAACCCGTCGCCGTGGTCCCCAAACTGGCTCCAAAGACAGCCCCCAATGCTTGGGGAAACGTGAGCAACCCGGCACTGACAAAGCCAATCACGGCCACCGTCGTGGCACTGGAAGATTGAATGAATAAGGTCGCCAAGAAACCGGACGCAAAGGCTTTATACGGCGTGCCAGTGAAACGGAGCAACTGCGTGCGCAACCATGGCCCCGCAAAGTCCTTGAGTCCATCGGTCAATAGACTCATGCCTAAAAGAAATAAACCAATGCCACCCGCGAATCGAAACAAGGTTTCAATCATTAGCGCCGAATGGGGTAAAGACCACCGGGCGTCGCCAAGCGATCACTTGGACCATTGGCCGCCCCAGCCACTGAAGGTCGAAACCCGTCCCGCACCGGTGAAGCTCCGCTCGACTGCAGCGGGCTCGGACCACTAACCGGAGAACTCGGATTGGGGTTCGGGAATCCACCAGGGTTTTGGAACGGATTCGGATTGAATTGAAATGGGCCAGGCTGTTGTAGGGCAGGGTTCATGCCTGGGGAAGCCATACCAGCCCCAGTTGGCGTCGCTTGGAAGACACCCGCTTGGTCGCTCGTCGGTGTGGCGTTCTGGACGCCTTTGAATTCAACGAACAGCAACGCGTCCGCTCGGCCACGTTGTTGACCAACCAAGGTTCCCAGGTTCAGCAGGCCGTTCGAACCTTGCCCGCCAGTTGGAGTTGCGATGACCCCACATGAGAGCAATAAGACTTGATCCTTCGGCCATCGAAACCGCTCGTGCAAACGCCACGAGACAACTTGGGGGACAGACGTCGCCAAGTTTTGCATTTGCCCGTTGATGGTCGGGACCGGGATCGTGACCGTCTGTAACTTTTCCAGTTGATCAACTTGGCATTTGACAACCACTTCCATCCAACGTTGGTCCAGCATTCCCAACGGGCTGATGTCCACCGTGTAGCCCTCGTCAAAACGACTCGTCAATGGTTCGTATTGCCCACCGGCAGCAGGCAAAGCGGGGTTCAACGCTCGAAATTGCAGCGAACGAATATACGACTGCGCGGCCAAACGCTTGAATGAATGACTCTGCCCTTCCGGTAAGATCAGGTCCCCAACTTCCAATGGTCGAAAGTCGTTGCGAATCGCCAACTGATTGGCCAAGATCGCGGCGTTTTCTTTGCTTAATAACCAACCCTCGACCCCAGCAGTCTGAACTTCAAACGGCTGCAGATACGGAAAGGCCGCAGCTCTCCAATCCGCTCGGCCGACCGTCACCAACCGCACACCCAACGTGACCTTCTGGCCTTTCGACTCCACCAAACGATCCACCATGCCAGCCACGATCCGGTGAACTTCTAACGTATGGTAAACATGCAACGAGTCGGGCGAGACCGACATCAACCCCAATGGCTGCCGAAACCACAGGTCCGTGCCCGTGTCGCGCAAGATCCAGTCCACGACGGCTTGCTCGGGATTCTTTACCGTCGTGATTCGCCGTGTATACGGCGATAAATCATAAGTCCGCCAAACCTGGCCCGCTTCGTTCGGCAAATTAGCCGGTGGTGTCAGCAACTTGGCGACTTGAGGCAGCGTGGGATCGTTCGGGTTCGCAGTCAACGGTGGGTTTGCAACACTCGTACTTGGCTCCTGGGCCACCGCGGTCCCCAAAGTCAACCAAGTTGCAACGAGCCAAGCCAGCCCGGTCCATGACGTTTTCGAGTTGTTCTGCATGATCATGGGCTCACATCCATTTGGGCCAATTGACAACTTGGTTATTTCGCGGGCGTTTGTTGGCTCGCTTCACGTTGCCCACCGAACTTAACCCGCGTTCCTTGAACAGCAACCAACCTGCAAAATGCCGCAAGGCTGTTCGGATCTACCAACCAGCCTCCGCCCGACGCCGTGAACCTCAATTCGCGAAGTCTTCGCCATTTCACATATTGAAGCATCCGGCAATGCCGTCGCGAAACGCTGGGCAACGGACGCGGTTGCCGTTGCCCAGGGAGTATAGAGCGTTTGCCCAATTTGGCTCAAGTCGAATCGTCACAAGGACCCGGGCCAAATCTGAACTTGCTAGCACGAACAGAAATCGTAACGGCCGGATTCTTCAGCCAATTTTCCGGAATCTCCCAAGATCAGGAACCCGCCGGTACGATCAAAACGATTAGCAGGAATAGGCAAACTGCGTTCACTTTAAGGGTCAAGCATGGTTCGGCACAAATTCGCCACAACAATCGTACTCGTTTGCGCGGGGTGCATTTCCCTCACGTGGCTCCACGAATTACCCGCACAGCAAGTTCGTCCCATCATTCCTGATTCACCCGCACCGGAAGTTGCGAAGCCAGCGTTTCAACCGTTGTTGCCCAGTGTCTTGCTGGACACCGACGGCCAACCCATCAACCTACCTGCAGTCTGTACTTCCGAACTTCCCGGATATGCCTACACTCCGCCAAGCCCTGGCCAGCTTCCTGGCGACGAAAAATCACGAGCCATCCATGACCAAAAGTGGCGAGATGCCCTGTTCGAGTTGGTTCAAAGTGACGGGCGACTGGACTATAGCGTGCAACCTGCCGCCCATTTGACCGCCATTGAACCTGAAATTCGCGATCGAGTCCGCGCGCAAGCAGCCGCCTATCAGGCCATTGCCAACGGTTATTCCGGCCCTCCTCCCACTCCAACGCTCCAAACTCCCGCAAATCCAAGCCAAGTCAATCCCGCGATTTCGTCGTCCGATCAAGAGTTGGTTCGCCAACTATATAACCCACACGCGCAAGCGAGTGCGGATCGAGCCGCAATCCAGCGCGCACCGGGAGACCTGCGTCGTCATTACGGGACCGTTTGGGACGAGTGTGATGTGATCGATCCGCATGCAGATCTCTTCGCCAAGACGCTGTTCCCGTCGGCCACCGAATGTGCCGTTTGTCATCAACAGATTTTTGATGAATGGGCCAGTAGTTCACATGCGTATGCCGGCATTTCACCGATGTTCCATCGCTTCGAAGACACGATCAACAAACTAGCCAACGGCACCATCGGGTATTTTTGTATGCGCTGTCACGCTCCGGTGGCTACCACGGTAGGTCATCGGCGCGACGAACCGATTTGGGATGGCCCGCGTGTTTTCCGCGAAGGTGTCACGTGCGTCGCTTGCCATCACATTGAAGAGATTACTCTAAAGACCAATGGCGAACGACGTGTCGAACCAGGGACCATCGTCGATCCGGTAACCGGGGCGGGTTCGGGCGAGGGCGTGGAAGCCGTTCACAAGTATTCGGACCACTTCAAAGTCAAGTCGGATCCGGCTGATCCGCGCAACGGTCAACTCATGCACCGTCGCGCGTTCAAGTTCAAAGAGATTTCCGAATCGACGTTCTGTGTCTCGTGCCATCAAGTCGCCGTCCAACCGGGCATAAAACTGGAAGTCGTTTGGGATCAATACCGAGGCTCACCGGCGCATCGCGAGGGAACCACCTGTCAAGATTGTCATATGGGGATTGTTCCCGGTGTGAACGAAGGCTATTCGTTGGGGCCGTCCGCAGTGATTGAAGGCCGAGTCGTGGATCCGCTTCGCAAACACTCGAACCACATGTTCTATGGCCCTGGTTATTCGATCGCTCATCCAGGAATATTTCCGCACGATGCAGCCCAAGATCGCTGGACGGTCAATCAATGGTTGGAGTTTGATTTTCGCGCTGGTTGGGGAACGGATCAATTCGAGAAACAGATCGAATCGGAAGGACTCAACTATTATTTTCCACCAACTTGGGCCAACGTTGACGATCGCTACGATGCTCGCGAGATCGTGGATCGAAATTTGAAGAAACTGGAATACAAACGTCAGGTTCGCCGACAGGTCCTGGAAAACGGGTCGCGAATTGATGGCCCTTATTTTGAGGGACAAGTAGCCACTTGCGAGGACCTGAACTTTAATTATTGCGTTCAGAACATTAGCAAAGGACACAACATGCCCAGTGGCTCGTTGGGGGCCCAGCCTCAGTTGTGGCTCAATGTCGTCTTGATTGGCCCCGATGGCGAGCGAGTCTGGGAGACGGGGTACTTGGATACACAAGGCGATTTAGCCGACATGCATTCGGCCGATGTTTTGAACGGTCGCGTCCCTGCCGATCTGCAACTGTTCAACCTCCAAACCAAATTCTTGACCACCAACGTCAAAGGCACCGATCGCGAGATGTACTTGCCGATCAATTTGGATATCGATCAACTGCCCTATCTTCGCCCCGGAACGCAACCAGTTTCGGTAATCAACCATCCACCGTTTATTCGTATGGAGGCCCATTCGATTCCGGCACTCGGCAAGCGTTCGGCGAAATATACCGTGCCCGGTCATTTGCTTCAGCAACCCGGCACGTATCGCTTGTCCGCGCGTCTCCGCAGTCGAGCCGAACCGATTTACTTCATGAAGTTCGTCAAGTCGACGCCCGAAATGATTCGCTCGATGAACGAGTGGGTCGTCGATGCTCATCCTTCTACCGTTGTCTTTGAAGTTCGATAAAAGCGATCAACCAATGCCCCAACCGAAATATCACCGAGCAATCCGAGCTTATTTCGCCTCGCTACTGCTGCTCTTCACCGCTCAGTGCGGCGGAGCCTTGGTTCAAGCTCAAATGTCGCAACAGGGTCCACCTGGCCCGGTACGTCAAGCACGTTCCACCGGACCAGCCGCTCAATACTTTCGCGCGATCACGCCCCGAGCGCCGCAGGAGAATCGCGATCGACCCCAGCGTCGTGGTATGTTGCCGGTCCTTGATGAATCGACGCATCGTCCACCCGCGGCCAACGTGCGTCCCATCCAATACTTGCAAACAAATGCGCCGGAGACAAGTCGACAACCTCTGACACAGGAGGACGAATCCAGCGGAGTGCCGAACTTGGAGCTGCCCGATTGGTCAGTCCCAATGACACCCAACGACAACCCGCGCGTCGCCAGCCTACCATCGCCCCCAGTCCGATCGACTGAGGTTCCTGTCGGCGAATCGACAGGCCTGGTGATGTTGCCCCAACCGAGTTCCGCAGCCCCGTTGAACGAGTCCCCTTCGTCCTCGCCAACGAATAATGAATTGCCGATTGTGTCAGCAGCGGCTCCAACCGGTTTACCGCCGACGCCATCAGGTGCCCCCGCAGTTTTCCCACGAGATAACGGAATCGCCGGAACGTTGGGTGGCACGTCCTTCATCCTCGCCGAGCAACCGCGGGCCGATGGTCGGTTCCAGTACGCGGCGCCGGGGATGTCGGCTTGCGCGTCGTTAGTCGAATACTCGCCGTACGATTTTTCGGACGACATCGGGTGTTGGGACGCGTATGATGCCTGCGCTCAACAAGACGTGTACATGGGCAAGACCCTAAATCGAACGCAACGTCCGTTGGTCGAATGGTTCAAGCCGTGGTATCAACGCGGCCAACTCAAGCCTGGCAACACCTTGTTTGGTACGCACAACCCGCTCATTCCACAGTTTCTAGTTTACGGCGATTATCGGACGGCTTGGGCATCCAACACAGCCAACGGCAACAACTTTAGCGTTTGGGCGCATCGTTTGAATCTGGACTTTGACTTGCGCTTCACGTCGACCGAACGGATGCATTGGTTCATGACCCCACTGAGTCGTGGTCCGAACTTCACGCGCTTGCTCAACGATGGTGACCCGACGTTTATCTCGGAACTAAATCCAGACGTCATCTTTGGATACTTTGAGGGTGATCTGGGGGCCATGTGGGGCGGTGTCACGAACAAATCCTTGCCCTTTGATTTGCCGTTTGCAATCGGCGTGATGCCGTTGCTGTTTCAAAATGGCGTGTGGTTGGAAGATGCATTTTTGGGAGTTGCGGCAACCATTCCTGCTCGCAACAGCCCAAAACTCGACATCGCCAACATGGACACGACTTTTTTTGTCGGGTTCGACAACGTCAGTAGCCCCGCCTTCAACAATGAAAATAGTGCTGCCAATTTGTATGGGGTCGCCCATTTCATTGAAGCATGGGGCGGCTACATGGAACTCGACTACGCCTATTTGGAAGACAATCGTTTCCTGGACCGAAGTTATCACAACACCAGTGTCGCATTCACGCGTCGGTTTGGAACTTGGTTGTCGAACAGTGTCCGGGTGATCAACAACTCTGGGCAAACACCCAATGGAATTGCACAAACCGCCGATGGCACGTTGTTGCTGGTTGAAAATTCGTTGATTACGGCTTACCCATCGACGCGTATTCCCTATTTCAATTTCTTTGCTGGATTTGATCGGCCGCAATCTGCCGCGCGAGACCCGCTGGCGGGCGGCGTGCTAAGGAACACCGGTATCTTGTTCGAAACGGATGGGCTAACCGGCTATCCATTCCTGGACGACACGGCCAACAACACCTTGGGCGGGGCGTTAGGTCTCAATCTGTTGGCGGATGATTTCAGCCAACAACTGGTCCTGGAAACGGCGGCTGTGATGCCCATGGAGGGAAAAACGTCGCAAGCGGGAGACCCACAATACGGCGTTGGCCTGCGTTATCAGATTCCTCTGACCAACTCCGTGATCTTGCGCAGTGATGCCATGTATGGCATGCGCGAGTCCCAAGACGATTTGCATGGGGTGCGCGTGGAACTGCGCAAGAAGTGGTAGTTCATTCCGGCAGAACGAAGCGATACCCAGCGTCGCGGACAGTTTGAATGATCTGCGGTTGCGCCGGATCGCGCTCTAACAACTTGCGCAAACGGCGAATGAACTGATCGGGCGCTCGGCTAAGGGCGTCGTTATCCAACTCCCAGACATTTTCCAGCAGCTCGCCGCGCGAAATCACTCGCCCGGCGTGTTTGATAAAATAACGAAGTAGCTTCGCCTCGAGACTCGTTAACTGCTGAACAACCGCCCCTTCGCGCAGTACTTGATAACTTCCGAAGTCAACCTGATGTTCGCCGACGGTCACGACCGAGCTTGGTTCTGAATCCGTTACGGCAACGGCGCCACCTCCGGTCAGGTTTTTGAACCGCAACAACAAGTGCTTGACCCGAGTCAACAGTTCTTCGAGATCAAATGGCTTGGTCAAGTATTGATCCGCGCCAACTTCGAACCCGCGGGTACGATCTTCCGGCAAGGACCGGGCGCTGAGAATCAACACGGGCATTTGCCCGCCTGCTTTGCGGAGCCGTCGGCAAATGTCGTAGCCGTTCAGCCCAGGCAACATCAAGTCCAAAATCACGAGGTCAAACAAAGGAGCTTGTTCGGTCAATCGACGATCGGCACTCTGGCCGTCCATTTCAACGACCACTTCATACCCAGCTCGCTTCAAATTAAATTCGATACCAAACGCCAAATGTTGTTCGTCTTCAACCAGTAGAATTCGGGGCTTCTTGAACGAGGGCACCATGTTACGCGCGCGACCTTAGCTCGGATGGTTCCGCCAAACGTTCGCCGGTTTGCAGATCATAACCGAATGCATGTGCGTATTGTCCCCAACGGCGCATCACATCGGCAACGGTCTCCGGCGGGTATTGATAATCGGCAGCTTGATAGCTCTGCCGTTCCCTCATGTACTTGGCCGCATCGGATTCCAATTGCGTGGATTCACCTAAATTCAAGGCTTGGTAAATTTGCTTGATGACCGCTGGGGCGTCGACAATCAACTTTTCAAATTGGACTTCATGCCATTGGCTGGGCTCCAGCTCGCGGCGCCCCTTCAAGTAGCCGTGATACATCGCTTGATAATCCCGGTGAACCCTTTCGGATAATTCATCGTCAGAATAACGCGGGATTTGTAGGCCCTGAACTTCATGCAGACTTCGCCATAGCCGCTTCGTCGACAAGAACACATCCACCGGGTTCCGGGCAATGTGAATGAACTTGCTACCCGGATATCGTTTGGCCAACCAGGCAATGCGGCCCGTGTGAGTTGGTGACTTCAAGATTAGCCGTTTATTCTTCTTGAACATCAATGATTGCAAAAACCGCGTCAGATTGTCGGCGAACGCCGCTTCGACCTGTGGCTCCAATCCTTCCATGTTCAGAAGCTTCGAATATCGAGCTGGCTGATTGGGAAAGGCAATTTGTTGGTAGGGCGACGGAGCACCCATGGCCGCCAAGGCAAACTCGTCCTCTTGGGGCAAGTCCACTCCGGTCGGCATATTGTCCATGGGCCGCTTGGACGGCAGGAGCACCTTTAGCAAGGGACGGAAGATTGGCTCGGAAACCAAAAAATGGTGCGGGAGAAAACACTCCATTGTCGTGGGGTAACCAAAACGATCGTCCAGTGACAGTAGCTCGTGCAGCAAAGTCGTACCGCTGCGCCAGTGCCCAACCACAAAAATCGGAGCGGGTTCAATCGGTTGGTCTTGAATTCTTTTGCCAAATCGCCATTGTTGTATGCCGGCCAACAATGAGTTGCCAATGGCACAGCCGCCGACCAGAAAAAACATGGGCAATCGTTGCCAGGAGACGGCAAACCGATGGTTATTTAATAGCGCAGCATAATCGCCCATCCGCATCCCATTCCAGAACCGCGGCGAATAAAACGGATAACTATTGGCCGTTGAGGCGGGTTTTGCTGACACTTTCGGCAAGTTTTCCAGGGAATTGAACTTACTATTGGCCCAGTTCTGCGGTCCAGTCGCCAAAAACTGAACTATAATCCACAGCCGCTCGGACCCCGTCCTGATAGCGTAGCGAATACTGTTGGTCCTGGCCACACGGTTTGACGGCAATTCGTCGCACCGGCGATAATTTCCGAATTGGTTCCCTGCGGATTCTCGCGGGAATCAGGACTTGATGAGCCTGAAGGGTCAACTGGTTGGCAGAGCCTGGGTGGGCGGGATGCCGACCAACCTCGCGTTCCTAAGCGTTCCCGATCCACAAGGAAAACCAACCACAAGTTCCATCAAATCCTTACCTTCAGCGGTTTGGGGATTTAGGACCGCCCGTCGTCTCGAAGCTACCAACCAGAAGTTCAAGAAAACATGTCTGAAACCAAACATCCTTCCGTCCTCAAAGGCATTTTCACCCCCAACTTAACGTTGCTCGACAGCCGCGGCGACATCAACGAACGAGAGATGCGACGATACGTCGACTGGCTAATCGAACGCGGCGTCCATGGACTTTATCCCAACGGTTCGACCGGCGAGTTCACTAGGTTCAACCCGCAAGAACGACGCCGTATCATTGAAATTGTCGCCGACCAGACGGCTGGCCGAGTTCCGATCTTAGCCGGTGCCGCGGAAGCCAACGTCCGCGAAACGGTTGAAGCGTGCGAACATTATCATTCTCTCGGCTGCCGGGCCGTCGCGATTGTGTCCCCGTTTTATTATCGACTGGGGCCGGAAGCTGTTTATGCTTACTTCAAAGAGATCGCGGACCATTCGCCCATCGATGTCACACTGTACAACATTCCCTTGTTTGCGTCGCCCATCGATGTGCCAACGGTCAAACGCTTGGCACTGGAGTGCCCGCGAGTTACGGGCATCAAGGACTCGTCGGGTGACGTATCGCACATGCTACGAATGATCGACGCCGTTCGCCCCCATCGACCGGACTTCTCGTTCCTGACTGGGTGGGACACCGCTCTGGTTCCCATGCTTCTAATAGGTTGCGACGGCGGCACCAATGCTTCGAGTGGGATTGTTCCTGAGATCACTCGGAAGTTGTACGACACGATGACAGCCGGTCGCTTGAATGAAGCACTGGACCTGCAACTGCGACTGTTGCGATTGTTCGATGTCATGTTGTACTCGTCCGAGTTCCCCGATGGCTTCCGGGCCGCGTTGCAACTGCGTGGGTTTCAGACAGGCACCGGACGTCAACCCAAGTCCCAAGTCCAACACGAACAGTTGGAAAAGCTTACCGGTCAATTGCAGTGCATCCTCAGCCAAGAGGGCTTTACCGATCAACCCATCGGCGGCTGTCAACAAGCCGCGCCCATGACCGCCAGTCAAATCGAACGCATCGTCCAAGACGTATTGAAGCAATTGGTCACCTAATCCACACCCGCTCACCATCCGGGGACAGTCACCCAGGCACCAACCGGGGAAAGCACCCTTTTTGGCACCAACCGGGGACAGTCACCCTTTTTGGACACACCGTGGAAGCGAACCGGGGGACCGTCACCCCTGTCGGAGCAAACCGGAAAAGCTAATTGGGGGGAAACGGGGGACAGGTACGTATTTTCAGGTGAGGACCCTGGGAGGAAAGCACTCAGGGACAGTCACTCAGCCGACAAACGGGGACAGTCACGCGTCCGAAGGGAGAAAACAATAGGGGACAGTGAAAACAATCGGGGACAGTCACGCATAGGCAGGACGCCTGGGCGGGGACAGGCACTCTTAAGGCTTGGGCCAGATCGGGAATTGGCGCGAGTAATCGGGGACAGTCACGATTCATCTGATCAGTTATCTGGTCAACCGGGGACAGTCACTTAGGAACTTGTTATCGCGGCAGCTCCAAAACAAACAGGTCTCGTCCGGATAGATTCGCAGCACCGGTTGCCCACGGGGTACGGTATTCCTCGACGACGTGGCCCTACCGTAACAGATGGTCCGTGCACGCGGTCCGTGTCAAGCAGTCCGACATTGCTGCTTGCACGCGAGTGACGGTGGTAGAAAAAACACCTTTGTGAATAATATCTGCAAGAAAAAGGTTGCAATCAGGTTTATCCGGGTTACAATCCGTGAAATTTGGTTCGGTTACCGATGGGATTCGGTGGCATTTTTATTTGAAGTCACTCTCCTCAATGATGTTGGAGGGTGGCTGCCACGTTTTTTCGGAATCCCATTATGTCTCGGAAAGCCAGAAAAGAATCGATTGATCCGTCCGTGATTCAAGTCGTACACGTTTGGAACCGTTGTATTCGCGCAATGCAACTCTGTGGAACCGATCCGGTCACGGGTGTGGACCATGAGCATCGCCGAGGTTGGTCGCGCGACCGGCTCGAACACCTAGCTCAGGTTTTTTCTATAGAAATCATCACTTTTGCAATCATGCACAATCACACACATTTGGTCTTGCGCTCACGGCCAGATATTGCCCGGAAGTGGTCGCCTGAAACGGTGGCGCGACGGTGGCTCATGAGCACCCCCAAACGCGACCGAAACGGAAAGATCATTGAACCTTCTGCCAAGCAGATTCAGGCGATCGTAGATAACCCAGAACTGGTCGAGAAACTGCGACTGCAATTGTCCGACGTAAGTTGGTGGATGCGAAGTTACTCTCAGCACATCGCCTCTCGCGCCAATCGCGAGGACAATCAACGCGGTCATTTCTGGGAGGATCGCTTCAAGGCCCATGTCTTGGTGGATCAAGCGTCGAACCTGAGGTGTATGTTGTATGTCGACCTCAACCCGATTCGCGCGAATATTGCGGGTTCAATTGAGCAATCGGAATACACGGGCGCAAAAGACCGATTAGACGACCTGCGAATTCATGTCGCAACCCAGACTGATAACCGAATCACGTTGCGGGTCGAGTCTGGTTCCGACACGGCTCAATGGGAGCGGTTGGATCACCCGTGCAGTGGTTGGCTGAGCCCAATTGAAATTGATGCTCACCATAGTGAATCCGCCCGGAAAACCGATGGCGTGGAAGATTCAGAGACACCCACACGACCGCGCCGAGTCAGTCAACGAGGTGCCGTCCGAATTTCTTTAACCAAGTATCTACTTCTGCTGGATTTGGTTGGTCGTCAGCCGCGAGTTGGTAGAAGTGGTTTCATTCCGGCCGAGGCCGTGCCGATCTTGCAACAGTTAAACATGGAACCTAACGGCTTTTTCGAGTCCGTTTGGTTGTTCGGGCAACGATTCAGATCGACGACTCGCGGCCGCTCGAAAGAACACGTCAATATCAGGCACGACGCCGCCAGTACCTCCGTTGCCAGTTAGGAGCTGGATAACCTCGACGGCCGACCGATGCCCAGGACATTCAATACACAGCCCGGATGGCCCCTCTGGCCCATGGCAGAAAATGCTTGAAACAAACCAAAAATGCCGTGACGCTCGCACGGATACCGCCGGACTATTCACTCAGCTTCGTTTCGCGCCTTCGTTTTTGATTTTGAATCTAACGAAGCGACAAAATTAGGAGCCCGCATTTCTCTTAGTTGCGTTGTCCGAGTACTCAATCCGGACCAACACTTAAACGAAACCTCCCAAAACAGGGGACAGTCACTTTGGTAAATTAGGGAAAGTCACCAACGGAGGCCTCTGAAGTATGGGGACAGTCACTGGTCAGCGTAACGGTCGCAGGAAGTTCGCGGGGACAGTCACCAGTTCGCACCGGTTGGCGCAGCCGAGGTGGTTTTGCGGGATCAACCCGCAGGTGACACTCACCACTCGCCTCTCCACCACTCGCCTCACCGCTCGCTCACCCCAGGTCACCCCAGGTGACTGTCACCGCTCGCTCACCGCTCGCTCACCAATCGCCTCCCCCAAGTGACTGCACGGTGACTGTCACCACTCGCTCCCTCACCACTCGCTCCCAAGGTGAATGCAAGTGGCCGCATTATTTCCACCGATTGGGTAAATCCCAGAATGTACATTGGGCAAGTTGCCGCTAGAATGCCCTCATCGTTTGATGGTGGCCCCAGAAGTCCCACTTTCGGTCTCCACCGCAACTCCCCAAAACGACCAAGGGCCCCCCAAGAGCTTTTCCTCGCCAGAGTTGGCTCATTTCTTGTAACCCAATTTAACTCCGTCTGGTTGCCAAGCATGTCCGATCGCATTTTCCCTTTGCTTTCGACGATCCATTCGCCGACGCGACTACTGGGTCTTGTTTTGGTGCTCATCTTTACCACCGAGTTCGGCGTCATGCTTTTGCTGCCGTTCCTGATTCCAAGTATTCTTGACGAAGCCGTACGAGCCGTTTTCGACGCCATCTTGCTTACCACGGTTTGCGCGCCGATCCTCTGGTGGGTCATTATCGGACCGCTTCGACGAATTGCAATTCAAGAACATGAACGCAGCGAGACGATCGTCGCCAATGCCAGTGAGGGGATCGTCACGTTTGATACGAATGGAGTGATTCGTTCAGGAAACCGAGCCCTGGCAAAATTGTTGTTGATCGACCTGCATCAGCTTGTTGGGACCGCCATACAAATCTTGCTGGGGCCGTGGCCAAAATCGCTCGACGAATTGCCGACCTCATTTCGCATGATCGCGCATCGCTCGGACGGGACACAATTCCCAGTGGAAGTCTCCATCAGTGAATACCCATCCGAGACTTGTGCGTTGCAAATCGCAATCATCCGAGACCTTACCGACGCTGAAAGATCCGAAGCGGAACGCGTGATGATGGCCCGTGAAACGGAAGCGCTCCGCGCCCAACAAATGGCCACGTTGGCCCAATTGGCCACGGGAGTCGCCCACGAAATACGCAACCCGCTCACTTCAATCAAAATGTTAATCCAAATCAATCGCGAGAAATTTTCCGCATCCGGCCTGCCGACCGACGATCTCGAACTGGTCGAACAGGAAATTCGACGGATGGAACGAAGTGTGAACAGCCTGCTGGAATATGCTCGGCCGGAGATCACCGAACTTACCTCATTTCCGATACAACAAGTCATCCAAAAAGCCGTCCAGCTAATCAAAGGGCGCTGCCATCAACAAAGTGTGGCGCTAGACGTCGAGTACCCACCTAGTCCACTCATGGTTGTTGGTGATGCCGCACAATTGCAACAGTTGCTCTTGAATCTATCATTAAATGCCCTAGATTCCATGCCAGACGGTGGACAATTAAAAATTCAAGCCACGAATTCAATTTCGGAACTGGAGCTTTCCGTTATCGATAGCGGCCATGGAATACGAGCCGACATGATGAAGACGTTGTTTGATCCTTTTTCAACAAGTAAAGTAACAGGAGTGGGCCTCGGGTTGGGTATTTGCCGCCGGATTGCCAGTGCTCATGGCGGCTCCATCGAGGGACATAATCGAACCGAAGGTGGAGCAGAATTTCGACTCACGATGCCGCTGCCCGACACAACTCGGTTGGCAGAGGAAGGCACAGACCGCAACGAGGACTCATGCAAACCCTTTTAGTTATTGATGATGAGCCGTCCATCTGCAAGGCTTTCGAACGAGCATTTTCCAGTGAGTCGGTGAACGTACTCACCGCGAATAGCGGTGGGCATGGCGAAAGAATATTCCGCGAGAACCGACCCGATGTTGTGGTACTCGATCTGAGCCTGCCCGACGAAAACGGCTTAGAACTGTTCGCTCGGCTTCGTGAGTTGGACTCACGGGTTCCATTTATCTTCATCACCGGTCACGGGACCGTCCAGTCGGCTATTGAAGCAACTCAACTTGGTGCGTACGACTATTTATTCAAACCGTTGGAACTGGACGAAATACGGGTGCTATTGGAAAAGGCATTCAAGCTTAGTCGAATGGTCCGCGTACAACCCGCGTTGGACGCCAGTGACTCCGAGTCCATGATCAGCGGGGAAGCCATCGTTGGTCGCTGCAACGCGATGAAGGAAGTTTATAAATCCATTGGACGAGTCGCTTCACAGAATTTGACCGTCCTTCTGCTGGGCGAAAGTGGGACTGGAAAAGAACTGGTTGCTCAAGCGATCTATCATCATAGCGCACGTTCGCTTGGCCCGTTTCAGGCGATTAATTGTGCAGCAATCCCGGACGCGCTGCTTGAAAGCGAAATTTTTGGTCATGAGAAAGGAGCCTTTACGGATGCCCATCGGCAACGGATCGGCAAACTAGAGCAGGCCGATGGAGGAACCTTGTTCCTAGATGAAGTTGGTGACATGTCGCCAATGACCCAGGCAAAATTGTTACGCGTCTTGCAAGACCGAACGTTCGAGCGGATCGGGAGCAATACTCCTATTACCGTGGATGTAAGAATCATCGCGGCGACCAATCATGATCTCAAACAACAAGTCTCAGAGGGATTGTTTCGAGCCGATCTGTATTTCCGCCTCAGCGTTGTCTCGATTCACCTGCCGCCGCTCCGCGATCGAGATGACGACCTGCGAATTCTGGCTGAATACTTCCTACTCCGATACAGCAAGGAATTCGGCAAAGACATTCGGACAATCGCTCCGGAGACGCTGGATGTTCTGCGCTGTTACCATTGGCCTGGCAACGTTCGTGAACTCGAGAGCGTGATGAAGCAGTCGCTCTTGACGGCACGTGGAAATGTGCTGTTGCCGGATTTTCTACCGTCGCTTGGCGATGGTCTACTGGGCGCTACCGAACTAGGCCCCCAAAAGCTGTTGTCGGAGCGATTTATTTCGGAGCGTTTGGCTGCAGGAACCGACAATCTTTATGCAGAAGCGATTGCGTTGGCCGAGCGGCAGTTGTTTCGTCAAGTCCTGACCCACACGGCTGGTAATCAACTCAAGGCCGCCGCCTTACTCGGTATTAGCCGCGTCACGTTGCGAAGCAAACTCAAGCAACTCGGGATCGACGCGTTGGACTTCGGTGCCCTCAAACAAAACTAGTGGGCTATTTACAACACGACCCGCATGGTGACTACATGCGCGACCATGCCGCCGCGGCGCGAGCCAACAATCGTGCTAGGTAAGAGTCGGATCATGGTCATCGATCGGAGCCAACTCGACATCTTTTAGTCCACGAGCGAACCATGGATAAATGGTGGGGACGACCAAAGATGTCAGTAGTGTCGATGTAATCAAGCCACCAATCACGACGGTCGCAAGTGGGCGTTGCATCTCGGCCCCATCACTCGTTGAGATGGCCATTGGCAAAAACCCGAGACTCGCGACCAGGGCCGTCATCAACACAGGGCGCAGCCGCACCATTGCAGTGTCGTAACTGACGTCTCGCAACGGCATTCCAGATTTTCGCGAGTGCTCGGCGGCACTAACCCAGACCAATCCGTTCAAAACGGCCACGCCAAACAGGGCGATAAACCCCACACCAGCGGAGATACTAAACGGCATACCACGAAAGTAAAGCGCCATGATCCCACCCGAAGCGGCCATCGGTACCGCCAAAAAAATCAGCGTCGCCAAACGCAACGAGCGGAGACTGGTGTGCAGGAGCAACATGATAATGATCAATACGATGGGAGTGATGATCAACAGACGGAGACTCGCCGATTGCAGATTCTCAAAGTCTCCTCCCCAGCGAACCTCATAGCCAGGTCCAAAGTCAATCTTCTCATCGACAGCCTGCTGAGCTTCCGCCACGAAACTGGCGACGTCCCGCCCACGAACATTCGCCGAGACAAAGGTTCGTCGGCGATTCCCTTCGTGCTCGATCGAGGGCGGCGTTTCTTCGAGTCGAATGTCTGCTAATTCCTTCAAGGGCACTGCATTGCCATTGGAGTCGGCAACCGGAACTTGCTCCAACAGAGTTAGATTCTCGCGCCATTGGGTCGGCACTCGAACCATGATTGGGAATCGAGCGCGGCCTTCGAAAATTTGTCCAACTTCGTGCCCCCCGAGAGCGGAGACGACGTTCAAGACCGCTTGCGCGTCGATGCCGTACTGGGCCAGACTGTCAGGTTTGCATTTGATTGTCAGAGTTGACAAGTTTGCTTGGTAGTCGGCCTTGACGTCCGCAGCGCCCGGAATACCACGCAGGATGGACTCGATTTCCTTGCCTTTTTGCGCCAGAATTTCAATGTCGTCGCCATACAGCAACACGGCGACGTCCGCTTTGACTCCGGCAACAAGTTCGTCCACTCGCATTTCGATCGGCTGGGTGAATCCGAAAGCAACCCCCGGAACCGCTGCGTTGAGTTCGGCTGACATTTCCTCAATCAAATCGTTACGTGTTTTGGGAGTCGGCCAATCATGAACAGGCTTCAGCAACACCCAGACGTCTGTTTGGTGAACGCCCATGACGTCATTCGCGATCTCGGGTCGGCCCGTTTTGGAAAATACGGTTTTGACCTCCGGGTACTTCTTCAAAACGGTCTCGATTTGGGTCGACATCTCAATCGATCCCTCAAGCGTCGCACTCGGCAGCCGTAGAGCTTCGACCAACAAGTCGCCTTCTTCCAAGCGAGGCATGAACTCAGCCCCCAATCGACCGGCCATGGGCACACTGACTGCAAAGACGGTCAAGGCAATCGCGATCGTGACAAAGGGATGCTTGATAGCGCGCCCCACGAGCGGCTCGTAGACAAATTTTACGACTCGAACCAAAAATACTTCGTCTTCACTCATCCTTTTTGGTAACACCAGTGAAGCCATTACGGGAATGAACGAAAGCGATAGAATCATGGAGCCAGCTAAGGCAAACAACACCGTCAGAGCCATCGGTCGGAACAGCTTTCCTTCGGTCCCTTCGAGCAACAAGATGGGAAGAAACACAACCGCAATAATCAAAACTCCGAATATCGAAGGCTTGAGCACTTCGACCGCGGAGTCTCGAATGGTGCTCTCATGTCGTGCGTTTCCGTTGTTGTGGGACAAGCGCCGAATACAGTTTTCAACCAAAATGACGCTACTGTCCACGATCAAGCCAAAGTCGATCGCACCGAGACTCATGAGGCTGGCGGTAACCCCGGTAAAGGCCATAACGTTCGCTGCGAACAACATCGACAAGGGGATCGCTAACGCGACAATAATGCCCGCACGTAAGTTGCCCAACATCAACAACAGAACCACGATGACCAACATGCCTCCTTCGGTTAAGTTGGTCAGCACCGTGCTTAAAGTTCGTCCGATCAGAGCAGCTCGATCGTAGGTGACTTCCAGACGAACGCCTTGGGGCAAAGTCAGCTCGATCTCTTTCAGCCGAGCCTTGGCCGACTCGACGACTTCGCGAGAGTTCTCTCCAATCAACATCATCACCAAGCCGGTGACCACTTCGCCTCGGCCATCACGAGTAACCGCCCCTTGCCGAGTCATCGGTTCCACCGTGACGCTCGCGATATCCTGCAACAGGATTGGATTTCCGCCTAATTCGCGGCGAATCACAATATTCTCGATATCCGCAATGTTCTCCAACAAAGAGACACCGCGAATAAAGCGTTGTTCCCCATGGTGAATGACGTACCCACCGCCGGTCGTGCTATTGTTCGCTTCTAATCTTTCGAACAATAGCTCCATCGAGATCCCATAGCTGGCCATGCGGTCAGGCATCGGTTGTACTTCAAATGTCTTGTAATAACCGCCGTGAGTGTTGATCTCGGTCACGCCGTTTACTTGTCTCAGTTTTGGAGACACTTCCCACTCCAACATCGTACGCAGTTCCATTGGCGAATGGCGATCGCTACGAACTTCGAACTGCAAGATCTCCCCCAAGGCCGTCGTCAATGGACCTAATTTCGGAACGCCATATCCCTGGGGGATGTCGGCGCTGGCGTCGGCCAAACGTTCCGCGACCAATTGCCGAGCTAGGTAAATATCGCTCCGCTCTTCAAACACAACCGTCACCACGGAAATTCCAAACTTGGAAACGCTACGCAGCTCCTCGACATTGGGTAGGCCGCTCATTGAATTTTCGATGGGATACGTGACGTACCGTTCGACTTCTATGGGCGACAATGAGCCCGCATCGGTCACAACTTGGACCTGTACATTGGTCATATCGGGGACAGCGTCAATTGGCAAATTCAATGCCGCGTAGAAGCCGGCACCCGCCATCAGTAGCGTCAAGATGACGACCAAACCACGGTTGATCAGAGAAAGTTCAATAATCCGAGTAAGCATCGAAGAAGATTCCGAGTTGCCGTGAATGAGTGGCGTGGTGAGTTGGAACGTTGTGGTGAGGACTCACGAGTTGTGAATTGGATCTGGGGCAAACGACACGTGGTCAATCACCTTCACCCTGCAAAAGATACTCGGACTTGAGGAGAAACGCTCCATCACGCACGACCATTTGTCCCGCCTCGAGTCCCGACGTGATTTCAATCCAATCGTCCAATACTTGCCCAGTCGAAACATCGACCTTCTTGAACTTCCCTTCCTGCATGTCGACAAAGACAAACTGTCGGTTCTCGTGTTGCAAGACCGAATCGGCTTTTACGGAGAGGGCATTTCGCTTCTCGCCAATCGGAACGGTGACGCGCACAAACATTCCCGGTCGCAGCAATCCTGCAGCATTTTCGATTAGGGCGACCAGGGGTATGGCGTTGGTGTCCGCTTGGACCTCGCGACCGAAGTAGCGAACCTGCGCTGGGAAATCGCGGTTACCTAACGCGGGGACTTTGACAGTTACTTCGGATCCTGTCTCAATAGCAATCGCCGCCCAATCGCTCTCGCGGATATCCGCTTCGACAAAAAGGGACTCGGTGTTGGCTAAGACGACCAAGGTATCACCGCGCATCAACCGCTCGTTCTTGGCGTAACTTTGGGATTCGACGGTCCCGGCAAATGGTGCTCGAACTTCAAGTCGCGAAAGTGATTCATCATCGTCCAGCCCATTTAAACTTCGATCGACCGCCTCATGTCCCAAAAGCGCTTCCAAGGATTGCCACGCCAGATTCAATTGTCGCTCGGCCTCGGACACTGCAGCTTCGGCCTTCATTTCCGCTTGCTTTAACGCAAACGCCGCTTGATCGCGTGCGGTTCGGAATTCGGTTTCCGCAACCTGCCGTTCGGTCTCTCGTTCACGAACCAATCGCCCCGCGACCGCACCGGACTCAACCAAGGGGCGCACGTTGGTGATCAACTCATCGGCCAGGGACATCTTCGCGTAGGCGTTTAGAACTTCCTGTCGATAACTCCCAAGCGCTAGATTCTCTAATGAAGCCTCGATTTCACTGGCTGGCAAGGATTGATCCAACATGGCGGAAAATCTCGCGAAGTTCTCCGTCAATGTTCGTTCTCGCTCGGAAACCTGTTGCGCTAGAGCCAATTCCCGTGAACACTTGAGTATCTCCGCTCGAGCTTGTCCAACTTCCGGACTACGCAGCACAGCCAACAGGCTCCCAGCTGCAACGTGCTGGCCCGGCGTGACCAGCAGTTCCGACAAAATGCCGTCCATGGGGGCCTTGATGTTTACATGTTTCGTTTGGTCATATCGCAATCGTCCGGGAACGACATGAAAATGTTGGATCGCGCGAGATTCGACCGGCGAACTGGAAAAATTTCCTGAACGAAGTTTGCCCTCGGGCAGTTCCAAGACATCGGTCGGCGAGGATTCGACTTCCGTCGATGCGTCCTCAGTGTGAGAGCCTTCATTGATGTAATGAATAAGCAACCAGCCACCGCCAATGGTTGCCAACACCAAGAAGGTTGGCAACCTTTTCAAGAGCTCATGCACGATGGTCGGCTTTTTCTCAAAATTCTGCGGCATCGCAGATTCCGAAGCATTGGCAGGGTTTTCGGTCATATTTCGTATTCTTTGCTGGATTTAGGCTCTGCCCCAAAGGCGTCTGACACTTTCGAGGGCCTGCAATAATTTCGGACAACAAGGCATGACCGGAGAGGGTCAGAACGGCCAGCCCCGTTTTGGGACAGAGCCTAGTGCTATGTCAAAGTCAAATTTTGGGGTCGGGTCTGGTAAAGGTGTCAGGAGTCAATTGCCGGAACGGCCCATCGGGTGCTTTGCACAATTGACTCCTGACACCTTTACCAGACCCTAAGTATTGGATTTGACAAAGCACTAGTCTGAAATCGCCAGAACCAAACTCCAGGATGCAAACATCGTGCCACTGGGGGTTACGTTTCTTACCAGACGCCTTGAGGTGTAGAGGCGATGTTAGGTTGAAGAATCGTCGACAGGGGAACCGAGCTTGTGAATTCGGAGATGGTTGTGCGAGCGGACGATCGTGGGAGTTCTCTTCGGTTCAATAGGTACTTGTCCCCCCAAACGGACGAGAGCATAGGGTACTTGCTCATGGAGTTCGTTCGTATTCACGCGACGCGCCGCCCTTACCCAGAGCCTGAAGCGGCTTTCTGTACACTTTGTTTTCTCTCCACTGGACAAAAACTATCCACCGCTGACTGTAGCGGTGGCTTTTGTTGGTTTGGCACCGAGCGAGATTGTCCCGCCAGCCTCGGTTGGTCGCCGTCGCAGCAACTGAAAAACTTCGACTTGTGGAATATCTCGCTGGAAAGTATCGTTCGCGCAACCTGTTTAGGACTCCAGCAACGAGTGGCCTCTTGCAAGCAGAGCAGTGTCGCGAAAAGCAATTGCCAATGATTTCACGCCTTCATCACTCGCAAGCCATCCAACATCGAAGTGCCTATCTGTCGATGATGGTGGTTGTCTGCGTCGTGACGGGGTGTCAGACCATGATGCTAACAACGCCGGTAAACTCGGTGGAGACGGAGCTTTCACAGCCTTTGGAACAATCCTCGGAGATGATTCACGTCGATTCCGATGTGGCGTCTTTAATTGAACCAACTTCGGTTCCATTATCGGTGCAAACCTCGGAAGCATTGCCGACCGAGTCCGCTCCAACGGCTGGCGAAGCGGCGCCCGCACAACGGGCCCCGTTCCCGACACACGATTATTTTTCGTCGGTTACTTTCGAAGGTTCCGATAGGGGCGATCTGGCTCCGGACGATCTGGCTCCGGACCCTGCATGGGGAGTGCAACTTGAAACGGCGCACGATTCACCGTTGTTTGAATATTCAGCCCACACCGCTGACGAGTTCGTCCATGATCGTCGGCCCGCAATAGCCGAGCGAATTTGGTCCGATCATGTAAACTATTACTCTCCCGAATCACTCGCGTTGCTGGGTAGCGGATTATTGGTAGGTGGTGCCATGGCAAACACCTCGATCGACGACGGGATTCAACGGCACTTTCAAAGTAGCGTTCGCAATGCCAACTCGGACGAGTGGCTGGAATCGTTGCATGCAAACAAAGAGCTGGGAAATGGTCTCTATACCTTACCCGTGTTTGCGTCCGCGTGGGCGATGGGGGAACTATTCCCAGATTCAGAGCTGGTACGGATTAGTGGCCAGTGGGGCGAGCGTTCGATACGCGGATTCATGGTTGGAGCACCTCCGATAATTGTGCTCCAACAATTGTCCGGTGGCTCGCGGCCCACGGAAAAATTACATGGCTCCAAGTGGCAACCATTTCAAGACAACAACGGTATCAGTGGCCACGCGTTCATGGGAGCGTTGCCTTTCATTACCGCTGCCAAAATGACGGACGATTCGCGACTTAAGTTTGTCTATTATGCGGGTTCCACTCTCACGCCACTATCGCGAATCAACGACAACGCGCATTACCCGTCCCAAGTCGCCCTTGGATGGTGGATGGCATTCCTTGCCGCGAGCGCTGTGGACGCGACCGACAATCCAGAATCTCGCTGGAAATTTTATCCCTATCCGACCGGCGACGGGGCCGGAGTGCTTTTCGAGTACCGATATTGACCCAGGCTATCCAAAAATTGCTGAATCTTCCTGAGCTTTGGCGACCTAGTGAAATAGCATGTCGCCGGACAAGTACGCATGTGAATTTGGGCTGAGAATTTTCAGGGTCTTGGGATTGAGAACGACAAAGTGCAATATTCCTTTGCCTTACATTCCTTTGCCCAGATTCCTTTGCCCAGATTCCTTTGCCAGCCATTCCTTTGCCGTATGTCGTCACTTGCCAAAGGTGGGAGACCAACGCGCAAGGGTGACGCGGTCGAGGGACAGGCTACTTAGAGTTTCGTTGCCAGGTCACCGACTTGAATACGACCGGGTTGGATGACTTTGGCGTTAATGCCCCGAAGGTTTAGAGAGCGGCCGACTTCCGAGTTGACAAACAACATCGCATCAAGGCCAAACCGTTCGACAAATTTCTTGCACCCGGTGTGCGGTTGCGCGGTGACTTCAATGATGGCATCGCCCAACGTCAACCGAGTTCCCGGCGGAAGGTTTTCGCGGCTCAGGTCCAAGTCGATATACAATTGGTCGCCCGCCAATGGCCAACGATCGGGCGATTGAGCGATCCATTCGATCGCACGTGCGTTCATGATGTTCAGCTGCATGTCCGGATGGGCTTGGCCATTATCGGTTCGCGAACTGCCTTTCGCTTTCCAATTGTCGCCGACCAACCCGTTGGCCAAGTCCAGTTCACCGATCTCAAGAACTTCCCGCAAGTTGACATCTGGCCGCCGCACGATCATCTTCAACTCACCCGCATCTTTGGGTGATTGCCGAATGAAGTCCAAACCGGCTTCCAACTCGATTGCAGGACGGTGAAAAGGGTCCAAGCGAAGCTCCTTGCCAAAGCGGTAAACCGTTTACGACCATCTGGTGCAATACAAACAATTTTCAGTTTCCGCCATGACGCGAAGACGAGCGTTGCAATTTTGGCGGGCCCCCCAAAGAAATTGCTCCTCGCGTTACACCAGCGATGGACGGCCTTAGTATATCGCAAAACACTTGTTGACCAAGACGCCAACATTGAACGAAGGATTGCTGCTAAAGCGGGTTTCTCGCTGGTATCAGTAGCACGAACCAATACAAGTCTACCCCTCGACCGCTTCTCCTGCGGAGCGTCCTTCTAACTTAAAAACTCTCGCTCCAACCGGAACGAGCCGGTTGGGGGCGTGCCTGCGATCGCGATCCGCCGACGGACTCCTATCACAGCGGCACCTGATCAACACTCATACACCGAACCACCAAAATGGGTGCTGCGAGAGACTTTGTCCAAGCTGTGTAAACCAGCTAAGACCAACTCCGCACAGGACGCTTGGACCGCTGGATTCTGAGCAGCGGAGACTTCAAAGGCTTTGTCCCAAATTTCAGGCAAGTCACCTAATCGTTCTTTGTATTGCGCCGACGGTACCATGTCGCCGACCTCGATCCGAATGCCCTTCGCAAAACCGGCGGCCAACTCCTCCAGTCCATGTCGACTCACGTATTCACGGAAGACTTTTCCAATCGCTTCGGCCAGCACGGCATCCAGCACCTGAGACTCGGACATTTGGCTGCTGCCCATTAAATCCAATTCGATTTTCCCTAAGCTAGACGCCGGCAAGTGCCCCAAATCGCTAATCCGTGGCACAGCCGGTCGTTCGCCCAACACAATGGAACGATGCCGAGCCGAGGAGATCATTGTCCGATAGTTGGCAATACTCAAGCGAGCACTCACACCTGACGCATGGTCCACGTACTTGCTCTTCCGCGCTTGGATGGTCAGTTCTTCGCAGATCTCTTTCATGAAGTGCGGCACGATCACGGGGTATTCCCCACCCAACTCAATGCCTGCTTCCTGCTCCATGATTTGAATCCCCAGGTCACGCTGTTTCGGATAGTGCGTCTTGATCAAACTGCCAATGCGATCCTTGAGTTGCGGAATCACCTTGCCGCTGCGGTTGTAAGTGGCCGGGTTCGCCGAGAACAAAACCAAAACATCCAAGTCGTAGCGTAACGGTAGGCCACGAATCTGCACGTCCCGCTCTTCCAACAAATTGAACAAACCCACTTGAATCAGCTCGTCCAATTCGGGCAGTTCATTGATCGCAAAAATCCCGCGATGCATTTTCGGGATCATGCCAAAGTGCAACGAGTCCTCGACGCTCATGCTCACGCCGCTGACCAATTTCGCGGGGTCGATCTCGCCAATCAAGTCCGCAAACTTCGAGCCAGGCGCCAACCGTTCGCCGTACCGCTCTTCACGCGGCCACCAAGCAATTGGGATTTCAGTCGGCGCATGTTCCGCCACGAATTTTTTGGCGACTTGACTAATCGGTTGCAACGGATCTTCATGGAACGGAGCTTGGGGCAAATCCAAATACGGCACCAACGGATCGAGGAATTGAATCAACGATCGCATCAAACGCGTCTTGGCTTGACCTTTCTCGCCGAGAAACAACATGTCATGCCCCGCCAAGATGGCAATGTTGAGCTCCGGAATGACCGTATGTTCGTAGCCCACGATCCCCGGATACAATCCGGAACCGGATGCCAATTGCCGAGTCAAATTCCTCGCTAATTCCTGCTTGACGGTGCAGGACTGCCAACCGGAATCGATGAGTTGTTGCAAGTTGCGGATTTTACGAATATCGTCCAAGTTCCTATCGGTCATTTCGCTGATCCTAAGCTTCTTATGAGATGATCTCGCGTCGATGGGACACGTAATCCCACACGACAAAGCGATCGAGGTCGTTTCCAGCCGTAAAGAACACTCGTCCTTGGGTCTGTTGAGCCATTTTGTAGGCGAAGCGAATATCTTCCTCCGATTGAGACCAACTGGGGATGAGAAAGATATTGATCGTGATGCCCGCGCGGTGACACAGTTGGGCTTCGCGCAAGGTGGCTTGTTCGGTTAACGGATGCGGCGGGTACAGCAAATAGAGATGCGGGCCCTCACAATGCGCCGTGGGCAGCCCGTCGGTGATCAGGATGATCTGGCGATTGGGTTTCGGTTGGACTTCCAAAAGCTTCCGAGCCAGCTCCAAACTACGTTGAATGTTCGTGAAGTGCGGATGCACCATCGATTCGGTGATGTCGTCGCGACTCATGTCGTATCGCAATTGAACGACCGGATCATGGATGGTCACGGTCTTGGGCATGGATTGCAAAAATTCGGCAGTCGTTTTCTGTTTGGCGAACGTGTACATTTCGATAAACTTCACGCTGTCGCCTGGGTACTCGGTGCGGATCAGTCCATCCAACGCCAACGCCATGCGTTTGACATTCACGTACTGCGAATCATACCGCATCGAACCACTCATATCGCCAATCACGACGGTCGCGCACTTGGGACGATTCTGCGTGCGATGCAGTTGCAAGTCATCGCTATGGAATCGGAGCGGCGTCTGACCTGCCTGTCGCAGAAGTGCGTTCGTCAGGGACTGGGGCCAGTCCATCGCGGACAACGCATCTCCGAACTCGTAGGGCTTGGTAGCGGACAGTTCCACCACGCCTTCCCCGGGGACCGTTTCGTTGTGCCGGCCAGAACGGGACGCTTGCAACTGACTGAAGATTCGTCCCAACAAGCGACTCTGGTACAACCGCATGGCCTTGGGACTCAGTTGCCACCGCCCGTTTTGTTTGTCCAGGCCTTCGCGCTCCGCCAGTTGTTCGACCATCGAATCGAGCAGTTGGCGGATTTGATCCAGAGCCGTTGGATCGCCTTCTTGCACAAAGTCCCTGAGTTCATCCAAATCGATGAGCCCCACCTGCCCAGTCTGCTCGGCCTCGTCCAATTGTTTCAATAGTTCATCGATCTTTTCGAGCTCGTGTTTGACCTCGATGGCTTCCTCGGGAGTCAATTCTTGCCGACCCGAGAACTGGTAGTTGGCGGTCAACTGCTGCAGTTCCGACAACGTTTCCAAATGGCCGATAACTTTCATCAGGTGCCGCGCAAAGTGGCTGGTTTGATCACCGATTCGATACCACAATCGCTCCAGTCCGTAGATTTGCTGGCCGATAGCGGCTTTGCGGTAGTCATGTTCGAGCGGTTTGGGCGGTTTGACTTGTCGCACGACATTGGCATACGACTTGGTGTGTTCGGCGAGTGCTGATTCGGCTTCGTACGTACGGAGAATTTTCTGTTTGCGTTCCAGCAGCCATCGGCGAATCGATTGGAGACTAGGACCAAGCCGACCAAGTTGCGAAGGGTCCAAGCGGATGGCTCGCCGCAGTTGTTCTTCGCTTAGGGCCGCTCCGTCCTCGCCGGCCATCATCATCCACTCCATCATCGGCGTGACGAGGTCCGCGGGCGGTTGTGTGGGCGAGGGGAACTTGACGGGATCGTACTTTTGATAAGTGAAATAGAGACCAGGTTTCGCCGGTTGGCCCGCAGTCGAATCATTTTCGGATAGGTTTTGGTTCATTGAAGCGACCGGGTCGGCATCGGGCGAAAGCTCTTCCTTGGGCGCGGCGGCCCGTGACGGTTCGCAGGCAACCGTAGACGCGAGGTATCATATAACCGGTTGACGCTTGTGGGAATGATTCGGAGCCAAGTTGTCGTCTTTCTTGGTGCGATGTCTGGCGGACCGCCGAAATGCTGGCATGTCGCCAAACTGCTGGCAACCACGGATCTATTGCGGTTTATCAGTGGTTTTGCTACACGCGTAGCAGGCAGAGCCTAGTGCTTTGTCAAATCCCAAACTAACGGGCTGGTAAAGGTGTCAGGAGTCAATTGTGCGAAGCACCCGATCGGCCGTACCGGCAATCGACTCCTGACACCTTTACCAGACCCGACCCTAACTTTTGACGTTGACAAAGCACTAGCGGTTGGGGGCTGGAATGGTTGGAAACCGATTCGTAGTGACGGTCGACAACGGGTGGATTCGTACAATATCCAACGTCGGGCGACGTTGGCTAAGGGGACGGGAAGTAGGCCTTGAGGGCTCAACGACAGGGACCGTATGGATCATTTGAGCGAAACGTCCAGAATGTAGAGCGTGATGGCGGGAAGTGAAGAACACTTGTTTCGGCAATTTCGCCTGCCATGGGTCCCAAACTGGGTTCCCGATTGGCTGGAGGCGATGCTGCGCGCCCCCATCCTGTGGAAATCATTGGGCGTGACCATCTTAACCGTCGTGGTCAGTTACCTCGGGTGGACATTTTTGGAGGACAGGACAGGCCAAGAGTCCGTCGATATTGCGGCCTGGGAGTCGCGTTTGTCGAGCGCCACCAACGCAGAACTGCCACTGCATTTGGACACCCTGTTGCAATTACAGAATGATGCGGCCATCGCGCTGGGGATACGACAATTGACGGGTAGCGATCCCGAGCGGCGACGATTGGCGAGTCTGGCCTTACAAGATGCCGCATTGCAATGGAGTCAATGGTCGCCTGAGAATGCTTCGCGGCAACGAGAACGGGCCGTTCGTTTGTTAGCGCAAGTCGTCAGTGGGTTACATGCCTCAGAGCAAGTGATCGCGGTCGAGTTGGCTCGACAAGCGATGTTGCAGCCACCGCCGCTGGACACAAGTCTCCGCGATTCTTTGTTGTCAAACTCTCGCATCTTATTCGCCCAAGCACATCCGGCGCACACGGGTGGGCTAAGATGGGACGATGCTAGTCAAACGGACCGACCAACGGATCCGGCTCGGCGCTCAGAATTCGAACGACCCAGTTCGACGTCGAACTGGTCCACGACGTTCGACGCAAACAATCCCGTGGCCTCGTCCACAAACCCTACTTTCGGCGAAGCGATTCCCGGCGATAACGGAAACTCGAACCGATTTCGACCGGTTGGATTTTCACGACTACAAACATCCCCTTCTGGAAATAGCGGCGGACAGACAAACCGATCACAACGGTTCGACACCGGACCGCAAACCTCCCAAATCCCGCTCTTTGATGGCGAGGGACGGCTGATTGAAGTTCAATCGATTGACCCAATCGATCACACAACGCCAGGTGGCTTGATTCCGGTTGGCATGTCGGGATCACCTGGCTTGCCAAACTCCAGTTTATCGTCACCGGAGCAGCGGGAGTCGGGCTACCGCGAATCAGCCCCCGCTACTGGGAACGGCCCGAATCGTATCGGCGGCTCGCGAATCCATTCTCCCGAAAACATCGCGACCATTCCACTCGGTCAACCAATCCCCGGTCGAACCGACTCGTTGGCCCTGGACGCGGAAGCTCGTCAACGCGAATTGGCCAGCGCCTTTCAGTTGCGGGCTCAAAGCATTTCCGCGACTCGACAAAGAACCATCGACCGGCTTCCGGCAAACGGCGGCAATTCCCAAGTCGAACCCGACACCGAGATTATCACCAGCCGGCCGAGCACCACGCCTCCGCCGGCCACGCCCGCGCCGACGACAGAAAGTCCAACGGCTCCCCCTCGACTTACGGAGGGCACACTTCGACGTTCCCTTCCTCAGAACCCTTATCGCGGCGGCGGCTCGCTGTCTTCATCGGACGATCCGTCTGCGGAACCGTTGCCGGTCGAACCGTCGGTCCATTGGAGAGCGATGTCGCACATTGAAGTGATGTTTCGGTTGCGGGACGAAGTTCCCGAGATTGCGGAACAAGCGACCGAAGAACTGGAGCGACGTGGTTTTAATTCGGATTACATTGCGGTGGCCCGTCGTTTGACGAGTCCCGACTCCCGAGATCGCTTGCAGTTGGTACTCGATTTGGTGGCTAGTCAGCGGGTGGAACCGATGCCATTTTTGAGGTGGTTGGCCAATGACCCCAATCCTGATGTACAATCGTTGGCGATCGACGCCTTGGAAATGTTGCAAGCGTCGGCTCAAGATCGCGGAGCGGATGCCCTAAGTGAGCCAGCCCTGCGACGCTAGAAAGTTCGATTGAGGACATTGCGGCGGACCACGAAGGTTCGCCCGAAAGGATTGCCCGATGACTCGCAAGATTTTACTGGACTGTGATCCAGGCATTGATGACGCCATCGCGGTGTGTTTCGCTTTGTTCCATACGGAAATCGAATTGGTGGGCCTGACGGCTTGCGAAGGGACCGTTGAGACTCGGCAAGTCAATCGCAACTTGGAAAGTGTGGTTCACTTATTGGACCCACCCAAGCGTCCGCGGATCGGCCTGGCATCGCCATGCGGATCAGCACCGGCGGACACGGGGCCGTTGTTGGACGGCGCGGACGGGTTGGCGAATCTCTCGTTGGATATCGAATTGCAGCGGTCGGCCAGCGCCGAAAAAGTGATGGCTGAAGCGGTCCGCAATCATCCGCATGACGTGACGCTGTTGTGTTTGGGACCGTTGACGAACGTGGCCTCGCTGTTGCAACATCATCCGCATTTGGAGGGGAGTATCAATCGAATTGTGATTGTTGGCGGATCGGTCAAAGGGATCGGCAATGTGACGCCCTGCGCCGAGTTCAACATGTACTTCGATCCGGAAGCGGCCCAACGAGTGTTGAAGTCGGCCACGACCAAGTCGATGGTTCCGTTGGATGTCAGTTCCGAGGTGCGGTTCGATTTGAGTTTCTTGGACAAGTTGCCGGTCGCATCCACGCGCGCGGGTCACCTTCTACGACAGTCCCTGCCGACGCTGTATCGTTCCTTTCGGCAGAACCACGCGATGGAGGAAATACTGTTGCGTGGCTTGGTTGGACTGATGGCTTGTTTGCATCCGAATTTCTTCCAGTGGGAAGAGATGGCCTGCGACATTGAAACGAACAATGGCTTAACTCGGGGCATGACCGTCTTTGATCGTCGTTTCCCGTGCGAATGGAAGAAGAACGTCGAAGTCGCGACGCGAGTTGAAAGCCATTTGGTCCACGACGCCATCATCGCGGGTTTACGCTGGGCCGGACAACAAACCATTTGAATCGAACCGTTCTAAGTCAAAAACGTTTTATCTCACGCAAAGTCGCGAAAGCGCAAAGAAATCACACCGAGATAAAGTCGCGACTAATCGTATTCATCCGCAGTTCGGCATTGCTATCCGCAGGAAGTCAGCACGCAAGCACCGAGACGTCGGCATCCGCAGTGGGCAAGTTCGGAACGGATGGTCTTCAAACGATATCCACGAGCCCGGATTGTTGCAACTTACAAACACGCTTGATCCCGTCACCCCGCGCCAGACCCGCTAGATTCTGCTGGCCAAAACGATGCGAAGAATGAGGATTCCTGGAAACGTCGTTTTGCATCTGGTGCCAAACAAATTTTTGCCAACTTCAGTATGGTTGGCATGTTGATAAAAGATCGCTAGTAAACAATGACGTGACCGAGAAACGTGTCGGAAGCGACATCGTTTCGGTTTTTTAAATTTTAGATGTCAGATGTCAAATTTCCGATGCCCAATCTTAAGGCGCCACGAATGGCGGCAAGCTGTCACGATTATCTTGTCTCCATACGTTAGTCAGCAGTTGCAGATTTCCATCAATACCGCGCGACATTCCTTTGATCAGATGACGTAACCACCGCGCGATTTGCTGCGAAGTTAGTAGTCAGCTTTCGGAATTCGTCTGTCTAACCTCGGTTTATTTTGATTGGATTGCCTTGCTGCCATACCAAGTGTCCGGTTCAAAATGGCAGCCGTACAATTTAGCGTGGCTTGCAAACCAACAGACGATCACTATCCATTACGACTCCCATAGAAGACTTAATGGCAATTTCGATACCATTAATCAGCTGGGCAAAACATCAAAACATCAAAACATCAAAACATCAGGTGCGATGGTAAAATTCACCGGTGACACAGCCGAAATTAATGGAGTTGATTCGATGCGATTTGTGGGTGTATTTATGGTGTGGTCGCTCATTTTTTGCGGGCAAGTGTGCGGGGCACAAAAAGACCAGCAAGTGGACAGTGTCTTGGTCGACAACGGACCTGAAAAAACGCAGACGGGACCTGGCAGTGAACCCCCGATCCATGAATTAGTGGGCGTTGCCACACTATCGTACAATAGCCTTCATCAAGTTCATTCAGCGAAAGTAGAGATTCCTTCCTTAGAGGCGGGAAAGCGTTACCGACTCGTTCTACAGCTCATTAACCCTGACGATCACGGGATTTCGTTTGATCGAGTAGAGCTTCAATGTAGCTGCATGAAGCTAAAGGTAAAAGACAAAGTTGTTCCAGCCAATGGTGGTGTTGGTGAACTGGAGTTCTTGATTGATGCACCGACTCGAGCAAAAAAGTCGAGTGTTGTTTACATGGCTCGATTCGTTCAGAAGGGTGCGACTAGTCCCGTGATGATTCTTAATTTGCACTTTGAACTGAATAACATGTTTTCGGTTTTGGAAGACCATGTGCAATTGAATTTTCTTCCTGGGCA
Organism: Pirellulaceae bacterium; assembly: GCA_041741535.1. Classification (GTDB taxonomy): domain Bacteria; phylum Planctomycetota; class Planctomycetia; order Pirellulales; family Pirellulaceae; genus M30B19. Next base: position 47,523 of record JBGSJV010000121.1, read on the forward strand.
GACTGAATTAGAGGTCAAGGTTCCCGTAGTACTTGTGGCTCCAGTCAACCTGGGGCAGCTTGAATTGGTGGCTTCTGAAAAGGTGCGAGATCTCGGCATGGAGCTTGTCGAGAATGAAGACGGTGCGTTTGTGCGAGTGATTGTTAATCGAAAAAACCTAATCGACAATTCGCTGTCGGGTGAAATTGCGGTTCGAAGGCGAGGAACCGAGGATACCGATGGATTTCTGTTAACTTCTCGCGTATCTAGTTCGATCGAAGTCAGTCCAGCATCCATCCGCCTGGCTCGAGATGTAACTGCTCCCGATTCGGAGTTTGTTGGCAGTGCGGTTGTGCGAGTCGCAGGTTTGGCTACTGATCAGGAGGAGTCGCGAACGCCCGAAGTCGAACTCTGGGTGAATGGGAAAATGGCGATTGTTGAAATGAAGCGCCTGGGGCAATCAAATGTTTATCGGTTGAGAGTCCGGGTTGCAGAACTTGAGAAGCCTCAACGCGACGGTTCCGTTGAGATAAAGTGGGTGCTTAGTGATGGAAAAGAGACGCGCGAGGTTCATTCCAATGCGTACTTTTCTGAGTGACTTGTCGTTTAGCCATCAAAAAAGGAGAGATTTCATGCGTACGTTTTGTCTGCTTTTGTTGTGCGGGTTTCCCGCTGTCTGTTATTCGCAGACGTTTCCCGGGGGTGACTGTTTTGTTCAGATAGAGATTGATTGTACGGATTTGTACCCAGATTATGGCGCATGTTCGGCAAAGAATTGCGTGACCCGTAATATGCAAACCACGTGCGAGCAAGATTACACGCAGCACACCTGGGATACGGGTACGTTTCCTTCTCGCGAAACGGCATTTTTTGGAGTATCGGGTTACTCGGGCTGGCAGGAGTCCTGGGGGGAAGAATGTTCATACCATGGAAAGTGTTGGTGCGATGATCCGGAACAAGAAGATTGCCGTTTGATTGAAGTGGGCGAATGGTGGGATCCGACTTACTTCTACGAAATTCACTGGGAACCAGTCGGACCACCGTTTATTACCTGTGTTGGCAGTTAGATTTGCGGCAGTTCTGTTTGGGGGCAATTTTATTTTGGGTGATGTATGTTCCGCAGTGCTTGGATTTTATTTCAATTCGTTCTTGTTTCAATACTCTCACTACAAACGGACTTGGCATGGGGCCAGGTTCCGCTCGGTGATGATGCAAAGTCGCACTTTGCGGGAATCGCGGACGCGCATCGCGCGAACGTGGAGGGTTGGAATTCCGGCGATGTGTTATTTCGCGTCGAAGTTACTGCGGATCTAAAGCTATTCGATACGGAAACTGGACAAACAATCGTGGGTCCAAACTCGGAAACAATGCTCACACGTACCACTCAGTTTTACCGACTTGTTTTCGATTTTCCTTCCAAGCGATATTTGATTATGCGGAGAGGCAGCAGCAGTAAAGATGCCTTCGATTCTCTCGACGAACCGATAAACGCGGAATCGGCAACCAAAGATTTCATGCAACTTATTCTGGTAGACCCGGCGAATGATGTCGCGTTGGTCAAATTGAAACCTGGTGTGGTCAGTAAGTTTAATAATCGAAAGGAATTTGAATTCCAGGCAGAATTAGCAGGCGTGCCAATGATACCTGGATTTGGCATTTCTCCCGCCTCTGGTTCTTGGAACCCAAGCACGCTGTTACGTGACTTTCAGCGCGTGACGACTCGTGATCAAATTTCTAAAGTTGAGCATGTAGGCGATGATCGGTATCGGGTGTCACGTGAGTTTCTTCGCGAGGCGGGAACCGAATACGAAGTAAAGATTGTTGTCCATACCGATTGGGATATAGAGCATTTTGTTCCCCGTCAAAAGCGTGTCTATATGGTATCCAAAGACGGCGAAATCCCAGTCAAGCCTTCATCGGAAGAACTGGTCGAATGGCAGGAACTTAATTCTGCCATGGTTCCGACGAAGCGTCGATCTTCAACATCGAATCTGATTACTCATGAATCAAAGTCGTTCTTGCGAGAAGCCGTGACCAACATTGACTTGCATTGGTACTCGATGAATCAAGAATTAGCTCCACATCTATTTGAGCCTGCGAACCTAACCGATCCTGATCGAATGAGCCAATTATTAGACGAATCGGTGTTTGCAAATGAAGCAAAAAAATGAAGTCGACTATTTGTATATTCGGTGATCTTTTTCCAACCGTAAAAGATCGCACAAACTATTCGGGGAAAATTCATGTCGGGCAAGTTCTCGGCCGGTACAGGCCATAACAAGGAGCACGGGGACTCCAGCACGCGTGATAATGTTCTGGCACGCGGCATGGCTCTATCAACCTCAGAAGTGGGCGGGGGCGTTTCTTCAAGTGTCGCATCGCAACCGTTCCAATGCGCTGATGTTGCCTTTCAGGCGTGGTTTTTCATTGCGGCCAGTGCTTTATTGCTTGCAGTTTCGGCCAAGGTGCAATGGGTCTTGAATGACCCGTTATGGGAAGACATCGCCATCGGCGGTGTTTGGCTCACGCTCCTTTCCATTGCCCTTGAATTGTGGGCAGCGCTGGCATTGATGCTACTGCCGTCGCGGAGGAACGCGGCCTGGATTGGATTGGCGATTCACAGTGTTCTCTTTATTGCGAGTGTCGGCTTTTGGTGGACGGGTCAAAGTTGCCAGTGTTTTGGTGATTGGCAATTGGGCGATTTCAAAATCCCAACTTGGTCCCTGCCGGTTTACAATCTGTTGGCAGTGGTTGTATTTGCGGTTGTTGTTGCCAAGGCCAACGCACCAGCTACTTTTCGATCATGGCGATTTCTACCCGATCTGGGCACGCAGGCGGGTGTTGCATTGGGCCTATTGTTTGGCCTATTTATGTTATCCACCGCCCAGGGCCAACAGTTTTGGCGATCCGGTGCGAATTCGAATGAAGTCGTGTTGCAAGTCGGTAATGTCCCGGAGCTTTTACCGGGGCAAAGTTACGAAACCTTCGTCACATTACGCAACCGTTTGTCGAAACCGGTCCGAGTAGTCGGAGGCGGGACAAGCTGTACCTGCGTGACTTTAGAGAAAATTCCGTTGGAGATACCTGCTAACAGTCGACGCGAATTGGCCGTTCGCTTCAAAGTTGGCGAGCATCTCCGTGGGCAAAAGGAATTCAGAAGCTCGCTTGTCTACTATCTCGAGGGTAGGAAGCAGTTTCTGGTGCGTGGTGATTTTAGTGGCGCGATTGACAACTCGCGTTGAGTTGTCGAAGCATTGTTGTTCGTTGAAATCCGCAAAATAGACTTTCGCGATTTCTTCGATACTTTCACGAAACGAAAAGGAAACTGACATGAAATCGTTTAGTATGGCTGTCATTTCGCAAGTCCTTAAAGCAATTGGACTGACAGTTATTGGCGTTAGCGTTTTCGTCATTTCGGCAACGGTTACTGCGGATGATCCAGGGACCGATCCGAATGCTGCACCACGATGCGTACCGGCGGGGGGCGTTTGTATCGAACACAACTGCCCCGAACAGATTCCGCATTGCGATATACCACCAGGCGCAGTGAACTGTACCTGTCACTAGTAATTGAACGGATACGTTCAGGAAGGCCCTTGTTTCAAGTAGATTTGGAGCAAGGGCTCCTGACGTCTTTCGCGGTGCTTGATGTCAAGATGTTATTGTATACCGGCTAGCATTTAAGCCTGCCTGGATTTTATTTCCGAATAGTTCGCGCAAGGACAAGAATAATGTCGACCTTCTTAACGCTGATCGTGCAACTGTTGTTGATGTCGCAAACGTGTTTTCTTTCGAATGAATATCAAGACAATCAGGCCGAGTTCTTACAGTTTGCTACAGCAGCCACCAACGACTACCGTTCGGCTGTAAGTAGTGGGAGCTATGAAGTTCTAATAACCCGAAAGAAATATTCCCGTATTGAAAAGGTCCGTTTCTATCGTAGTGAATTCGGAGTAGAGATGTTTGATGATATGACGGTTTTGTCTGACCAGGCGGGTGTTAATTGGCAAGAAAATGCAACGCTTCTAAATGAACTGAAACCGGTATTGATCGGAGCAACGGGTGAGACACCGAGTTATCGCTACGGTTTAGAATTCAAAGAGAACCGGCGGGATCAGAGTGAGATATCTCAAATGGAAGTTTTTTCTGGAGAGAAGGGAGCAAACCATTTTCTCCCAAGCATTTACAATCCATTCACCATCGGAAATTGTGGTTTTGCGGTTGACGCGGTCAACAACGGAGTTCTCCACGTCACGGAATGGCGATACGATCAAGCTAGGAAATTGTGGTACGGGAAGTTCAAACAGCTGTCATCGGATCTCGAATTCGCGGTTTATTTTGATCCAATTCATCGTCGCATCGTTAAATTGACGCTCTTTAGCAGTCAGACAGCGGTTTACACGAAAGATTTGGAATACAGCGACAAGTTGAAGGCAATCCGAATCTACCGTCATACAAGCCGAGATTCCATCGAACTCCTGGAAACGTGGTATTTCAGCTCATATAAGAACGAATCAATCGATCCAGCGACATTTCGCATTAGTAATTTCGGACACAAAGAGCCAGTCCTCCTCGAACAGACGGAAACGCGATTATTTTCATTTTTAGGGTGGAGCATTTTGCCAATTCTTGGCATCACGATCCTTGTATTGTCGCGATGGATTAGTGCAGGAAAGGAATCGTAAGTGTTGAGCAAACGACAAAACGTGAAGAAATCGATCTTTGACCGACGGACAAGGCGAGATCACTGCCCGATTGGATTCACCCTCGTCGAACTCCTTGTCGTCATCGGTATCATCGCCATTTTGATGGGGTTGCTATTGCCTGCTGTTCAAGTGGCGCGGGAGGCGGCGAGGCGGACTAGTTGTGGGTCGCAGATGCGGCAGTTGGGATTGGCGGTAACGAATTACGAAAGTGCCAAAGGGCGGTTACCGGCCGGTTATACCAGTGCGACAGCTTCGCGGCAATTTAATACGTGGCTCACGGCACTGCTGCCATACCTGGAACAACAAGCGGTCTATGATCAAATGGTGGCCGACTACGCGACTACACCCAATCCGTTTGATAATCCCGGTGCCCATCGCGGCTTCGGACACACGCTGCCACTGCTGATCTGCCCCAGTTCGACGTCGGGCTGGGACCCCGCCACGGATCTGACCGGCTATCCGGCTGTTGCGTTCACGACCTACTTGGGTGTGAACGGCCAAGACTTTACCACACGGGATGGCGTGTTTTATCTCGATTCAAAAACTCGAACCGCCGAAATTCGTGATGGGCTTTCCAACACGATCATGATCGGGGAACGTCCGCCTAGTACCGATCGCTGGTTCGGTTGGTGGTACGCGGGCTATGGGCAACTGGGATCCAGTAGTCTGGATTCGCTCCTGGGCGTGCGCGAACACAACATCGGCTCGCGCGGCAATAGTATCTGCGGCAGCGGTCCATTCAGTTTTCGGCCGGGACATCCAGAATTCCAATGCAGCAGTTTGCACTACTGGAGCCAACACCCGGGCGGCGCCCAGTTCGTCCTTGCCGACGGGAGCCTCAAGTTCATGCCCTACGAATCTGTTGAACTCCTGCCTGCAATGGCCTCGCGCTCGGGTGGAGAAATTTTCGAAATGCCTTAGACGATGGAAAATGGGTGCGGATTGATTTTCGGATGCTGGGTCAAATGCTTGATGACGACTGCGATCTTTTACCCATCATCTTTTACCCAGTGTCCGTTGCTGTTTTTGATTGGTAAAAGATGTCGGGTAAAAGATAACTTGACAATGAAACTTGTCGGGCACGATACCGCGGACGTCCAAAAATATGGGCAAGAGAACGAAGTTGACGCAGTGAAGGCAAAGGAATCTGGGCAAGGGAATGAAGATCCAAGAATGAAGACGGGGCGGTGAAGGCAAGAGAATGAAGGCTGGATGACGGTGCCGTTGACGTGCGAAAAACATGGACATGAGAATGACGGCAGCAAGCGTCAGTTCTCCTGTCTCTATTCTCTTCTCTAGACATGCACTTTTTCTGTGAATCGACATCGGCATTCCCTTGCCCAGATTCCTTTGCCATTCACTGACGCGTTGTGGCTAATGTGCCGGGTTGTGCCAGGTTTGGGCTGGGACTATTCTGATAAACTGACTTTGGAAAAACTGAGGTGTGTGGTGAAAAAACTAAGTACGGTACTAATGTGTGTCGGAGTGGCGTTGATCGCCTACAGTGGTTGGCAAGTTTATCACGCCGGAATTGATCCCCAGACATTGGTCGAAATAGATTGGCCGACCCCTGCGACCGCAACCGTCGGCGAAGAGACTGCTGCGCCGATTATGCTCACGAATCGCAGTTGGAACACCGCCCGAATTGTCGGTTTGAATCACTGCTGAGGATTAAATTGCGTGTTTCGGTCTGAAACACCCATTCCTGTTTCAATCCCTGCCGGTGGAACACTGGCGGTGAATCTCGTGATGCAGAACCACGAAGCTGGTGAATACGAACAGCCAGCAACGTTTTATTTGGAAGTCGACGGACAACTCATCGAAAAATCCGTGTCGCTGAAAGGCCAAGCGGCTCCCGCACTAGAACAAAAACCATGACCGTTCGTGTAATCGAATCTTCCACTTAGGATACCCTACTGCCTCACAGTGCGGGAATGTTAGGCAGGAAGATCGGGACGGGAAAATGGTAACCGTTCGCGGCCAAACGCGGGCCGCCGCAAATTTGGCGGTTAGAACCGTGATTTATCGCGAAACTGGAATCCGCCAAACTAGCTGTGGCCACGCGGTTAACCAACTTTACAGACTGAAGGGACTGGAAAATGGTAGCCGTTCACGGCCAAACGCGGGCCGCCGCAAATTTGGCGGTCAGAACCGTGATTTATCGCGAAGCTGGAATCCGCCAAACTTGCTCTGGCCACGCGGTTAACCAACTTTACAGACTGAACGGACGGGAAAATGGTAGCCGTTCACGGCCAAACGCGGGCCGCCGCAAATTTGGCGGTTAGAACCGTGATTTATCGCGAAGCTGGAATCCGCCAAACTAGCTCTGGCCACGCGGTTAACCAACTTTACAGACTGAATGCGTGAACGATTACGCAAAATGATTGGTTGCAAAACCAAGCTCATATTCGCACGGCTTTAGTGCTCTGGTCCTCAGTCTCTTATCTTCTATCGTCTGACACGAGTGCTCGTGCTGTTATTCCTATGACCTGATTCTTGAGATCGTCCTGCCCTCAATCTTCCTGCCCACAATCTTCCTGACCTCAATCTTCCTGCCCTCAATCTTCCTGCCCACAATCTTCCTGCCCTCAATCTTCCTGCCCACAATCTTCCTGCCCTCAATCTTCCTGCCCTCAATCTTCCTGCCCTCAATCTTCCTGCCCTCAATCTTCCTGCCCTCAATCTTCCTGCCCACACCGCCGCGTTAAACGATCTGGCTGATCTTGTGGGGCAGGGGAGTTTCGTTCACGTACAACTGCCAATGGGCTCCGCCGCTGCGTTGAAACTCTTCGACCGCCGAGGAGCGAAGTCGCGCGAGCGCTTTGTCGCCGCCCATGGATGTCAATTGCCCCACAGTTTGTTGGGAAGTGCGAATGGTGACTTCTTCATTTGGTGCGGATGACGTTGGGCTGGTCAGGTCCTTCGGCCAGTCCCGATCCAGAGTCAAGGTTCGCAGGTTCCAATTGACGTGGCCCATCGCATCCAACCTAGCAACGGTTTCCTGGCCCAGATAACAACCCTTCGTAAAACTGATCGCAAAATCATCGCGCAACAACTCTTGAGGCAAGGTCGTCGCGGTCGTATCTTGACCGACAATGGGAACCCTCGCGGAGATTCGCCATTGATGGTAGTCGCTCACGGTGTGGCCAAGCCATGGACCAGCACTGGAAAGGGCATTTCGCCACGGTGACGCCTCATCCACGATTTCCGACATCTCGAACTTGTCGGAGGTTATCAACCAGGCCGCTCCGCCAGGCGCTTGCCAGACGCTCCATGGAGCGCGCGACTGCGTCAGCGATGGGTCCGCGCCGGAATCATCGCAAACAAGTTGGCCAAGGATCGGTGCGATTGTTTCAGAAGCGCTGCTGACAAGTTCGCGCGACATTTGACTCGAGTCCTCGGAATTCGGAACGCGACCGATCAACCAGGCACGCACCGGCCAGGGCGACAAACGCACATCTTCCGAAAACAAATAAGCGTCCAAGTGCTGGATGACTTGGTCGGCAGTTGGACCGGATAACATCAGCGACAAGGTATTATCGCCCAGGATCCCGGTTCCCCAAGCGAAGACTTGACCCTTCGGATTCAGCAGCATCAATTCCCGCGTTTGACCAGGAACGAGTCGTTTCAAATCGGCCGTACAAAAGTTATTGAGAAACTTGACGACATCTTTGCCAACCAAACGGACATAGCTCCAACCGATGGTGGGAGCAACCCAACCTAAGTCCTGCGCGCTCATTCGTGAATTCTCCAACGATCCGCATCTCGGATCACGGCCAAGTCAGGACTTCTATTTATAAGTTTCTGGAATTCCGCCAAGGATTCGATGGCCCCCAAGCCCAACTCTTCCACTTCATTGGCATCCAAGTCGCTCGCCAAAAATATCGGACGATGCCGAGTGACCTCTTCGATGATTTCGATCAAGCGAGACTTCTCGCTGCTGCGTTTTCGAGCGCTGCCCAGCGGTTGGCTGGACCGTCCGACGCCTGGAGCCAGCCACAAGATGATGGGAGCTTGGTCCGAGGACAGTGCCACAGCATTCTCGATCGCCCGGCGCACGCGATCCCACAGTCCCATGTCGTAATGCGCTTCCAAAGTCGCCAGAACCGCCGCGTGTTGCGCGGGTGCCGCGGTCCACAAGGCCTTCAAACGTTGTTTGGCATAATGCTGAATCGCTGGTCGCAAACCTGCCACAACTTCTCCCTGTTCACCACCGGGCGCCGGAATGACGCCGATCATCAAGAAAGGACAGACCAGGTTTTCGGCTTCTTTGGCTTCTTCGCATTGCTCGGCTTGATGTCCACGCAAACGATCTTGAGTTTCGGCCGAGGACCAAGTTGGGTAGATTGAACCCGACAGGGTGAGTGCTTCGTCGCGATTCAACAACACAATGGGGATCACCACATCGGCTTCGACCAAGTGCTTGTTCAAGTAAATCGGAAAGTTGTGTCGTGAGACTCCGACCATGGCCAACGATTCTGGATCATCCGCGTGATGTTCGATTTGACAAATATGGGCCTGATCGTTGGCCATGACAATCGGTTCGGCCAAGGCCGCCGTCGGTCCCAAGATCTTGATATCCGCGAATCGAACTCCTTGGGCCACCAACAAATGAACCAAGCCGGTAACGATTGCCCGTGAACCAGGAACATCCGGCCCGACACTGATGGCGACACTATCGCCGGGGTAAACCGCGTCGGGCAATGGCGGTGCTTCCAATGGAGCCACCAAGGCCGCCACCAATTTGTCGTGCCATGTCCCGTCGGTTTCATCCCCAGACGAACGAACCGCTCCGGTCGCTCCGAGCATCATGAGGCCCGGATGGTCAAGGATCACACGCATCCAATCTGAAAAATTTGCGTCGTTCGACAAGGAAATGGACCCACCGAGAGAGATAGTTGACCTGGGCCAGCGTTCCAGCAACTCTGCCCAGACGTTCACGATTGTGCCGGATTTTCCAACCACTTACAATCGGACGGCATGTTCTGCCGATCGACCGGATCGTAACACGAGCGGCAGCCGGATGCCAGCCTTTGCCTTTGGCGGGACGATAAGTTGCGAAGCAACGGAGTCGCTGAAATCCATAGCAGGTGATGGTACGTGAATTCACAACAGATTTTTTTTCAGCTCACTTTGTGCCTGCTGTTCGCAGTCGGGTTGCTGGGTTGTGGTGGCACGGACATTGCAGGGCCGCAACCCCAGGTCGCTGAACAATCGGGGCTCAAGTCCAATGCCTTCGACGTTTTGAAACAACAGCGAGCATGGGAGACGGGCGACGTCGAGGCCAAGACTCAACAACTCTGGGACGATGTCCAAAAATTCTACGCAGGTTTGAATCGTTACAGCGATCGGGCACAAGTTCAACTGCGATACGAATTGCTGGGGAACGTGATGTTCGAAGCGATGCCGGTTACTGTGTCGTTCGATCGTGAATCGGGCGCTTGGGAGAGCCAATTCTTTCGCACGCATTTGTATGGGGACACTCAATATCATGTCATGACCGTGAAAGAAGCAGCGACAAATCACCTGGATCGACAAGTCAAATTACTGGCGCAGTCGAAGGAGCCAAGACAACTGGCGGAAGGCGATCCCGTCGCCCAGATCTACCTGAGCGGCGCGACGGACCTTCCGCTGAGCGAACCGGCCATGACGCAACTCGCATTGTTGCTGCCGCAGATGGAATGGCTGTCCGACCAGCGACGTGCTCCATCGACTTCGGGAGGCAGTAAAGAACCAGAGGTCGAATCCAAACCACTTCCCAAGTGCCGTTATCAGGGCTGGGCCGTTTACAACGATTTCCGCTGTGTAAAATTATCGCGGATTTGGTACGGGTACGAAACGGAATTTTGGATCGATGTCGACGCCAAACTCATCCGCAAAATGGTACTCTCGAAATCGATGCTGCATGGGGAACTGGCGGAGACCCCGGAAGTACGGGGCTTGGAACTGCAGATTGACTTCACTGAAATTGCTACCGGCGCGGACGCTCGGTCCCCGCAAGGATTCGCCAGCTTTCCTGCGGATCGAACGGTGCAGCGCTTGGTCAAGATCCCTGAGGCATTTCCTTCGCCTTGGATCGGACGGGTTTCGCCCATCTTGATCTTGAAGTCGCAGGAGAACGCAACGTTGCAGTTGCCTACGAGCCAGCGTCCCACGGTTGCTCTGTTCTTGTCGCAGATAGACGTCAATGCGGCGTGGTGGCATGCATTGTCCAGCACCGCAACACATTCGAATTTGAGTACCGCGACCGTTGCCCTTATTTTGGATGGCATCGACACGCAACCTCGAACGACCAATGTCGCGCACCGTCCACATGCGGCGACGAACCCGTTTCTCGTACCAAATGGTGCCGAAGCTTGGCAAACCATCGGTTTGAATCAAGGCCGCTGGCTGGTCATTTGGGATGCCCATGGGATGGTCCAATACGTTGGACCGGCTGAAATCGACAATTTAAGCGATACAATCGTCAAAGTTTTACAACGAATTCAACAGGGAGAAGCGATTGGCGAAGAGATGATCCGCGAATACCAGAACTTCTACACCAACTATTTGGCCCAGTTGGACGCGGATCGAGCCACGACCTTGCCGGAGCGAGTCGGTGGTCCGCTTCGTGAATCTTTACCAAATAATCGCCCCAGCCCGGACAACCCCTAAACCCGGAATTTTGTGAGTTGGCGGCACGTTCCGATTAATCGGCTCAACACTTGCGAGAAGCAGAAGCGGTCAACAACTTTCGATCGGCCCTTCGAGTTGAGTCGGCCGAAAAACACAAGGCGCAAAGGTCCGAGACCGAGCATTGACGTCCTTTGGGCATCGGAAATTCAAAGACCCAATTTTGTTCTCGCGTTGGATTGAGACGCGACAGGAGTAACACAAATGAGCAAGACATTAAAAAGCAGTTGGATCGCCTGCGCGGCCCTCGCCTGTTTCGCGATCTTTACCGGAAGCCAAACCGTTGTGGCTCAATCGGATTGCGGCTGCAATCAAGCAGGGCCCACTCAAGGTTACTCTCTAGACAATTATGGCGCGTCGCCATGTGACAACGGCTGCGGAACGGGGACGTTCATGGGACGACTCCGCAACGCGTTTAGCTGCGATTCGAAGTTCCGCCCAGGATTGTGGGACGGCTATTGTGATGAACGCGTGGCATGTGATCGCAGCCTTCCGCGGTTTGGATTTGGTTGCGGCACCGGCAACGGTTGCGGAGAAGCCGTCGCCACGAGTGACTGCGGTACAGCAGCTGCAGATGGTTGTGGCACTGGTTGTGGCACTGGTTGTGGTGCGGGCCGTTGCAACTTTTTCGGAAGTCATCATTTCTCGGGCTGCAGCCTACGTCGCAACTGTGGCCTCGGCCGAGGTCTGCGGATGTTCCAGTTTCCTCAAGCTGCAGGATGTGGATCCGGTGCGTACGGTTTGCCCAGCGATTGCGGTTGCGGAGTGGATGAAGCGGCGGTTGCTGCTCCTGGCTGCGACAGCGGGTGCAATACCGGAGGATGCAATTCTGGTGGGTGCAGCATCTTTGGACTGAAGCACAACTGCTTTCGCAACGACGGACATTTCTTCGGTTGCTTGAGTCGACATGGCCATCGTCATGGCTTGTTCTCGGGACACGATGGGTGCGGCTGCGGTTTGTTTAACGGACTTCGCGGCAAGTTGGCTGGGTTCGGCTCTTGTGGCAGTGGCCATTGTCAAAACGGCTGCGAAATGAACTCTTACGAAGTTGGTTGCGGTTCGGATATCGCCCAACCCCAACCCGTCGAAGCTCCAACAGTTCCGGCTCAACCAGCCGAGACTCAACCTGCTCAAACAGCACCAGCCGAAGTTAGCGCCAACTAGTCTTGGTGTTTCTTCAGACGAAGGCAGTTGCATTGGGTCTTGAATTCCGAAAGCCCGCCGAATTGGCGGGCTTTTTTATTTGAATTTCATTGCCTCGAGCGTTGTCGTTTTGAAGAAATGCCGAAGCTGCGTTTGCCAAGACGCAAATGGTTCCCGGTGGCTCCACGTTTTGACAAGCGTCGCTACATCTTGGGCCTACATCATGTCCAAAGCGTCGATATCGACAATCCACTGGATCTCGCTGGGGAGTGCCAGGTGTTTTGTGGCAGCGTGAATCTTTTGACCAACGTTGGTCGTACTGGGCGCGATCACCAAGAAGTGAAATCGATAATAACCACGTAATTTGGTGACGGGCGCCGGTGCGGGGCCGATGATTTGAAACGACGCGGGTTCTACTTCGGTGGCAAAACTATTTTGAATCGCGTCGGCCAACGCCATGCTGGCCTCCTCGGCCTGCTTTTCGCTGCCGCTACGTACAACGACGCGCGTCAAGCGACGAAACGGTGGGTATCCGAGTTTGGCCCGAGTTTGCAGTTCTTCTTGGGCAAACGCAAGATAATTATGGTGGGCTGCGGCGGCAATCGCGGGATCGTCGGGATTCAGGGTTTGAACAATCACGCGGCCCCCTTTGGGGCCGCGGCCTGTCCGCCCGGCGACTTGTGTTACAAGGCCGAAGACACGTTCCCGCGCTCGGAAGTCGGGCATGTGCAGCCCCGTGTCGGCATTGACGACTCCCACCAAGGTCACATTAGGAAAGTCCAAGCCTTTGGCGATCATCTGCGTGCCTAACAGGATGCTCACGTCGCCTTGGCGAAACGAATGCAACGCCGCTTCGTGTGCTCCCGGTTTTCGCATCGTGTCGGTGTCCATGCGCAACAGCGTGGCGTTGGGAAACTGGCGCCGAACTTCGGCTTCTAACTTTTGGGTCCCCAGACCTGAAAACTTGATACCTTCGTAGCGACAGGCCGGACAGGTGTTGGGGGCCGGGATTTGGTAATCGCAAAAGTGACAAACCGCGATGTCGGTGTCGCGATGATGAGTCAAGGCAATATCACAATCGCGACACTTCACCACTTCACCACAACTTGGACACTGGATGCACGTAGAAAACCCGCGGCGATTCAACAGCAAGATAATCTGGCCGCCGTCGTTGAGCGTCTCTTGCATGGCCTGCCGCAGTTGACGACTGAGGGATCGCCCACTCTTGCCAATCGATTCAGCAATTCGCATATCAACGACCGATACGGCCGGCAGTGGTCGCGATTCAACTCGATCGGGCAAGGACAAGTACAAACTCCGTCCGGCTTTTGCGGCCTGATACGTTTCGATCGCAGGCGTCGCGGAGCCCAACACCAGAGGGACTTTGGCATGACGGCATCGTTCAGCGGCAACATCGCGAGCATGGTAACGGGGCGATTTGTCTTGCTTGAAAGACCCGTCGTGTTCTTCGTCGATAATGACAAGTCCCAAGTGCGGTGTCGGAGCAAAGATGGCGCTCCGGGTGCCAATCACGACATCCACTTTCCCAGCCGCAATCTGTTGCCAATACCAGTGTCGTTGCGGATCGGTCAATTGACTGTGCAGGACCGCAATGCGCTGAAAACGTCGGCGAAAGCGTTGCCGCGTTTGTGGCGTCAGACTAATCTCAGGGACCAAGACAATGGCTTGACGGCCACTGGCGATGACCGCTTCGATGGCTTGTAGATAAACCTCCGTCTTGCCACTACCCGTGACTCCATGCAGCAAAATCGGCTGGCTTGATTGCGACTCGATCGCGTCCATGATCCGCGTTAGACACAGGCGTTGCTGCGTATTGAGCTGCAACGACTGCTCGCGTTCCTCGGGTGCCACCACAAATTCCTGAGTGTGCATGCGGCGCACTTCAACCTGTAAGAGACCACGCTTGACCAAGGAAGCAATGGGACTGCTGCCGACTTCCGCTTGCTGCAGGATTTGGTGCCCAGGAACCGGGACATCGAAGCGTGCCAAGTACTCCATGACGGCCCGCTGTTGCGCCGAAAGCCGCAGGGACGCCCAGGTATCTCGCTGGGGTGTTGCCAGCGAATAATAAGAAATCGGCCGAGTCCCCGCTCCGGCGCGAACACCGGCGGGAATGATCGTTTCAATCACTTGCCCCAAGGGAGCCACGTAGTACTCGCTAATCCAACTGGCCAATTGCAGCAGCGATCGGCTCAGCAGAACATCGGTATCAACGATCGAAAGAATCGGACGCAAGCGTTGCGCGTCCCAAATCGGCGGCGCGGCACTCATAGGGCCAGAACCGTTGGATGATAACGCTGTCGTACCGGCCCGACTGTGTGTGATGTCGATGCACCACGCCATCATTTGACGACCACCGCGTCCCAACGGCACGGCCAAGCGACAACCCAACTGAACTTGCGACCGTAAATCGTCGGGAATCAAATAATCGTAGGGGCCAAATGGTGGTTCGGAGAACACCACTCGGGCGACCCAAAAATCCTCGAGCGCATCGGCTACCCACGGGTCAGGGTCCAAGGGAAATAAACTCGGCTGTTCTGAGCGTTGTGACTCCGACATGCGATTCCATTGCTTGACGTGGCATTGCCCTGAGTTCGAGGATCACCAGAAACAGCAGGTTTCAAGTGCTGATTCTACCTTGGCGCAACCGCCGTCCAAACCTGACCGCTGAAAATTATTTTCCATTGAAAAGCGGACTCCAATGCTTAGCGAGAAACAACCAGCCCTTGTAGGCACGGTTTAGGCGATCGGATTTGCACTAGATTTTTGCGGTGTCTCGGTGACCGGCAACTCCGCCAAACGTGACTTCCCGAATTTTGAGTTCGCTCTTAGAATCGAGTGGTCTGTTGAAAGATACGAGCAAAAAACTGCCGAACCAGCTTAGGAGCGTCGCGTCATGGCCAATACTTTGTCAGCCCCTCCCACCCCAAAACATTCTTTCAAGCGAGTCGCTATCCTGTTTTCAGGTGGCCCAGCTCCGGCCGCAAATGCCGTGATTTCTACCGCTGCGGCGTGTTTTGGGAAAGCCAAGATCGAGGCGATTGGGATTCTTAACGGCTACAAGAACTTGTTGGACTATGATCCCGCCAAACCGTTGCAAGAAGGCGAACACTTCATCCGCTTGGATGCAAAAGTACTTTCTCGATCCCGAAACTCGCAGGGGATCTTGATTGGCACGGCCCGTGCGAACCCAGGAAAGCAGATCAGCTCGCCGGCCGATCTTAACGACCCAGAGAAAACGGCGCCGATGAAGCGCACGTACCAAGCCTTGGTCGACCTGGGCGTGGACGGACTTATATCCATCGGTGGCGATGACACGCTGAAAACCGCCAACAAGTTCAAACTATTTCAAGAGCGACTGCCGTCCGGTTCGAAGCAAATCCCGGTCGTCCATTTGCCCAAGACCATCGACAACGACTACAACGGCATCGACTTCACGTTTGGGTTCTTCACCGCCGTGCAGTTCTTGTCCACCGAAATTCGCAACTTGATCTACGACGCGCAAGCCAATCACGCTTACTTTGTGGCAGAAGCCATGGGCCGGAGCGCAGGTTGGTTGGCGTACGGTGCGGCGATTGCGGGTGAAGCCAGCTTGGTGGTCAGCGTCGAAGACATTGTTGGCGACTATCGAACCGAGGAGTCGATCACGGATCCCTCCACCGGAAAAACCAAGACCCGTCCGATTATGGATCTGGACCGAGTGGTCGCTCGAATCGTGAAGACGATGACGGCTCGTGAATCCGAAGGCAAACCGTTTGGCGTGATCGTGTTGGCCGAAGGCTTGGCAGAATATCTACCGTACGAACGCTTGGAAGGTGTGCCGCGCGACGATCACGGTCATATCGCCATCAGCGAGATTCAATTGGGACGTTTCTTCTCCAAGTTGATCGCAGCCACCTACAAGAAAGTCACTGGGAAGTCCAAGAAAATCAACCCCGTCATGTTGGGTTACGAAGCTCGCTGTACCCAACCCCTGGCTTACGATGTGATCTTGGGCAGCCAATTGGGCGTTGGTTCTTATCGAGCCATGGTTGAAGAGGGACTCAATGGCGTGATGGTGAGTGTCTCGGGTCAGTTCGACTTGCGTTACGAACCGTTCGAAAAGTTGGTCAATCCCGAGAACCTCGTGACGCTCGTTCGCTTCATCAAAACCGGCAGCGACTTCCACCGTTTGGCTCGTTTCTTGGAAACGAATGTCAACGAGTAGCCGCACCTTAGAAGCGTTCGCAAGTGGTTGTCTATAATATCAAGACGTTGGCGTTCCCCCAATCCATCGATGACCGCTGGTCCGCGCACACACGCACGCCAATTCCGGTCGGAGTTAGTCCAGGATCGATCATCAATCGGTTAGCGTTGCCAGAATTGGCATCGAGCGTCTGTGCCACGGACGATTGGGAATACATGGATACGGGAACGAGAGCGTTTGATTAGGCAAAGGAATCGGGGCAAGGGAATGAAGACGAGGTGAGCGTGCCACCGACGATTGGGAATACATGGATACGAGAACGAGAGCGTTTGATTAGGGAAAGGGATCGGGGCAAGGGAATGAAGACGAGCTGATGGTGCCACGGACGATTGGGAATACAATCGTAAGAGAAGTGAATCATAAGTACGAAGGCAACCAACTAATATTCGGTCGTCCCATGCCTTTGTTTGCACTCATCCCTTTTGGTTAAACCGGCTCGACAATTCCTTTGCCCAGATTCCTTTGCCAAAATCCCCTTGCCCAAAATTCCTTTGCCCAAAATTTCATGAGTTAGACAAGAAATGCCGGGCACTGGAAAAGTGACCCGGCCTTCTTGATTCTGATTTACGTCCGTAACGACCGACTTAAGAAGAACGAAGTTCCGATTCTTCTTTCGCGCAGTACTCGCTTTAACTGCGACGACGCAAGCCCAAACCGATCAACGATGCCAAACCGAGAATAGCCAGTGACGATGGTTCAGGAACGACACTGAAATCTGCTCCGTAGGTGTTCGCTGCGTACGGGTTGCCGTCATCTTGCGACCAGTTGTTCGAATCACTCAATGCAGCCAGCATCTCGCCGTTCGAATTGAATGTTCGAGCGCCGGTGTATTGGACGTTGTCAAACGAGTCGGCCAAAAAGAACGACGTGCCAACGGCAACGGGTAGGTAGCTATTTGATGTTGACCCAGCACCGGAATTAAGCCAACCTGGATTAGCCCAATTGAAGGCGCCCTGATAAGAAACTCCCGATGGATCACCCCGGTAAGCATTGGCCGAGCCATCGGAGACGATTGATCCTGTGTACGCAAAAATTTGATCGCCACCCGTCGAAAAATTACTCTCCAAACCGCTAGTGGTTCCAAATGCTGCTCCCTGCCATTCAAACTGGCCGGTCGCATCGTTGTAAACCACAACTTGCCCAAAACTCATGTTGCTGGTCAAAGTCAAAGTCAACGGAGCCCCGGCATCCTGCAGATGCTCGGTCCAACGAAAGCGATCTTCTTGGCCGGCTACATTGGTTCCATACGACGAGTCGGTGAAATTGATGACGGTTCCGGCGGTGTAGTTACTTAAGGCGACAAAGGCAAAGTTCTCCTGATCGCCACTTCCACCGTCGTCCGAATTGGCACCCAGAAAAAAAACATCGGCTTGGGCGGAACCCAAGGTAGCGCCCGCCAGAGCAAGCGCCAAAAAGAACTTTTTCAACATGTTTCTCGAAACTCCGAAAATTGGAAAAACGCAAGGCAGTGGGCGCACACCCAACCCAACTAGCCCAATGTACCGAGAGACCGTTAAGAAACCGCAAACAACGAGTTAAGATTAGATGAATTCTTGCGTTACCCACAACCTTCAGGAGCGGGCTTTTCGGGAGGACACATCCTTTATTGTCCTCCAAGGCGTCGTTGGCATCACACCTATTTATCCGTCCGCGCGATTGCTTGAGTTTTGAATCCCCAATGCTCGAGGAGCAGAAGCCGCAGTTGACCGGCTTCGGCGACCTGGGGATTCGACTGTGCGTTGAGGAACAAGCCTTCCAACCGCAACTGCCAAACGAGTTTCTGCCGCTCAAGCTCGACATCAACGGGGGCCGGACTTCGCTCCGGATTGACCGACTCGTTTGCAGGGTTGGACAGACTTGTCCACTTTCTCTCCACTTCCAAATAGCCAAAACGTACTTGATCGGTCGCCAAAAACTCGGGGTTTGCTCGCCAACTCTCGATCGTGTCGATGGTATTCAGGCAACTTGCGAGCAATTGTCGTTGGGTGCTGTTCGCCTGGGCGTAACTTCGCTGCACGATTTCTTGGAGCGATTTTTCATCAGGCGAACTCCCCGCATTCAGACTGGCCGCGATCAAACACAACGCGGCCGCAGGACGATCGGACAACTCGAGCAATTGCTGCTGTTCCGCGTCGCTCCAGGAATTCGGAAACGGAATCGACATCGGCAAGTGAACGAGCGAATCGGCGGGTTGATTATAACGATCCAAGTACACAGACAGCCATGTCGCTTCGATATCCGTCGGCCCACCAACCGACAAATTCTCGCCGTCGTTTTTTAGAGCCATCAACCAAGTTACCCAAGCGGCCGCGACATCACCACGGTCGGCCAATTGCCCAGCATGAAGTTGTTGGGCCGCCATCGCACAAGCAGGTACGGGGACTCTTTCTTTCCCACGGTCCACCAGCTCCTGCAGCATACGCTCGACGTCCAAGGTCTCACCACGAGCCAAACGGTTGCGGACCAAGAACCAAGGTTGCCCGAAAGTTTGCTGGTACTCAAGGATTTCCGCGCTGGGGACAGGCATCAATTCGGTACCAGAAATCTTTTGCCAATTTTCGGCCACCAAGACATCGAACCAGGGGACCAACGCTCCCGACTGCATCACAATACCGTTGGGCCCAAGATCGGTAACAACGACGGGAGTCATCACCGAGAGGTCGCGACGAACCAAAATCGATTCGGTGGACGTCGCACCTAGCTTCGGCACCACATCTTGTGGAAAGTTGGCTCGCACCAAGATCGTCGAGGTTGCACCACCCGACACCAACCACAGCCCAAGTATCGAACAGGCCAACAAGCGGTGGATGGTCGAAGACACGGCCTAGGGCTCCATGTTCAAAACATCACCACGAGCCGGAATCATCACCGGTGGAAGTCCCCGTTGTTCCATTTCGCGTTTTAACGTGCGGGCGGGTTCTAATTCGCAGTGAGTTAAGGCAATTTGCTTCAATTCACCGGCATCTCGGACGGCCTCCACCCAACGCAACAGTTCACTTTGATCCGCATGACCGCTGACACTATCGAGCCGCATGGTTTGACAATGGATCGGATATTCGACCCCAAAAATCTTGGCGAACTCGGCCCCTTCGAGAATTCGGCGTCCCAACGTATGTTCCGCCTGATAGCCGGAAAACAGAATGGTTGTTTTTGGATCGTCGATCCGTTGCTTGAGGTGGTGCAGGATCCGGCCACCTTCCATCATGCCAGACGCGCTGATGATGATCACCGGCTCGTCCATACCATTGATCGCTTTGGAATGCTCGGCACTGCGAACATAATACAAGTTCCGGAACCCCAACGGATCACGATCTTCTTCTTGCAAGATCGACTGAATGAACTGCTCGTTGAAGCACTCCACATGGGAACGATAGACTTCGGTGGCATCAACGGCCATAGGGCTATCGACAAACACTTTGAATGGCGGCAAGCGATCGCCCTCCGACAGCTTGTTCAACAGATAAACAAGATGCTGGGTTCGTCCAATCGAGAAGGCCGGGATCAAGATCGAGCCCCGCTTCTTCCAGACGTTTTGGCACAACGTGAAGAGCTGTTCTTCGGCGTCGACTTCATCTTGGTGCAATCGATCGCCGTAAGTCGCTTCCATGATCACGTAGTTGGCGTTTGGTACAACCTCGGGAGCACAAAGCATCGGATCTTGGTAACGTCCAATATCGCCGCTAAAAACGAGAGTCTCGTTGGTTTCGGCCCAATGCAGACGAATGGAAGCGGCACCCAACATGTGCCCGGAATTAAAGAATGTCGCGGTTAGACCTGGGACCACTTCGAACGACTCTTCATAGTCGCGCACTCGAAACGCCCGAATGGTTTTGACGACATCTGCCTCCACGTACAGTGGATGAAATTCCGGTTCTTTATTTGCCCGCCGGCGTTTGTTGACATAGCGGAGGTCGTTAACCTGCAAGCGAGCGGTGTCGAACATCAACGTACTAGCCAGTTCCCGCGTTGCACTAGTCGCATAGATTTTGCCGCGAAAGCCTTGTCGGACAAGTGACGGCAGATTGCCACTGTGATCGACGTGCGCGTGTGACAAAATCGCCGCGTCAATTTGCGCAGCGGGGAACGGAAACTTTCGGTTGATGTCGTAAGCTTCGGAACGTTTGCCTTGGAAGAGTCCACAATCCAACAAGACGCGGAATCGACCGCATTGGACCAAATGCATCGATCCCGTGACTCGCTGCGCCGCACCGAAGAATTTGACTTGCATCTTATTTCTTCACGCGTTCGGAGTATTCACCAGTTCGCGTGTCGATCTTGATGATGTCACCTTGATTCACGAAAGCCGGAGCCGAAATTTCCGCGCCCGTTTCAACTTTCACGATCTTGGTCACGTTGGTCGCGGTGTCGCCCTTGGCACTGGCGGCACATTCGATGACTTCCAACTCGACGTGATTTGGCGGGGACAGAGTGATCGGACGATTGTCGAACAAGACCATCGAACATGGCATCCCGTCCTTGAGGTATTTCCAAGCTTCGTCCACTTGGACTTCCGTCAATTCGTACTGATCAAAGGTTTGGCTGTCCATGAACACGAAGGTATCGCCTTGGCGGTAGAGGTACTGAACGTCGATTTCGCTGACGTCGGCCGCTTCCAATTCATCGCCACCCTTATAAGTTCGAGCCAACGTGGCTCCGGAAATCAGGTTTTTCATTTTGCACTTGTACAGAGCATTACCCTTGCCCGGTTTGACAAAGTTCATTTCCGTCATCAAATACGGTTGGCCGTCAATTTGAACCTTGATTCCCTTACGAAATTCACTAGTCTTGTACGTTGCCACGAGTCCCTGTTCCTTAGCCAATGACCAAAAATATCAAGCGAAGAGGCCGATCAACTTCGGTACGTCCCTATTTCGCTCAGGTTCGGATGCCCCGAAGGCCCGCTATAATAATGCCGACAGCGACCAAATGGTAGGGCTTGTCCCCATCGACCTGAATCCAAGGGTGACCAATCTTAAGGGCCCGGTTGGAGTGAATCCTTTTTCCTTCGGAGCGAACGCCTTTGAATTCTCTGCCTTTGTCGCCGCCGACGGACTCGCTTGCTCGGGACGCGGAAGCCGAACGTTTGTGGACGGGGCAAATGAAACGAGCCATTCGGGATTCTCGCGAACTGCTGTGCGCCGTTGGCTTGGGGAATTCGTGGGGAGATTCGATCGTCGCGGCCCCCCATTTCCCCACCTTTGTGCCCCCCGCGCTACTGGCTCGGATTCAATTCGGCCAGCCCCACGACCCCATCCTTCGCCAAGTCTTGCCGCTGGCGATCGAAGAAGATTCGCAAGCTCAAGCCGGATTTTCACTGGACCCTTTAGCTGAATTCCCACCTCCTACCGAACTTGACAGCACCGCGGAAGCGCCCCCTCCTCCCCAACGCCAGTGGATTCAAAAGTACCATGGTCGCGTTTTGCTGATTGTGACGGGTGCGTGTGGCGTCCATTGCCGCTATTGTTTTCGTCGCCACTTCCCCTATCCGTCCGCGCCCCAGCAACGGACTCGCTGGCAACCTTGGTTGGACCCAATCACCGCCGATCCCACGATTCGCGAAGTGATTCTCAGCGGCGGCGACCCCTTGGTCCTGAGCGACGACAGTCTAGCCCGATTAAGCGATGGGCTCGGCGAGATCCCACACGTGAAGTGGTTGCGAATTCACAGTCGCATGCCGGTGGTAATTCCTCAACGAGTCACTCCCAAGTTCTTATCCCTATTCGACCGCTTCGCTGCCAAGACCCTGGTGTTGCATGCCAACCACGCCCAGGAACTCGACGAATCCGTAGCCCGGGCTGTCGCCGACTTGCGAACTAGTGGCTTTCAAGTGTTGAATCAAGCGGTGCTTCTAAAAGGTGTCAACGATTCGGTCTCGGCGTTGGCCGATTTGAGTTGTCGCTTGATCGAGTTTGGCGTGACACCTTACTACTTGCACCAATTGGACCGAGTAAGGGGAGCCGCCCACTTTGAAGTACCGGTGGCACGCGGCTTGGAACTGATCCGAGAGTTACGCAATCAATTGCCGGGCTACGCGATCCCACGTTACGTGCAAGAGATCCCAGGCCAACCAAGCAAAACCGTCCTGGCCTAACGTTGGCCTCACCACTCATACGGACCAAGTGTGGACGATCGATTTTGCCGGATCAGCAGAATTTACCCAGTGCCTCAGATCCGAAGAAAGCTATAATGAAGCGATTCGATTGATCCACCGGAGTCGTTTGAAATGTTGATCCAAGTTGGTGTTTTAAAATCGTTCGTGTATCTCCTCGTGGCGATGCAGGGTTCGGATGTTACCGCCAATTTGCAGCAAGATACCTCGGCCGTTCCCAAGGTCATTACCGAACCGGTCCTCTATCCCTTAGAAAATGTCTGGGCAGAACTACCGGCAACCGCCCGCGATCAAGTCGACCGCGCAATCCTAACGGCGTATCCCGCCCTTTCCGGACGAGGTTCATCGGACCTGGTGCTGATCGATGAAGCCGTACGAGAGAAATTTCTTGCGGCGGCTCGCGTGGAACTTACGTCCCAACAATTGAACGAGCACCAACCGGTCGATTCGTCGGTGTTCGTATGGCGACTACTCAGCCTGCGCAAAGCGGGCAAGCTACCTCCGTCCCAAGGACGCCCCAAGTATCCGCCGCTGACCGATCGCGAACGACTGGTAGCTGAAATCGCCAGTCGCCGGGCGGAAGACCAATTTCATCGTTCGTTGGATCGAATTTTGGTCGACGATCAAGGACGTGCTTTTTTTGCAGCGGCTGTGAACGAGATCGCGGTTGACGTCGAACTGGAGCACGTCCGCCGTGCGGCATTGGCACTGCGGAAGGCTCGGCAACTAAGACCCGAACTTTCGGCTCGCTTGGTCGATTGGCCGATCGAACAGCGGAGCTTGCGTTATTCGGAATTGGTCGCCGACCTAAAGGCGATTCCCGAACAACCCGGAATCTACTTGTTTCGTGACCAAACCGGCTACCTGTACATCGGCGAGGCCAAAGACCTGAGGGCTCGATTGACCACACACGTGACGGATTCCGATCGCGAAGCCTTGTTCCATTACCTGCAAGAACCGGATCGGTCCCAAGTCTTTGTGGATTTGCATGTCTTCCCCAGTGACTCGCCGGGCGCCACTCTCAGTGTCCGCCGTGCGTACGAATCCGAATTGATCCGAAGCCGCGATCCAAAATTCAATCTTCGCCCCTAAGACCGCTCCGGGCCTGGTGCCGAACATCGCCGGACGGTGGACTTAGGAACAGTCCCGAAACTACTTCC
Organism: Pirellulaceae bacterium; assembly: GCA_041741535.1. GTDB lineage: Bacteria > Planctomycetota > Planctomycetia > Pirellulales > Pirellulaceae > M30B19. The sequence goes on from JBGSJV010000121.1 coordinate 71,559, forward strand.
CGGTTCGGTAGAGCCCGACCTTCGTTCATCCGAGAACCCGTATCGTCGAATCTGCCGAGACACCAAACGGACTGAGCCACCGACTGGTCTGAGCGGCAGTGCGACAAAATGCGAGCGTTTGGTAATTCCCACGGATGGCAGAGCCGAACTGTGGATGAACAGTCCGCAGACACTTCCTTGACCGACAGCGATTGTTCGACTGCAATGGTCTAACTTCCGAGATGAAACTTCGACGCTCTTTATTTCGAAACCGCATGCAGCGAACGTATTCATCCGCAGATCGGCATTGCCATCCGCGGGAAGTCCGCCAGCGAGGCAAATGATCGTCTTTGGTTCACGCGCGGCTAAGAAATGAGTGATGAAAAATGGAAATTGAAAAATGCAAAATGCTGACAGCCGTTGCTTGCTCGCGGAATGCTTGAAACTAGAAGTTCGATACCTTTTGAATTTTTCATTCTTCAATAATCATTAATCAGTCAACCTCCAGAGCCATCGAAACTCATTCCGCAGCATTCGACGTTCGAGATCCGGAACTTATTTCGGGACAAATCCTTCGCGTGAAAAGCCCCACGTCCTGGCAAAAGCACCGACATTCCCAATTCGCAAGAACATTCTCCGGATCGAGCGACGCTTAATTCTCGTGCACGGTGATCAACTGCCGCCAATTGACGATTGCCAACGTCACCAACACAATGACCAAACTGCCAACCATCAGACTGGCATAGTTGCCCCACAAAGGTAGGGGCTCGTGGAGGATTATGTTGTTTACAAATTGCTCGTCATTGATCCGCTCCAAACCGAAATCGGAGATCGTCGCAAGTCCAATCGATTGGAGGTGATATCGCACCGTGAACTTTTGCACCACCGCCGGGACAGATGCCAACAGGACCTCGGAAACCAAAACGTAGCCCACGGCAAACCCCATGGCTCGCTTCAAAGCGACGACCGACAGCAGACTAAACACGGCTCCGTAGGCCAATGCCGCGAGGATTGAAAGCTGAAAGAACCCCCAAGCGAACTCGCCGAGATCAAGGCCCAGGAGCGTCAAACAAACAGACCATGTCACCAGGTAAGACATCGCCAAGACGATGAGCGTCCAAATCCCAGCCGCGCCGTATTTCCCCAAGACTAGGGACACGCGACCGTAGGGTCGGCTGGTGCTCAGAATCCAGGTTTGCCCTTCCAATTCCGAATAAATCCCCGGCGGTAACCACAGAATCAATGACAACAGTCCGACGATCCACAGCATGATTGCCATCAACAACTCGGCGAGCGAATGTCCATCGACTCCGACGGTCCGAAAAACCATGAACATAATGAACGGTGGAAACATCGCCAGGACAAACGCGATCGCCATGCGTTGCCCCGAAAAGGAACGCCGCAGTTCGAACCAAAGGCTTGAGATAGAAGCCTGCAATATGACTCCAAGCATCAACGTTCTCCTCGATGCAATTGCATCAACATCGAAAATAGACTCTGAAGCGTGTCGTCTTCCGCTCGTACTTCCGTCACATGAACTCCGTATTCCGCCACACAACGGGACAGTTGGGTCGCCAAATTACTGGGCGAGTCCGTCGCGATCATCAGCGACTCTTGTTCGCGATCGACTCGCAGTTCGGACACATCATCGGAACCAGCCAGATGGGCGGCCAACTGTCGGTACTGCGGGGAACGAATCCGGATCTGATTGGGAATTTCTCGCAACAGGCTCCGGACTTCCGCCAAGGTCCCTGAGGCCAACAATCGGCCACCGGTGAGCAACAAGAAACTGCACTCAACCGCTTCGATTTCATGCAAGATGTGACTGGCCATCATCAGACTTCGCCCTTGCTTGACCCAGCCGCGCAGAAACTGGGTCATTTCAATGCGCCCAACCGGATCCAAACCATTAAAAGGTTCATCGAGTATCAAGAAATCCGGTGTATGAGCAATCGCCTGAGCCAATTTGCAACGCTGCCGCATCCCCAGCGAGTAAGTGGCCAATGGACTATTCCACGCGTGACTCATCTTCACAACTTCCAAAGCCTCTTTGGCCAACTTGACGGCCTCGATACGATGAATGCCGTACAAGCAAATCTGATTCGTGACCCACTCCAAACCCGTGATCTTGGGCAAATAAATATCCGTGGCCGGGCAAAGCCCGATCTGACGAAGATACGCCCCTTCCCAACACGGATCGGCACCCATGACGCGCAACGAACCAATCGAGGGTCGCAATTGCCCCATGATCAAGTTGATCAGAGTCGTCTTGCCAGACCCAATGGGCCCCAACAATCCGTAAACACCGGTCGGTAACTGGAGACTGACATCGTTCAAACCAATGACGTTGCCATACAACTTGGTCACGTGCTCCATGTCGATCAAGAGACTCATAGTTTATCCCAAGGTTGCTCGGCTAAGTTGACGCCAAATAATGGCAAAACATCCCAGGCTCATCATGGCCAACAAGAGACACGCCAACTGGGTTTGCAAATGAAAATCGCCGACTCCCATCACCAACGATTGCACAATCGAAATCGTATCGTACAACGAAACAAACACCCAACCGCCGCCGTCTTCCAAAGCCAACGGCGCTAACGGATCAAATTGAGGGCCTCGGCCTCGGCCAGAACCTTCAACCTGACTCAAATACGCAATCGACAAGATCCGCCACGTGACAAACCCCAACGTCCAAATCGCGTACCATCCAAACATCGCATAGCGACTTTCGGTGGTGATCGACGACAACATCAGCGCCAGTAAACTGGCGGGAACCGAATGGATCAGTCCGACAAACAAGATCCTGATCGGCACATCCCAGGTGGCGTAAAGCGGCGTCAAATTGGGTGACAAACCGATCCCACAACCATAGAGAATCAGTGCAGGTAATGTCGTGATCACGCTGCACAACACAACCAAGATCATGAGCTTTCCGAAGATATAACTGAACTTCGATAGTGGCCGGGAAAAGTAGAGCAAAAACGCCTTGGTTCGTAGATCTTTGGCAATCATCGGCGGCGCGACCCACCCGATCAACAACAGCAACGCAAATCCCTGGGGGGTCGTGATAAACTTCAAAATAAACCACGACCAAATGACGCGGCGAATGCGCGACTCGTCCTGACTGACGATGGCCTCGAAGACTTCTTGCGAGCCCGATGAACCTAACAATGCCACCAATCCCCCCAACAACGGCGTGCGACTCAAGAGGCGCATGGTCTCTTCGCGACGACGCTGTTCGCTGCGCTCTGTATTAATGAGCGGAGCAGCTTCGGCTTCCAATTGCTCCGCCGTCTGATTTAGCTCGGCGACGGCGTTGAACAGTTGCTTGTTCTCAAAAGTACGTTCGAAGAAGAACAGCGCCGCCCCAAAATACACCGCTGGCAACCACGCCAGAAACATCATGCGCCGCACCCATTGGCTGCGGAATGCAATTTCGAAGCCCTTGTTGGTTATCGCCACCCATCGGGTCCAAAAGCTCGACTGGACTCCTTGCCAACGACGGTAGCCGACATCATGAATGGGCATGATTTGTCCCCCCAATCGCCTTCAAAAAGATCGCTTCCAAAGATTCTTGAGACGGCGAGAAACAGGTGATCGTCGCGTGGGACGCCGCCGCCGTTCGCCAAACCAGCTCCGCGACTTGGTCCTTACCCCACCGGGCATCATCCTCCACAATCAGCTCCCAACTACCATCAATGGCCACTTCGATTCGCAAACCCGGTTGTCGCAGTTGTTGCGAGAACAACGTTGAAACACTCGAGTTGACTTCCATGATTTGCAATCGCCAGTGATTCACGTTTTGCAACGACGCCAGCGATTGATGGGCTCGGACTCGCCCTTCGGCCAACACGATCACGTCATCACAGACCAATTGAACGTCCGGCAGAATGTGGGTGGACAACATAACGCCCATGTCGAACTGTCGATTCAAAAAGCGTACACGACGCAACAAACGTTCACGTTCTTCAGGGTCCAAGCCCGTGGTAGGTTCATCCAAGATCAAGAACTGAGGATTGTGCACAATCGCCGAAGCAAATTTGACTTGCTGCCGCATTCCGGTCGAATACCCGCTGATCTCGCGGTAACGTTCTTGTTTGATGCCGCAGAAATCCAGCACCTCATGGGCCCGACGCAAGGCTTCGCGACCAGGGAGTCCAAAGAACTGGCCCGACATCTGCACCATTTCTATACCGGTCAAGCCATCGATGTAGCAGTCGTCTTCAGGTGTATAGCCCACGAGTTGCCGGATCTTGAGTTTGTCGCGACGGATATCGTGGTTCAATAACTTGCCGGTACCGGCCGACGGACGAACCAAACCGAGCAATATCTTGATGAGTGTGCTCTTCCCCGCCCCGTTAGGACCCAAGAGGCCCGTCACTCGATTGGAAATCTGCAACGTGACGTCCGTCAAAATGGACTTGGATTTGATCTTTTTCCCAAGAGCTTGCAAATCGATGACGGTTTGAATGGGTCGAGCCCCATGCGCGCCCGACCGATCACTTTTTGACTTGGAATAGAACTGGGGATCCAACATCGCTCGAGTCGCCGCCGCAGCCGAATGCTGGTCCTCGGACGACACCGCCGAGTTCTGCGACCGGGTTGAGTCGGGATTCAAGGCTGCTTCTCTTATCTGGAGGTTGAATGGAGTCGGCACTTTCTCGGACCAGCCGCGGAATCGCCGGTCCAGGGAGCGGCCATTATGTCTGCCCGGAGCCATCCGTCCAAGCACTAGCGCTCTGTCACCGCATCGTATTTGGTAGGACTACGCTGGCCAAAGCGCGGTTTCGCGCCAAACTCTGTCGCGATTCGCGCGGCGGACCAATCGGATCGCGGAGCGATCCGCGACAATGTAGTGGTTCGCTCCGCGAACCAATCGGCCCCGTGGAGCGATCCGCAACAATGTCGTGGTTCGCTCCGCGAACCATCATTTGGCCCTTAGAGCGAGCCGCGAAGATGTCCCATTCGTGGTAATTTGGAGGATCTTGGCGAGAAACTGGCCCTCGGAAATTCTCGCGCCCGCGGTATAATTAGGCTGCGACTCATTGGCGTTGCTCGCTTCGCCGATGCCTACTATGTCGAAGATCGCTCCCGCACTTGGGCGCCGGGCTCCTCCCTGGCCTCCGATTCCCATGTGCCCTACTCGTTAACGGACCGTTTGATGCGACGAACATTCATGAAGGGCAAAATCCATCGGGCCCGAGTCACTCAGGCCGATTTGGACTATGTGGGCAGCATCATGATCGACTCGGATCTTATGCGAGCGGCCGGGTATTTGCCGTACGAAAAAGTCGAGATTTACAACATTTCCAATGGCAACCGGTTGGCGACCTACGTGATTACTGGCCCGGCCGGTTCGGGGGTTATTGGTATCAACGGCGCCGCGGCTCGTTTGGTGGGACAAGGTGACTTGGTAATCATCGCATCTTACGTTGAATTAGAACCTCATGAAATCGCGGACCATCAGGTCGCAACGGTTCTGGTCGACGAGCAGAACCGCTGCCAGCGCGTCATTCGGGACCGCGTCCTGCCATTGGAACCGGCTCTCGAGTCGGACCTAGAAATAGAAATCTGAGCACTCGATATGTTCGACTATCAGGCTCGACGACAGCGACTGCTGCGTTTAATCGCCGAAAAAAACGCGACTGCCGTCTTGGTTACGGATGAAGTAAACGTCCGGTATTTCTCCGGTTTTTCCGGCGATTCTTCGTACTTGCTTTTGTCGGAAGACCGCCAGTTCATTATCAGCGACAGCCGCTACGACACGCAGATTGCCAACGAATGTCCCGACCTGGAACTGGTGACGCGAACGGCCGCGCAAGAAATGAAGACCTTGGTCGGCGAAACGATCCGCCAATTGGGTCGACAACCCATCGCGGTTGAATCCGATTCGATTACAAAAGCTGGGTTTGATGCGATCGCCGCGGAAGTTCCCGGGGTCGCGTTCGTCGATACGACCGGCTTAGGAGTTTCCCTTCGCGCGATCAAAGACGCTGCCGAAATCGGGATCATTCGCCGGAGCATTCAAATTGCGGAAGCTGCCTTCGTCCGATTATGCCGGGAGCTAAAGCCGGAGTGGACCGAACAGCAGGCGGCCTATCGCCTGGAGGAGATCATTCGACACCTGGGAGGGCAGGGCAGGGCGTTTGACACGATTGTGGCCGGCGACCAACGTGCGGCCCTGCCTCACGCGGGAGCCACATCACACTCGATTGGGTCGGCGGCGACAGTGCTGTTCGATTGGGGGGCCAAGTACCGGAATTACTGCAGCGATCTGACTCGGGTCGTGGTCACTGGGAAACCTTCCGCGAACTTGGAGAAAATCCACCAAGTGGCCGTTGAGGCTCAACAAATGGCCATCGCGGCGATTCGGCCCGGGGCCAGTCTCAAGGCCGTCGACGCCATTGCCCGAGACCATATCGCGGCCAGCGGCTTTGGACCGTACTTTGGGCATGGTTTGGGACACGGATTTGGGCTCCAAATTCATGAATCGCCCCGACTTTCGCCCCTGGCCAAAGACAACTTGGAAATTGGCATGGTTGTCACGGTCGAACCGGGGATTTATCTGCCCAACGATTGTGGCGTTCGTATCGAAGATGACGTTTTAGTGACGCCGGACGGCTGTGAAGTCCTGAGCGACTTGCCCCGATCCCTCCAAGACAACCGGATCAACTTTGGCTAGAATCCGGATCGGTTTTGGGCAGCCTTAAAAACGAAATTGACCTTACGAGGAGCTCCCCCGTGTCGGAAGTTGGTCCAGATAGCGAAGTATTTGAAGTCAATCGCATCAAAAGCCTCATCAAATTGATGCGAGAAAACGACCTGAACGAAATCGATCTGAAGCACGGCGAACGACGAATTCGCCTCCGCAAGGGAGATCTCCCGACGCAGATGATCGTCGGTGCCCCTTCGTATGCTCCGCAACATTATGCCCCCGCTCCGGCTCCCGCGGCTGCGCCAGCGGCAACGGCCCAGGCGCCCGCGGTCGACGATGACGCGAACGCCCAATTTATCAAGAGCCCTATGGTCGGCACGTTCTATAGCAAGCCAAACCCCGAAGCCAAACCGTACGTTCAGGTTGGGGATCAAGTCACCGCCGAAACGATCGTCTGCCAGATCGAAGCCATGAAAATGTTCAGCGAAATTCCGGCTGGTGTGAGTGGCACGATCAAGGCCGTCTTGGTCAAGAACCAAGAAGCGGTCGACGTCAACAAACCGCTTTTCAAAATCGTGTAGTTGTTCCAGCGCGTTGTATCCCTGAAACGGGGACGATTTTCGATACTTCTTAGCGGATCAAACATGTTTAAAAGAATCTTGATTGCCAATCGCGGAGAGATTGCGCTCCGCATCATTCGCGCCTGCAAGGAAATGGGGATTGAAACAGTCGCCATTTTTTCTGAAGGCGACCGCGGCGCTGCCTACCTGGACTTGGCCGACCAAGCTTTTTGCGTGGGCGGGGCTCGTAGCCACGAAAGCTACTTGAAGATCACTCAGATCATTGCTGCCGCCGAAGTGAGCGGTGCCGAGGCCATTCATCCTGGGTTTGGATTCTTGTCCGAAAATGCTCACTTCAATGAAGTATGCCGCGACTGCAAAATCGAGTTCATCGGGCCGTCACCAAAAGCGATGTTGTCACTGGGCGACAAAAACACGGCTCGCTCCCTGGCCATCACGGCTCAAGTCCCTGTTGTTCCGGGCAGTGATGGTCTGATCGAAGACGACAACCAAGCCATCGAAGTGGCGGAATCCATCGGCTATCCCGTCTTGATCAAGGCGACGGCCGGTGGCGGTGGCAAAGGCATGCGCGTCGCCGAAAGCCGCGACGTGTTGCTCACGGCTCTGCAACAAGCCAAGACGGAAGCCCAAGCCGCGTTTGGCAACGGCGGCGTGTACTTGGAAAAGTATGTCCTAAACCCTCGACACGTCGAAGTCCAAATCATCGCGGATCATCATGGCAATGTCGTTCACTTGTGGGAACGCGACTGCTCGGTACAACGTCGACACCAGAAACTGATCGAACAATCTCCCGCTCCCAACCTGTCCGAGAAGACACGAAAAGCCATTTGTGAAGCGGCGGTGCGCATGGTCCGCGCTGCCGATTATACGAACGCTGGTACGGTCGAATTCATCGTGGACCCGAACGAGAACTTCTATTTCATTGAGGTCAACGCGCGGATTCAAGTGGAACACCCCGTAACCGAAATGGTGACCGGGATCGACTTGATCCAACAGCAAATCCGCATCGCCGCCGGTGAACCGTTGCCATTCACTCAAGATCAGATCAAGACCCACGGCACTGCGATCGAATGCCGGATCAACGCCGAAGATCCGCTCCGTGGTTTTATGCCGTCCGCCGGGAAAGTCACTCAGTGGATTGTGCCCGGAGGCTTGGGCGTGCGAATTGATTCTCATGTTTATGCCGGCTATTCGGTTCCACCGTATTATGATTCGATGTTGGGCAAGTTGATTGTCCACCGCAACACTCGGGAGGAAGCCATCGCGTGCATGTTGCGTGCGTTGGAAGAATTAAAAGTCGAAGGCGTTGCAACCACCGCGGCGTTCCAAGCGGCCGTACTTCGTACCCCCGAATTCCGCGACGGCACCATCGACACGAAATGGGTCGAACGGGTGGCCTTGCAAACACTACTATAAAGCCGGCCCTCCCAACCAGCGCGGCTAACCGCAATAACCGTACGAGCAAAGCTTTGTGTGGCAATGAATTACCTTTGCCGAAGCGGTAACTGCATGAGCGGCGCGTCGGGTGTCTATGAAGAAGCTTGGCGGAAGCGGTTAACCGCATGAGCGACGCGTCGGTTGTCGATGAAGAAGCTTGGCGGAAGCGGTTAACCGCATGAGCAGAGCTTTGTGTGGGCGGGAATCCGCCCACACAATGCGCCGCTCTGCGCGTCAACCGCAAGCATGACACCTACCCCAGAACCCAATAAAATACACATGGGGACAAGGGTTCGTCATCTACTTGCGGCTAACGCGCGGAGCGACGCGGGGGGGGGTGGGGGG
>JBGSJV010000122.1:0-25043 GCA_041741535.1 Pirellulaceae bacterium
ACTCCTGAACGTGAGGAAAAAACACAAGCGACGACCAAAGCCGCCGCAACCGCACTCAGGAGAAGAGAAAAAGTTTGACCAGGCAACCAACCCCGGGTAGAATGCCGCCCAACCCGCCGCGATAGCGGCTTACTTGAACCAACCATTGCCCAGCAATTGGAAACCCACCGAGCCCGCGGAACTCGGCCAGCCCCGTTGAATGCAACAGTGGCAGGCTTCCGCCCCCTGCCCCGACGAACACAAACTTCGCGCGCTGGTTTCGAACTTCCTTTGATTTGACGCACGTCGTTTCAACCCGCCAGGCCCCCGTTTCGCGCCGCAACTGAGTGACACGCCATCCGGACGCGATGGCGCAGCCTTCTTGTCCTCGCAGCCATTCGCACATTCGCCGCGCCAGCAATCCGTAGTTGACCTCGGTTCCCAGACCGTTCGTGGCGGCTACAGGACCAGAACCACGTCCCTCCATTACCAATGGTGCCCAGGATTCGATCTCGGCAGGATCGTCGGACCAATTCATGTTTCGGAAGAAATGATGATCCCGCATCGCTTGATGCCGAGCCCGGAGGAAGTCGACGCCCTGGTTGCCCGTCAAAAAGCAAATGTGTGGGACCGAGTTGATAATGTCCCTTGGTTCACCGACGATTTGGCTTTCGACCAACGAACCCCAAAACTGTTTCGATTGTTCGAATTGTTCGAAGATATTTAATGCGCGGTGGATTGGCACTTGGCCGTCCGCGTTTCGATTCGGCGTATAACTCAATTCGCACAAACCGGCATGTCCGGTTCCGGCATTGTTCCAGCCGTCGGAAGCTTCCCGCGCCAACTCAGAAGTCGTTTCGATCATCTGCAGACGAATGCGCGGTTCGAGTCGTTTGATCATGACAGCCAAAGTCGCCGACATGATCCCACTGCCCACCAAAACCACATCCGGCGTTTCAGACCACTCAAGAATAGACATCGTCCCTCCTATCTTCTATTCTCGAACAGGTTCTCAATTTCCACAATTCCTTGTCTTCATATTTCCCCAGTTCCAAAACCTAAGAAATCTCCAATACGGTTCTACGCTCCGAATCCAGAGCGACTTGCTCGAGCGGGATGCGATGTTGGCCGAGGAACCCGATTCAGCTGCGGTCGAGGGACACACGGGGCCCCTGCCGAGCTTGTCTCGGTTGAGCCAAGGATTCACCACTACCGCATAGACGATGGCCGCAGGAAAAGCGGTTGAGGGACAGGTGAGTTTAGCAAACGAGCTTCACCGAGACCGCAACGGTTCGAGCGCTCAAGCCCGGATGATTCGGATGCAAGAATAGAGCTAGATCGGCCTACTTGCGAAACGAGTCTGAAGCGAAACTCAAGAACCGCCGCATCTTTCGGTTTGCGTACTCCACACCAATCAAAGCCAGCCTGGCGGCAGGTTCATGCCTATTCTCTGCCGAGCTCTCCTCGGTTAAGGCCCGTTAAGCCACGGGCTCGCCACTAAAGTAGGGACAGCAGCTGCAAAGAACGTGATCAAGCGACAGATTGGTTTGGTAAACGAGTTTCAACGGGAACTCAAGTGCCTACTCACTGTAGCCCAAACATCCTTTGATCACGGTGATAATCCCGACAATAAACAATAGAGGCGGGTAATAGAATATGAAACCGTTGAAGAGACCGACAATGAACCAGAGGGCCGCGCCAGCCATCATCACGATTCCTAATCCAATATGTTGCATGGCCGCGGCACTCTTGGTTTTCTCGCGGCGCTTTTCCGCCAGTTTCCCCGATAAGGTGTCGTAGGTCGACGTGCGAGTCGGCGGTGGTGCCTGCAGGTAACTCGGCAAGTTCTGCCCCGTCGCTTGACTGCCTGTTCCGCCCGGTGCTTGCGGCGCTGTTGCTGTTTGCACCGGAGGAGCGGTGGGGATTGGCCCGATACTGAACAATGGGTCTTCCTCGACCAATTCCTGCGGTGGAGCCACCACAAACGACGTCGAACACTTCGGGCATTTGACTCGTCGCCCGATCAAATCATCGTTTAATCGCAAATTCGAGCCGCAACCGGAGCATGGAATTGTTTGCATGTTTGATCTCAAATTAATTCTGGATAAAAAAGATTCGCACCAAAGTAAACAATGCGACACGGACCGGTCACACGACGATCGAACGACTCTTGGTGCCAGATTCTAATCGCAACGATCCAGCAATTCAATATTCATCCCTACTCGTGAATTTTCCGGTCAGATCGTCGTGGTTCACGGCGCGAACGGTCTTTGGAATTTGGAGCGTTCCACGACCGATTCATGTCGAAGTCGTTTTGAACAGTCACCGCACTTATTTGGAATATTCCACAGGTAGTTTGTTCTGCCACTCGGCGGCTTTGACGTCGTGGCCCCGATCCGGTTCGGCGGCGTGCCATCGGGTGTAAAGTTCGCTCAGCCGCTGAAGAGCCACGGTGAGGCGTGACTTCGCGTTTGCCGGAATCGATTCGGTCCGTTGCACCAACCCTTCATAGCCGGAGAGCAATAGTGGTTCGGCTTCCACAAATTTGCTCTGCCCCAACAGACTGGCGCCAAGCAGTGACCTCGTGTTGAACGTCGTCCAATCCTCCGGTTGATGCTGTTCGCGAATTGCGAGACATTCGCGAAATAACTGTTCCGCCGCTTTGTGGTCGTTCAGTTGCAACAATGAATCACCCAACGACACCAATCGGTTGGCCAAGTCCAAACTATTAGGAGCGGTCGCTTGCCTGGCTTCAGCCAACATTTCAGCGATCAATTTGATTCCCGGCTCTTTCTGCTTTAATTTGATATAAGTACCCAACAAGTGGGGTCTGACAAAACGGAGTACGGGAAATTTCGCAGCGGAACCCCAAGCTTCCTGCAACAGCGGTAAACCTTCCAAGTGCCTGCCTGCCGAATAGTAGTTCACACCCAGGTTCGCCACAACCGTCAGCGTGCGCTGGTCGGTGCGTCCCCATTTTGATTCGTTCCGGCGCAAGGATTCTTCGAATAAAGGGATCGACCGATCGAGTCGCTTGAGTTCCCAGCAATAGACCGCCAACTGATTTAGACTATCGAGTGTTTCTGGATGATCGAGGCCTTGCGTTTGCTCCAGCCCTCGCAGAGCTTCCTCGTATAAAGGCAATGCGAGATCACTTTTTTCAGCGGCTCGATAAGCGTCGGCCAGGGCCAAACGACTCTCTTGTGTATCGATATGGGTGGCCCCTAAAACTTGATTCCTTAAATCAAAGACTTCGCGATAAAGCTCGATGGCCGCGTCCCGTTTTCCCAGTGCCGCCCGGGCCATCGCGAGATTGTGCCGGGCCTGCAAGGTGGATGCCGATTCTGGACCGAGTGCGACGGAACAGAGTTGGATGCCCTCCTCCAACAGCGGTTCGGCCAACTCCGGCTTGCCGATGGTCAGGTAGCCTCGCGCGAGGTGGAAAATGCTATCCATGGTTTTTGCATCGTTGGCGGGTAGGACCTTTCGTCTCATCCGAAGTGTTTCTTCCAGCAGCGGCATAGCCAGATCGTCTTGCTCGGAATCGTAGTAGGCATTTGCTAAATTCGCCATGACGTGAAGTGTCTCGGGATGTTCGTATCCAAGTACCCGTTGCCGCGTTTTTAGAACCTCTTGGAAAATGGCAATCGCTTGATCGAATTGTTTTTCATCCAAATGGAACAATGCCCGATTGTTCAGACAAGTCAATGTCAACAGATGTTCGGGACCCAGTTTTTCTTGGCAGATCCGCAATGCCTCGCGGTTGAGGTCCCGTGCTTCATCCAACCGTCCGTCACTGCGACACATCAACGCATAACTGTTCATGTACAGTAGTGTGCTGGGGTGTTCCGGGCCGAGATGTTGCTGCGCGCGACGATACAAATCGGCGCGCAACGACCTGTACTCCTCCAAGCGGCCCGTTTCTTCATAAGCAAATGCCAGGTTGTTGAGCACCGCCAGCGAGTTGGGATGGTCGGCCCCCAAAATCTCCTCCGTAAGAAGTCGTGCTCGTTCGAGATATTGCCGAGCCTCTTCTGGTTGTCCCAGGTCCAGTAACGTGGCACCGAGATTGCACAACGTGGCGCTGATCGAATGCTGTCGAAGTTGCGGAGTCATTTCAACTTCGGCAGATTCGTTCGACGCCGTCGAATTCTCGCGGTCGACAGATTCCAGCAAGGCGAGCACTTCGGCATGCAGTTTTGCGGATTGCGCAAAATCACCCTTCAACCGGTAGGCGTAACCCAGATTGTTCAGGCTCGCATACATGCGGTAATCGTAGCGGGATAGATGTTGACGACGGATGGCTAAGGAACGTTGAAAGAATCCGATGGCCTGGTCCAGTTCTCCAATGTCGTCGTAACTTTGGCCGAGTGTCTGTAATATCTCGGCGTGTATCAATGGCATGCCTGGGAAGGTTTCGTCGATCTTGTCGGGTGTCATTTCCAGTGCCGCGCGGTCCAGTAGTTCCCGAATGGTGGGGTTTCGTTTGGCTCGCGATACCGATTCAACCCCACCGATTTCGAGCAACGTATTGGCCTGTTCCTCGACGTCGGCTTGGCCCAATAGTCTTCGTTGCAAGAAAAATCGAACGGCCTCCGAAATCTGCTGTTCTGCCAGAGCGCGCACTTTCTCGCCTTCAACTTGAACAAGGCGTTCGCTGGCGAGCCTTTCACTGGCTTCTGCCCGCTTTTGTTGTTCGATCGCGAGGGCTCGTTGGGCTTGCGCTTCCAACTTGGCGACTCGTTCTCCTTCCGCTCGCTCAGCTTCTTGTTGTCGGGCCAGTTCTTTCTCGTTTGCTTCACCGCGAGCACTGAGCAGGCCCCAAGATGTTCCCGCGACCCCTAACAGCAACACGAGCAAGACGGTCGTGATCGCGATTACTTGGCCACGATTCCGGCGAATGTACTTGCGAAGAAGATAGGTGCGGCTAGGCGGGCAAGCTTCCACGGCCTCATCGTGCAGAAATCGCTCCACATCGCGCAGCAAGCCATTGGCGGTTTCGTAACGTCGGCTGCGTTCTTTATCCAGAGCTTTCATCACGATCCAATCCAGATCGCCTGTCAGTGATTTTTTCAACTGATTCGGATCGATACTCCGTTGCGCCGCAATGCTGGGCAGACCCACACTGCCACTGATTCGGGTGCTTGGCTTGGGCGGATCGACGTCTTTGATCAAACGCAGGATCTCATGGTAGGCCGCCTGTTTCATCTGTTGACGTTCCAACGGTGTGCTACCCGTTAGGAGTTCGTAGAGAATGACACCCAACGAATAGATATCGGTTCGCGTATCCACATCCAAATTGTTGTGCTCTGCTTGCTCGGGTGACATGTAGAGCGGCGTGCCGACCATCATCCCATGGGCGGTGTGTAGCGATTGGTCCGTCAGCGATTGGTGCATGGCCTTCGCCAAACCAAAATCGATCACTTTGGGCACGGGTTTGCCGTCGTACAAGCAAACCAAAATGTTGGAGGGTTTCAGGTCGCGATGGATGATCCCCTTTTGGTGGGCATGTTGGACCGCTTGGCAAACCGCCATGAATAGTGGCAGTCGATCCCGTAGCGCGAGTTTCGCGCGGTCGCAATATTCGGTCAGTGGCACGCCTTTGACATATTCCATTACAAAGTACGGTCGCCCCTGTTCCGTCATGCCACCATCAAAGACTTTGGCAATATTCGGGTGATCCATCAACGCTAAGGCCTGGCGTTCGGCTTCGAAGCGGGCCAGTACTTGGCGAGAGTCCATCCCTACTTTGATCAGCTTGATGGCGACTTTGCGTTTCACGGGTTCTTTTTGTTCGGCCATCCAAACGGAACCCATGCCGCCTTCGCCAATGGCCTCGATCAACTTGTAGCGACCATTGAGGAGGGTCCCGGATGTTGGTTCGATGGGAGCGGCGTCGGCGGTTACTCCTGGCAGAAATTCCGACGATGATTCGATGTCAAATCCTCCGGTGGCGTTGTGGGCCGCAAGGAGAGCCTCCACACGCCGACTCAATTTTTCATCCGGACCACATTCAAGATCGAGATACTCGGACCTTTGCCGACGCTCGGTAATCTCCAAAGCAGCTAGGAACAGCGCTTGAGCCCGTTGTGGATCGATGTTCATGAATCAGAATCTCCTCTCCGACTTCGTGCGTCGCAGCGAACGACTCTGGCGCGCGATTTTCCGAAAATTGGATCATTTTTCCAAAGCCAATCGCAACCAGGCTCGGGCGTAGTCCCATTTTTGGCGAACTTGATGCACGGATAGACCCAAGATGGCCGCAATTTCCTGGCGTCCAAGTCCAGCAAAGAACTTGAGTTTGACAACTTCAGCTGCCAACGCATCCTCCGCTGCCAAAGTGGGCAAGGCCGCGTCAAGATCCAGCAATTCCTGGTCGTCGTTGTCTCCTGCCGGCGGGTCCGACAATTCGACTCGTTCCCACTCGCCGCCATGTTTGAGGCGGCGTTTGCGCCGAGCCTGCTCGACCAAGATTCGTCGCATGGCTTCGGCCGCGGCCCCGAAGAAGTGGCTGCGTCCGTTCCAATGCACCGTGGCTTCTGTTCCGATGAGACGTAAATACGCTTCATGGACCAATGCCGTCGCCTGCAGAGTTTGCCCGGGCTTTTCGTGAGCCAGCTTGGCAGCCGCTAATTGCCGCAATTCAGCATAAACAACGGGCAATAGCTGGTTAGCAGCTGTGGGATCGCCAGCATCCATTTGCAGCAAGATGCGAGTCACGTCGGACATGGATGATTGGTTCACGGGGTTCGATCTCGACATGGGCCTCTGGCAACACCCAGTGATTGTAAACGAACGTTCCGCGAATCGCACGGTCGCCAAACGGATACCAAGCGGCACCCTTGGTGCGACGACCCACCCGTTCGATCAGGCCACTTCTTGTTACTTGTTTTAACAACTATTGTCTTGACACGGCTTGGTCCGAGGGTTATAACCGAAAGTCGCTAACTTACCGGTAGTGAGCTGCAAACGGAGGAAACGACCCGTCCTATGTCTCGAACGAACCCCTCCACGCGACCGCGATTTGATTCGCTTCAGCAAGAAGTTTTCTTGAACTTGTGGCGGACGTACGACCGTCTGAAACAGATCGAAGATGAAGTGTTTGGGCAGGAAGGTATTTCGGCCCAGCAGTACAACGCACTACGGTTATTGCAGACCGTTCATCCCGATTCCATGCAAACTCTGGAGTTGGGACGACGGTTGATTTCCCGAGCTCCGGATATCACACGTTTGCTCGATCGTCTGGAGCAACTTGGTTTGCTGGAGCGCGAGCGTCGCTCGGACAATCGACGAGTGGTGCAAGTTCGAATTGTGTCGGCGGGAGTCGAACTGTTGGAGCGCATCCACGTGGCGGTCCAAGATAGCCATCAACGTCAATTGGGGCATATGAGCGAGAGTTCGCTGAACCAATTAGCACGTCTGTTGCGGCACGCTCGTCGCCCTCATGAAGATTTGAATCATCCGTCGTTGCTCGACGAGTGAGTTAACTTCTCCACACCCCAAGTACGGAAGGCTCGTGTAATGTTGGATACTTCGCAACTAGATTCCGATGTGATTGTGATCGGCGGTGGACCAGCGGGCGCAACGGCGGCCACGTTAATTTCGCAGCAAGGCTTTCGTGTCGAGTTGTTCGAAAGAGAGACTTTTCCCAGGTACCACATCGGCGAATCGCTCATTCCTGAGACATATTGGGTCCTGCAACGACTGGGCATGCTGGAGAAAATGTCCGCCAGTCACTTTGTCAAGAAATTCAGTGTGCAGTTTGTGAGCGCGTCTGGGGTTGAATCAGCTCCGTTTTACTTTCATGACAACAAGCCGCACGATTGCTCACAGACGTGGCAGATCAAACGCAGCGAATTTGATGAGATGATGCTGAACAATGCGCGTGAACACGGAGTTCATGTCCATCAAGGCAGTCGCGTGAGAGAAGTACATTTTGAGGGGGACCGGGCGACGGGCATTCAAGTCACAGACGCCACGGGAGTGACTCGCGACGTCCGTGCGTCCGTAATTGTCGATGCCAGTGGCCAAAGTTCTTTGCTGATCAACAAGCTGAACCTGCGCGTTCCCGATCCTCAATTGAATAAGGGAGCGATCTGGACTTACTACCGAGGTGCTTTTCGGGATAGTGGCATCGATAGCGGCGCCACGATCGTGTTGAGTCTTCGTGGAAAAGAGGGGTGGTTTTGGTACATTCCTTTGCACGATGACATCATTAGCGTCGGCGTGGTCGCCGATTTTGATTATTTGTTCAAAGGCAGGGACAGCCATGAAGCGACCTTTGCCGAGGAAATGGAGAAGTGCCCGGCGCTCAAGTCCCGCGTCGCTCCAGGCGAACGGGTGGAACCATTTCGGGCCACCAAAGACTATACGTATAAAGCCAAACAGGCGGCAGGCGATGGTTGGGTACTGGTCGGGGATGCGTTTGGATTTCTTGATCCGTTGTATTCATCTGGAGTTTTGCTGGCATTAGTTTCCGGCCAACGAGCGGCCGATGCCATTGTGGAAGGTCTGCGATTGGGCGATACGTCACGAGCCCAACTTGGAAAATGGGAGCAGGATTACGTCCGTGGTATGAATCGCATGCGGCGATTGGTGTGTGAGTTTTACGACGGCTTTAATTTTGGCCAGTTCATTCGCCAGTTCCCGCAACACAAAGGCAACATCACGGATCTGCTCATTGGCGATCTCTTCAAACCAGAATTGGATCAAGTCTTCACCGATATCGATTCGATGCAGGAGGTCAAGGCAGGGAGCTGATTGGATTCCGCACACCAATCCCATTTTTGCCTCGGTCTTGGGCATTTTCGGTTCTGCCGAGCAAAAGCTCTGGAATAGCCCCAGGGAATAAGACAGGAGCAAGATACCGAAAACAAAATAGCGAAAAAGTGGGCCAGCAGCTGATGTTCTTTCGACATGTTCGAGTCGCCGACCGTACACACCTGACTCACTGACGTCCTCGGGTGAAGAAACGGGTGATCGGTCGATGATTGTCCGTCCTATATGCGGACGTTGACTTACGGAAGTTCCGGAACACTTGGATCCAACAGGGCCAGAAATCGTTTCGTATATCGGACTGAATAGTCATCATGTTGTCGCGAAATAAACATCGCTGCCATCTGCTGCTTTTCCGCCCATGCATAGCCGTCGGTTTCGCCCATCACCATCAGAGCGGTGGAAAGAGCATCGGCTTCCATACAAGAGTTCGCAATAACGGTGGCAGATGCTAGCGAGTGTCGAATAGGGCGTCCAGTTCGCGGATCAATGATGTGCGAATAACGCTCGCCATCGACGACGCGAAATTGGCGGTAATCGCCAGATGTTGCCACAGCTTGGTTTTCGAGTCGAATCACCGACTGTATGGCATCGTGCGTTGGCAACATAAGGTTGGGGCGTTCAATGCCGACGCGCCAAGAAGTCCCATCTGGTTTCTTTCCACGGGATACCGCTTCGCCGCCGATCTCAACCAAAAATGTGGTGACGCCCGCTTGTTCGAGCTGCTGAGCAATTCGGTCGACCGAATAACCTTGGGCAATTCCTGATAAGTCCATTTGCATTTCAGGATTTGCTTTTCTGATTGCCAGGGAGTCATCGCGAATTTCGATCTTCTGCCAACCTACTTGGCTTTGCGCCGCGGCGATTTGCGAAGCTGTCGGCAGACCGGACTCTGACGACGCGACGCCAAAGCCCCACAGTTTGACCAGCGGTTTTACCGTCATGTCAAACGCACCGTTGGACTCTTGACTGGCTTTCAATCCGGCAGTAACGACTTGGCCCGTTTCCTCCGAAATCGAAAACCAGTTTGACTCGCCAAAAGCATTAAAAAGAGAGATCTCTGAATGGGGGTTCCAATTTGAAACGAGGCGATCAATGCTGTTTAACTCCGATTCCACAATTCTGACGATTTCGGTTTCGGATAAATGAGGAGGTATGCCATAGATAGTTATCACGTATGATGTGCCTTGAGTTGGACCTGAGAGAACCAGCTTTTCATGCAAGCCAACTTGGTTGACTCTGTCGACGAATTGAGATCGTGGCAGTGTCAGCACTAGCAGCATGATCGTGGCCAAACCGACCGCGGCAAGTTTCAGGTTCCGCGCAATGGAGTATTTCTCAAAACGTGGTGACATATTCATGGCAAGACTCCAAGTCGATAGCCCATTCCAAATGTGCGGTCCTGATAGCCACTCATCAATCGGTTCGCAATCGGTATCCAATTCCCTGTTCGGTCAGTAAATGTCGGGGGCGACTGGGGTCTTGTTCCAGCTTCTTCCGCAAATTCGCCATGAACACGCGTACGTAGTGAGGTTCGTTGGCAGAATTTGGTCCCCAAACTTCCTTTAATAGATACTTGTGGGTCAGCACGCGATCGCGATTGCGCACGAGAAGCCCCAGTAGATCGAACTCCAATTTGGTTAGTCTGACCTCCTCACGGTTCACAAAGACTCGACGTGTGGCCAGGTCACCATGAATATTTCCAAACTCAAATTTGTGTTCTTCCTTTCCGCCCGCAGAACATGCGGCTCGCCGCAAGGTACTACGAATTCGCGCGAGTAATTCACCGACTCCAAACGGTTTCGTCAGATAGTCATCGGCGCCGGCATCCAATGCTTCAATCTTGCTTTTTTCTTCGCCCCGGGCTGACAAGACGATCATTGGTAGCGATGACCATCCGCGAACCGACTTGATAACGCTGACTCCGTCTGCGTCGGGCAATCCCAGGTCCAACAGCACGATCGCGGGAAGTTCCTGTGTGATCAATCGCACGCCATCTTTGGCCGTTGTTGCTTGCACAACGCGAAAACCTTCAACCGTTAGCGACGCCTGCAGAAACTTCTGAATGGGAGCTTCGTCTTCGATGACGGCGATTACTGGTGCGCTCGAAACAGCCATTTCGTTACTCATCAATCTCTGGGGTGATACGTGGTGGTGTCTCCTCATTAGGAATCGTAAAACGAACCATTGTGCCACCCCCCTCACGATTGTGTGCCGTGATTGTGCCTTTGTGTGCGCGAACGATCGCTGCACAAATAGCCAAGCCTAGCCCAATTCCACGACGGTCCGAATTACACCCGGAACCTCGATTGAACTTCTCGAAAATAGACTCCTCATCGCCAGGGACGATTCCGCAACCGCGGTCTGCCACTTGAAACGTGACGCCGTCACTCCTTGGTTCGCATAGGATTTCAATCGGCGATTGTTGCGGAGAATATTTCAACGAATTGTCAATCAAATTGACGAGAACGGTCTCCAGGAGAACATCATCCCCATGCACCAGCGGCAGTTCCCCGTGGATTTTCACTTTGACTTCGCGCCCTACGAGCAGATGATCCAGTCTGTGAAGTGCCGACCCGATAACCTCCTCCACGGGCTGCCATTGTCGTTTGATCTGTACCTTTCCGCTGGACAAACGCGTCATATGCAAAAGATTTTCGACCAACCGCGTCAATCGTTGAGACTCATCAACGATGGTCGCAAGTAACTCACGATTGGGCTCATCGATCGCGTCTTTGTGAAGGTTGGCGTCAAGGGTGCTCGCGGCACCCGAAATGGCGGCCAGCGGGGTTCGCAAGTCATGAGAAACGGCGCTTAGCAAGGCACTCCGCATTTTCTCGGCTTCTGACTCTAGTTCGGCACGCCGAGACCGTTCCGCCAAGTTGTTGCGTTCGATTGCAAATGCAATCTGAGTTGCATAGGTCTCAAGCAGTTGACGCGCATCGATCGATAGTTGTTTATTCGCTTTGGAAGGTTGAATGGCCATCACACCTGCAACGTTTTCGGGAGTTGCTAGAGGAATGTATAGTGCCTCCGAACTTGGCAAAGTATTGGTCGCAGCACCCGCTGGTTCGTTATGGTCAAGAACCCATTGGGCAGCCGCAAACTCCTTTGCACTTGCGGCGAAGCTGGCAACATGCCCCCAGACGGGGCGAACTTTTCGTTTGTCATCCGGCAGGTAGATTACGGTGTGCGCATCGAATACTTCCGACACGATCTGTTCCGTTTCTTGCAACAGATCGGCAGTCTTGGCTGTCTTGGCCAAACGACGACTGAGTCGATAAAGGGCTTCTGCCCTGCGCTCGTTTCTGCGTGCTGTGTCGGCTTGATATCGGACCCGCGAGGTGAGAGTACTTGCAAGCAGGCCGACCACTAACATCACCGCAAATGTCACCAAATACTGGCTGTCGTAAACCGTGATACGATAGTAGGGTTGTGTGAATAGCACATCAAAAATGAGTACCGAAGCAAGAGATGCGGCCATCGATGGCATACTTCCGCATCTCGCAGCAATCGCAACGACAGCCAGCAGGTAGACCATGACCAAATTCACTTCTGAGAATCCAGCGAGATTCATCAAGAGTGTGATCAGCGTTGCCGCAATTGTATAAGAGATCGCTTCCAGCCATCTGAGCGGGGGCAGCTTTGATGAGTTTGAATTCCACGATGTGAAGGTGGGATGTGGTTCGTCGACACCTCGAACGACAACGACATCCATATTGCCACTGTCTCGAAGCATGCGATCCACTAACGAATTCGCCCCTCGCCACCACCTTCGCGTTGTCTCTCCTGTTTTGCCGACAACGATCTTGGTGACGTTTCGACTCAATGCGTAAGCGAGCAGTTCCTGACTAACATCATCCCCCGAAGCCTGGACAATTTCGCCACCTAAGCTTTCGGCTAGCCTGAGATTGCGATGAAGTTGCTGGCGATCTGCGTCACTCCACTGGGCAGCAGATGCAGATTCAATATGTAACGCGATCCATGGAGCGTGAATGCGATCGGCTAGTCGCTTGGCAGCTCGAACCACTTTAGCAGACGTCGGGCTTGGACCAACGCAAACCAGCAGTCGCTCGTTGGTCGGCCACGGTCGACTGGCATCGCTTCCGAGCCTGGCGACTTCCACATCGTCGTGTACTCGGTCGGCCGCATGGCGCAAGGCCATCTCACGAAGTGCTACAAGGTTGTTCTTGCGGAAGAATTTCTCTAGCGCGAATGCCGCTTGCGTTGGAACATAGATTTTTCCTTGGCGTAGCCGTTCTAAAAGATCGTCCGGAGAAACATCAATCAGCGTAACTTCATCAGCTCGCTGCAAGATTGAATCGGGCACAGTCTCGCGAACTTGCACTCCACTGATTTCAGCTACCACATCATTCAGCGATTCAACATGCTGTACGTTTAACGTCGACAGGACGTTAATGCCAGCCGCAAGAAGTTCTTCGACATCTTGCCAGCGTTTTGCATGACGGCAACCCGGTGCATTCGTATGGGCTAATTCGTCGACCAAGACAAACTCAGGTTTGCGGGCCAACGTCGTGTCCAAATCAAACTCTTGCAGGACGGAACCTCGGTAAGAAACTTCCAATCGAGGCAAAACTTCCAGCCCGTCAGTCAGAACTTGGGTTTCCGGGCGAGCGTGAGGCTCGACGTAACCGATGACAACTTCGCGGCCCTCCCGTTTCATGGACTGAGCGGCTTGCAGCATCGCGTAAGTCTTGCCTACGCCAGCTGCGTAGCCAAAGAACAGTCGCAGCTTGCCTTCAGACGATGCTGACTCGACCTCAGTCGCTTCCGATCGAATTCGAGCCAGCATCTGTTCCGGTGTTGGTCGCTCCGGGTCGTTCATCGTGATTCAGCCGACTTCAGCTGCGAGTCCAGCAGCAAATTAAACTCAAGAACGTTGACTAACCCCTCTGCCCCACCGCTGTCGGCCGAGCTCGAACCGGCTTGTTTTTGCAACAGTTCGCGAATGATGGAAATATCGACTTGTCGACTCATGGCTATCCGGTTTGCTTGAATCAGTGCGGCGTCTTGGGTGATATGCGGGTCCAGCCCTGAACCAGATGCAGTTACTAGGTCAGCGGGTAACGTGGCACCATCTGCCACGTCGTGTTTGACGAGTATTGCTTCCGCCCGCTCGCGAACTTTGGGATTGGTCGGCGACAAATTGCTGCCACCCGCTCCGGAAGCATTGTAATCCACAGCCGAAGGTCTCGGCCATAGATACTCGGGACGAGTAAAGGCTTGTGCAACGAGGCGAGAGCCTATCACCTTTCCTTCAGCCCCATAGATCAAGCTGCCAAGACGCTTCTCCGGCGCAACCAGGGAGGCGGATGCAAGCATAAGAGCGGTGTATGCGACGACGCAGACCACGATGGTCAGCCCAGTAAGCCGCAATGAACGCGTAAAGTCAATGATCATTATAGATTTCCTTGTATTGTAAGATCTTTAAACCCAGCCAACGGCCACCAACATCAGATCGATCGCCTTGATTCCCACAAAGGGAACGATTAATCCACCGAGTCCATAGACAAGGAGGTTTGTTCCCAAAAGTGCATCCGCGCCGACCGGTCGATATTTCACACCTTTAATGGCGATGGGAATCAGCAGGGGTATGATCACAGCATTAAAGATGACCGCAGCCAGGATGGCACTGCGAGGTGTGGCCAGGCCCATGATGTTCAGCGGTGCCAAGTGCGGCATGGCACTCATGAACACTGCGGGGATGATCGCAAAATACTTGGCGACATCGTTCGCGATGCTGAATGTCGTCAGCGCACCGCGAGTCATCAACATCTGCTTACCCGTGGAGACAATGTCAATCAACTTCGTCGGATTGGAATCCAAGTCGACCATGTTGCCAGCTTCTTTGGCGGCTTGCGTCCCCGTGTTCATCGCGACAGCCACATCGGCTTGAGCCAATGCGGGTGCATCATTAGTTCCGTCACCCGTCATCGCCACCATGTGGCCTTCGTTTTGATAACGGCGAATCAGTTCCAGCTTCGCTTCGGGAGTCGCTTCAGCGAGATAGTCATCAACGCCCGCTTCGGCAGCGATGGCCGCGGCAGTTAGCGGGTTGTCGCCCGTGATCATCACAGTCTTGATTCCCATGCGCCGCAGTTCGATGAATCGTTCCTTGATCCCGCCCTTCACAATATCCTTCAAGTAGACGACACCTAGGGCTTGATCATTCTCCGCGACTACAAGCGGCGTTCCACCTGCTTTGGCGATGCGTTCGGCTTCCAACTTCACTTCGCGTGGCAAGCGACTTGGTTCATGAATCAACCGGAACGCGTTAGCTTCCGGTTCTTCATTCGGTAGCGTTTCGTCATTGGTAAAACCTGACGCTAACGCGTTCCGGCTAATTGGTCGGTAGCTGTTGAGATACGCTTCCATCGCATCGACGGCACCTTTACGAATTATTCGACCCTGAAGATCTAAGCCGCTCATCCTAGTTCGCGCACTGAACGGAACGACCTGTGCAGCCAGTTCCTCGAGCGATTGACCGCGAAGTCCGTATTTGTTTTTTGCCAGTACAACGATGCTGCGTCCCTCTGCCGTTTCGTCAGCAAGGGATGCGAGCTGAGCCACCGTTGCAAGCCGCTTTTCATCGACTCCAGGCGCTGAAATGAACTCTGCAGCTTGACGATTCCCTAGCGTGATCGTTCCCGTCTTGTCGAGTAACAACACGTCCACGTCTCCGGCTGCTTCTACGGCCCGACCGGACATTGCCATCACGTTCGCTTGGCTAAGTCTCGCGATCCCTGCGATCCCAATAGCCGCCAGCAATGCGCCGATTGTGGTTGGAATTAAACATACGAGCAAAGCAACTAAGGTTGGCACATCGATCATGACATCAAAGTAAGTTGCAATCGGATAGAGCGTCACACAAACCAGCAAGAACACCATCGTAAATCCAGCCAGTAGGATCGTGAGTGCAATCTCATTGGGAGTCTTACTGCGATTCGCTCCTTCAACCATCGCAATCATGCGATCCAAAAAGCTCTCGCCTGGCTTCGAGGTGACTTGGACGAAAATATGATCCGAGACGACTCGCGTACCTCCTGTCACAGCACTGCGGTCACCGCCGCTTTCGCGAATCACCGGAGCACTTTCACCCGTCACTGCACTTTCATCAACGAGCGCAATCCCTTGCACGACTTCGCCGTCCGCCGGAATGGTTTCACCTGGACGAACAACGACAAAGTCACCAACCTTTAAAGTCGATGCAGGAACTTCATCGATGACACGTCCTGCGATCTCTGCCACCTTATTCGCAGTGACATCTTTGCGAGCCGAACGCAAACTGGCCGCTTGTGCTCGACCGCGGGCTTCAGCCACAGACTCCGCAAAGTTGGCGAACAAGACCGTGAACCACAAAATAATTGTTAGTGCCAGGAAGTACCAAGTCGCTTCCCCACCCGTCGCGATCGCTTGTATGGTGATGAGGGTTGTCAGTGCTGCACCGACCTCGGCAATAAACATCACGGGGTTCTTGGCCATACGGACCGGGTTAAGCATTTCAAACGATCTGACGATCGACGGCCCAAGCATGCTCAGGCTGAACAACTCAGGCCTTGGTCGATGTGATGGAGAACTTTGGTGACCCGATCTGGGGTCCATCGAAACAGTAGACATTTTTCAACTCCATGTGATTTGTATGATTCGATCGATCAGCCGGAACGCGTTAGTGTCCGGTAGTTGTTTCACTATTAGCCGGAACGCGTTAGCGTCCGGTTCTCTTCTTGCTTCTAAAAACCGGAGGCTAACGCCTGCCGGCTGATATGCGATTTCGTTACCTAGCTTCCAGTTGCTCGGCGATCGGGCCAAGCACTGCGAGCGGCAAGAACAGGAGAGCACCCACGATGAGTACCGTACCGATCAGAATGACACCGAACATCCAAGAGTCGGTGCGAAACGTGCCGGCTCCTTCAGGAGTCGCTCGCTTAGTGCTGAGCGATCCAGCAATAGCCAGCGGAGCGATGATCGGAATGAATCGAGCAAACAGCATCACCAACCCGGTAGCGATATTCCAAGGTGGCGTGTTATCTCCAAGCCCTTCGAAGCCCGAGCCGTTGTTAGCCGCTGCTGAGCTGAATTCGTAGATGATCTCAGACAGACCATGACTGCCTGGATTGTTGAGCGTCTCGCGTCTCCATGAGGTCGCTGCGAACAATGCGATGCCTCCAAGAATGAAAAGCGGATGTGCCAAGATTGTTAGCAGGGCAACCTTCATCTCAAGTGCTTCGATTTTACGTGCGAGATACTCAGGCGTACGACCGACCATCATCCCGGCTAAAAACACAGCCAATACGATGAACAGAAACATGTTTAGCATCCCGACCCCAACGCCGCCAAAGATCACGTTCAACCACATGCCCATCATGGGAGCAAGTCCCGTGAGTGGATTGAGACTATCGTGCATCGCGTTGACTGATCCGTTGGAAGTCGCTGTTGTGGCAACTGCCCATGTAGGCCCAGCGGCTATTCCGAAGCGTAGCTCCTTGCCCTCCAAGTTTGATTGAGAAATAACCGGTAACTCATTCAGCGCGATGGCAGGCTGTTGTTCACAGTAGTTGGCATAACCAACCAGCAAGATGAACATCAACAGCATGACAACAAACACCACGTTCGCGTGCGCCGTTCGCTTGGATATACGACCGAACATCCACACCGATGCCATTGGAATGATCAATATGCAGATGTTGCTGATGACGTTAGTCCAGAACGTCGGATTCTCCAGCGGATGCGAGCTGTTCGGGCCGAAGAAGCCTCCTCCGTTGGTTCCAAGTTGTTTGATCGCCACAAACGCAGCCACAGGCCCACGAGCAATGGTCTGTGTCGCACCTTCCAAAGTCGTGGCGTCTACAGCTCCCGAGAGCGTCATTGGTACGCCTCCGATAGCCAAGAAGAGCGCGGCAATGGTGGCGAGAGGCAACAGCACCAGAAGCGAAGCCGTGGCAACATCTTTGTAGAAATCGCCCATCGACTTTGAACCCGCCATCGCTCTCGCGACCGCCACAAGAGCCGCGATACCAGTCGCCGCCGATACAAATTGCAGCCACATGAGCGACAACTGCGAAAAGTAGCTGAGTGATACTTCGTCAGAGTAATGCTGGAGGTTGGTATTGGTAATGAATGAGATGGCCGTATTGAACGCCAGGGTAGGCTCTAAGCCTGCCTTGCCATCCGGATTGATTGGCAAATAATCTTGAAACGACAGAACCATAAAAACCAGCACGAACATGCAGTAGTTAAACATGAGCATCGACCGCCCATAGGCTGCCCAGGTTACTGACTGGTTAGCGTCACTCTGTCCCAACACCAGTTCCAATCCGCGATGCCAGCGCCGCATGAATGGTGATTTATGATTGGGATCAAATACAAACTGCATGTACCAAGAAAGCGGCCAAGCAATTGAGACAGCCGCGATCAGTATCATCAATGGTAAAATCCAAGTAGACATAGCGAGCTCTTCTCTCCTAAAACTTCTCGGGGCACAACATCGCGTAGGTCAGATAGACGAACGACAGAACAACGACCAAAACGACGACGGCATTCATATGGCACCTCGTGATCGTTCGATCCAGTGGATCAGTGCCCAGAGAAGTGCGAACCCACAGGTCGCGATAAGGAACATGGTAAGCGTCAACATTTTGAACTCCTTCAGTACGAGTGACTGACTAGAAGTATCGCAATGTCGATATTAAGCGCGCATCAAAAGCAGGCCGTAGAGTATCAAAGTTTTATCAAGATGCCGGCCCGACAACCGCTCGGGAGATTGCCTTACCAAGACGTAGTGATCCCCGGCGCTTTCCCCACAGGCTTTGAGACGCATTAGCCCGAGAGCGAGTGTCGGCAGCCTAAGCTAGGAGCGTAGGAAAGCCCGTCAGCGTCCGTTTGGGTAGGTCGTATCAGCCGCCTTGGAAAGATTCTGAAGCTGCATCAGAGGCCTTTGAGAGCAAGAAATTCGCTGGGCTCATCGTTTTGGGCAGACTGCCTGACAATCGATACCCTATCGCTTGAAGTAGGGCCCACTTGAAAGCCGCTTTGCGAAATGGCATAATCATGCCATTTTTGGCAGGATCGTGCCACTGGTCGGATTTGGTTGCCGTTTCCCTTTTGCATCGACCTTAACACTACAGGAACTCTTCAAATGACAGTCAAAAGAATTGTGTTAATGGCATCGTCGCTTTTGATTTGCTTACTTGGTGTGCTGAGCTATTCAAGCGGGGCAAGCGAAGACAAGCCATTGACACCTGTCGAAGCTCGAAAGCAAATCGGCAAGAAGATCGAGGTTCAGATGAAGCCAGCCGTGATCAAAGATCGCTTGGAGAAACGGGGTGAGATTTACATGGATAGCGAAAAGGATTTTCGGGACGAAAAGAACTTCGCAATTGTCATCACGGAGAAGGGAGCCAATCGATTCAAGGAGAAAGGGATCAAAGATCCGGCAAAGCACTTCGACGAAAAGGAGATTCGAGTCAAAGGGTTGGTATCGGAAGTTCAAGGTGTTCCACGCATTGAAGTAGATGATCCTGACCAGATTTCCATCGTCGAGAAGAAGCCAAGCAATTCAACGGAAAAGGATTCGTCAAAGCGATGAATAAAAGCAAAGCGTTTACATTGATTGAATTGTTGGTCGTCATCGCGATCATCGGCATTCTCGTAGGGCTGCTGTTGCCCGCCGTTCAAGCAGCACGCGAAGCCGCACGACGCATGCAGTGCTCCAACAACCTCAAGCAACTGGCTCTAGCCGCACATAATTTTCACGACACCCGCAAGGCATTTCCTGCTGGCGTAGAACAACTCTCTTTTCCGACTCAACCTCGATTTCGCGGAATCTCGTTGTTCGTACGATTGTTGGCCTTCGTTGAACAAGGCAGTCTTTGGGACGGCTGGGACGAGTTGGACCCACTCAACAATACGGCTGGCGGGATTGACTCTCGAACCGCCAAGGTGTTGCCAGTGCTAATCTGTCCGTCCGACATTATCCCGCAGAATCCACTTCCAACCGGCAGCAATCGTTTCTATGGCATTACCAGCTACGGCGGAAACGGTGGATACCGTTCGTACGATCCACAATTCGCCACCAACGATGGAATCTTTTTTGTGATCGGATCTGGGTCGCAAACCGCTCCCACTGGAAAGCCGGTGCGAATGGCTGACGTCACAGATGGGCTTAGCAACACTTTGCTATTGGGGGAGCGGAGTCATGTGGATGCAAACCATGATTCATTTGCCACAAGCATAACACCTCCATCTGGTCAGTTTCTGAATCCCATGGGCTCGACGGGTTGGTGGGCACCTTCTGGCGGGCGGTTGGCGGCGGGTGATGTGACTTTGAGTGCTTATGCTCCAATCAACTTCCGTGTCCCTGCACCGTTTTCGTCGGGCGGAAGCATCGTTCCACCAGCGACGAACTATAGCAGTTACCTTTACTACAACGACCGTCGCATTTCTGCGTTTGGAAGCCTTCATACCGGCGGAGCCAATTTCGCGCTGGCAGATGGTTCGGTTCGATTTATGTCCGAATCGATGGCTCAACCAATTCTACTCAACCTCGCAGTTCGCAATGACGGGCAGGTGGTTCAGTTCGAATGAGTGCGGTGTCAGTACGAAAGCAGTTGCCAAATACGCGATGGAGCGGCGCGAGACCAAACATTGCTTTAGTTTGCGTGCTTCTCGCGTGTTGCGGGTGCACGTCAAAACTGGATTTGGTGCCGGTCGGGGGAAGGTTGATTATCGATGGCCAGCCAATCGGCAATGTGCTGGTTACCTTCGTTCCTGAGGCAGTGGGTGATCGCCGGCCGATTCGTTCTATGGGAATTACCGATCGTGAGGGAAAGTTTCAAATGCGTGCTGAGACCCAGGAATTGGGGGCGGTTGCGGGCGAGCATCGGATCATACTCGAAGACCTGGCAATTCTCGAAGCACCACGAAGTGAGGATGGTACGGTGACTAAGCTGCCTCCAGCAAGGTTTCCAGCCAGTTTAGCAAACCCACTCACTTCGACTTTGAGAGCCACTGTAACGGACGGTCGCGAGCCAATCCTCTTGGAGGTTGAAACGCGTGCCCGATAGTTGTTTGAATTCCACTTTTGCACGGCATCCTTTTTGTTTTCGTGAAAACCTTGTGAGACTTTTTGAGTATGGCAGCAAATCGAGTTAAAGAGTTTCGCGTTAAAGCAGCGATCACCCAAGCCGAACTCGCCGTGCGGGCAGGGATCTCACGAACAGCGGTTACAGCGATCGAAGGTGAACGATTGGTTCCCTCGGTTGCGGCTGCACTTGCGTTGGCGAAGTCACTGGGTACTTCAGTTGAAATACTGTTTGGTCAACAAGAAGTATCGAAACAAGATCTCAAATGGGCATGGGAGCCGACGCAGTTCATTCGTCATTTTTGGCAGGCTGAAGTTGGTGGACAACAATGGCTTTATCCAGCATCCACCGCCCCCATGGTGACTCCGCTTCCTGATGGATTGTTAGACAAGACGTCAGCGATCGATAGTACGCAACGGGTAGCGTGCGATACGTCTCGACAGACGTTAGTGCTCGCTTGCTGTGACCCTGCAGCCGGTTACCTTGCGAGCGAATATGAACGTGTAACCGGATATCGCTTGCTGGTGCTGCACCGCTCGAGCCGACAGGCATTGGAAATGCTGAGCGAGGGTAAGGTGCATCTGGCTGGGTTACATCTGGCGACCGATAATGACCCCGAACGGAATGCACAGCTCGCCCGCAGCACTGTTGGAAACTGTCATCTTTTTCGAATAGCCGAGTGGCAAGAAGGCATTGCGTCACCATCCAGTTCACGGCTTCGATCGGCACGGGGTGCGGTCAAGTCGAAGCTGAGGTGGGTTGGGCGCGAAGCGGGCTCAGGTGCCCGAAAATGTCTCGATGAACTGTTTGGTAGACCTGTCACGCATCGCCATCTTGCAAAACACCATCGCGGTGTGGCGGAAGCGATTACTAGCGGTTGGGCCGATGCTGGGATATGTGTTCAATTGGCAAGCGCTGAGGCTGGGTTGAACTTCATTCCGATTCAAGAAGAGGCTTTTGATCTTTGCATTCCTACTGATTTTCTTGATGATCCGCGAGTGCAGGGGCTACTCGCCGTCGTGCGGTCGCACACCTACCGAACGACTCTGTCCGGGCTTCCAGGTTACAACACGACCACCACTGGCGATCTGAGGGAGCTGAATTGATGAGTGTTGCAAAATCGTTCGGCTGGTGCATGTTCACACTCGCATCTATCTTCATAGTGCTCGTCGGATGTCGCCAGCAAACCACACAGTTGAGCGATGTAAGAGGATTAAGCCAAAAGCAAGTTTCGGTAGCGGCAGCCGCTGATTTGAAGTTCGCATTTGACGAGCTCATTGCTGAGTTTCACCAGGTTCATCCGGATATCAAAGTGCAAGTCACTTACGGATCGTCGGGTAACTTTTTCGCTCAGCTCACTAACGAGGCACCCTTCAATATCTTCTTCTCTGCGGATGCAGCCTATCCTCGACAACTTGCAGAAAAGGGTCTAGCTGATCAAGAAAGCTTGTTCTTGTATGCAGTTGGGCAGATCGTGGTTTGGGTTCCCAACGGGTCATCCATCGACGTTGAAAGTCTGGGTATGCAGGCCGTTCTTGATCCGGCGGCAAAGAAGGTCGCCATCGCCAATCCCCAGCACGCTCCGTATGGTCGAGCAGCCGAAGCGGCGATGAAAAGCCTCGGGACATACGAGCAGGTTCAGGGACGTCTTGTGCTTGGTGAGAACATCGCCCAGACCGCACAGTTCGTCGAAAGCGGTGCGGCGGATGTCGGGATCATTGCGCTCTCACTGGCACTGGCTCCCGCTTTAAGAGACAAGGGAAAGTACTGGCTGATTCCGATCGACGCGTATCCATCGATGGAGCAAGGCAGCGTCATTATGAATTGGGCGATCGATCGAGAGGCGACCGATTTATTTCGCACCTTCGTAGCCGGACCTGGAGGACGCAAAGTTCTCAAGCAGTATGGTTTCATTCTGCCAGCGGAGTAGCCAGTGGACTCTACAGCTCTTTGGCTCACGTTGCGATTGGCAGCCCTGACAACGACGATTTTGCTCGCCGTTGGATTGCCGTTGGCATGGTGGCTGGCGACGACGCGTTGGTCAGGCCGTTTTCTCGTGGAGGCAGTTGTATCGTTGCCGCTTGTCCTACCGCCAACCGTGCTTGGCTTTTATATCTTGATGGCGACTGGACCCAATAGCCCTTTGGGCGCGGCCTATGAATCGACCACAGGAGGTCGCTTGCCGTTCACGTTCCAAGGTATTCTGCTGGCCTCGATCCTTTACAATCTACCTTTTGCAGTACGCCCTTTTACAGCGGCGCTGATGGGAGTGGATCGTCGACTGATCGAAGCGTCTTGGTGTCTGGGTGAAAGTCGACTGTCAACGTTTTTCCGCGTCGTGTTGCCACTGAGCTGGCCCGGTATTCTCACGGGGCTGGTTTTGACGTTTGCTCATTGCGTGGGCGAGTTCGGTGTCGTGCTGATGGTCGGAGGCAATATTCCCGGCGTGACCCGCACGCTGTCCATCTCAATCTACGACAACGTTCAAGCGCTCAACTATGCCGCCGCCGGCCAGACGGCTTTTTGGTTGGTCTTGTTTTCGTTTCTGGTGCTGTGCATCACCTATGCTCTTGGGCGACGGGGGATTCCGTTTTGAAGGAGTTAGCCGCTCAGTTTGAGATGCACTATCCGCGAGGAGCGAAGATTGCGGCCGAATTCTCGCGCCCCGCCACGGGATTTTCCATTACCGCAGTTTTTGGTCCGTCGGGCTGTGGCAAGACGACTGTGCTGCGTTGCCTGGCAGGACTGGAACGTCCGCAGAAGGGAACGATCGCTTTCGGGAGTGACGTTTGGTTTGATGGCAAGCAGGGAATCTACCGCAGCCCTAGGGAGCGAAACATCGGATTTCTGTTTCAAGAGTATGCGTTGTTTCCACATCTCAATGTTGCGCAAAACATCGGCTACGGCCTGCGTCGGCAAAAGGCCCCCGAGCGGCAACAGTTCGTGCATGAGTTGCTAAACCGATTTGGACTGAGCGGACTGGCCGATCGCTATCCCAATCAGATCTCCGGCGGACAGCAGCAGCGTGTGGCCTTAGCGCGGACACTGGCTCTTCGGCCAAGTCTGCTGCTGCTTGATGAACCGCTTTCCGCTCTAGACACCATGCTGCGTGAACAGATGCGTTTGGAGCTGCGGCATTTGCTGACCGACGTTGCTGTTCCCATGTTTCTAGTGACCCACGATCGGCACGAAGCTATGGCGCTTGCGGATCACTTAATCGTAATGGACGAAGGCCGAATCTTGCAAAGTGGCCCAGTCCAGGAAGTCTTTGCCCGCCCCAATGACGAGCGTGTGGCGCGGATGGTGGGCGTGGAAACATTGCACAAAGGCCGAGTCGTTGAACGATCCAACGCGACGACCACGGTGGCAGTGGGTAGCGTGAGGTTGATATCGTTGGCAAACAACCCTATCGAAGAAGATGTCCTGATCTGCATTCGAGCAGAAGACGTTGAAATTGCACCGGCAGCTAAGGCATTCGATGATCGCCCCAACTGCCTCGCTGCAACCATCCGACACGTGGTCTCCGACGGCGCGATGCTCCGACTTGACCTTGATTGCGGCTTTGCGTTGTCCGCATTACTGCCGCGTTGGGCGACATCGTCACTCAATCTTGAGGTAGGGAGCGTTGTCCCGGCTCATATCCCTGAGGAAGCTGTGCACTTAATTCCTCAATTCGCGACGAATTGAAGAATTGTGCCCGCGTTTGTTGCTCATCCCATTACCCGCTGGCAAAGTTCGCAACTTTGGTGCTCCTAGTGAGGCAGATCAATGAACGGAAAAGAAAGTCCTGTCAGGCAGACATTTCATAACCCAGAGCCGTTAACCCGGCGGTTTTCATAACCCAGAGACTCTGAGAGTATTTGTCTCTGGTTGGCCCCCAGAGAGGGGCTGTTTTGACGAGAGTCGCGGACGGGAATCGAGTCTCTTGAGAGTAGTTGGGACCCAGAAGATTGCAGGAAGATACGAAAAAAGCCGGTGTTTTGCGTTGCTGCAAGACACCGGCTTCTTCGAATAACCTACTGCGGTCAGTTTCCCAACCAAACAGAGAAGTTGAGTGAACCATACGGTTTACGAACTCTCTGCCAATCCGCGGCCGCTGGGTTATGGGCGAATCGAATGTTTATCGAATAACCCAGCGATCGAAAGGCTGAAAAAGTGTCTGGGTTATGAGTAGCGAGAGATTTTTCA